>NZ_CP021030.1:2211500-2927000 GCF_002117485.1 Rhizobium sp. NXC14
TCCCTCGATCTCAACCCGATGAGCGAAGTGACGCTAACCCCGGATACGATCGGCCGCTTCCGCAAGAACTACCTCTCGGCTTTCGGCGCGACAACGCGTGACGATGCGCTTTATCTCGCCGTTTCCGAAGGCCGACGCTACCCGGGCATGGAGCACTGGCTGCCGCTCTTCTACGAGAAGCTCGATACCGTCTTCGATTATCTCAGCGGCTTCCGCATCGTCACTGACCACACGGTGCGGGAAGCAGCCGAGGAACGCTCCAAGCTTGTCCTCGACTATTACGACGCCCGCCTCAATTCCGGTCAGCCGGCCAAGGGCCAGATGGCGCAGGGCACACCCTACAAGCCGGTGACGCCAGGCCAGCTCTATCTCGACAGCAAACTCTTCTCCAAAACCCTCGACGCACTCGGCGCGATCCGCATCAGCCCGTTCAACGAGGTCGAGGGTGAGGCAAGGCGGGTCGTCAATGTCGACGCCCGCCAGGGCCAGCGCTGGGCTCGCTCGAATGCCGAAGGCGGGGGGGATGCCGAACGCATCAACATCTTCGACGTCGTCGTCAAGCATGTCGCCGACCGCCGCGCCGCCGGCGCGAAGGTGCTCATCACCGCCTGGACAGAAGGTTCGCTGGAGCGCCTGCTGCAGGTGCTGAACGAACACGGCTTGGAAAAGATCAAGCCCGTCGAGGCGCTGAAGGATCTCGGCTCGCTGGCGAAAGGCGAGGCCGCTGCCGCGGTGCTCAATCTCGAATCCGGCTTCGAGGCGGGCGAGCTCGTCGTCATCGGCGAGCAGGATATTCTCGGCGACCGTATGGTCCGCCGCTCCAAGCGCCGCAAGCGCGCCGCCGATTTCATTTCGGAGGTCGCCGGCCTCGACGAGGGCTCGATCGTCGTTCATGCCGAACATGGCATCGGCCGTTTCATCGGGCTGAAGACCATCGAGGCGGCGGGCGCCCCGCATGCCTGCCTCGAACTGCAATATGCCGACGAGGCCAAGCTCTTCCTGCCGGTAGAAAACATCGATCTTCTCTCACGCTACGGCGGCGAGGGCACCGACGCCCAGCTCGACAAACTCGGCGGCGGCGCCTGGCAGATGCGCAAGGCCAAGCTCAAGCGGCGCCTGCTCGACATGGCCGATGCGCTGATCCGCATCGCCGCCGAGCGCCTGACGCGTCAAGCGCCGATGCTGACGGCGCCGGATGGCCTTTACGACGAATTCGCCGCCCGCTTCCCCTATGACGAGACCGAGGACCAGGACAACGCCATCGACGCGGTGCGTTCCGACCTCGGCGCCGGCCGGCCGATGGACCGGCTCGTCTGCGGCGATGTCGGTTTCGGCAAGACCGAAGTGGCCTTGCGCGCCGCTTTCGTTGCGGCGATGAACGGCGTCCAGGTCGCGGTCGTCGTGCCGACGACCTTGCTCGCCCGCCAGCATTTCAAGACCTTCTCCGAGCGTTTCCGCGGCCTGCCGGTTCGCGTCCAGCAGGCCTCTCGCCTTGTCGGATCGAAGGAGCTGGCGCTGACCAAGAAGGAAGTGGCGGACGGCAAGACTGACATCGTCGTCGGCACGCATGCGCTGCTCGGCGCCGGCATCAAATTCGCCAATCTCGGCCTGCTGATCATCGACGAGGAACAGCATTTCGGAGTCAAGCACAAGGAGCGGCTGAAGGAGCTGAAGAGCGACGTGCATGTCCTGACGCTGTCGGCGACGCCGATCCCGCGCACGCTGCAGCTCGCCATGACTGGCGTGCGCGAACTGTCGCTGATCACCACGCCACCGGTCGATCGCATGGCGGTGCGCACCTTCATCTCGCCCTTCGACAGCCTAGTTATTCGCGAGACGCTGATGCGCGAGCACTATCGCGGCGGCCAGAGCTTCTATGTCTGCCCGAGGCTTGCCGATCTGGCGGATGTGCACGCCTTCCTGCAGTCCGACGTGCCGGAGCTGAAGGTCGCCGTCGCCCATGGCCAGATGCCGGCCGGCGAACTGGAAGACATCATGAACGCCTTCTATGAAGGCCGTTACGACGTGCTGCTGTCCACAACCATCGTCGAATCCGGCCTCGACGTGCCGACAGCCAATACGCTGATCGTCCATCGCGCCGATATGTTCGGCCTTGCCCAGCTCTATCAGCTGCGCGGTCGCGTCGGCCGCTCCAAGGTGCGCGCTTTCGCGCTCTTTACCCTGCCGGTCAACAAGGTGCTGACGGCGACGGCCGAGCGCCGGCTGAAGGTGCTGCAGTCACTGGATACGCTCGGCGCCGGCTTTCAGCTCGCAAGCCACGACCTCGATATCCGCGGCGCAGGCAACCTGCTCGGCGAGGAGCAGTCAGGCCACATCAAGGAGGTCGGTTTCGAACTTTATCAGCAGATGCTGGAAGAGGCTGTCGCCGAGGTCAAGGGTGTCGACGAAATCCACGATACCGGCTGGTCGCCGCAAATTTCGGTCGGCACCACCGTGATGATCCCCGAGAGTTACGTGCCGGACCTGCATCTGCGTATGGCGCTCTACCGCCGATTGGGCGAGATTGCCGAACTCAAGGAAATCGATGGATTCGGCGCCGAGATGATCGACCGCTTCGGGCCGATGCCGATCGAAGTCCAGCATCTCCTGAAGATCGTCTACATCAAGTCGCTCTGCCGCACCGCAAATGTCGAAAAACTCGACGCCGGCCCGAAGGGTGTGGTCGTGCAGTTCCGCAACAAGGAATTTCCGAACCCGGCAAATCTCGTCGCCTATATCGGCAAGCAGGGTACGATGGCGAAGATTCGCCCCGATCACAGCCTGTTTCTGACCCGCGACCTGCCGACGCCTGAGAAGCGCTTGCAGGGCGCGGCAGTCATCATGACGCAACTGGCCGAGATGGCCAAGCAATAGAGGGAGACGGCTATGGCGACACATGCCGCGAGGATTGCCTGGCAGCGCAACGGCGAGATCTTCACCGACAACCGCTACAGCCGCGTCCATCGCTGGACCTTCGACGGCGGCATCGAGGTGAGGGCGTCCTCATCCTCGCATGTAGTTCCGTTGCCCTATTCCGCCGAGGATGCGGTCGATCCGGAGGAGGCTTTCGTCGCCTCGCTCTCCAGCTGCCACATGCTCTGGTTCCTGTCGATTGCCGCCAAGCAAGGCTTTTGCGTCGACAGCTATACCGATGCCGCCGAGGGCGTCATGGAGAAGAACAGCGAAGGCCGTCTTGCCATGACCGTGGTGACGCTAAGGCCGCATGTCGTCTTCAGCGGCGAAAAGCAGCCTTCGCTCGGCGAGCTCGACGCCCTGCATCATCGCGCCCACCACGAATGTTTCATCGCCAATTCGGTGAAAACCGAGGTGCGCTGCGTTCCGGTCTTGGGCTGAGCTGTCGCAAAAATTACGCGATACCAGGCCTGGGGCCTTCAATCGCCTGGCGGTTCTGACCAGCCGATCAGCTTTGCCCACTCATTGGCGCCGTCCATGATGATGTCGAACACCGGATCCTTGATGTCGTAGTAGAATCGACGTCGTCTGGGAACCTTTGGGCAAGCCGCTGCTTGATCAGGGCGTAGGCGCTTGCCGCTATCGGATGGGCGCGCAGGAAGTCGCGGCAAAGAAGAGAATATCGCTGATTGAAACGGCCCTTCTCGCGGATGTGCAGATTCGCCGGACGCCCCTTGCTGCGATAGAAGGCTTTGCGCAGGTCGTCTTCGGCCAGATCAAGTTCCGGAGGGTAGTGATCGATGACGATCGGCCTGCGCTCGAAGCCCGCCTCTTCAAATGCGTCGGCGTCGACGTCAGCGAGATCGTTCACCGTCAGCTGAATATCGACGATATTTTTGGCGGGAAGCCCGGGAACTGCGGTCGAGCCGATGTGATGCAGGTATGCCCCGGCGGGCGCTGCTCCCATGATGGCGGATTTGAGGATCGCAAAATCCTCGACCCAGCTCTGCCGCGGCTGTTCGATCTCTATTCGCATCGATGGGCTCAGTTCAGCCCCGATCGCGCCTCGGCCTTTGCCTTTGCGATGTCGCGCAACGCGTTCGCCAGCACGTCAGGCGTCTGCGCGCCGCTCACGGCATACTGCTGGTCGAAGATGAAGAAGGGCACGCCGTTGACGCCCATCTCCTGTGCCGCCTTGATTTCGGCGACGATCAGATCGCCATCGGCATTGGACGCAAGCAGCGAGGCGATGACCGACCGGTCCAGGCCGGCCTTCTCGGCGATGTCGAGCAGCACCGCATGGTCGCCGACATTGCGGCCTTCCTCGAAATTCGCCTTGAACAGGGCGGTGACGACCTTGTCCTGCTTCTCGCGGCCTTCGATCATCGCCCAGTGGATCAGCCGGTGGGCGTCGAGCGTGTTCGGGCCGATCTTGATCGCCGCGAAATCGAAGGCGATGCCGACTTCGCGACCGTAGTCGGTCAGCATCTTGTGCGCCTGCGCCACGCGCTCCTCGCCCCCGAGCTTCTCAGCCAGCGCCTTCTTCTGGTCGACGCCTTCCTTCGGGTAGTCCGGATTGAGCCGATATGGCCGCCAGTTGATGTCGACGCCGATCTCGTCCTGCACTTCGGCGATGGCGAGTTCCAGCCGTGCCTTGCCGAGATAGCACCAGGGGCAGACGACATCCGAGACGACGTCGATGGTGATGCGCTCCATGATGATGTTCCTTCTGTGTGTCTCCGGAAGAGACATTGGGCCGAAGTGTTTCGGCCGCTTCTATTGGGCGCTTGTATCCCACCAGACCGGCAGCTGATAGCCGTAAAGCGGTACCGCGTCGGGATGGCCGATGCGCTTGCTGCGGGCAACCCACTGCTGGTCCATATGGTACAGCGGCAGCACGTAGTGGCTGGATAGCAGCAGCCGGTCGTAAGAGCGCACGGCGGCAGTGAAATCCTCGTTCGAGCGTGCTCGCAATACGTGATCGATCAGCGTGTCGAGATCGGGATCATTGGCGCCGGCAAAGCTATCCTTGCCCTCTTGAGTGCGCGCTGCCGAAGACCAGCGGCCGAGTTGCTCGGTTCCAGGCGACAGCGACGAAGTATAGGACTTGATGATCATGTCGTAATCGAAGCTGTTCGTCCGGCTCTGATACTGCGAATCATCGACTGTGCGAATCGAAGCCGCAATGCCGATCGTCTGCAGCGAACGCTGATAGGCGACGGCAAGCTTCTCCTGGTCGGCATTCTGCGTCATGATCTCGAACGCGAGTTGGTGGCCGGAGGTGTCGACCATCTTGCCGCCCTGGATCGTATAGCCGCCCTGTTTCAACAATCCGACCGCCTGCTTCAGCACGTTGCGGTCACGGCCGGAGCCGTCGGTAACCGGCAGTTTATAGGTCCCGTTCAGAATCTCCGGCGCGATCTTGTCCTTGATCGGTCCCAGCAGAGCCAGCTCAGCTGAATTGGCGGGAACGCCGAAGCTCGAAAGCTCGGAATTCTGCCAGAAACTCTGGGTGCGCTTGTAGGCGCCGGAATAGAGGTTCTTGTTCGCCCATTCGAAATCGAACACCAGCGACAGGCCTTCGCGCACCTTTGGATCGGCAAAGATCGGCCGGCGCGTGTTGAACACGAAACCGAGCATGCCGCTTGGCAGTTTCGGCGTGAACACGTCCTTGATGACGGCCCCAGAGATGGCCGCCGGGAAATTGTAAGCATTAGCCCAATGGCCGGGATTGCCGTCGGGATAGAGGTCGACGTCCCCCTTCTTAAAGGCTTCGAACAGCGTCGTGTCCTGCAGGAAATACTGAACGGTGATCTGATCGTAATTGTCAGTGCCGACCTTGGCCGGAATATCTTTGCCCCAGTAGTTGGGATCGCGCTCATAGGTGATGCTCTCGCCGGGTTTCACCGTCTTCACCTTATATGGACCGGAACCGACCGGCGGCGTCAGCGACGTACGGTCGAAGCTTTCCGGATCGATCGCATGTTTCGGCAATACCGGGAAAAGGCCGAAAATCAGCGGCGTCTCGCGGTCAGCTTTCTCATTGAAAGTGAAGCGCACGCTGTGTTCGCCAACCTTCTCCATCTTGGCGACGACTTTTAAGCGTTCTGAATAGGGCACGCGTCCCTTGTCACGCATCAGCTCTAAGGAGAACATGACGTCCTCCGGCGTCACCGGCTGACCATCGGACCATTTCGCCTTCGGATTGAGGTTGAACTGGATGAAGCTTCTGTCGTCGTCCCATTCGACCGTTTCGGCAAGCAGGCCGTAAAGCGTGAATGGTTCATCCCGGGAGCGCTGCATCAGCGATTCGTAGACGAGGTTTCCATATTCCGGATCCCACATCCCGCGCGCTGTCGTGCGCATGCTCTTCAGGATGAACGGGTTGAGGTTGTCGAAAGTGCCGACGACGCCATAGGTGATCTTGCCGCCTTTTTTCACGTCGGGATTGACGTAGGGAAAGTGCTTATAGTCAGCCGGCAAGGCCGGCCCGCCATGCATTGCTATGCCGTGCAGCGGCTCAGCGGCGACGGTGCCGCACAGCAACGAGAGGACGAGAGGGATGGCGATCCGGAGCATTCGGCGATCCTTGAATTCCGCGAAAAACGGGCATGATTCATGTCGGAGATTAGCATGGGGTCGACCAATTCCAACACGCAGGGGCCATTTCTTTCCGCGGCATATGAAATTGCGTCGCAAATCGCCAAAGAAATGCTGGATATCTTGAACGCTGCGATGTAACAGGTGAACCCGAAGTTTTGGGGTCATGCATTTGCCTTATTTTTCCATGAGGTGGAGTGCCGAACGACCCGATGGTTGGGGCGGCACGTCGCTGCTCTGAACGGATATCAGGAGACGGAATTCGTTATGATGTTCAAGTCTGAAAAGAAAATGCGGGCAGCACTGTCCGTTCTGGCAGTGATGTTCGGCGCCGCTTCGGCTCCGGTCTCCTCCTTCGCACAGGATGCGGCGGCACAGGCTCCGGCCGATGCTCCGGCACAGGCCGCTGGCGCACCGAAGCTTGGCTGGTACAAGACCTGCAGCAAGCAGGAAGACAACGACATCTGTGTTGTCCAGAACCTGATCCTCGCCAATGGCGGCCAGCTCGTCACGGCTGTCGGCCTGATTTCGGTCACTGGCAAGATCAACCGCAAGCTCCTGCAGGTCTCGGTTCCCACGGCACGCCTCATTCCTCCGGGCATCAGCATGCAAATCGATGGCGGCAAGGGCCAGAAGCTCGACTACGCCGTCTGCCTGCCGGACAAGTGCACTGCCGAAATTCCGCTGACCGACGCGATGATCGCCAGCCTCAAGAAGGGCAGCGATGTGATCTTCACCTCGATCAACTTCCGCCGCGCGCCGAACCCGATCAAGATTTCGCTGGAAGGCTTCACCGGCGCTTATGACGGCGAACCGGTTTCCGAATCGAAGCTCGCCGAAAGCCAGCGCAGCCTGCAGGAAGGCATGCAGAAGAAGGCTGAAGAAGCCCGCAAAAAGCTGGAAGACGCCCAGAAGGCTGCCAAGGCTCAGTAATCTAGCCGACAGGCTTGAACAAAAACCCGGCTTCGTGCCGGGTTTTTTTGTTGGTAATCTCTGCGCTCTACGCGGAAAGCCTCACCCTAACCCTCTCCCGCAAGACGGGGAGAGGGAACGTGCCATGCGAGAGTTTGCGAGGGGGGCGAGGTGCGGCATATTCCCTCCTCACCGCGAGCGGGGGTCCGCTGGACGGGTCGAGACGAGTGGCTCGACCCAGATCGGTGTCTGCAGGCGGATAAGGGGCATCCCCCACCATAGGCCAAAAGAAAGGCCTCGCCGGGAGATGCGAGGCCTTGTTGATGTCGTCGGTCATCCGCTCCTAGTGGGCGAAGCTCATCTTGGGTTTGAACTGCCCCGACGGGGCCTGATCGAAAATCTGATAGATCTGAGGGTTGCGAAGCGGCGTGCCGCTTTCGTCATTCACCAGGTTCTGCTCGGAGACATAAGCGACATATTCGCTTTCGTCATTTTCGGCGAGCAGGTGGTAGAACGGCTGGTCCTTGCTCGGCCGCACCTCGGCCGGAATGGAATTCCACCATTCCTCCGTGTTCGCGAATTCCGGATCAACGTCGAAGATCACGCCGCGAAACGGAAATACCTTGTGCCGGACCACTTCGCCGATATTGAACTTTGCTAGTTTTTCTTTCATGGTACGACTTCCTTTCATCACCAAATTTGGTGATTGGTGCGGTGCAAATCAAGATTTTTGCACCAGCGCGTCACATGAACGTCATATCCTCCTTCTGGCGTTCATGACCCGGGGAGGTGAAAGCCCCGGCGAACCGGGACTTTCCGTCATTGCGGCCGATCAGGCCGAATAATACATGTCGTACTCGACCGGATGCGGCGTCATTTCGAAGCGCATCACCTCTGCCATCTTAAGTTCGATGAAGGCATCGATCTGGTCGTCGTCGAAGACGCCGCCTGCTGTCAGGAACTTGCGGTCCTTGTCGAGGCTTTCGAGCGCTTCGCGCAGGCTGCCGCAGACGGTCGGGATCTTTTTCAGCTCCTTCGGCGGCAGATCGTAGAGATCCTTGTCCATGGCCTTGCCCGGATGGATCTTGTTCTTGATGCCGTCGAGGCCGGCCATCAGCATGGCGGCAAAGGCGAGATAGGGGTTGGCGGTCGGATCCGGAAAGCGGACTTCGACGCGCTTGGCCTTCGGGTTGGAGCCGAACGGAATGCGGCAGGAAGCCGAGCGGTTGCGGGCCGAATAGGCGAGCAGAACTGGGGCTTCATAACCAGGGACGAGACGCTTGTAGGAGTTCGTCGACGGATTGGTGAAGGCGTTGATCGCCTTGGCGTGTTTGATAATGCCGCCGATGTAGAACAGGCAGGTCTCCGAGAGGCCGGCATACTCGTCGCCGGCAAAAGTCGGCTTGCCGCCCTTCCAGATCGACTGGTGCACGTGCATGCCCGAGCCGTTGTCGCCGAAGATCGGCTTCGGCATGAACGTCGCCGTCTTGCCGTAGGCGTTGGCCACCTGGTGCACGACATATTTGTAAATCTGCATCTTGTCGGCGTTGCGCACCAGCGTATCGAACTTGATGCCGAGTTCGTGCTGGGCGGCGGCGACTTCATGGTGATGCTTTTCGACCACCACGCCCATCTCGGAGAGCACCGTCAGCATTTCCGAACGCATGTCCTGGGCGCTGTCAACAGGCGGAACCGGGAAATAGCCGCCCTTGACGCGCGGGCGGTGACCGAGGTTGCCGGTTTCATAGTCGGTGTCATCGTTCGACGGCAGTTCCGTCGAATCGAGCTTGAAGCCGGTATTGTAGGGATCGGCCTTGTACTTGACATCGTCGAAGACGAAGAATTCGGCTTCCGGGCCGACAAACACCGTGTCGCCGATGCCGGATGCCTTGAGATAGG
The DNA here is from genome assembly GCF_002117485.1 of Rhizobium sp. NXC14. Taxonomy (NCBI): domain Bacteria; kingdom Pseudomonadati; phylum Pseudomonadota; class Alphaproteobacteria; order Hyphomicrobiales; family Rhizobiaceae; genus Rhizobium; species Rhizobium sp. NXC14. Next base: position 2,220,825 of record NZ_CP021030.1, read on the forward strand.
CTTCGGCCTTCTTGGCGGTGCCGCGCGGATCGCGATTATAGGCTTCGCCGGAAACCGGATCGAGAATATCGCAGACGATAACCATGGTCGACTGAGCGAAGAACGGGTCCATATGCACCGTTTCAGTGTCGGGCATCAGCACCATGTCGGATTCGTTGATGGCCTTCCAGCCGCCGATCGAAGAGCCGTCGAACATCACGCCGTCAGCGAACATGTCCTCGTCGACGCTGGCAACGTCCATCGTGACGTGCTGCAGCTTGCCCTTCGGGTCGGTGAAGCGCAGATCGACGAACTTGACGTCGTTTTCTTGGATCTGCTTCAGAATTTCGCTTGCGGTCGCCATTAAATACCTTCCTCCAATTTGTGATAACAATAGGTGGGCGCGGTGACGCTATCGGACTTTGCGCGCTTGGCAAAGTGGTCAGATGGCATCGATGCCGGTCTCGCCGGTACGGATGCGGATAACCTCTTCGACGTTGGAGACGAAGATCTTGCCGTCGCCGATGCGGCCGGTCTGAGCCGCCTTGCGGATGGCCTCGATGACCGCCTCCGCGTTCTCGTCCGCCAGCACCACCTCGACTTTCACCTTCGGCAGGAAGTCGACGACGTATTCGGCGCCGCGGTAGAGTTCCGTGTGGCCCTTCTGACGACCGAAGCCCTTGGCTTCCGTGACTGTAATACCCTGCAGGCCGACTTCCTGAAGGGCTTCCTTCACTTCGTCCAGCTTGAAGGGCTTAATGATCGCTTCGATCTTTTTCATGAGAAAATGTCTCTCCGCTTCTCCTGTTATGGCAGGGATGTTCCCGCTCGCGGACATGATGCAGATATCGTGCCAGTTTGAAATCCGTCTTATTGAAAAAAGACGTCGATTTTGTCGAAACCGGCGCGTCTGTGGGTGATTTAATGTCGATTTGGTGACAAGAGAGGTGGAAAAAACATCGCCGTTGAAGAAAAATGGGCCGAAAACCGAAAAAGTCAGCTTTTCCGTCGACTGGAAAAGCAGGGTGCGAGTCGATTAAAATATAAGCAAATGCACAAATTTAGCCCCATTGCGTGTCTCTTCAGGCGGTTGTTTTTTGTGCGTTTTTTGAATTGAATAGGCTCATGAGCAAACATCTCTCAGAGCTTCTGGTCACGCCTGCCGAAATGAGCGCCATCGATGCGGCCGCGGCTGCTTCGGGAATCGATTCCTTCGGCCTGATGGAAAGGGCGGGGGCCGCCGCCGCGGCTGCCGCGCTCAGGCTTCATCCTGGGGCGATGCGTTTCGTCGTGCTCTGCGGCCCCGGTAACAACGGGGGCGACGCCTATGTCGCGGCAAGGCGTCTGCTGGAGAGCGGAGCGACCGTGGCGCTTTTTCATCTCGGCGATCCCGCAAGGCTGAAAGGCGATGCCGCCCGCGCTCGGGCCGGCTGCCCATTGCAGGGACAGGAACTCGGCCTTTACCGGCCGGAAGCCGGCGACGTCGTCATCGACGGTCTGTTCGGAGCAGGGCTCGGGCGCGCGGTGCCGGCCGATGTGGCCGCCTTGACCGAGCATGTCGCCGAGGCCGGTATTGCAGTGCTCGCCATCGATCTGCCCTCCGGCGTCGATGGCCGCACCGGCAAGGTGCTGGGTGCTGCCTTCCAGGCTCGCAACACCATTACCTTCATGACCCGCAAGCCCGGCCATCTCCTGATGCCGGGCCGGGAGCTTTGCGGCGAGTTGGAGGTCTTCGGCATCGGCATTCCCGCCCGGATCATCCGGGCTGAGGCGGGCGGCGCCATCGCCGAGAACACACCTGATGCTTGGAAGGCCGTGCTGCCGGCCGCGCGGCTCGAAACCCATAAATACAAGCGCGGTCATCTCGTCGTTTTTTCAGGCGAGGCCGACAAGACCGGGGCTGCCCGTATGTCGGCGGTCTCCGGCCTGAAGGCCGGCGCCGGTCTGGTAACGATCGCCGCACCCGGCGCAGCGATGGCCGCCAATGCCGCGCATCTCACGGCGGTCATGCTGCATGCAGTCGATGACGAGGCAGACCTTGCGGAGTGGCTGTCCGACAAGCGGCTGCAGACTTTCGTCCTCGGTCCTGGCTTCGGCATCGGGGCAAGGGCACGCGATTTCGTCGCTGCGCTTGCCGATCGCCGGCTCGTGCTCGACGCCGACGGCATCTCGTCGTTCAAGGACGATCCGCAACAGCTTTTCGCCCTGTTTCGCGGGGAGCCGCGTCTGGTGCTGACGCCGCACGAGGGCGAATTTTCGCGGCTCTTTCCCGATATCGGCGAAGACGACGCACTGGGGAAGGTGGACAAGGCGGTTGCCGCTGCCCGCCGCGCCAATGCCGCGATCGTCTATAAGGGCGCCGACACAGTCATCGCCTCGCCGGACGGGCGCGCGCTCATCAATACCAATGCGCCTGTCTGGCTTGCCACCGCAGGTTCCGGCGATGTCCTTGCCGGCATCATCGGCGGACTGCTCGCCCAGGGCCTGCCGACTTTCGAGGCTGCGGCCGCCGGCGTGTGGCTGCACGGAGAGGCTGGCCAGCGCGCCGGCAAGGGGCTGACGGCGGAAGAGCTCGCGGCCGAGGTGTTGCCACTTTAGCCCGGACTAAGTCTCAACCGCCTATTTCGCCAGCAACTGCTGCAGGGCGATCGCCCCGTGCGGCGCATTGACCTTGCCCTCGTGGATCATGAAGGCGAAGACGTCGCGCGGCGCGGCCTTGACCTGGCGCTTCCCGTCGATCAGCGGCAGATCGTCCGGGACCTTGCCCTCGGCCCAGGTCTCGAGCCGCTTGGCCCAGGCCTTCAAATCCTTATCGGGATAGCAGGTCGGGATATCATCCGATCCCTTCTGCAGCCTGGCATAGACGAAATCGGCCGTCACATCGGCGATCATCGGATACTCGAGATGTTCGGCACAAACCGGCGCCACGCCATATCTAGCAAGCAGAGCAACGAATTCCGGCACCTTGAAGGAATCGTGCCGCACCTCGACGACGTGGCGGAGCGCCAACCCATCCTGCTTTGCCGGCAGCAGCTTCAGGAAGGCCTCGAAATCTTCCGGATCGAACCTTTTCGTCGGGGCGAATTGCCAGAGCAGCGGCCCGAGATGATCGCCGAGCTCGCTGATTCCGGAGGTGAGGAAGCGCTCCATCGATTCACCGGCTTCCGCAAGCACCCGCCGATTGGTGACGAAACGCGTCGCCTTGAGCGAAAAGATGAATCCCTCGGGCACATCGGCCGCCCATTTGGCAAAAACCGCCGGCTTCTGCGTGCTGTAATAGGTGCCGTTGACCTCGATGACCTTCAACTGGCGGCTGGCATAATGCAGCTCGTCCTTCTGTTTCAGGTCGGCGGGAAAGAAATGCCCGCGCCAGGGCTCGAAGGTCCAGCCGCCGATGCCGGTGCGGATAGTGCCGGATTTCGTCATGTCGTCCTCCCGGTTCGCAGCCGTTCAGGCTGCATCGATCTCTTTCGCCATATCGACGAGCGTCCATCCTGGCCGATAACGGCTCGGCCGCCGACCCGTTTCCTGAAATCCGAAGGCGCGATAAAGCGCGATATTTCGCTCCATCCGCGCATTGGTGTAGAGGCGTATCTCCGGAATGTCCCATTGCCGCGCCTTGCCCTCCAGCCAGCGCAACATCGAGAGCCCATGTCCGGCGCCCTGAAAGGTCGGCGAGACCGCGATGCTGAACAGCATAAGGTAATCGGAATGCTGCTCTGCGACCACGAGGCCGACCGTTTCGCCGCCGATCTCGCGCAGCCAGACCTCGCCGCGGTCGACCCGCGGCGCGTAATCCTCCGTCACGGGGATCGGTGGAGCGCCGAAGAGCTCGGTATAGGGACGATAGGCGGCTGCCGTCAGCGTCGCGATCGTTTCCAGATCATTAGGCGACGCCAGCCTCATCGTCATTCCGCCGCAACCGCTTTCTTCGCAGGCCGCCGCTCCAGCAACTCTTTCAGGAAATGGCCGGTATAGGAGCGCTGTTCCCTGACAATTGCCTCGGGCGTGCCGACAGCCACGATTTCACCGCCGCCATCACCGCCCTCGGGGCCGAAATCGAGCACCCAGTCGGCCGTCTTGATGACTTCGAGATTGTGCTCGATCACCACCACCGAATTGCCCTGGTTGACGAGCTCGTGCAGCATTTCGAGCAGCTTGGCGACGTCATGGAAATGCAGGCCCGTCGTCGGTTCATCGAGAATATAGAGCGTGCGTCCGGTCGAACGTTTCGACAGCTCCTTGGCGAGCTTGACGCGCTGTGCTTCGCCGCCCGAGAGCGTATTGGCCTGCTGGCCGACCTTGATGTAACCGAGGCCGACATCCTTCAGCGATTGCAGTTTGTCGCGCACGGCGGGGACTGCCGCAAAGAAATCGACGCCTTCTTCCACCGTCATGTCGAGCACGTCGGCGATCGACTTCTGCTTGAAGGTGACGTCGAGCGTCTCTCTGTTATAGCGCTTGCCATGGCAGACGTCGCAGGTGACGTAGACATCGGGCAGGAAGTGCATCTCGATCTTGATGACGCCGTCGCCTTGGCAGGCCTCGCAGCGCCCGCCCTTGACGTTGAAGGAGAAGCGGCCTGGCTGGTAGCCGCGCGCCTTGGCTTCCGGCAGACCGGCGAACCAGTCGCGAATCGGCGTGAAGGCGCCGGTATAGGTCGCGGGGTTCGAGCGCGGCGTGCGGCCGATCGGCGACTGGTCGATGTCGATCACCTTGTCGATATGCTCGAAACCGTCGATGCGGTCGTGATCAGCCGGAATTTCGCGCGCGCCCATGACGCGGCGCGCCGCCGATTTATAGAGCGTCTCGATCAGGAAGGTGGACTTGCCGCCGCCGGAGACTCCGGTCACAGCCGTGAAGACGCCAAGCGGAATGGATGCCGTGACATTCTTCAGATTGTTACCGCGCGCGCCGATCACCTTGATTTCGCGGCCCTTCTTCGGCTTGCGGCGTTCCTCGGGAACGGGAACTCCCAGTTCGCCGGAGAGATATTTGCCGGTCAGCGACTTCGGATTGTCCATGATATCCTGCGGCGTGCCATGGGCGATGACCTGGCCGCCATGTATGCCGGCGGCCGGACCGATGTCGACCACGTCGTCGGCCGTGAGGATCGCATCCTCGTCATGCTCGACGACGATGACGGTGTTGCCGATATCGCGCAGGTGCTTCAGCGTATCCAGCAGCCGGGCGTTGTCGCGCTGATGCAGTCCGATGGATGGTTCATCAAGTACGTAGAGCACGCCCGTCAGGCCCGAGCCGATCTGCGAGGCGAGGCGAATGCGCTGGCTCTCGCCGCCCGACAGCGTGCCGGAATTGCGTGACAGGCTTAGATATTCCAGGCCTACATCGTTCAAAAAGCGCAGGCGGTCGCGGATTTCCTTGAGGATCCGGACGGCAATCTCGTTCTGCTTGGCATTGAATGTCGCCGGCAGCGCCTCGAACCAGTCGCGCGCGATGCGGATCGACATTTCGGTCACTTCGCCGATATGCAGCTTATTGATCTTCACCGCCAGCGCTTCCGGCTTCAGCCGATAGCCATTGCAGGCCGGGCAGGGGGCGGCCGACATGAAGCGCTCGATATCCTCGCGCGCCCAGGCGGAATCGGTTTCCTTCCAGCGCCGCTCGAGATTGGTGATGATGCCCTCGAAATTTTTGTGCGTCGTATAGGAGCGGGCGCCGTCGGCGTAGTGGAACTCGATCTTGTCGTCGGTGCCGTTGAGGATGACGTCCTTGGCCTCGTCGGACAGGTCGTTCCAGCGGGTGCCGAGCTTGAAGCCGTAATGTTTGCCGAGCGCTTCCAGCGTCTGATTGTAGTAAGGCGAAGTCGATTTGGCCCAGGGCGCGATCGCCCCGTCGCGCAGCGTCCGCTCCGGTTCGGGTACGATCAGGTCGGGGTCGATCTTCTGCTGGGCGCCGAGGCCGTCGCAGGTCGGGCAGGCGCCGAAGGGGTTGTTGAAGGAGAAGAGCCTGGGTTCGATTTCCGGGATGGTGAAGCCCGAGACCGGGCAGGCGAATTTTTCCGAAAACAGCACGCGCTCATGCGTCTCGTTCAGCGACTTGTTGGCCGAACCGCCGGCCGAGGTCTCCTCCGGCGGCAGCGGCTTGTCGGCGAATTCGGCGATCGCCAGCCCGTCGGCGAGTTTCAGGCAGGTTTCAAGGCTGTCGGCGAGACGTGCCGACACATCCGGGCGCACGACGATACGATCGACCACCACGTCGATGTCGTGCTTGTATTTCTTGTCGAGAACAGGCGCCTCGGCGATCTCGTAAAACTGGCCGTCAACCTTGACGCGCTGGAAGCCCTTCTTCATCAGCTCCGCCAGTTCCTTCTTGTATTCGCCCTTGCGGCCGCGCACGAGCGGCGCGAGAATGTAAAGACGCGTGCCCTCGCCGAAAGCCACGATGCGGTCGACCATCTGGCTGACGGTCTGGCTCTCGATCGGCAGGCCGGTCGCCGGCGAATAGGGAACGCCAACGCGGGCAAAGAGCAGGCGCATGTAGTCGTAGATCTCGGTGACGGTGCCGACCGTCGAGCGCGGGTTGCGCGAGGTGGTCTTCTGCTCGATCGAAATGGCAGGCGACAGCCCGTCGATCTGGTCGACATCGGGCTTCTGCATCATTTCGAGGAATTGCCGGGCATAGGCCGACAGACTCTCGACATAGCGCCGCTGGCCCTCGGCATAGATCGTGTCGAAGGCGAGCGAGGATTTGCCCGAGCCTGAAAGACCGGTCATGACGATCAGCTTGTTGCGCGGCAGATCGAGATCGATACTCTTCAGATTGTGCTCGCGCGCGCCGCGGATGGAGATCGTCTTCAGTTCGCTCATCGTCTCTGCTTTGGTTTTCTGGATAACAGCCCTTATTTAGTGATGCCGGCGGGCGAGTCGAGGCTGAATATCCTGGATGACTCAAGGTTTTCGATTCTGTTGACAGGATCATACGGATAAACTAGAACAAATAAAGAACAAAATTCCTGATGAATGCATGCGGCTTTCTGATGGGATAAACTGTGGATTAAACACCGTTCGCGCGCATCTGCGGTTCGCTATGGTTTAAGGTGCGCTGATCGATTAACGCCGCCGGGCAGGGCGGCAGGCAGGGTGAGAAGCATGGCTGGTAGCGTGAACAAGGTAATTCTGGTTGGAAACGTGGGTGCAGACCCCGAAATCCGCCGCACTCAGGATGGCCGGCCGATCGCCAACCTCCGTATCGCCACCTCGGAAACCTGGCGCGACCGCAATTCGGGCGAGCGCCGCGAAAAGACCGAATGGCACACTGTGGTCGTCTTCAACGAAGGCCTCTGCAAAGTCGTCGAGCAATATGTGAAGAAAGGCGCCAAGCTCTATGTCGAGGGCCAGCTGCAGACCCGCAAGTGGCAGGACCAGCAGGGCCAGGACCGCTACTCGACTGAGGTCGTGCTGCAGGGCTTCAACTCGACGCTGACGATGCTCGACGGCCGCGGCGATGGCGGCGGCGCGAGCTCCGGCTTTGGCGGCCGCGGCAGCAGCAACAATGATTATGGCGACGACTACGGCGCCCCGTCATCCTCCTCGCCGAGCCGCGGCGGTGGTGGCGGCAATTTCTCGCGCGATCTCGACGACGACATCCCGTTTTGATCGGCCGCCTGTTCTAGCTTTGTGAGAGCATCCGAGAGCATGATGTCCGGGCCGGCGTCATGCTCTTTTTCTTTGATGTCACGGCAGTTGATCTCGTCGGGTCACCCCGAACATGTGCTGCCATTTCAATGCGGAGTCGCGCTGATGAGATTGAGCGCGGCTTTCGCGCCGTCGACGACGAACTGCACCGCAAGGGCTGCGAGGATGACGCCGAGCAGGCGGGTGAGGATCGCCCGACCGGTGACGCCGAGAAAGCGGTCGAGCCTTTCAGCAATCAGCAGCATGAGGAAGGTCAGCAGCAGAATGGCGGCGATGACGCCGATCAGTTGGGCTTTTTCGACCGAAGTCGCCAGTGTGCCGGAAAGCAGAATGGTCGCCGAGATCGCACCGGGGCCGGCGATCAGCGGCAGGGCGAGGGGAAAGACGGCGATATTCTCGATATGATCCCTGGTGATCGCCACCTCGGTCGTCTTCTCCTTGCGGTCCTGCCGCTTCTCGAACACCATCTCGAAGGCGATCCAGAAGAGCAGGAGCCCGCCGGCGAGGCGGAAGGCGCCGATTGAGATCCCGAGCACGCCGAGCACGCCTGCGCCAAACAGGGCGAAGACGGCAAGGATGATAAAGGCAATGGTCGAGCCGCGCAGCGCCACCTGCCGGCGCTCGGCGCGGCTCATGCCGATTGTCAGCCCCAGGAAGAGCGGTGCGAGCCCCGGCGGGTCGATGGTGACGATGAGCGTGGTAAAGGCGTTGATCAACTGGTCGGCGCTTGCCATCGTCTCTCCGGAAGCCCATATGGGTGCGTGGTTTTCTGCGATTGTGAAGCGGGGATTTCGATTTGGCAAATATGCTGCGGCGGCCCGCGGCCGATTTGTCCGGTCCGGCCGCACAAGTCCGGCGCTTTACCCTTTTTCGGCCGCAAAAGCCTGTTCAAAACGCGCTCAGAAAATGGCGCGGGAACAGGCTTTCCGCTATAAATCTTCAAGTGATTCTAGAAGAGATCGTGATCTGTTTTGACTGAGCAAACACCCCCCGGCGGCGGGAAGCTCCCGCCAGGCATCGAGCCCATCTCCATCATGGAGGAAATGCAGCGGTCGTATCTCGATTACGCCATGAGCGTCATCGTCAGCCGCGCGTTGCCCGACGTGCGCGACGGCCTGAAGCCCGTGCACCGGCGCATCCTCTACGGCATGTCCGAGCTCGGCATCGACTGGAACAAGAAATACGTCAAATGCGCCCGCGTTACGGGCGACGTGATGGGTAAATACCATCCGCACGGCAACGCCGCTATTTACGACGCGCTTGCCCGCATGGCGCAGCCCTGGTCGCTGCGCCTGCCGCTGATCGACGGTCAGGGCAATTTCGGCTCGGTCGACGGCGATCCGCCGGCGGCCGAACGATACACCGAGTGCCGCCTGGAGAAGGCTGCCCATTCGCTGCTCGACGATCTCGACAAGGAAACCGTCGACTTCCGCGACAACTATGACGGCACGCTCTCCGAGCCGGTCGTCGTTCCCGCCAAGTTCCCGAACCTGCTCGTCAACGGCGCCGGCGGCATCGCGGTGGGCATGGCGACCAACATCCCGCCGCACAACCTCTCCGAAGTCATCGACGGCTGCATTGCGCTGATCAACGATCCGGCGATCGAGCTGCCGGAACTGATGCAGATCATTCCCGGCCCCGACTTCCCGACGGGCGCCAAGATCCTCGGCCGCGCCGGCATCCGCTCGGCTTACGAGACCGGACGCGGTTCCGTCATCATGCGCGGCGTTGCCACCATCGAGCCGATGCGCGGCGACCGCGAGCAGATCATCATCACCGAAATTCCATACCAGGTGAACAAGGCGACGATGATCGAGAAGATGGCCGAGCTCGTGCGCGAAAAGCGCATCGAGGGCATCTCCGATCTGCGCGACGAATCCGATCGCCAGGGCTATCGCGTGGTCATCGAATTGAAACGCGACGCCAATGCCGAGGTCATCCTTAACCAGCTCTACCGCTACACACCTTTGCAGACCTCCTTCGGCTGCAACATGGTGGCGCTGAACGGCGGCAAGCCGGAGCAGCTGACGCTGCTCGACATGCTGCGCGCCTTCGTCTCTTTCCGCGAAGAAGTCGTTAGCCGGAGAACCAAGTTCCTGCTGCGCAAGGCGCGCGAGCGCGCCCACGTCTTGGTTGGTCTCGCGATCGCCGTCGCCAATATCGACGAAGTCATCCGTGTCATCCGCCAGGCGCCTGATCCGCAGTCGGCCCGCGAAGAGCTGATGACGCGCCGCTGGCCGGCCGAAGATGTCGAAAGCCTGATCCGTCTGATCGACGATCCACGCCACCGCATCAACGACGACCTGACCTACAACCTCTCCGAAGAGCAGGCGCGCGCTATCCTCGAACTGCGCCTTGCCCGACTGACGGCACTCGGCCGCGACGAAATCGGAGATGAACTCAACAAAATAGGTGAGGAGATCCGGGATTATCTCGATATTCTTTCCTCGCGTGTCCGCATCCAGACCATCGTCAAGGACGAACTATCAGCCGTCCGCGACGAGTTCGGCACGCCGCGCCGCACCGAGATCGTCGATGGCGGCCTCGAAATGGACGACGAGGATCTGATCGCCCGCGAAGACATGGTCGTCACCGTCTCGCATCTCGGCTACATCAAGCGCGTGCCGCTGACCACCTACCGGGCCCAGCGCCGCGGCGGCAAGGGCCGCTCCGGCATGACCACCCGCGACGAGGATTTCGTTAGCCGGCTGTTCGTCGTCAATACCCATACGCCGGTTCTGTTCTTCTCGTCGCGCGGCATTGTCTACAAGGAGAAGGTCTGGCGCCTGCCGATCGGCACGCCGACCTCGCGCGGCAAGGCGCTGATCAACATGCTGCCGCTCGAACCCGGCGAACGCATCACCACCATCCTGCCCTTGCCCGAGGATGAGGCGAGCTGGGACAATCTCGACGTCATGTTCTCGACGACGCGCGGTACGGTTCGCCGTAACAAGCTTTCGGACTTCGTCCAGGTAAACCGCAACGGCAAGATCGCCATGAAGCTCGAGGAAGAGGGCGACGAAATCCTCTCCGTCGAGACTTGCACTGATCGGGATGACGTTCTTCTGACCACGGCGCTTGGCCAGTGCATCCGCTTCTCCGTCGACGACGTTCGTGTCTTTGCCGGCCGCAACTCGATCGGCGTGCGCGGCATCAATCTCGGCGACGGCGACCGCATCATCTCGATGACGATCGTCGGCCATGTTGATGCCGAGCCATGGGAACGTGCCGCCTACCTCAAGCGCTCCGCCGCCGAACGCCGTGCGATAGGCGTTGATGAAGAGGACATCGCTCTCGTTGGCGAAGAAGTCACAGAAGAGGGGCAACTTTCCGACGAGCGCTACGAAGAACTGAAGGCGCGCGAGCAATTCGTGCTCACCGTCTCCGAAAAGGGCTACGGCAAGCGTTCTTCCTCCTACGACTTCCGCATCTCCGGCCGCGGCGGCAAGGGCATCCGCGCCACCGATACGTCGAAAACCGGAGAGATCGGCGAGCTGGTGGCGGCCTTCCCGGTTGATGACGGCGATCAGATTATGCTGGTCTCCGACGGCGGCCAGCTGATCCGAGTGCCGGTCGGCGGCATCCGCATCGCCAGCCGCGCCACAAAGGGCGTCACCATCTTCTCGACGGCCAAGGACGAGAAGGTCGTCTCGGTCGAGCGCATCAGCGAGCCGGAGGATGATGAGACGGAAGGCGCGGTCGACGCGGCCGAAGGTACCGCACGCGCCGATGAAACACCTGTCGCCGATGGCGATCCGGGCGGTGCTGCCGAGGAATGATCGAATGAACTGGGCGGCTTCAAGCCGCCCTTTTCTGTTAGAGCGTTGCTTCCAAGCTGAAGCACTCTGTTGGCTCAGGCCGGCTCATTGCCCAAGAAAAAAGCCGGACGCTGGTTGCATCCGGCTTTGAAAAGCCCAGGCGGCGAAAGGGCGCCGCTCATGGGAGGGGAAGAGAGGAATGTCAGAACGCGCTATGCTTTTCGTTCAGCGCCTTCACCTCTTCGCCTTCGCGCCGCAGCGCTGATATCGTCGAGGCCACAGACACGATGAACATGACGCTGATGAGGGCGGTTAGCACTGTCAAGATCGTGAACATAGGCATTCCTTTCCTGGGGAGTTGCGTACTCGCTCCTCAGTACTGGCCCAGTACGGCCGTGCGGGCCGAGGCATAGGGGCCATAAATTTTGGAGGTATCGACCTTCTGATCATAAAGAGCGACAGTTGCGGTGAGCATGCCCGTGACCATAACCATCCAGAGCACGTTAATCATCGTAATTTTGCCGGGCATTATTAGTCCTTCCTGCCGCGCTTTGACGCATTTCTGTGTCGGTTGAGTGAACGCATCCGTTTAAGAATGGTTCCGTCGGATGTTGAGGGGGTGTTTAGCAATGGCGGTCTGAAGCCTCCTTGAATGTCTCGTTCATCTGGCGTTCAGATTCGAAGACCGTTTCTCCTGGCGCAGCCGGCCTTTATTCCGCGCAGCCGGCCTTGAGCACGCACGATCGCCGCATGTTCGGCAAGCTCCGGCCGCACCCAGTTCACCTCGTGGCGATCGGCGAAATAGCCATAGGCCAGCTCGGCGGCGAGGGAGAAAGTGACGGCAAACGCAACGAGCACGATCAGCATGGATCCAGGTCTTTCGGGAGCGCCGGCTGCCGGAATGGCATTGGCTGCATTGATGATCCGAGTTAAGCAGATCCCGTCTGAAACGGCCTTGAATGGCATGTTCATCCGCTGTTCAGCCGTGCGGCGCGGCCCGGTAAATCACTTGCGACAAGTCTGCATCCGTGACAAAAGGCGTCAAACGAATGGCCGGGCCAGATGACGACAGCTTTTTATCCTGGGTCCTTCGACCCGATCACCAACGGACATGTGGATGTTCTGGTCCAGGCGCTGAACGTCGCCGAAAAAGTCATCGTCGCGATCGGCATCCATCCCGGCAAGGCGCCGCTCTTTTCGTTCGAAGAGAGAGCCGAGCTGATCCGCCTGTCGCTGGCCGAAGTCTTGCCCGGTAAGACCGGCAACATCACTGTCGTCGCCTTCGACAATCTGGTCGTCGATGCCGCCCGTGCTCATGCCGCCACGCTTCTGATCCGCGGCCTCCGCGATGGCACGGACCTTGATTATGAAATGCAGATGGCCGGCATGAACCGAACGATGGCGCCCGATATCCAGACCATCTTTTTGCCGGCCGGCACGGCGTCACGGCCTATTACCGCCACATTGGTCCGCCAGATCGCCGCCATGGGCGGCGATGTCGGCGCTTTCGTCCCGGCCGCCGTCCAGCAAGCCCTCACATCCAAGCGCCCAAACTAGCAGGCGCAAAAGCCTAGGCGGATAACGCCGCAACGGAGCTCACATGAAACTCTTCTATCTCGCATTTGCCGGCGTGCTGTATCTCGCCTCCTTCGCGGGGGATGCGTTGGCCCAGTCGGCCGATCATTATCTCACCATTCAGCTGAAGAACGGCCCGGTGGTGATCCAACTGATGCCGGATGTAGCGCCGAAACATGTCGCCCAGATCGAGGCGCTTGCCAAGAAGGGCGAATATGACAACGTCGCCTTCCACCGCGTCATCGACGGCTTCATGGCCCAGACCGGCGACGTCAAATACGGCAACATGGAAAAGGGCTTCGATGCCAGCCTCGCCGGCACCGGCTCCTCCGACTTGCCCGATATCCCGGCTGAATTCTCCAAGACACCGTTCGTGCGCGGCACCGTCGGCATGGCCCGCTCGCAGGATCCGAATTCCGCCAATTCGCAGTTCTTCATCATGTTTGCCGACGGTTCCTTCCTCAACGGCCAGTACACCGTCGTCGGCAAGGTCGTGTCCGGCATGGAGAACGTAGACAAAATCAAGCGCGGCGAAGGCCAGAATGGCGAAGTCAAAAATCCCGACCGGATGATCAAGGTCACCCTGGGCAAGAAGTAGGTTACGAGAGAAAGAAAGAGGAGAAGACAATGGCCGAGATCAAGGATCCCGAAAACACCGTTATCCTGGAAACAACCAAGGGCAAAGTAGTCATTCAGCTGCTGCCGCAGGTCGCCCCTGAGCACGTGGTCCGCATCAAGGAACTCGCCCGCGAGAAGGCCTATGACGGCGTCGTTTTCCACCGCGTCATCCAGGATTTCATGGCTCAGACGGGCGACGTCGAATATGGCAAGAAGGGTTCGGAAACCTTCAATCCCGGCCGCGCCGGAATGGGCGGCTCCGCCAAGCCGGACCTGAAGGCGGAGTTCTCGGCGACGCCGCATGTGCGCGGCACCTGCTCGATGGCGCGTTCGCAGAACCCGAACTCGGCCAATTCGCAGTTCTTCATCTGCTTCACCGACGCTCCGTGGCTGAACAAGCAGTATTCCGTCTGGGGCCAGGTGATCGAAGGCATGGACAATGTCGACAAGATCAAGCGCGGCGAGCCGGTCTCCGATCCGGACTCGATCGTCTCTATGCGGGTTGCCGCCGACGTCTGATTGTGATTTCTGCTGAAACCCGCCCTTGCGCGAGAGCGCGGGGCGGGTTTCGCTTTGCCTGAAAGTACACTTATGCGCGTTGATCTTTTCGATTTCGATCTGCCCGAGGAGCGCATCGCCCTGCGGCCCGCCGAGCCGCGCGACAGCGCACGCCTGCTCGTCGTGGACGCAAAAGCGGCAAGCGCACTGTCGGACCATCGCGTTTCGGATCTGCCGTCATTTCTGCGCGCCGGCGACGCGCTCGTCTTCAACGACACGAAGGTCATCCCCGCCCAGCTCGAGGGCATCCGCCATCGCGACGGCGCCGGCGGTCAGCAGGTCTCGGCAACGCTGCACATGCGCGTCGGTCCCAGCCGTTGGAAGGCATTCGCCAAACCGGGCAAGCGCATCAAGGAAGGCGATCGCATCGCCTTCGGCCACAGCGGCGAAAGCTGCATGATCGGCTCGCTCGATGCGACGGTGGAGGAAAAAGGCGAAGCGGGCGAAGTGACGCTCGCCTTCGATCTTTCCGGTCCGGTGCTCGACGAGGCGATCGCCGCCGTCGGCCATATTCCGCTGCCGCCCTATATCGCCGCCAAGCGCCCCGAGGACGAGCGCGACCGGGCCGATTACCAGACGATCTATGCCCGCGAGGAAGGCGCCGTTGCAGCCCCAACCGCCGGCCTGCATTTCACGCCTGGGCTGTTCGAGGCCCTGGACAGGGCCGGCATCGAACGCCATTTCGTCACGCTGCATGTCGGCGCCGGCACTTTCCTGCCTGTTAAGGCTGATGATACCGACGATCACAAAATGCATCTCGAAAGCGGCTATGTCAGCGCCGACGTCGCCGCGCGCTTGAATGCTGTGCGGGAAAGAGGCGGGCGCATCGTCTGTGTCGGCACGACCTCGTTGCGGCTGATCGAGAGCGCCGCCGGGGAAAGCGGAGAGATCAAGCCCTGGGCCGGCGCCACCGGGATCTTCATCACGCCCGGCTACCGCTTCAAGACGGTCGACATGCTGATGACCAATTTCCACCTGCCGCGCTCAACGCTGTTCATGCTGGTCTCGGCCTTCGCAGGCTTCGAAACCATGCATGCGGCCTATGAACACGCGATTTCCACGGGCTACCGCTTCTACTCCTACGGCGACGCGAGCCTTCTTTTCCGGAAAGACTAGATGACAGAGAACTTCCAATTCACGCTCGAGAAGACCGATGCCGGTGCCCGTCTCGGTGAGATTTCCATGCCGCGCGGCGCGATCCGCACGCCGGCCTTCATGCCGGTCGGTACAGTCGGCACCGTCAAGGCCATGTATCTCGATCAGGTGCGGGAGACCGGCGCGGACATCATCCTCGGCAATACCTATCACTTGATGCTGCGACCCACAGCGGAGCGCGTCGCCCGCCTCGGCGGCCTGCACAAGCTGATCCGCTGGGAACATCCCATCCTGACGGATTCAGGCGGGTTCCAGGTCATGTCGCTCTCCGGCCTGCGCAAGCTCGACGAGCAGGGTGTCACGTTCAAATCGCATGTCGACGGCAGCCTGCATCATATGTCGCCGGAGCGCTCGATCGAGATCCAAGGGCTGCTCGGCTCCGACATCCAGATGCAGCTCGACGAATGCGTGGCGCTGCCGGCCGAACCGAAGGAGATCGAGCGCGCCATGGAAATGTCGCTGCGCTGGGCCGAGCGCTGCAAGGTGGCCTTCGGCGAGCAGCCGGGCAAGGCGATGTTCGGCATCGTTCAGGGCGGCGATATCCCGGCCCTGCGCATCCGTTCGGCCGAGGAACTCACCAAGCTCGGCCTCAAGGGCTATGCCGTCGGCGGTCTTGCGGTCGGCGAGCCGCAGGACGTGATGCTGAACATGCTGAAAGAGACGCTTCCGGTCCTGCCCGTGGAAAAGCCGCGTTACTTGATGGGCGTCGGCACGCCTGACGATATCCTCAAATCCGTCGCCCGTGGCATCGATATGTTCGACTGCGTCATGCCGACCCGCTCCGGCCGCCATGGCCTGGCCTTCACCCGCCGCGGCAAGGTCAATATCCGCAATGCCCGCCATGCCGAGGATATGCGTCCGCTCGACGAACAATCGAATTGCCCGGCTTCGCGCGATTATTCGCGCGCCTATCTCCACCATCTCGTCCGCGCCAACGAAGCCCTCGGCGGCATGCTGCTCTCCTGGCACAATCTCGCTTATTATCAGGAACTGATGCAGGGCATCCGCAAGGCGATCGCCGAAGGCCGCTTCGCCGATTTCATGGCGGAAACGATGGAGGAATGGGCGAGAGGTGATCTCGATCCCGTTTGATCGGCCGAACGCAGTTTGATCAAATTCCCTTGCTGTCCGCATCCGGCATGATCTGAACGCCGTTGATCCGGTAGCTGCCGTCTGGCTGGCGCGTGACCTGATAGATCGCCGTCCAGTCCTTGCCATCGCGTCCTGAGATCAGAACTTCGTGGTAGATCAGCGCGCCATTATCGATCGAGCGGCTGCGGCCGAAGGCGTAATTGCCGGGGTGATAGACCGGTTCGTAGCTCTTCTTCACCATGGCGAAGAACAGGTTCTTGTCGGGATACATCGCCTTGATGCCGGGGGCGGCGAAGGAATAGGCGGTTTCGGCATCGTCCTTGAGGAAGGCTTTGATCTGTTCCTCGATCATCGTTCGCGTGGTGTCGATCGGATCTTCGGCATGGGCCGAGAGAGGAGAGAGGGCGGACGCGGCACACAGAATGAGAACTGCGAGAAAGGCGCGCATGGATTGATCTCCGGCTCCATCGGGGAGCGAGCCCCCGATAGAGCGGAAGTGTAAGCGAATTTCAGCACAAGGAAAACGGACTTTACGACCAGCGCCGGAAGAGGGCGCTGGCATTGACGCCGCCGAAGCCGAAGCCGTTGGTGATGGCATAGTCCGTGGCAAGCGGCCGCGCCGTCTTGCCGACGATGTCGATGCCGTCGGCGGCCGGATCGGCTTCGTTGAGGTTGCGGGTCGGCGGCGCGATCTGGTCGCGCAGCGCAAGAATGGTGAAGATTGCTTCCAACCCGCCCGCAGCGCCGAGCAGATGGCCTGTCGCCGACTTCGTCGCGCTGACGGCAATGGCGCCATTGCGGCCGAAGATCGTGCCGATCGCAGCGATCTCGCCTCTGTCACCGACCGGTGTCGACGTCGCGTGCGCGTTGAGGTGCCTGACCTCCGAGGCCGGAATCTTCGCCTGCCTGAGTGCCGCCACCATCGCCCGGCGCGCGCCGTCGCCATCTTCGGGACCTGCGGTCATGTGGTAGGCATCCGCCGCCGTGCCGTAGCCGACGAGTTCCGCAAGTGGTGTCGCCCCGCGGGCCAGCGCGTGGGCGAGCGTTTCAATGACCAGGATGCCGGCGCCTTCGCCCATGACGAAACCGTCGCGTGCCGTGTCGAAGGGCCGCGAAGCCAATTCCGGCGTCTCGTTGAAGCCGGTGGACAGCGCACGCGCGGCGGCAAAGCCGCCGAGGCTAACCTTGTCGATGCAGGCCTCGGCACCGCCGCAGATCGCCACATCGGCTTCGCCGGAGCGGATCAGCCGCGCCGCATCACCGATCGCCTGAACGCTGGCGGCACAGGCCGTCACCGGCGCGCCGAGCGGCCCCTTGAAACCATAGCGGATGCTGACTTGGCCGGCGGCGAGGTTGACGAGGAAGGAGGGCACGGTGAAGGGCGATAGCCGCCGCACGCCCCGCGTCTCGCCGATCCGCACCGCTTCGGCGATTGCAGGAAAGCCGCCGACGCCCGAAGCGATGATCGTTGCGGTGCGTTCACGGCAACCTTCGTCGGTCGGCGTCCAGCCGGCCTGCTTCACAGCTTCCTCCGTCGCTGCCATCGCGAACTGGATGAAGCGATCCATCTTCTTCTGGTCTTTCGGCGTGATCGAGCGGTCGGGATCGAAGCCGGCCTGCGCGTCCTCGGCCATGCCAGGAACGACACCGCCTACCTTGGCCGAGAGCTCGCCGACAACATCGTCCGGGAGCACCCTGAGACCGGAGGTGCCGTCGACGAGACGTTTCCAGGCAGGTTCGACGCCGGTGCCGAGTGGCGAGACAAGTCCCATGCCGGTGACAACGATGCGATCCATGCTATTTTCCTCTCTATGCGTCGATACCGAGATACCAGGCGCGCATGCGGGCGATCCGCGCACGCACCTCGTCATCGGCGGCTGGTCCAGGGAGCAGGCTGGTGTTTTCGGGCGTTACTTCTTCGCCGGTCCGTGCGTCCACAAGCACCGTCTCGCGCGCTTTGCCGGAAGCGGCGTCGCTGAGCAGAAAGGCGAGATCCTCTTCGGGAATGTGCCGGCTTCCCCAGGAAAACAGCGCCATCAACACCGGAAAGAAATCGCGGCCCTTCTTGGTCAGCACATATTCGTAGCGGGCAGGGCGCTGCTGGTAGAGCCGTCGTTCGAACAGGCCCTGGTCCGTCAGATGTTTTAGACGCCGCGTCAGGATGTTCGGGGCCACACCGAGGCTTTTCTGAAACTCGTCGAAGCGCGACAGCCCCTGGAAGGCGTCGCGCAGAATCAGGATGCTCCACCAGTCGCCGACGCTGTCGAGCGCGCGCGCCGCCGGGCATTTGAATTGGCCGAAACTTGTCCGCTGCATGGCAGATGTCACTACAGGAGTGACTATCATCATGCAAGCTACTATCTGGCGCTGCTTTCGAAAAAGCGGGCGAGCAGGATGCCGGTGAGGAGCATGCCGGCCGCGGCAAAGATCGTATCGCCCGGAGTGCCGATGTAGAGCGGCCCGATATTGGCAAAGAGCAGGAAGGCGATGAGGAAGTTGGCCCAGCCCCATATGACATTCACCGTCGGCGAACTTGGATTGGCGAATGGGGTGCGGAAGGGCCGGCCGCTGACGCCATTGACGAAATGCGGGATGCCGTTGGCCAGAAATGCCGCGGCGATGAAATGGGTGATGTAGGCAATCCAGGGCAAAGGCTTCTCCTGATCTGCACGAGTGGCGTCAAAGGAGAATGTGGCCGGGATCATCCGGCCGGCAAGAGGAGGTTATGGCTGCTTAGACGAAGCCGAGCGGCAGTTTTTCCAGTTTTCTGTCGGCGCCGTAATCGCGTTCATGCGGCGAGCGACGGCGGTCGTCGCGGAGCGATGAAAGGTCGATGCGGTTTTCGGCGAAGATCCCGTCGGGATAGGTGCCGGTATCATGGCAATCGGCGTCGATCTTTGGCGCAAGGATTTTCAGTATCATCGAGGTTCCTCCACGGCGCAGCAACAACACTCGGAAAGGCCGCATGGTTCCAATGATAAGCCCCGAATTATTAATAAATTAACCATAAATACAGGCGAATTATCAGCGGATCTCACCCTCGGCGCGCCACGCATCGCGTTGAAGTGGCGTTGTCGTGGAACTCCTGATGCTGATCGCCGTTGGTTTGGCATGAACAGAGGAGGTTCCCATGCAGTTGATCGATACGCGCGTGACACAGTCCGGCAACTTCTTCACGGTGGAATTTCTGGGCGAGGGAGGAGAGTCGATTGCCGTCAAAATCGACAATTCTCATGGCGAACTCGACAGTTCGACGGCACTCGACCACGCCAAGGTAATGATGGTTCAGCTGACGGCCTTTCCCGGCCGCAGCCCGGACGGCAGCATCAACCGGTATGATGCCTTGAGCAACGGCAACTTCGACGAAGGCAGCAAGGGTCTCATCGGCCAGCCGAGCGCGCGTTCCACCCACGACAGCGAAACGCTGGAAGAGGAGCTGAACGAAGGTCTCGAAGACACCTTCCCCGCAAGCGACCCCGTTTCGGCGACGGTATCGTCCATCCCCGCAAACTCACCGCGGCACTGATCCCCACCCAATCAGCAGATGGGCCGGCTCCCAGTTCGGGAGGCGGCCTGCGGCTGTGTGACAGATTGATGTCAAAACTGAAAAACAGCTGAAAACGCAGATGTCTGATTGACATGGGAGCCCTCTAGAGAGGCCCCGAGAAGGGAGCGTCCGGGAGACGCTTCCGAGGTTCTCGGAGACGCGCCCCATGAAAATCATTCAGATCACCGACACGCATTTCAGCCCCGGCAAGCCGCATTTCAACGGCAATTGGGCACCGCTCTTGAGCTGGATCGAAGAGACCGACGCCGATCTGATCGTCCATACAGGTGACCTCACCGTCGACGGCGCCGACAAGGACGAGGACATCATCTTCTCGATGGATCTCATGCGCCAGGTATCGATCCCGATGCTGATCGTTCCCGGCAATCATGATGTCGGGCACCTCAAGGGTTCGGACCAGCCCGTCAATGCCGAGCGGCTCGCCCGCTGGCGCAGCCTTGCCGGTGACGATCGCTGGCTGGAGGATGCGGCCGGCTGGCGCTTCATCGGATTGAATTCGCTGCTTCTCGGCCATGAAGATGATGAGGAGGAGGCGCAGTTCGAGTGGCTCGAGCGGGCGCTTGCGGATCGCGCCGCGCGGCGCGTGGCACTCTTCGCGCATAAGCCTCTGTTCGTCGATGCGCCCGATGAAGGCGATACCGGCTACTGGAGCGTTCGCCCGGCTCAGCGCCGGCGGCTTTATGATCTGATATCGGCCCATGACGTCGCGCTGTTTGCCAGCGGCCACCTTCACTGGGCCTGGCAGGGTCGTGTCGACAATACCCAGCTGACCTGGGGCCCTTCGGCTGCCTTTATCATCGACAGGATGGAGCGGGAGATGCCGGGCGAGCGCCTGATCGGCGCCGTCGTTCACGAGTTCGATACGTCGGTCGCAAGCGCGATAGTCGCCGTTCCCGGCATGACCGCGCATGTGCTCGACGACGTCGTCCACGAGGTCTATCCCCAGGCGGTCAAGCAGCGGGAACCGGTGGAATGAGCGCGCTCTCGCTTCGCGGCATCACCAAGTCTTTCGCTGGCAACCAGATCCTCAATGGCGTCAGCCTCGATATCGGCGCCGGCGAATTCATCGCGCTGGTGGGGCCCTCCGGCTGCGGCAAGAGCACGCTCCTGCGCGTGCTTGCCGGCCTCGACCACGCCGACCGGGGCGAGATCCTGATCGGCGGGAAAGATATGTCCGGCGTGGCAGCCGCCGACCGCAACATCGCGATGGTTTTTCAATCCTACGCCCTCTATCCGCATCTGACGGCCTCTGAAAACATCGCCGTGCCCCTGGCGATGCGCCGGCTGTCGACGACGCAGCGGCTGCCCCTCATAGGCTCGTTGATGCCGGGCCAGCGCGCCACCTGCGCGGCGATCGCCCGCGACGTCCGGGAAATGGCGACATCACTCAAGATCGAACACTTGCTCGACCGCAAGCCCGGCCAGATGTCCGGCGGACAGCGCCAGCGTGTGGCGCTCGCCCGCGCCATGGTGCGCCGGCCGAGCATTTTCCTGATGGACGAGCCGCTGTCCAATCTCGACGCGAACCTGCGCGTCCATGCCCGTGGCGAGATCGTCGACCTTCATCGCCGCGCCGGTGTGCCGACGCTCTACGTCACCCATGATCAGGCGGAAGCGCTGTCGATGGCGGATCGCGTCGCTGTGATGATGGGCGGCCGGTTGCTGCAGATTGCAAGCCCTGAGGTCATCTACGACGATCCCGCCCATATCGAGGTCGCCCGCTTCATCGGCCAGCCGCGCATCAATCAATTGCCGGCGGAAGCCGAAGACGGTGTAATTTCCTTTGGCGACCTGCGGCTGCCGCTGAAAAACCCGCCTGCCGGCAAGATGCCAGTCACGCTCGCCATTCGCCCCGAGTTCGTCTCTCTCGATCGCAACCGCCAGGACGGGCTTGCCGCCCGGATCGAGCGCGTCGAGTTCCTGGGATCGGAGGTCATCCTCTATTGCCGCCTCGATGCGATCGGCGAGACCGTAATTGCCAAGGTTCAGCCGCCAGAAGCCGCAGGCCTCGCCGCCGGTGATCCGGTCGGGCTGCGGCTCGACACAGGCCGGATCATGGCCTTCGCCGAGGATGGTAGACGGCTGGCTGCTCGCGCCGGGGCCGGCAATGGGCTCGCCGCAGGCGATATCGCGCGGGAGAGGGCGCATGGCTAGCGTCGTTTCCGTGGGCGTAGTTGGCGATCCCGCCGTTGCGAATCGGCGCAGCGAGGCCCGCATCGCCTGGATGCTGGTGCTGCCGGCGATCGTTCTCCTTTTGCTCTTCGTGCTTTTGCCGGTCGCGGCTGTCATCCTCCTCGGCTTTACCGATTTCGAACTCGGTTACGGTAAGTTCCGCTTCGTCGGCTTCGAGAATTACGCGCATCTGATCACCGACCGTACTTTCCGCAAGTCGCTGTGGAATACGACGGTCTACACGGCGATCGTCGCGCCCGTCTCAATCCTTCTCGGCCTCGGTATCGCCATGCTGATCGAGAGCGAAACGGCGGCGCGCAGCTTCTTTCGCACCGCTTATTTCCTGCCGGTCGCCTCACTGATCGTCGCTATGGCAACTGTCTGGCAATATATGTTTCATCCGACGATCGGACCCATCAACGCACTTCTTGCATTGACGGGATTGCCCGGTCCGAACTGGCTGGGCAGCTCCGGCACGGTACTTTACAGCCTCTCGATCATCGGCGTCTGGCAGTCGGCCGGCTTCAACATGGTGCTGTTCCTGGCCGGGCTCACCGCAATCCCGCGCGAGCTTTATGCGGCAGCCGAAGTGGATGGCGCCAGATCCGCCCTCGATCGCTTTCTGCTCGTCACCTGGCCGATGCTCGGACCGACGACGCTCTTTGTCATCACGATCAGCATCACCAACGCTGTGAAGGTCTTCGAGACGGTCAAGACGCTGACGGAAGGCGGCCCGAACAAGGCGTCGGAGGTGCTGCTCTTTACGATCTACCAGGAAGGTTTCGTCTACCTGCGCGTCGGCTACGCCTCGGCGATGACCGTCGTCTTTCTCCTGATTCTCGTGGTGCTGATGTTCCTGCAGTACCGCATCCTCGATCGCCGGGTGCATTACACATGACGGGCGCTTTTTCCCTCGGCCGCATCATTCGCCTGACGCTGCTTTCCCTGGGCGCAATTATCTTCCTTTCGCCCTACGTCTTCATGATTTCGGCGGCAGGCAAGGCGCAGAGCGATATTTTCACCTCGTCGCTGTCGCTGATTCCGGCGCATCTCACCTATGCGGAGAACTTCGCCAAGGCGCTGAGCCGGGTGCCGATGGCGCAGCTTCTGTGGAACGGCGTCGTCGTCTGTGGGCTGATCTTCTTCTTCCAGGTGCTGGTGGCGATCCCTTGCGCCTATGCCATGGCGAAGCTGCGCTTCGCCGCCGCCCGGGCCATGATGGCGCTGGTCATGCTCGGTCTGCTGGTGCCGATCCATGCGACTGCCTTGCCACTCTATGTCGCCTTCAACCGCGCCTCGCTGCTCAACGGCTACGCCGCCCTCGTTGCGCCCTTCACCATCTCGGTCTTCGCGATCTTCATGTTCCTGCAGATCTTCCGCGCCATGCCGGATGATCTCATCCATGCCGCGCGTCTCGACGGAATGTCGGAACTTGGCATCGTTTGCCGCGTCATCGTGCCGAATGCCTGGCCGGCCGTTACTGCCTTCGCCATCTTCTCGGTCGTCGCGCATTGGAACGATCTCTACTGGCCGCTGGTCGTCATCAGCAAGCAGGACTACGCCACGCCGCCACTCGGGCTGATGTATTTCCGCGCCGCCGAGGCCGGCGACGATTACGGCGCGCTGATGGCCGCGACCCTCATCATTACCCTTCCCCTCGTTGCCGCCTTCCTGCTTGCGCAGAAGCGTTTCGTCGAGGGTATCACCATGACCGGTCTCAAAGGCTGACCGGCTTCAACCCAGGAGAACGAGCGATGAAACATATCACCCAGCTTCTCGCCGCAGCGGCCGTATCCTTGGCAATCGCGCTGCCCGCGCATGCCGAGACGACACTGACGGTTCATTACCCGATGCCGGGCTTCTTCAAAGACGTGATGGACACGATCTCGAAGAAGTTCATGGCTGAGAACCCCGACATCAAGATCCAGTTCGCCAGCCCCTCGGCGACCTACGAGGAAGGCATCCAGACGATCCTTCGCCAGGCCGGCACCAGTGAAATGCCCGACATCACCTTCATCGGCCTGAACCGCCTGCGCATGCTCGACGAGCGCGACGTCGCCGTCGATCTCGGTCCGCTCGTCCAGAAGGACGGCAACATGGCCGAGCAGGGCTTCTCCGACACGATTCTCAAACTCGCCCAGGTCAAGGGCAAGCAGGTCGGTCTCGCTTTCGCAACTTCCAACCCGATCATGTATTACAACGCCGATCTGGTGAAGGCGGCCGGCGGCAATCCCGACAATCCGCCGAAGACTTGGGATGAAGTCATCGCGCTCGGTGGCAAGATCAAGGCGCTCGGCAACGGCGTCGACGGCATCGATTTCCGCTGGCAGGGCGACGACTGGATGTTTTCTGCACTGCTCTTCGGCGCCGGCGGCAAGATGCTGAGCGAGGACGAAAGCAAGGTTGCCTTCAACGGTCCGGAAGGCCAGAAGGCCGTCGAGGTCCTGCATCGTCTGGTCACGGAAGGAGGCATGCCCGTCTTCACCAAGCCCGCCGGCGAGCAGGCTTTCGCTGCCGGCAAGGTCGGTTTCGAATTCCAGACGACGGGCGCACTGCGCAACACCATCAAGAATGTCGGCGGCAAATTCGATCTGCGCACCGCCAAGATCCCGCTGATCGATCCGGTTAACGGCCGCCTTCCCACAGGCGGCAACGCTGTCGTCATCCTGACGCATGACGCTGCCGAGCAGGATGCCGCCTGGAAGTTCGCCAAATTCGCCGCCGGTCCTTACGGCGCTTCCGTCGTCGTGCCCGGCACCGGTTATGTCCCGAACAACGAGCTCGCCGCCAAGTCGCCCGAATATCTCGGCGATTTCTACAAGCAGAACCCGCTGTTCCAGGCAGGTCTCAGCCAGATGCCGGTCATGATCCCCTGGTATGCCTTCCCCGGCTCGAACGGCGTCAAGGTCACGCAGACGATCGTCGATAACCTCTCGCGCATCGTCGACCAGTCGGCCGATCCGAAGGAAGCGCTTGACGACGCGGCCGCCGATGTCGAAGGCATGCTGCCGCGCAGCTGATCGGCTTCCCCACCCAGGGTAGGGGCCGCCACGCCAAGTGCGTAGCGGCCTCTTGTTTTTCCTGGCATTTCAGATGGCGCGCACCGTGCCGCCGCGGCGCAGCGTATAAGTGACGTCGAGATGGCGGGCAGGGGCGGCGTTCTCCGCCATGTCAAGAAGCAGCGAGGCGGCTGTCGCACCCATGCTGGCATCCGGCATTTCGATGGTCGTCAGCGGCGGATCGATCAGCCGGCCGATGGCGATGCCGTCGAAGCCCGCGACCGAGACATCTTCCGGCACCGAGAGCCCCTCGCGTTTCAGCGCGCCGATAACGCCGAGGGCAAGGAGATCATTGGACGCGATGATCGCCGTCGGCGAAAGCGAATTCATCGCCGTGCTGAGATCGAGCTGGTCGTAGCCGCCGACGAAGGAGATCTGGATCGCATCATGCGGCGTCAGGCCGTTCTCGGCCATGGCGTCGAGATAGCCCTGAAAGCGAAGGCGGGCGCGGTCGGAGGCGGCGAAATTGCCGGAGAGAAACAATATGTGCCGATGTCCCATGCCTATCAGGAAGGCCGTGATCTCGCGGCCGGCACTGCGATTGTCGGCGGTGACGGCCGCCGGAAACCGCGCCGTCGGCAGGTTGTTGAGAAGCACGGTCGGTGGCAGCCCGGCAAGCAGCGCCTCGCTCGTCGACGGATCGCAGACGGTGAGGATCAGCCCGGTCGGCCGGTCGTTCAGAAGTGCGGCGACGGCATCGGCCTCGCGCGCCGGATCGTAATTCGACTGTGCGATCAACACGCCGTGGCCGGCGACCAGCATGCGGTTCTGGATGCTTGACAGCGACGAGGCGAAGACCGGATTGGTGATGCTTGGAATTAAAACGCCGACCACCGGCCTGCGTCCGAGCCGGCCGGCGAAGTGATAGCCGAGTTCCGCGGCAGCCCGGCGCACCTTGTGCACCATCAGATCGCTGGCTGGCCCGTTGCGGTTGAGAACTCTGCTCGCGGTCGCCAGCGAACATCCTGCCCGGAACGCGACCTGCTGCAATGTCGCCATCGAAAGCACCTCGCATCAATCCAATTCATTGCGGGGCGCTTTAAAGGGTTTCGATGACATTGGTCTGACACTTCACTGCAGCGATCAGGGAGGGGCGCTGCCGCGCCGTTTCTCTTCCCATACGAGCAATGCCAGCACACCGCTGAGCAGACCGAGCGATAGTGGCAGACCCTGATGCCCGATCAGCTGCATTGCCAATCCGGCCGCGGGCGAGCCCGCCATGCCGCCAATGCCCCATGCGAAGGCGAAGGCCGCATTGCCGGCGACCACGGTCTGGCCGGTGAAACGCTCGCCGAGCTCGATCAATCCCGCGGTGTAGAGCCCGAAGGAGACGCCGCCCCAGACGAAAACCAGAGGCCAGATGAGCCAGGTGTTGAAGATGAACGTCAGCGGCAGGCAGCCGATGAGGCAAGTCAGGGCGCAGAATAATATCGTGCGCGTTGCGCCGAACCGCTCGGCCGCCCGCCCGAGCAGAATCTGCAGCACGGCATTGCCGGCGACGAAACAAGTGATGAGCGAAGCGATGCGCCCCTCGGTGCTGCCGAGTGACGCTCCGTAGACGGCGAACAGCGAAAGCAGGATCTGCTCGAAAGCGGCGGCCGTGAAAACCGCAAAGAGCAGCAGCGGCGCCAGCGCGAAGAAGCCGCCGACCGACGTTGCCTTGCCGTCATCGGGCATGTTGGGCAGGCGTGGGGCAACGGCAAGCACGATCAGGCCGCAGGCTAGGAAGGCCATGGTGCCGATCATGAAGGGCGGCCAGCCTTCCGTGCCGGCGAGGCCGAGGGATAGTGGGCCCACGCCGAAACCAGCCGAAACGATCGATGAATAGAGGCCGAGGATTCGGCCGCGGCGCGGTGCCGGCGTGATCGTGATCAGCCAGGTTTCGCTGATCACGTAGAGCGGATTGGCAAAGAAGCCGAGCAGGAAACGCAGCGGCATCCAGGCCCAAACCTGCTGGGTCCAGGCAATCGCCACCAAGGTAAGGGCAGCCAGGATCGAACAGAGGATGGCCAGCCGCGCCCCGCCTACGCCTCGCGAAAGCGCCGGAATGAGGGGCGCCGATATGATGAAACCCAGTGGCGTCATCGCTGCCGAGAGGCCGATCAGGCCTGATGTTATTCCCTGTCGCTCCAGGATGAAACTCAGCAGCGGGTAGGTCAGTCCTTGCGCAACGGCAAACACCGTCACCGTCGCGATAATGCCGGCCATCGCAGTCCATGGAATCCGATCCCCGCTCTCTGATGTCGTGCTTGCGGCGGTCATGCAGATCTCCTCCTCGGTCAATGGTGGGGCGAGCCCATGAGTTGAAAGAGGATGGAATTCTGCGGGATAGGAGGAGCGGCGTAATTAAGCCTCGCCAAAACGTTCTCAAAAACTACCAAACGGACTATAGATCCGCTTTATGCAGGGTTCGCGCTTTGCCTTTGGTCCATTCGTGCTTGATCCGGATGCGGGAACGCTTCTTCGGAACGATAATCCCATTGCCATCAGCCACCGCGGGCTGAAGCTGCTTGCGGCGCTCGTCGGGCGACCAGGTGAAATCCTTGCCAAGACCGAACTGATGGACGCCGCCTGGCCAGGCATGGCGGTCGAGGAAGGCAACCTTACCGTACAGATCGCGCAGCTGCGCAAGCTGCTCGGCCCGTCCACCGGCGGCGGCGAATGGATTGCAACGGTTCCGCGCGTTGGCTATCGCTTTACGGGAGCCGTGCATCGACTGAGCGGCATGAAGCGAAAAACCTTGCTGCTGCCGGATAAACCGTCGATCGCTGTGCTGCCCTTCCTCAATATCGGCAACGATCAGGAATTCTTCGCGGACGGGCTGACGGAGGACCTGATCACCGATCTCTCCAGGATGCCCGGGCTGTTCGTCATCGCCCGCAACTCCGTCTTCGCCTACAAGGGCAAGGCGCTCGACGTGCAGAGGATTGCCGAGGAGCTCGGTGTGCGCTACCTGCTCGAGGGCAGCGCAAGGCGTGCCGCTGGGTGCGTGCGCGTCAACGCCAAGCTGATTGACGCGGTCAGCGGCGATCATCTCTGGGCGGAACGTTTCGACCGCAGCTTGGACGATATCTTTGCGGTTCAGGACGAGGTGACGGCCAGGATCGTCGAAGCGCTGCTCGGCCGGCTGCGCGCGCCGCCGCCGCGAAATCGGCCGAAAAACCTCGAGGCCTATGATCTCTGCGTGCGGGGGCGCAAGCTGATGGACGATGCCCCGCAGGCGGCGGAGGAAGCGCATCTCATGCTGACGCGCGCAATCTCCCTCGACCCCGACTATGCTGAGGCCTATCGCTGGCTTGCCGTGAACCACTGGATGGGATGGGTTCATAGCGGCGGACCGACGGAATCGACCCGCGGCATCGCTCTGCAACTGGCGCGCAAGGCGGTCGCGATCGACCCCAATGATGCCGGCTGCCGGTGGGTCCTCGCCTATCTGCTTGCCTATGAACGCAATTTCGCCGAGGCGGATGCGCAATTCGCCAAGGCAATCGAACTCGATCCGAACGAAGCAGATACCTTTGCCGCATTATCCGACATCACGGTCCTCGCCGGGCGGATTGAGGAAGGCCTCGAGCATGTTCGCAAGGCGTTCCGGCTGAATCCCTTTCCGGCGGGCTGGTATTATCTGGCGCTCGGCCAGGCGCAATATGCAGCCGGGCAATATGAGGCCGCTGTCGAGACGCTGCGCCACGACGAAACCTATCGCACAAGCTCCCTTCGTTTCCTGGCGGCAAGTCTGGCACAGCTCGGCCGGCTCGACGAGGCGCGGGCGGAGACCGCACTCTTCCTCGTCGCCAACCCGGATTTTTCGACAGCTCACTGGGCGATGACGGAGCCCTTCCGCGATCCCGCGACGCTTGAGCATTTCGTCGACGGATTCCGCAAGGCCGGACTTCCCTGACGCAATGCTTGCAAGAGACTTCGACCGTGCGCTCGGCAGATCGAGTTCGACGCACGAGCCATGCCAATCGGATAGGCCGCAATTGGTCGCCGAGCCTCCAAGCATATGATAGGATCGTGACGCATTCTCCGTGGGAGGGGTAAATGCGCCGATTCCTTCTGTCCTCGATTCTCATCGCACAGTCCGCATCGATGTCGGCGGCTTCCGAGCTTGCGGTCTTCCATACAACTTCGTTCGGCGGCAGCCGGTCGGTCAGCCTCAGTCTGGCGGAGGGCGCGGTCTCCCACGATTCTGCCTTTGATTTCGATGTCGTCATCACCCTGTCGGAATTCGACGGTGCTGGGGCCGTGCTCTATCGCGACGGGGGACAGCACAAGGCGAGCGTGCGCTGCGTTTCGCCCGCCACGGTGCGGATCAATTCCGCCGACTATGGGGTCGACGTTTCGGCGCGGCCGGGCGCCGACTGGAAACACGATCTGTGGGCGGCGCTGTGCAACGCTCCAGTCTCCTGATCGGGCAGTCCGCTGCCAAGTTGGTCGAAGGTCTCAGCCTTTTTGGGGACGGACCTCCATGAGCACGTAAGGCGCGCCGGACCCCGTGGGGATCGCGTAGACGTCGTAGGAGGCCTGCGGATCGTCGCCCATTCCCAACGAGCCGGGCGGCATCCCCGGCACGGCGAGCCCTCGGAGCGGCGGCCATTCCCGCAGCAACCGCTGCAGGGCCTCCAGTGGCACGTGTCCCTCGATATAGTATTCATCAACGACGGCGGTGTGGCAGCCCTGTAGGTCGGCAGGCACGCCCAGCCGCGCCTTGACCGAGGCAAGGTCGTCGGTGTCGTGGGCATCGACGGAAAATCCCGCAGCGGCCATCGCTTTCGACCATTCATGACAGCAACCGCAATTCGGATCCTTGTAGACTGTCATCTTCGCCGGCGCGGCGGCGAGAACCGATCCGCCAGGAAACGCCAGCGCGGACGCCGCCATGGCGATGAAGCTTCTTCTGTACATCGGTCTCCACTCCTCGATGCCCTGCCGCCCGGACGGGTCCGGGCGGCAGGAGCCGGCTATTTTACGTCGGTAACGGTGAGCTTGCCATTCACGCGTTCGGCAACGAACTCGATGTTCGAGCCTGCCTTCAGCTTTTCCAGCAGAGCCGGGTCTTCGACGCGGAACACCATCGTCATCGCCGGCATGTCGAGGTTTTTCAGGTCCTCGTGCTTGATGGTGACCTTCTGCGCTTTTGGGTCCACCTTATTGACGACGCCCTTGGTGAATTCCTGGGCGAAGGCGCCGAACGCGGCGCTGACGGAGATGAGGGCGGCGACGCCCATCTTGATCATTGCGGATTTCATGTTCATGGCTCCTTTATCGAGGGTTACTTGCCGGCGACGCTGACGTCGCCGTGCATGCCGGCTTCATAGTGGCCGGGGATCAGGCAGGCGAACTTGAACTCGCCATCGGTCGTGAACTTCCAGACGATCTCGCCGGATTGACCGGCGGGAAGGCGGATCGAATTGGCGTCCGCATGTTCCATTTCCGGGAACTTCTCCATTACCTTCTTATGCTCCAGGATCTTGTCTTCCTGATCGAGCACGAATTCGTGGTCGACGGTTCCGGCGTTCTTGATCTCGATCTTGACCGTCTGCCCCTTACGGACGTTGAAGACCGCCGGCGTGAACAACATTTTCCCGTCGTCGGTTTCCTTCATTGTGATGCGGATCGTCTGCGTCGCTTTAGCCTTGTCGCCAGGCTCTCCGACCGCCATTTTCTCGCCGTGACCACCGGCATGGTTGCCCGAGGCGAAGGCGGAAGTTGCGAGCGCCGCGAGTGCCAGCGCCAATACATAATTCTTCATGCGTAGATCCTTTTGATGTGGATATTGAGCCTCAGCCATTCGTCGGCTTTGGCGTGATTTGTGTTTTTGCGTCTTTGGCCTTTGTCGCGTCCGGTAGTTCGCCCGTCCACTCCCAGGCCTGTGTCCGGGGCGGGTTCTCGTACCAGCCCGGATCGGAGTAATCGTCCGCCGAGATGCCCTCGCGGACCTTCACGACCGAGAACATGCCGCCCATCTCGATCGGGCCATAGGGTCCCCAGCCGGTCATCATGGGAATGGTGTTCTCGGGAATGGGCATTTCCATTTCGCCCATGTCGGCCATGCCCTTGGTGCCCATGGGCATGTAATCCGGTTGAAGTTTGCGGATCTTTTCGGCGAGCTTCGACTTATCCGTACCGATGAACGTGGGGATGTCGTGACCCATCGCGTTCATCGTGTGATGCGACTTGTGGCAATGGATCGCCCAGTCGCCGAGATACTTGGCGTCGAACTCGTAGGCGCGCATGGCGCCGACCGGCACCTCAACGCTCACCTCCGGCCACCGCGCTTCAGGTCGCAACCAGCCGCCATCGGTGCATGTCACCTCGAAGTCATAGCCATGCATATGTATCGGATGGTTCGTCATCGTTAGGTTACCGACCCGCACCCGCACCCTGTCGTTCCTTGAAACGACGAGCGGACTGATGTCCGGAAACACGCGGCTGTTCCAGCACCACATATTGAAATCGGTCATTTCCATGACACGCGGCACATAGGAGCCGGGATCGATGTCGTAGGCGTTGAGCAGGAAGACGAAGTCGCGGTCGACCCGCATGAATGTCGGGTCCTTGGGATGGACGACGAAGAAGCCCATCATGCCCATCGCCATCTGCACCATCTCGTCGGAGTGCGGGTGGTACATGAAAGTGCCTGATTTCACGAGGTCGAACTCGTAGACATAGGTCTTGCCGACCGGGATGTGCGGCTGCGTCAGCCCGCCGACGCCATCCATGCCCGACGGCAGGATCATGCCGTGCCAGTGGATTGTCGTGTGCTCCGGCAGCTTGTTGGTGACGAAGATGCGCACCCGGTCGCCTTCGACCGCCTCGATCGTCGGACCCGGCGACTGGCCGTTGTAGCCCCAGAGATAGGCGGTCATGCCGTCCGCCATCTCGCGCTCGACCGGTTCGGCGACGAGGTGGAACTCCTTGACGCCGTTGTTCATCCGGTGGGGCAGGGTCCAGCCGTTGAGGGTGACGACCGGCTGATAGTCCGGGCCGGAAGTTGGGTGCAGAGGCGGCTGCATGTCCGCCGATTCCATTGTCGGGGCGTCGGGCAGCCCCATCGCCGAGGTTTTCGTCCATGTGCCCGCCGCCAGCAGCGCTGCGCTCGCACCGAACAATTGTCGTCTGTTGAACATGGTGGTTCCTTTCTCAATGGCCGTCGCCGCTGCTGCCCGAGGCAGCGGCGACTTCGGTCTCTGCCGACGCGCTGGTCGCGCTGCCGCCGTAGATCGCAGGCGCGAGGTTGGCTTCCGCGAGCCAGAAATCGCGCTTGGCGTTGACGGAGAGCAGAATGGAGTTGATCTTGTCGCGCGTGTCGGTGAGCAGCTCGAAGGTGTTGGTGATCATGCCGTTGTAGGTCAGCAGGGATTCTTCCTCGACCTTGGTGCGCAACGGCACGACATTGTTGCGGTAGTGCCGCGCGATGTCGTAGTTCGAGCGGTACGCCTCGTATGCGGAGCGTGCTTCCGAACGGACGTTGACGGCCTTCTCCGCGAGCTGGTTTGCCGCGCGCATATAGGCCAGCTCGGCCTTGCGCATCCGCGCCTTGCCGGCGTCGAAGATCGGGATCGCGAACTCCAGCTCGACTTGGCCGGTGGTTCTGGTGGTCTTCTCCTCGTCCTCGATTTCCCGTTCCGTTTCGAAACCCGTCAGGATTTCGAGATCGGTTACATACCGCGTCGCTTCGGTGAGCCCGTACGATCTTGCGGTTGCCTCCAGCTCGAGCTTCGCGACCTGAAGATCGATGCGGTTCCTCAGAGCCTCGGCCTCGATCGTATCGCGTCTGACGACGGCCTTAGGCAGCGGCGGCAGGCTGTTCGGAATCCGGTAGCCCAGGTCGGCCCCCCAGAGACCCATCAGCCGTGTGAGTTCCTCCTTGGTAAGGCGAGCTGCGAGGCGCGCCTTTGCAGTCTCCCCGGCGAGCTCGGCGACGAACACATGTTCACGCGCTTGGGCGCCCTTGGTCATCGCACCGGTCTCGCCAAGTTTCTCCGCAAGTTCGGAGGCGGCGTCCGCCGTCGCCTGGGCGCGCTGCAGCTGCCCGACATTCTCCCAGGCGGCCACCGCCCCGATCCAGGCGCGCCGCGTCTCGGCGGCGACCTGTAGCGTTTTTTCGGCAGCGGTCAGTTGCGCTTGGCGGAAGCGGGTGTCGGCGATCGCAACGTCACGATTCCTCGTCGCAAGCGCCAGGATGTTCGTCGTGATCACCCCCTCGATGGTCTTGAAGGCCTCCAATCCCGGCGTGCCGATGCCTGTCGCGCCGATCGAGACTATCGGGTTGACGAACATCGTCGACTGCCAGGCATCGGCCGCACTGTCGCCGAGATCGGCGTAGGCAGCCTGAAGGCCCTTGTTGTTGAGCAGGGCGATTTGAACCGCCGTCTCGATATCGAGGGTTTTCCGTCGCGCGAGCAGATTTTTGACCTCCGCAGCGACAGAGCGCGCCTGATTCTGGTTCTGGATCCAAACCGTTTGCTTTCTCGTCGCTATCGCGGTCTTGTCGGCAACAGAAGCGAACCCTGCTTGTTTGCTGGAATATTCGGCGCCCGTGACGCAACCGCTCAGCACCAACGGAAACGCCAGCACGGACGTCAATTTTCGGAGGCCGATCATGAGGCGTCTCCTTTCGCGGGAGACTGCAGATCGTTTTGTCTACGCCACGGCTTGGCATCAACGGGCTGCCTGGCGACAAAGCCCGAGACCGGTGACCGATATGCGGCCGGGTGCGGCGACGGCTGTTCGACCGTGGCGGAAGACGCCACCACGTCGGGAGGAAGTGTGGATGTGCAGCCGCCGACGACAAGCGGCAGCCCCACCACAAAAAGCGAGGGTTTCATTATGAAATTTCCGAATGAGAGATAGCTACGGGCGCTCGCCCGGAGTCAGGCGGCGACCGAATGGACCCGATCGAGCGGGCGCGTCTCTATTCAGATATTCGGAGGGCGGTGGAGCGGCGGCTGTTCGCCGAAGGTCGTGCGGTCGTCCACGAACTGCCGGATCGAGGTTACGACTGGCCCACCGACGTCGGGGCTTTCACAAATGATGCCGAGCCCGCCGCAGAAATCCTTGCAGCATTCCTGCTTGACGAGCTTCGCACCTCCATCGTCATCGGGCATGTCGATGCGCGAATGGTCGTGATGGCCCGCCTCCGCCACGTCGTGGCCTTCATGGGACTGCATCATCTCTGCGGCGGCCACTTGCGGTTCGGGGAACGGTGAGCCATGCATCGCCGCGCTGGCGTTCGCCAACGAGTACCCCGCCAGTGATACGACGATCACCAGCCGCATCATCACGAGCAACGTGCTCACTGTGATTCGGTACATCTTGCCCATTCCCGAAGAGCTACAGGTAATGCAGCCCGTTTTCAATCGCGGACCTAGCAATTGCCGACATTCGAGTCGTTAATATGACGCATCCTGGCCACTTAGACGTTTTTTGCCGGCCGCTTCCGGTGCGGCAGCAGCATCCGGTCGACCGTCTCGTCACGGGCGACCAGTGTGTGCCAGGCCGCTGCGGCAAGATGCAACGCCACCATCGCCAGGATGATCTTCGACCCCAGAACGTGGTACGGTGCGATTCCAAACCAAAAGTAGCTGGCGACGGCGCCCATGCATGCCTGGCCGATGATTGCGGCGTAGAAGGCGTGATGAAGCGCCGTGGCGATCCATCCGGTCCGTGTGCCGGGCGCGGTAGGCGAGGGCGGTTGAAATATGCGAAGTGCGAGCCGCACACCCATCAGCAGGCCGATTGCGATCCCCGCGTAGTTATGGAGCTGATGCTGGACGACATCCCACGCGGATGGCGTCATCCCCATGTGGACTGCATGATGAATTCTCTCGATGCTGCCGCCAGTCAGATACTGCACCGGCACCATGAAGGCGACCAGCCAGTGAAGCCCTATCTGAGCGAGCGAATAGCCACTTTTCATTGATCCACTCCAATCGAAGCCGCAGATTATTCGGCAGCGGTTAACGCTTCCGCATCGGCCCATTGCCGAGAACCTCGGGGAGGGTGTCCGCCCTGTTGTTGCCCAGATGAGAAGGGATATGCGTAGAGGCGGCATCACGTCGGTTTGGGAAGCAGCTCTATGAGACGGACCTTTTTCATGGCGACTTTTGGACTGCTCCCTGGCGTGGGAGCCGCTCTCTTGACGACAGTCCCGTCGCCGGCCGCCGAGGATGTCGTGGCGCTTCGACAGGCGGACATGAAGGCCATGGCCGCGGCGGCAAAGACAATTTCCGGCATGTTCAAGGATCCGGCAAGCTATAAGGCAGCCGAGTTCCGATGGGCAGCAGACACCATCCGCGACAGATCCGGCGTCGTTCTTTCCGAACACTTCGCATCCGAGATGGCCAGCCCACAATCAAAGGCCATGCCGAACATTCTTGATGAGCGCGAGCGATTCGACCGCATTGCAAACGACCTGCGCGACTATGCCGTCGCGCTCGACGTCGCCGCGCAGAATAATCCGGGACCGATGCCCGCCGGCATGCGCATGAAGCCTGGGGAGGCCATGGGTGGCGGCCCCCTCGGCACTCACGTTCGAAGCGAGCAGGAGCTGTCGGCAATGCCGGCGGAACACGCCTTTCACCTCATGCTGCAGACCTGCACGACCTGCCACACCCGCTTCAGAGCGCAATAAGCACAACAGGTGTCAAACAGCCATATTTGAAGCCGCCGACATTACATCGCGGGGGGCGGGACCGCCGAACAAGTTGCGGCCACCTTCCTCGACTTCCGTGAAACACCACCGCACGACGCCATCCCGATCGAGCAGGAATTCGCCGACAAGCTGGCCATGGCCAGTGGCGATCATCCGAGTGTCGTCCTCGGTGAATTCATAACCGTCGGCCTTGTCGAGATATTCCATCGCCGCCATCACATCCATGGGCTCTGGCAGCTCGCCCGGCATGTCGACCTGCATTGACGACATTGTGCTCATGCTGACCTTGTACGGCCATTCGTTCTCGGATTCGGTGAACTCGATATTCGGCAAGCCGAAAGCTCTGTGCGATACCCGTTCGGGGTCGGAGGCCGCGAGCAAATTGGGAAGCGGGTGGTAGCGGAAATAGAGGCGCGCTCGCTCGATCGGAGTATTGACGACCGTGAGGCTATCGATGCCTTTTTCCTGTAGCGCATCGGTGAGTTCGGCCATGGCGGCGATCTGTCGGCGGCAGAAGGGGCAGTGCAGGCCGCGAAACAAACCGACGAGCACCGGCTTCTGACCGCGAAAATCATCGATGGCGATCTTGCCATGGCGGGTGATCGCATCCAGCACCACGTTGGGCGCGCGATCTCCAGGCTGTAATGGTTTATCGGCGTGGTTCTCCTGCATTGTTAGTTCCTCCCTTTATGTCTCTGAATCGCTTTGGCGAATTGATGCAGAGCGACGAGTGAGATGCGAAGCCTTCAGTCGAGAAACGGCAAGACGACGAATGTGCCGGGGTCAAGCTTGTGGCGGATGCAC
Source organism: Rhizobium sp. NXC14 (assembly GCF_002117485.1). Classification (NCBI taxonomy): domain Bacteria; kingdom Pseudomonadati; phylum Pseudomonadota; class Alphaproteobacteria; order Hyphomicrobiales; family Rhizobiaceae; genus Rhizobium; species Rhizobium sp. NXC14. The sequence goes on from NZ_CP021030.1 coordinate 2,257,481, forward strand.
ACATCCTGCGCCAGCGCGAAATACCGTTCCGCTTCATCCATGTCGTCGTGTTCAAGGCTCAGTGTCGCCAAGCCATCATAACACGGAAAGAGCAGTTGCGGCTCGTCAATTTCCTTCGCAACCTCAAGGGCTTCCTCGTAATACTTACGAGCTAGGTTCGGCTGCCCATGGCATTGGTGTATCTGCCCGAGTACGATCAGCGGTACGGACAGATGGTCGCGCTGATCGAGCGCCCGGTCGATTTCGACCGCCTTCTCCGCCGCCGGCACGCCCTCGGCTCCACAGCGATCGGTGAAGGTGCAGCAGGAGACCGCGAGATTGGCGAGAAGACGCGCCTGGAAGCCGAGATCGCCGATGCGGGTGGCGACCTCCAATCCGCGTCGGCAGATCCTGATGGCGTTGGCCGGATCGACGATCGTGTAGAGAACGCCGAGGTTGGAATAGGCGCGGCAGGCGGCGCTTTGCAGATCGGCCTTTTCGGCGACCGAGAGGCTGCGCTCCACTTCCTGCACGGCATCACGGCGGCGTCCGAGACGCGCGAGTGCTGCACCTTTGGTGTTCAGCGCCTCTGCCATCGCCCGCGCTGCCTCCCGTCCGGCCTCGGTCGTTCCATCGATCGGCAGTGTTTGCAAGCATTGCAGCGCCTGTGTCGCCCATTCGGCAGCAGCAGCCTGGTCGCCGGTGCGGAAGGCGAGGTGGCCGCGTTCTTGCAGGAGATGGGCATGTTCGACCGGCGCATCGATCGGCGCGATCATCGTTTCGGCTTCGGCACAATGGGCCTCCGCCTGATCGCGGCGTCCCGCATCGAGATGCAGGCGGCTGATCTTGCGCAAGATCCTCGCAGCGGCGATCCGATCATCTTTCGCGCGATGAATGGCGAGTGCTCGCTGATAATGGTTCAGGGCGGCCTCACGCCGGCCGGCAGGACCGCAGAGATCGCCAAGGCGCTCCAACAGTGCCAATTGCTCCGGCGGCGCCTCCTGTTCGTCGGCAAAGGCAGCAAGAGCCTGTCGGTAAAGACGCATGGCATCGTCATTGGCGTATATCTTGCGCGCCATATCGCCGGCCGCCATGAGATAGCTGGCCCCCCTGGCCTTTTCGGTGGTCAGGCTGAAATGATGGCCGAGCTGCGCCAGATGCTCTGCTCGGTCCGGCGCCACGCCATATTGGCGTTCCAGCGCCCGGCCGATCCGTCGGTGAAGCTCCATGCGGCGTTGCAGCAGCAGATTGTGGTAGATGACGTCGTGCATCAAGGTCTGGCTGAAGCGATAGCCCGGCGCTATCTCGGCATCCGGTCCACGCAATTCCTCGATGATATTGGCATCGCAGAGATAATCCAGCGCTGCATCGATGCCGGCCGGATCGGTCGCGACGGTGCGGAGTAGGGCGGTATCGAACTTCGGGCCGACGACGGCAGCCTCCTGCGCCAGACGTCTGATCTCCTGCGGTAACCTGTCGACGCGGGCAAGCAACAGGGCTTGCAGATTGACCGGTATATCGACATCCGCGTCTTCGGCTGCGACATGCCAGCGCTGACCGTCATTGTGCAGCGCGCCCATGTCGATCAGGCCGCGCAGGATTTCTTCGATAAACAGTGGATTGCCGCCGGCGCGCTCGAGGATGCGCTTGCGCATTGGCGCCGGCAACTTGCCGTGACCCTCGCCAAAAAAGGCGGCAAGCAGTTTCTGCCCATCGGCAGCGAAGAGGGGGCCGAGACGCTGAACAGTGACGCTGACGCGATCGGAGTTCAGCGGATCCGTCTGCGACGTCGGCCGGTAAATCGCAAGCAGCATCAGTCGGCTGCGCTCCAGCCGGTCCATCATGAAACGCAGCACTTCCAGTGAGGCGGCATCCGCCCAGTGGAGATCCTCGATCACAAGCAGGAGAGGGCCTTGTGCCAGCCGCCGCTCGAAGATGGTTCGGACCGCATAGAAGATCTGGCGACGCAATTGTTCCGGTTCGATGTGCCGGAGCGCGCCATCGGGATCGCCGAGGCCGAGAACATGGAAAAAGAGCGGCAAAAGCGCCGCGACGTCGTCAGGCCCGAGATCGAGGGCACGGAATCCCGTTGTCAGCAGTTGCCGTGTCCTGTCGGGATCGTCCCGCTCGCCGATTCCATAGGCGCTCCGCACGACCGCGGCGAGCGTGCCGTACGATTGTTCGCCGAGGGGAGAGCAGGTGGCTCTGCGGATAGCAAGCCCAGGAAAACGGTCCGTGTTGCCGGCGATCCCGACGAATTCGCTGGCCAGACGCGATTTGCCGATGCCCGCTTCGCCGATCAGGCGGACAAGCTGCGCGGCGCCGCCACAGGCAAGATCGAGGCAGGTCAACAGGCGCGACAATTCCGCGTCCCGTCCGACCATCGGCGCCTGAAGGCCGAAACTTTCGAGCCCGCGTGCCGTATGCGGCGCTTCCAGCAGTCCGGTCAGCCGATGCACGAGGACGTTTCCAACCTTACCGCGCAGGGTTTGCGCGCCGAGGCTGTCAAAGGCAAAGGCGTGGCGGGTGAGACGGTAGGTCAGCGGACCAACGAGAATATCGTTTTCGCCGGCCATGGATTGCAGCCGTTGTGCGGTGTTCACCGTGTCGCCGGTCACGGAATAGGATTTTGTACTGGCGGCGCCGAAGCCGCCAGTGACCACAGGGCCGCTATTGATGCCGATATGCAAGCGCAGCGGCACGCCCGCACGCGACTGCCAGCGCTTGCCGACCGCAGCGGCCCGATCGATCATATCAAGTGCGGCGCCAAGCGCCCGCACCGGATCGTCCTCATGGGCGACCGGCGCCCCGAACAGCGCCAGCAGTGCATCGCCGACAAATTTGTCGACGAAGCCGCCATAGGCTTCCACCGCCCGGGTCATCTCTTCGAACAATTCGTTCTGCAGCACCCGCATGATTTCGGGGTCGATCTGCTCGCTCAACGTCGTGAAGCCGCAGAGATCGGCAAAGAGCACCGTCACCGGCCGACGGTCGGCATCGCCATCGGATTCAGCCGGTGCCGTCTCGATGGCCGGCTTCGCGGCCGGCTGGGCTTTGCCTGAGATTGACGCGCCGCATCTCGGGCAAAAGGCAAAATCAGGCTGACATGGATAACCGCAGGCCGCGCAGGAGAGGGGTTGCCTTGCGCCGCATCGCGGACAGAAAGCAAAACCGCTCTGAATGTCGAAACCGCAGCCGGCGCATTCCATCGCAGGCATCTCACGAAACCCTATATGCGACAGCGACATCGGCCGCTGCCGGCGGGCTTCTCAATGGGGATAAGAATGAACCTGCTTACGAAGACCCGCAAGCACAAACAGCCGACGGCCAACCTAGCGGCCTGCCTTTGCGGTTCCTCTATGCGGCTGATGGCAAAATTCGATCAGCTGCTCCGAGGTCATTGGCCGCGCCAGAGCGTAACCTTGCAGCAGATGGCAGCCGAGATCTTTCAGGATCTTCGCGTGCTCCATTGTCTCCACGCCTTCGGCAACGATGTCGATGTTCTGTGATCGGCCGATTTCGATGATTGAGGAGACCAGACGGCGTTGAGAAGGAGAGGCGAGGATCGGCTTGACAATCTCTCGATCGATCTTGAGCCTTCGGGGTTCAAATCGAAGCAAGCTGACGATACTGGCATGTTCTGTGCCGAAATCGTCGATTTCTATTTCTATGCCGAGCGCCTTGATGGCTGAAATCACCTCATTGAGAGCAGGCTGAAGCTCATCGAAGGAGATTGTTTCAAGCAGCTCGAAACACAGGCGGCCCCTCACTGCGGGAAGGGCCGAAAGCTCGGCAAGCAGATTTGCCTGCGCCAGTCGGTGCGCGGAGATATTGACCGAAACCCGGGGGATTTGCAGTCCCAAGCCGTCCCATCTCGTCAGCTCGAAGAGTGCCTTTTGCAGGATCAGTCTATCCATGTCGCCGCTACGCCCGAGCCTTTCCGCAGCATCAAGAAACTCGGTGGGGCCGAGCAGACCTCTTCGCGGATGATCCCAGCGGGCGAGGGCTTCGACGCCTGCGACCGCCAATGTGGTTGCGTCGAACTGCGGCTGGAAGAACGCGACGAACTCGTCGCGTTCGAGCGCTTGGTTGAATTCATCCGCCAGTTCTTTCGAATGGACTGCGGCGCTTCGAAGCTCTTCGGTGAAGATAGCCGCGCGACCGCGACCCGCCTTCTTCGCCTCGTAGAGCGCCAGATCGGCATTCAGGAGCAACTGGCCGAGGTCCTGTCGAGAAGGTTCAGCCTCCCAGGCGACGCCGACGCTTGCTCCGACCACATAGGCTGCTCCATCGATAAAAATGTTGCGCTGAAGCGCGTCGACAATCTGCTTGGCCAATTCGGTTGCTTTAGGCTCAGGATTGGCGCTCCAGCTGGCGAAAATGAACTCGTCTCCACCGATGCGAGCCGCGACGTCGTTCGGACCGGCCAAATCGGCGAGCCGCAAAGCCGTGGCCTGGAGGACGATGTCACCGCCGGCATGGCCCTTCGTGTCGTTGATCTCTTTAAACCGGTCAAGGTCGATATGGATGAGGATCAGGCAATCGTGCGGAGCCGGCCGCGGCGGCTGCGAGATCATCTGGTCGACGAACCGTCGATTGGGAAGTCCCGTCAGCGCGTCGTGCAGTGACAGGTATTCCAGGCGTTGCCGCGCGCGAACGAGCTTCTTCTTGTGCAGGCGAAGTTTTTCGATGGTTCTTTGGCGCGATCTGGTCAGAAAGCCGACCCAGACGATGGGGGCAACGACACAGAAGGCCAACAAACTTGCATAGAACTCGAAGGCGCCGATCCCGTTATTTTGGCCCCATCCATGCTTCGGACGCGCGGCGAGGGTCCATCGGCCGTAGGTCATATCCACGTTTGCGACGACCGGCTTTCTTTGAATGATCCCGGAAAGCAGCCCCCAAAAGACCTGGCTATTTCCGTCGGTGGTATAGACAGGGCACCTGACCACAAAAGCCATTCCGCCTTGGACAAGCTCCACCGGGCCGGTCAAGACGATGTTGTGGGTGTTGCGCGCCAGCATCGCGGCAGCCCGTTGCTTCTCGTTCTTCCGGTAGTCGAGCCCGATGGCTCTTTCATTTCCTTTTTCCGGATAGACCCAGCTGACCACCATGTCAGGCGCCGCGGCGAAGCTTCGCAATTGTGAATCAGGCTGCAGGATCCGTGCTGCAAGTTTGGAAAATCCGTTCTGACCCATTGCCGGATCGACGGAGATAGCCGCCGCCAGCCCTTGTAACAGTTTCACATTGCTATTCAGATTCGTCTGCAGCCGAGATGATATCGTGGCAAGCTCACCGGCGACAATCGAACGTTCATCGGCGAGAGCGCGCTCCAGCCGCCAATTCGTTGCCACCCAGACGACGATAGCTGCAATAATGGCCGCAAACACCGCTGGCGCGAAGGCGCTCACATGGCCGGTTAGGCAGCCCGCGCGGCTGCGCGCTATCTCTGGGTTTTTTCGAAACTTCATCAGCTCGCCGGTGTGGTGGTAAGAGCGTATCCTTGCACAGTTTCTTTAAGGCAACGCTAAACCGACCAATACGGTTCGAATATCGTCAGTCCGGATGCACGGATGCCTAGATTTTTGCAGGGCCACACCGCGCATCGCTGTCAGTCCCATCCGCAATCTCCCAGCTCATCAAAACCCGGGGAGAGTGACACTCTTGTTTTGCAGAAACAGGACACTTTAACTTTGCGGCCACAAAACGGTCGCATAAGGTAGATTATGGAACAGGAGAGCGGTTTTCCGACTGTTGCTTTTGGCCCCGAACCGTCTCTCGGCAATGGTCAGCGGGATTTATCGCCGAACGAGATTATCGGACAAAAGGCAGACATGCCTGGTTCGATCGGTCGAATGAAAGTAGCAGACTTTCCACTCCGCCCTCGATGACGTCTCGATACGGCAGAAACCCTGCGGACAGCGAACCCCGAATAGCTATTTGGTTCTCTTTAGCGTGACAAATGAAACATTTGCAGTCGTGGGGAAAAAGTGAAGGAACCACGTTCAGCACATATGAGCGAAGCATAGTTTTCCCCAAGCCCCTCCCTATGAACTGCTCATCACCGATAAATAAGTCGACCGCTACGCCGTCGTGCTCGCCCATCTCAGACGCGAAGTCGGGATAGTCGCGAAGCAAATAGCACTGCAATGTTCCGAAAGGCTCACCATTATAACAAGCTATATGGCAATGGGTAGGATGGCTTGGGCTCAGGCGCTCAGAATACTTCCTCTGGACTTCCTCGATCGTTATCGGCGTCTTCTGGTAGTGAGCACGCATATGAGGTTTATTTAGCCACTCACACAATATCGGAAAATCTGCTTCTGTCAGTGACCTGAAATCAATCATCTGGCTGTACCTTTAGATCGATTGCCCGACAAGTTCGACTCGCACATCGCCCACGGGCATTCCAAACAAGGGGTGGAAGCCTTGCGGTTTGCTAATCCTCAATCGGCAAGACTGGTTTTGTTGGTCTCTGGAGCTCCGACGCGGCGGCTGATGACGCTGCATCGGCCGTTCCGCCGGAGACATGCACCGTCGGTGTTGCAAACTGAATGCCCTTTTCGGCGAAGGTCTTCTTCAGCATGGCAAGCGCCTTTCTGCGGACGCCAAATTGTTCGCCCGGTTTGGCCATGAATTTCAGCCTGATCTGCACGCCATAATCCGCCATCTGCTCGATGCCCTGCATTTTCAAGGGCTCGATGATATTGGGCCCCAGCTCGGCATCGTCCAGAAGCTCGACGCCAATGCGCTTGATGGTCTTGCGGACCTCCTCGAGGTCGCTGTCATAGTTCAGCGTAAGCGTGATGATGTCGATGACCCAGTCGCGGCTCAGATTTTGCACCGCGCCAAGTTCGCCGAATGGAACGATGGTGACAGGACCGCGGTGGTGTCGCAAGCGGATCGATCGCAGTGAAAATCCTTCGACCGTACCCTTGTATTTTGCCGCCTGTATATATTCTCCGATGCGAAAGGCATCGTCGAACAGATAAAAGACCCCGGAGATAATGTCCTTGACTAGCGTTTGCGCACCGAAGCCGACGGCGATGCCGACGACACCAGCGCCAGCAAGCAGCGGCCCGATCTGAATGCCGACAGAATCCAGAATCATAAGGAAACCGACGGCGCCGATCGCGAGGAACAGCACATTGCGAAGAATGGGAAGAAGCGTATTCAACCGCTGACGACGGCGCGCCTCCGGCCCCTCCTGATGGCCTGCATTCACGTTCCGCGACGCCACTTCCATCTGCGTGTCGATCAGAGTGCTGACGAGCTTCCAGATGACGTCGGTCACCAGCAAGACGATCACGATCCGGATTCCCGCCCGGATCAGACGTGTGGTCACCGTCTCGGCTGCGGCAAGATCACCGAGATTGACATCCCACGCGCGGGCAATGAGCAGCGCGGCAACCACGATAAGACCGTTGCGCAACGTCTGCATGATAACGACCGACCATCCCAAGACGGTCGGATCGTCCACTGAACGCTCATCCTGCGAATTGATGATGATGCGCCGAGTGATATCGCGCGCTACCGATACCGTCAGCGGCAGAAGCGCAATGACGATCACCGTCCAGAATGCAGCACGCAGTCCCGACACCCATAACAGCCATGAGAGAATAATGCTTGCGCTGAAGCCGACGCTGATCAGCCGGTTCACCGGCGGCCCGTCGGAACGGAACTGCCGCAGCCAAATCATCGCGATCAGCGCGATCGAGACGACCGCGAGCCATGCGGCGGTAAAAAGATCGACCAATATGGCCGGAGCCCCGATCGTTCGTATCACTTCGATGGTGGCCCAGCCGGTTGCCAACAGAGCCACCGTTGCAAGGAGCCAGTAGTACCAGAACCACGCAAGCGACGTCACAAGGGTCACAAGCCGCATATGCGGCAGGCGGGCGCCCGGAGCGATCACGATGCGGCCCACCAGCACGCCGAGGCGCACCATGAGCGCAGCTGACAGCAGAATGAGCGCAACGTCGCGAAACACAGCGGGCCATGGAAACAGGATAAAGGCGCCGAGGCTTCCGATGAGGTAGCCGATCAATGCGAGAAGCCCCATCGACAGCCGCGCGGCGTGCAGTTTGATCCGCTGCCGGACCGTGTCGGCAGATGCGGTCAGTATAAAATGAAGAAGCCCTCGCCCCGACCACCAGGCGATGCGCTGCGCCAGAAAACCGCCTGCTACGAAGAGTGTGACCGCCAGGATAAGACTGACAGGGTCGATACGATTGTCTGTCTGGAAGAGCCGGATCGCCGCCTGGATCTGTCCCGGAAGGGTTGGAACTGCGTTGACGAGCGAGAGCAAGCGCTGGCGCAAATCCTGCAGCGACGTCGCGATCGACGGCGGTGCTGGCGCTGGTGAGACGGCGACTGGCCGCGTGGGCTCCTGATTGCCGGGAACGATCCGATCGACCAGAGCGCGACCGGAAACGTCATTCGGCAATTCGATGATGACACGGATCGGCGCCGAGGATTCGGATGACTCAGCCGAGGAAGCAGGATTGACGCCGATTGGCAGCAGTGTGGAAAACAGGATCGTCAGGACTGTGAATATTTTCCGCAAGGAATGGCGGTCGTCATTGCTGCGCATGTGATCGTGGTCCCCGGGACGGTGCCGCTTGTGCTGTAGAGGATTGGCACTTTGTGAAGCGTCACGCCATCAACGTCAATCGAGGAACTGTCTGGCCGAGGCAGGCTGATCGTTGCCCAGCTGCTATCATTGCCGATCGTTGTCTCGGTGCGCATCATCGGGGCGCCTCCCCGTCCTGCAGACCCCCTGCGGCACAGTGCCGGCTACGGTTGGTAATGTCAGAAATGGAATTTGGCGCAACTGCGAAGTGCGGCCCGCAGTCAAAACCGTAGGCGGCACATCGGGCTCGCCCCCGAATTGTCGGAGGACCGGGCGTATCAGATGGTCAGCCCTTCACCACCGTCTCGTCTCAGAGAGGTGGCCGGCCAGCAAAGCGCCGAACGGAAGGCTGCGAACGATTCTGGCGGCGATGAAAGCCGCGCCCGTGGCCAAGGCGAGCTTTGCCCAGGGATAGTTGCCGAGCTGGACATGGGCGCTTGCGTCTATCAGGTTTGCCTGGGCTTTCAGCGCCGATTCCGCATCCTCGCGCAGGATGCCGATCCGGGCGCGCAATAGCCTTACTTCGTGCTGTAGGAGGTCGAGATCGTGGTCGGCCTTCTCGCGCGCAGTCGCGGTGGCGGCGTCGGCAAACGGCGGCTCACCTTCCGCGACCAGTTCATCGGGATCCGGCGGAAGGAAACCGTCGCGATTGATGGACGATTGCATGGACGTCTCCTCAATTATTCAGCAGGGGCGATCGAGGTCGGCTCCTCATGCCGACACATCAGTGATCACGTCGGAATCCCTGGTTCGACCCGCCTTGCGACTGCGACTGCGTTTGCCGGCCAGGATCGGTCGATGGCGAGCTGCCTCCGGGATAGGTGTAAGCGCGCACCTTGGCGCTTCCATGCGCGGTGTCGCGTATCGCGACCGGTCGCGTTTCAGCTTCGAATGCGCTCTCGGACACAGCCAGGTCATCCGCAGCTTTGCCGCCATGGGCCGAGCCGGCAAAACCGGTATTCGACCCACCTTGACGGCCGCTTTCCGACAACCAGAGATCTGCCCGCTCATCGATGTCGATGCTGCCTTCGTCGTCGAGAATATCGTGAACGGTCTCATAGAGCGCGTCGTCGATATCGTTGACTTGAACGAGGAAGCCGCCTCGCCGCAGCCCTTCTGCGTACATCGCGCGATCTTCATCCGGGAAGAAGAAGTCGGCCAGCGCGTCGAAGAAGCCGCTGCGGTCGTCGCTTATGGCGCTGGCATTCTTTCCGTCCGCTTCGTAGCCCGGCATCAATCTTATTCTTGCGACCGGCACGCCCGCGTCCTCGAGACGGGAGATCGCAGATTCGGCTTCGGACCGGCTGTCGAAAAATGCCGTAAGGCTGCCGCCGCCCATCGGGCCTGAAGAGCTGGGGTTAGTATCGTGGTGAATGTTGCTCACGGAACGCTCCTCTCGATGTCTCCTTCCAGCCGTCGACCCGACGCCTGGTTTCTGACTTGGAGAACCGGCAGCCGAGATGAATGTTCCACGGCAGTGGGACGGATCGGCGGCATTTCACGGCAGTTCCATAACGTTGCCGCCTGTCCTTTTTCAGATACACCAGGCAGTGAATCGCACCGTCTGTTGCAGCCTTCGGCGGTTGACGTCAAACCATCGAGACGCTAGCACGGCTTTCGACGCATTGGGGACATTTCATATGGACATCTTCACGGCAGCCGGTCTGACGGCTTTGCTGCAGGTCATTGCTATCGACCTTGTTCTCGCCGGCGACAACGCCGTGGTTATCGGTCTTGCCGCTGCCGGCCTCGAGGCCACACAACGGCGCAAGGCGATCATCGTCGGCATTCTTGCCGCAACGGTCCTGCGTATTCTCTTCGCCAGTGTTGCCGTCTATCTGCTGGCGATCGTCGGCCTGCTGCTGGCCGGCGGCCTGCTGCTGCTTTGGGTCTGCTGGAAGATGTGGCGTGAGCTTCGCGACGGCCATAACGAGGATCGCGTAGCGGAAAGCGGCGAAGGCGCGCCGAAAAAGACCTTCTTCCAGGCGGCAACCCAGATCGTCATTGCCGACGTTTCGATGTCGCTCGACAACGTGCTCGCCGTTGCGGGCGCTGCGCGCGAACATCCGAGCGTCCTGGTCATCGGGCTCGGTCTGTCAATCGCGCTGATGGGTATCGCCGCGAACCTGATCGCCCGTCTGCTCGGCCGCCATCGCTGGATCGCTTATATCGGTCTGCTGATCATCCTCTACGTCTCGCTCGACATGATCTATCGCGGCGCGGTCGAGGTTCTTCCCTACATGCAGTGACCTGCGCCAGGGTCGCGGCTCAGTCCCCGATCCTGCTGCACGCGTGTAAGCATGCTGCATCGCTGGGTTAAGCGAGAAACTCCGTCTCGAAGCTCATCTGATCGAACGCCGGCACCACGTGGTCCGGCGTCTGCGCCATTACCGCGTCATAATCCAGCGGCGTATGCATGTGGGTGAGTATCGCCCTTTTCGGCTTCAGCCGGCCGATCCAGTCGAGCGACTGCTCCAGCGACAGATGGCTCGGATGATAGGTGTATTGCAGGGCGTCGATGATCAGCACGTCGAGATTTTTCAGTTTCTCGACGGTCTGCGGCGGGAAATCGCTGATATCGCTGCAGTAGGCTACATCACCGATGCGGAAGCCGAGCGAATTGATATCGCCATGCTGCTGGATATGCGGAAAAAAATCGATCTTGCCGCCGGGGCCGCGGATTTCGACGGGTTCGTCAAGATTTTCGATGACGACAGGCAGCACGATCGGCGGATAATTGCTGCCCGGCGGCGTCTCCAGGCAATAGCCGAAGGCTTCACGCAGCCTGTCCATCGTAAATTGGTCAGCGTAGATCGGCACTCGCCGGCGCGTATTGTGAAAATAGCCGCGCAGATCGTCGATGCCGTGAATATGATCAGCATGCGGATGGCTGTAGAGCACCGCATCGACATGGTCGGCCCCTGCCCGGATCATCTGCTCACGAAAATCGGGTCCGGTGTCGATGACGACGGTCGTCACACCGCCATCAGGAGCGAACTGCTGCACCATGAATGAGGCGCGCGTGCGCCGGTTCCTTGGGTTGTCGGGATTGCAGGCGCCCCAGTCGCCGGTGATACGCGGCACGCCCGGTGACGACGAACAGCCGAGAATGGTGAAGCGCCGCCGATAGAGCACCTGCTAAATCCTTGGCATTTTCGAGAACAGGCGAAACGCGTTCTCCGTCGTGATCCGTGCGACGTCCGCATAGGAAAGGCCAATCGTCTCGGCGAGCACTTCGGCCGTATTGACGACATAGGACGGCTCATTGCGCTTGCCGCGCCAGCGCTTCGGAGCGAGATAGGGCGCGTCCGTTTCCACCAACAGCCGTTCATGCGGGATCGTCTTGGCGATCTCACGCAGTTCTTCCGATTTCGGGAAGGTCAGAATGCCGGAAAAAGAGATGTAGCCGCCGAGTTCGACACCGGTTCGCGCCAGATCCGGCCCTGCCGAGAAGCAATGCAGGATAAAGGGGAAGGCTCCCTTCCCCGTTTCCTCGGTCAGGATATCAGCCATATCGGCATCGGCGCTGCGGCTGTGGATGACGAGCGGAAGCTGCGTTTCCCGAGCGGCGGCAATATGGCGCCGAAAGCCGGTCTGCTGATCCTCTGGTGTCTGCGTGTCGTAGAAATAATCGAGGCCCGCCTCGCCGATCGCCACCACTTTCTCATGCGCCTTCGCCAGGCGCACCAGCTCTTCGGTCTGGATGTCCAGCTCGTCGCCGGCATTGTTCGGATGGGTGCCGACGGAGCAGAACACCGATGGATATTTCTCCGTGATGGCGAGCAGCCCGTCGAGCTTGCGCACGCGCGTCGAGATCGTCACCATCTGCCTGACGCCGGCTTGGTGGGCGCGCGTGACGATCTCGTCGCGCTCCGCCTCGAAGTCGGCAAAATCGAGATGGCAATGGGTATCGATCAGCACGGCCTCAGGCCTCCGGAGCCACATAGCGCGGGAAGACCGGTGTCGGCGCTTCGAGCACCGTCCCGGCAACGAGGCGGCCACCTTCGCCAAGCGCGGCAAAATCGCGCTTGTCGGCAGGCGCGGCGACAAGATCGAGCAGCTTGCCCGACGATTCCGGCATGAAGGGCTGTAGCAGGATGGCGATCTGGCGCACCACCTCGGCCGTGACATAAAGGACCGTGCCCATCCGCGCCGGATCCGTCTTCTTCAGCGCCCAGGGCGCCTGGCCGGCAAAATAGCGGTCGGCCTCCGAAACGACTGCAATGATCGAGGCGAGCGCGCGATGAATGAGCTGCTTGCTCATGTCCTCGCGCGTAGATGCATGCAGCGCATCGGTCTGGGCAAGCATCACCTTGTCCTCGTCGGTCAGCGGGCCGCATTCCGGGATCTTGCCGTCGCAATTCTTGACGATCATCGACAGCGACCGGCTGGCGAGATTGCCGATGCCGTTGGCGAGGTCGGAATTGATGCGCGTGCCGATCGCCTCTTCGCTATAGCTGCCGTCCTGACCGAAGGAGACTTCGCGCAGGAAGAAGTAGCGCACCTGGTCGAGCCCGAAATGATTCACCAGATTGACCGGATCGACGACGTTGCCGAGCGACTTCGACATCTTCTCACCCTTGTTGAGCAGAAAGCCGTGGGCGAAAACGCGCTTCGGCAGCGGCAGCTTCGCAGACATAAGGAAAGCCGGCCAATAGACGGCGTGGAAGCGAATGATGTCCTTGCCGATGATGTGCACATCCGCCGGCCAGTACTTCGCCCTCGGGCCATTCTTGTCCTCGATATAGCCCGTCGCCGTGATGTAGTTGGTCAGCGCGTCGACCCAGACATACATGACATGGGAAGGGTCGTTCGGCACTTTGATGCCCCAGTCGAAGGTCGTGCGCGACACCGACAGGTCCTTGAGGCCGGATTTGACGAAGGAGATCACCTCATTGCGGCGCTCGGCCGGGCCGATGAAATCGGGATTGGCCTCGTAATGGGCCAGCAGCTTCTCCTGGTATTCGGAGAGCTTGAAGAAATAGCTTGCCTCTTCCACCCACTCGACGGGCGTGCCCTGCGGGCCGTAACGCACGCCGTCGGCGCGCAGCTCCGTCTCGTTTTCCTGGTAATAGGCCTCGTCCCGCACCGAGTACCAGCCGGCATAGCTGTCCTTGTAGATGTCGCCATTGTCGGCCATCAGCGTCCAGATATTCCTGGATGTCTCGTGATGACGCTCCTGCGTGGTGCGGATGAAGTCATCGTTCGAAGCATTGAGCAGCTTGGCCATCGCCTGGAACTCGCCGGAGTTGCGGTCGGCGAGCGCCTGCGGCGGGATCCCTTCGGCGCGCGCCGTCTGCTGCATCTTCTGGCCGTGTTCGTCGGTGCCCGTCAGAAAGAAGACGTCTTTGCCATCCAGGCGCTGATAGCGAGCCATCGCATCCGTCGCGATCAGCTCATAGGCATGGCCGATATGCGGCTTGCCGTTGGGATAGGAAATCGCGGTGGTGATATAGAAGGATGTCTTGTCTGTCATGGCGGCCAAGGTCCGGCTTATTTATCAATGGTCAGCCGCTCTTAGCGCATGTCACCGTCGAGCGAAACATCAAGTTTCGCTGCCGCCCATGAATTCCAGGACACGGGGTCGTGAGCTTGACTCCGTCTCGCACCCAATTTACCGGTCGTCAGAAAGAGAGGCGGGACCCAACGACGTGCCAGTTTTCACCCACCACAATCCCCGTCACCGGGCGCCGTTGGAGGCGCTTGCTTGACATTCGAGCCTCTCTATTCGATTTCGGGACTGTTTGTCGGCGCCCTTGTCGGCATTACCGGCGTAGGCGGCGGTTCGCTGATGACACCCCTGCTGGTGCTGCTCTTCGGCGTCCATCCGGCAACTGCCGTCGGCACCGATCTTCTCTATGCTGCGATCACCAAGACAGCGGGCACCGCTGTTCACGGCGTGCATGGGCGCGTCAACTGGAAGATCATCGGCAGCCTCGCCGCCGGCAGCGTCCCGGCCGCCTTGCTGATGCTCTGGCTGCTGGCAGGTGTCGATCGCAAGAGCATCGGCGTGACAAACACCATTACATCAGCCCTCGGCTGGCTTCTCGTCATGACCGCGTTCATGCTGATTTTTCGTGGCCCGATCCTCGAATTTGCGCGTCGCGCCATCGGCGACCGCACCCTGCCGCGGCCGACGACCATTCTTGCCCTCACCGTCATTCTCGGATTCTGTCTCGGCGTGCTTGTCACCTTGACCTCGGTTGGCGCCGGTGCGCTTGGCGTGACGATCCTGCTCGTGCTCTATCCGAGGCTCGATGTCCGCGAAATCGTCGGCTCCGACATCGTCCACGCCGTACCCCTGACCCTGATCGGCGGCACCGGCTATTGGCTGATCGGCGAGATCGATTGGGCGATGCTCTTTGCCCTGCTCGTCGGCTCGATTCCCGGTATTATTCTGGGAAGCCTTCTGGCGCCGAAGCTGCACGAACGTATCATTCGCATTCTCCTGGCCATCACGCTTGCGCTCGTTGCGTGGAAGCTGCTGGCCGGCTGATCCGCCTATACCTTGGCTAGAGTCTGGGCTGCTTGATATCGGAGAGAATACTGATGATCGTCTGCTTGCGGTCGAGATTATATGCGTCGGAAACGGTAAGCCGCTCGGTAACCTCCGAATAGAGCCGCGCCAGCCGTTCGGCCGCGGCGATCTGCCCCTCGCCTGCCGCCGCGCGAGCGCGGCTCATGATGTCGTCGCCGACGTGGCTGACGAAGAAATCGAAAATCGTATCGCTTTCCTTGCCCGAGAGCGCCTCTGCCAGCCGGTGCATCGCCTTGCGGGCGGTTGGCCCCTCGGCGGAAAGCACTTCGTCATAACCAGCGATGATTTCGCTGCCGCCATAGTTCAACAGTTTCAAGGCTTCGCCGACGCTGCCCTTGGCCGCCGAAATCACGCTGCCCTCGCCTGCTATGCCAAGATGGGCAAGGGCCGCAACGAGTGCTTCGTCGGGAAGCGGCGCCAGTTTCAGCGGCTGGCAGCGTGAGCGGATCGTCGGCAGCAGCCGGCCCGGCGCGTGCGAAAGCACCAGGAACAGCGCCCGCTTCGGCGGCTCCTCGAGGATCTTTAGAATGGCGTTGGCCGCATTGCGGTTCATGTCATCGGCCGGGTCGATGATGACGATTCGCCAGTTGCCGGTGCCCGAGGTCTGCGAGAAGAACTTGCCGGCGCGGCGCACCTCGTCGACGGTGATTGCCGATTTCACCTTGCCGGTCTTTTCGTCCACCGGCCGGGCGAGATGCAGGAGATTGTGCGAGGCGCCGGAGGCGATCTGGCGGCTGACGGCCGAGGCGGGATCCGGATCGCCGATCTTCTCCGGCGCAGCATCGGGATCGGGATGCGAGAGGACGTGGTCGGCGAAGCGGAAGGCGAGCGTCGCCTTGCCGATGCCCTCCGGCCCTTCGATCAGGATGGCGTGATGACCCTTGCCGGATCGGTAGGACTGGGCAAGAAAGGATTCCGCCTCCTCATGGCCAAACAGCCTGGTATTTTCGGCGGGCCAGATGGCGCCGTCCAGCAGTCCCGGCCGATCGTCACTCATAATGGACTTCACTCATAATGGGCGGCTTCCGGCATCCGAGCGCGTCTGCGGGCGACATCAGCCGCTTGACGATCGCCAGGATTTCGGCGGCAATCGCCTCTTCCGTCTGCATGGCGTCAACCACGTGGCAGCGCTCCGGCTCGCGCGCGGCGATATCGAGAAAGGCTTCGCGCCGTTTTTCGTGCGTTTCGAGCCGCTCCTTTTCAAAGCGATCGGGACCGTCCGAGGCGCTGCGCTTCTGCGCCCGCTCCAGGCCGACCTTTGCGGGAATATCCAATATCAAGGTGCAATCCGGCATGACGCCGTTGATGGCGACCCGCTGCAGCATCTCAACGAAATCAGGGTCGAGATTGCCGGTGATGCCCTGGTAGACACGCGAAGAATCCATGAAACGGTCGCAGAGCACGATCTTGCCTGATGTCAGGGCCGGCCGTATCACCTCTTCGACATGATCGTTGCGCGCCGCCGCAAAGAGGATCGCCTCCATCCGCGTGCCGAAGGGCTCGGCCGCGCCCGAAAGAAGCACGTGGCGCACGGCCTCCGCGCCCGGCGACCCGCCCGGTTCCCGCGTCACCAGCACGTCATGCCCTTCGCCTTTCAACGCTTCGGCGAGGCGGCGGATCTGCGTGGATTTCCCCGCGCCTTCCCCGCCTTCAAACGTAACGAATAGTCCCGTACCGGATGACAATGACAACTTCCCGCATTCCGGACGCCGCACGCCCGCGCGCCCCGCCTCTTCTATCTATCCGAAGACATCGGGAAGGAAAACCTTTCGCGGCGGCGACATAATCACCTTCCCCGCAAATTGTAGCAGAAGGTCAGGCATTCAAGTCTGAAGCATGACTGTGCGGCAACGGCACGCGGGAAAAGAAGAGCTGTACGCGAGAGCCTCATCCCGGCGTTCAGCCGGGGGCGGACTTGTCCCAGAGCCAGGAGAAGAACAGCGATTCGCCGAGCTCCAGCACTGCGTCGACCGCCCGGCTGCTGAGTGAGCCCTCACCGACCGCCTGCGCGGTATAGAGCGGCACTTCCCTGAGCAGCCGACTGCCTGCGAAAATCCTGAGCGTGCCGGCCTGATAATCCGGCTTCACCGGCGCCGTCAGCGGCCAGTGATAGACGATGCGCGCCGAAAGCCGGTCGGGGTTGCTGATCGGAATATAGACGCTGACCGGCGCCTTGGCGACGAGATCGACGGTGCGCGCCGAGCCGCCATAGACGCTGGCTGCGCCGATCACTTCATGCTCAGTGAAGATCTGACGGCTCTCGAAGGCAGTCAGCCCCCATTCGAGCACGCGCTTGGCCTCCTCCGTTCGCTCCTTGTCGGACGCGATGCCGGCAAGCGCCAAAAACAGCCGCCGGCCGTCGCGCTGGACCGACGCGACGATCGAATAACCTTCTCCCTCGGCAAAGCCGGTCGCAAGCCCGTCGGCGCCGAGATCGAGCCCGAGCAGCGGATTGCGGTTGCGCTGGAAGATCTTGTTCCATTCGAAATCCAGCTGCGCGAAATAAGGATAGAGATTGGGATAGGATTGCTGAAGGGCAGCGGCAAGCGTCACCATCTCGCGCGCCGTCACTTTGCTCTTGCCGTCCGGAAGGCCGGTGGAATTGCTGAATACCGCTTTCTCCATGCCGAGTTCGCGGGCGCGGCGGGTCATCGACTGAGCGAATTGCTCCTCGCTGCCGGCCATTCCCTCGGCGAGGATGATGCAGCTGTCATTGGCGCCCTGGATCGCCACGCCCTTGATCAGGTCCTCGACGCGCACGCGTGATTTGAGGGCCGCAAACATCGTTGCCGTCCTCGACGGCGCGCCGCCGGTGCGCCAGGCATATTCGGAAACGGGATATTCGGTGTCGAGCGTGATCTCGCCCTTGGTCACCGCATCGAACACCAGATCCATCGTCATCAGCTTGGCGAGCGAGGCCGGCGAAAAGCTCTGATCCTCATTCTTGGCGAGAAGCACGGTACCGGTGGAGGCCTCAATCATATAGGCCTGCGCCGCTTTGGTGGCAAAACCGGCTGCACCCCCGTCGGCGGCATGTGCGCTGGCGGCGAGCGGCATCAGGCATGCAAGCAGACGAAGCACAGGCCTCAGCATCGCAAATTCCCATCGGTCAACGGCGTTTTGAGAAGGTTAGAGCGCGGCGAAATTCGATGCAATCGCCATGCTCAACGCGCTGCCGATTTTGCCTGCTGGCGCCTGGCCGAGGCAAGGATGGAGGCCGGAGTTAGGCCATCATTGCGCACCATCACCGCGTCGAAGGCGAGATCGACCGTTACTGTCTTCACAGCTTCGTTCTGATAGCCGAGCGCGAGGGAGCCCTGCGAACCGCCATAGGGCCGCTCATAAGGCATGGGACCGAACTCCGGCAGCACCACCATCTGATCGAAGCCCGGCGAGGCATTGGAGGAAGAAGCCGACGGCGCCACCAGAACATGGGCGGCCGGCGCAAGGCCGGGCGCCGCATTGTAGCGCGCGCTCGGCGTCGAGCCGGCATAGGAGGTCGCCGACATCGGCACCGGCACATTCGCCGGCGTCTCGTAGTCTTCGGCGTTCTGCAACTGATCGCGGGTGATCTTGCGGCTGTTGGAGGCGACCATCACGCCGGTTGCGATCTGCCCTTCCGGATTGATGCCGGGAATGCGGCTGCCCTTCGGCACGTAGGAGGCCATCAGATAGGGCATGTCATGGCCGTCCATGCGGGCGCGGCCGACATATTGCACGCGCACCTTGCCGGTCCCGCTGTGCTGCAGATCCAGCATGTCGGCCGTCTTGTTGGAAAGGTCGATGATGCGGCCTTCGTGATAGGGGCCGCGATCGTTGACGCGCACGACGATGGAGGAGCCGTTCTCGAGATTGGTGACGCGGGCATAGCTCGGCAGCGGGAACGTCGGATGCGCGGCAGATAGGTGCATCTGGTCGTAAACTTCGCCATTCGCCGTCAGCCGTCCGTGAAAGGCGGAGCCGTACCATGAGGCGACGCCGACCTTGTTATAGGCGAAGTCTTCTTTCGGATAGTACCACTTGCCCTTCACCTCATAGGGGTTGCCGACCATGTAGCGGCCGCCGCCCTTCGGGATATTGTTGCCGGTGGCGACGCGGGGGCTGGCCTTAACGCCATATTCGGATTCGGAAAAATATTCCTTGCCGTGGGCTCTTTTCTTCGGCACGGCCTGTGTCGTGCCGCACGCCGCAACCGTCGCACACATCGCCGATATCGCTAGCCACCGTGCTGTCGTTGCGATAGACGCCCCGTATTCCAGTTTCATGTGCCCCACGCCGCTCAAAGATCGTTATGGTTAAGGAACTCTGCCCCATCCTGGGTCAACAACGCCTTATCCCCGCCCGCCTAACGAGACTTTAATCTTGCTGGGTTCGTGGCAAATTTGCGAACGATTTCGCTGCGATAGCGATAATTCTAATAAATATGGTTTATAAATTGCTAACAGGAAGCTCTCCCGTTGTTGCAATCAGAGCCAAAATCGGTGTGCCGATGCGGGCCACATGGTAAACGTCGGCCTGCTTTCAAAGTCAGAGCGGTACCGGATTGAGACACCGGCACGCGCAGCAGCTGCTCTTCCGACGTTGGTTACAACCGGAACCTTCCTCCCAGGGTAGCATACCAGCTGTTCCTCTCCGATATACGTGTCCCCACGGCGCCAGCATCTGGCGCCACTCCCTTACCGCGTGTAGTTTGTTGCTTGACTCAAAGTGGAGTAGAAAGTTTATTTGCGGCGTTCGCGTCGCAGCCCGGCGTCCTTTCCACGCTCATCTTTAGGAGACGAGCCATGGCAAATCACAAACCAATAGTGCCTGACGTGAAGGTTCACGACTACGCACCAGCGGAGGCCATCGAAGGAAACCTTCTCGACAACGCCTCGGACTCCGACGGCGATCTGCTTCAGGTTCAGTTCGTCAACGGAATGAGAATTCCCAACAAGGCGGGCGAGCCGGCATATCTTACCATTGAGGGTGAGCACGGGACGCTGACGATTTGGAGCAACGGCAGCTATAGTTACACGGTCAATGATCCGAGCGCGCTTGAGCCCGGCGGTATCTTCGGCGAGAATTTTTCATTTAAGATCTCCGATGGAAAGGGCGGCACCGACGTCGCCAGCCTCAACATCGGCGTCCACACTCCTCCGCAAGGGCAGTATTCCATCGATTTCGAGAATGCTCCCACCGAATATCCCGGGCTGCCTGATATCGCCTCCGGCTATGCAGGATTCAAATTTGGCGACAAACTCGATGGCAACCTTTGGGCGGTCGCCGAATCCGGCGGCAACGAGTACGTCGTCACCAATCCCTATAATCCGTTTTTCGAACGCGTTGATGGCAAGCTCTTCACCATCGAGGGCGTCGATGTCGCAACCAATTTCGACCCCGCCTATGAAGGTGTCGATGCCCTGGTCACCTTCGAGGGTTATATCGGCGGCAACAAGGTGAGTGAGATGTCACTGACGGTCTACGGAGACACCATTGCCGATGGTCAGCATATTTCGCTGGCCGCCTTGGGAGCGGTCGATTTTGTCCGCTTCGATATTCAGCCCGATGTCGAGCCCACGGGCTTTCCGCAGCTCGCATTCGACAACTTCACCGTCCTGGTCTGACGGCGGCAGAGAGAAGCGGCTGTCAACGCCGCTTCTCTGCAGAACAAGTTGACGCTGCCATCAAAGCTGCTAAAAAGCCGGCCTGTGAGTGAATGGGCAGCAAATCGGCAGAAACCACCGATCCACCGGAAAGACCGAAACGGACTTTCTTCAGGCTTCCCAAAAACTTGGAAGAGTGTCCGAGTGGTTTAAGGAACCGGTCTTGAAAACCGGCGTGCGGGAAACCGTACCGTGGGTTCGAATCCCACCTCTTCCGCCATTTGCAATTTTCTCCATCAGAACTGCCCGGCGGATCAGTCGCAGCCACTATTCAAGCATGACGACCGCTTCGACTTCGAACAGCATCGGATCGATTGCAAGTTTGGGAACAGGGACAAGGGTCTGGGCCGGGAGTGCGTCGCCGAACATGTCTTTGACGTTCCTCGTCAGCACCTCGAGCTTGGACATATCGTGTTCGACCACGAAGACCGTGAGCTTGGCGACCTGATCCGGCCTTGCGCCGAGGCCGTCGAGGGCGCTGCGCAGATTTGCGTAGGTCTGCTTCACCTGGACGGCGAAGTCCGCCGACAAGGCTCCCGAGCTATCCTGGCCACCCTGTCCGGAGATGTAGGCCAACCGGGCGCCGCGGGGGACGATCACTGCCGTGCTATAGCCATTCGGCGTCGGATCGTAGAGGTTTTTTGGATTGACGACAGTCAGCTTGAGGTCACCCTCATTCGCCGCCGTCGTCGCGTTGGGAATTCCTGTGGTCATGATGATCAGCCCTCCGATGAGCAGATGTTTGATTGCGTGTAACATGATGTTCTTCCGGCCGTGAGGACTGCGAGGAACGACCCTCACCGCCTCCTGGACTGCGCTGTTAACTCTTTGGCAAGTGAGACTCGTACAACGTACGACTTCATCGCATCGTACATTGTACGAGTCAACTGGCGAGGATCGACACCCGTCGCTTCGCCGGCTTAAATCGATGTCCCGATCTTTTTAGGAAAGACACATGGCAGCCAAACGCGACGGCACTCAGAGTAAACGGCCTCACCGGAAAGCTGCCCCGGTCCCCTCCGTACAGGAACCGCCTCTTTCGCTCGAACGGATCGTAGCGACCGCGGTTGAACTGCTGGACGCCGAAGGCGTTGAGGGATTGAAGATGCGTCGGCTGGCCGATCGCCTCGGCTCGGGCGCGATGAGCCTCTATTGGCATGTCGCCAACAAAGAGGAGGTTTTTGATCTCGCGCTCGACTCGGTGCTGGAATATCGTGGACCGTCGCAAATAATCGAATCGGCGGATTGGCGTCAGGCGGTCTATCATATGCTTGAAGACTGGCGCGCCAGCATGCTGCGCCATCCCTGGTCGGCATCGCTGCTGCCGCGCCGGGCACTCGGCTCGAACATCCTCGGTCGTCTGGAGCTGCTGGGCAGGGTCTTATCCAGAGCCGGTGTCGAGGAGGCGGATTTGAACGGCGGGATATGGTCGCTCTGGAACTATGTGATGGGCGCGACCATTACTCGTGCGAATTTCGACCTTTCGGACGAAGACATGCTCGCCGGGCAGCAGCGCCTTGCTCATCTCGGTGCAGAATACCCGACGATCGAGCGTGCTCGTCTGCTGTTGGACAATGATTGGGACGGGGTTTTCAGGAAAGGCCTGGACTTCCTGCTTGACGGACTTGTTCCGAGACGATGAACAAGAGGCGCGAGGACAGGAATGACCCGGTTCGACGAGTGGGAACATGCTTGCTGATGTGGCGAAGGTGCATGTGCCCTTATGCCTGGTTCTGGCCGTGAACTGACAGTGCAACATCGGCTCACGACAACATCGAGTAGATCAGCGCACCGATGGAACCCCAGAAAACAACCGGCGTCAGTATCATCCCCACAACGAAAATCTTGGTCACCGCTAAACTCCGCAAACTCATGCCACCGCGAAAACCTATTGCGGCGACCGAGGGTTGGGTATCGGCATGAAGTCCGGGTCGGGTCGGACCTTGGTCTCAGTCTCACTCGACGGCGTTCCGATTCACGGGCCCGCCGCCAGCTTTCCTTCTGCAACCCGGCAACCACTCTTCCGCCGCGGTAAGTCAGCCGCGGATCGGGGGCAGGAGAACGACGATCGGACGGGACAGGATGGGGCTCGTGATTGACTCTCCCCTGTCGTCGTGATTTCCCCCTCGCATTATCAAGCGAGGACATCATGGCCGAAGACATTATCGTAAAGGACAGCAACGGAACCCAGCTTCACGACGGCGATTCCGTGACGTTGATCAAAGACCTCAAGGTCAAGGGGACTTCGGAGACGCTGAAGCGTGGAACCTTGGTCAAAGGCATTCGTCTGACCGACAGTCCCGGCGAAATCGAGTGCAACACCAAGCAGGTCAAAGGCCTCGTGCTGAAAACCGAGTTCCTGAAGAAGGCGTAGGATCTACCTGCGGCGGCCCGTGAGTCAATGGCTGCAACTTACGGCACTTCCTCGGTGATCACTTCGAAGCGGGAAAGCATCGCCGGGCCGAAAGCCGTCGACATCGCGACGTCGGTGGCATCCCGGCCTGTCGCCATCAGAATTCTGCCGATACGCGGGGTGTTGTGGCGGGCATCGACCGTATGCCAGTGCCCGCCGAGAAAGACCTCGAACCAGGCACTGAAATCCATTGGATTCGGATCGGCAGGAACGCCGATATCACCGAGATAACCGGTGCAGTATCTGGCAGGAATATTCATGCATCGACAGAGCGCGATGGCGAGATGGGCGAAGTCGCGGCAGACGCCGCTCTTATCGGTGAAGCCGCCATGCGCGGTTCTGAGAACGTCGGCCTTCTGATAATCGAAGGTGATGTGGTTATGCACGAAATCGCAGATCGCCTGCACGCGCGCCCAGCCGAGCGGCGTTGATGAAAAGGTCGCCCAGGCGAAATCCGAAAGCCTGTCTGTGTCGCAGTAACGGCTGCCGAGCAGGAAGACGAGCACCTCGTCGGGCAGATCCTTGATTGCGTGCTGCACTGCCTGTACGGGAACGATGTCGGCTTGCCCCGTGTCATAGATCTCGAACTCGGTGGAAATCGTCGTCAGCCCCGGCGGAGCGACAATCCGGCTGCAGGCATTGCCGAAGCTGTCGGTATATTCCCACGCCTCGATCGGCCGGTCGAATGTCAGGACCTGCTCGCTTAGAAGATCGGCGCGACGGGAGGGATGAATGTTGAGGACCAGCAGCATCGGCGTCGGCTGTATGCATTTATAGCCCAGATGAAACCCGGCGCGTATCTTCATTGTGGCTTCCTCGTCCCTCCGGCATGGGCGGACGTGAGTATGGAACGTCGATCGCGTCGCCCGGTTCCCACGATATGCCTCGCACCTTCCCGGGCAAAGCACCTTGGCCCAGGCAATTCACCATTGCCCCGCTACTGTATCATTACCCCTCGGCAACCCACGGCTGTCGCGTGGTCACGTTGACCTGCACCGTCATGTTCTCGAAATCTGAGCCCTGCCCGTCGTAACTGCCGCTCAAAGGAACAGCCTGGCGCGGGTCGCGGGCAACGGCCACGCGAATAAGGTCGCGGTTGCCGACGATGCCGTTGGTTGGATCGAACTCGGCCCAGCCGGCCCCGGGAAGATAGACCTGGCACCATGCATGGGTGGAACCGCCGCCCAGCACGGTGGAGCCGTCCCGGTCGGGGACGTAGACATAGCCGGTGACGAACCGCGCCGCGAGGCCTAGCGAGCGTGCCGCCTCCATCATCAGAAGCGCGAAATCCCGGCAGGTGCCGGAGCGAAGGTGCAAGGTCTGCAGCGGCGTTTGCGTTCCATGTTCCTGGCGGCGTGCATAGACAAAGCTTTCGCGAATGGCATAACACAGCGTCATCAGCAGGTGCCCGGTCTCCGTCGGGTGCCCCAGGCGCACGAACTGGCGCGCCCAGCGGCCGACCTCATCGCCCGAATCGGGATAATGGCGCTGCATCGCCGGCGCGAGATCGGCGATTTCGTCCTTGTCGTAGGAGAAAGGATAGGTCAGCGCCGCCTCGTCGATCCGAATGTCCGGGGCGAGCTGCGGCGTATGATCGAGTGTGATCCAGGTTTCGAAACGAAGCTCCACCGACGGCCGGGAAAAATCGACGAGCGCCACGCAATTGCCGAAAACATCGTGGATCCAGCGCACATGACTTTGCTCCGGATAGGTGGTCAGCGACGCCTCGATCAGCCGCTGGTCGAAACTGTCGCGCGGCCGGAACATCAGGCGATGCTCGCCGAAATCGACCTTCCGGCGGTAACGATAGGACGTGATGTGGCGGACGGAGAAAATCGTCATGGGCTGGCGCCGGCTGATTTGTTCACGTTGCTGCTCCTACAGCGCCGCGCGTCTTATCAGACGCCGCAAGCGCCCTGCTCCTTTCCCTGCTCATCCCGATTTCTTGTCATATAAGCAGGTTCGAAAGATTGCTATTGTACCTTCACCGATCGACGGCAGAGCCGTCCAACCTGAGAGGATAACATGCATATCATCTGGGACGTTCTGACGCTTCTGCTGACCATCGGTTCGCTCTATGGCGGTCGCGAATACCGGATTATTCGCGCCCGTGCCCGCGCTCAGAATTGGGGCAACTTCTGACCCGATCCTGACGCGCTGCCGGAACGGTCGCGGCTACGTCGAATGACGTACGGCGGCCCCTTAAGGAAATGCTGTATCAGTCGGGACGGTTTTGGTCCGTCCATTCTCTCTGTTATGCTAAGCCCGCCTCACCCCAGGCGGGCTTTTTTCATGCAAGATTTGCTGCGTGTCGCCGGCAGCCGCCATTACTTCTTGGCGCCGGCCGAAAGCACCCGATGGGTCGCATTATCCATTGCGTGGCTCGCCTCCTGTCCATCCTTCTTCAGCCCGTATGCGGTATTGCCGCAGCCGGCGAGCGTAAGCAGGCAGAGGCAGCAGGCGATAGCGATTGCAGCTTTTGGCATCGAGGTTTTCCCTGATTGAACGAACCCCCGGAAAAATGACGCAGTCCGAGCCAAAATCAATCCGCCGGCGGCCGGACATAACTCAGCACCTGCGCCGAATTGATGCATCCGACGGCTCCCTGTTCCGTCGAGAAACGGATTACTTCAGCCAAAACTCTCCGAAACGTAGAATTGCCGGGCGGGAATCGAAGGCACATACGATTTATCCGTGTCTTTCAGAATGATATCCGCGAACAACTGCGGGATCACGCTTGGATTTTATCATTTTACTTAAATATCTCACTTAACCAATTGTTAGTAATAACCTTGCGTAGCACGCACTTCGGCTTATGCTTTACTCAAAACGGGAGAGGAGAGAATGTTTAGCAAAAGCATGATCATGCCTTTCGGCTTCGCAATTCTTGCGCTAAGCGGCCTAATGTTCCAACTGGTCGCGTACCTGCTGGAACCCCCGGTCACCGTGCTGCATCCCTAACTTCCTCCAGGAGTGGAACTTTCCTTTGTTTCATGCATTCTTGCGAGTTGTTTCACCAGGAGGGATCACTATGGAAAACGCAGGCGTGGGTTGGATTGCGGCCATCATCATCGGCGGCATTGCCGGATGGCTGGCAGAAAAGGTCATGAGCAGCAATATGGGCGTGCTCATGAACATATTGCTCGGCATCGTCGGCGCGATCGTCGCCAACTGGATCTTGGGTCTGTTGCACATCCAGCCGTTGGCGGGGTGGCTTGGTTACCTGATCACCGGCTTCATCGGTGCCTGCATTCTGATCTTCATCGGCCGCGCCATCCGCCGCTGATTGCATAACTGGCAGACATGACCAAAGGCCGGGCGCGCCTTGCGTCCGGCTTTTTTCTGTCCCGCAGTCCGTGTTCAGCGGCGGCTCAGCAGGCCGAAAAGATAGGCTACGCCTGCCGTTACCGCGAGCGCCATGATCGGTTCTTCGCGAACCTTGTCGCGCAGCCGTTCCGTCATCAGCGAAGCTTCGTCCGTAACCACCGACTTTGCCCCCTGCCCCAGCGCCCGCACACTGTCCGTCAATCTGGAGAGATCTTCACGGAGTGCCGTAACCTGTGCCGACAGATCGTCTGCTGCGATATCCGCCTTGACGCGCGCAGCGGTGGATTCGGCGGAAGCGGTTTTCAATTCTGCCATGGTCTGCTCCTGTTTCATGGGATGCCGCTTCAACGAAATGGCGGCGTGAAAGGTTCCGCCGGCAGCCGATCTTTTGTTCGCCATCAACGCCTTGCGTCGCGCTTGCGGCCATGCGCAGCTTTTCGCGTGACAACCCTTCATTTCCTGTCGGCTTTGTTTTAAGGAACGTCGAATGTCAGCCCGTGCGCGGGTCAATAAATACTGCGAGGTTTGCGTTTCCATGTTCCATCTTCTGAGAAGAGCTGCTCAGACCTGGGTTGCCAAGCTGCTCCTGCTTCTCCTGGTGGCCTCCTTCGGCATCTGGGGCATATCGCGCGAGCTGATATCTGGCGGCAGCAGCACCACGGTCGTGACCGTCGGCGATCAGAAGGTGGGGGTGAACGAATTCCACCTTGCCTATCAGCGTCAGGTGGCAAGCATCGGCCAGCAGTTCGGCATGCGCCTCACGCCCGAGCAGGCCCGCGCCTTCGGAATTGAGCAGCAGGTGCTGTCACAGCTCGTTGCCGGCGCCTCGCTCGACCAGCTCGCCGAAGATATGAACCTCGGCCTGTCCGAGGATCGTCTCGCCCAACTGATTGCCGACGATCCGGCCTTCAAGGCTGTCAACGGCCAGTTCGATCGCGAGCTGTTCGTTTCGCGCCTGCGCAATGCCGGCATCCGCCAGGACGATTACATCAGGGAGCGCAGCAAGGTCGCCGTCCGCAGCCAGATCGTCGATGCCGTTTCCAACGGCTTTACCGCGCCGAAGACGCTGATCGACGCACTGAAGCTTTATGGCGATGAAAGCCGCAGCATAGACTACCTTTTGCTAACCAACGCCAATATCGAGCCGATCAAGGCGCCCGCCGACGACGTGCTGGCGAGCTGGTTCGAAGGCGTCAAGCAACGCTACCGCGCACCGGAATACCGCAAGCTCATCTATCTCAAGCTGCAGCCGGCCGATATCGCCGATGTCGCGACCGTTACCGACGACCAAATCCGCGAAGCTTTCGAGAAGGGTAAGGACAGTTATCGCACGCCGGAAAGCCGGACGATCGAACAGCTGACCTTCACCAGCAAGGATCTCGCCACCGCCGCCGAAACGGCGTTGAAGGGCGGCACCAGCTTCGACCAGCTGGTCACCGATCAGGGCAAGACGGCAAGCGACGTGCTGCTCGGCGAGTTCACCAAGGACAAGGTTCCCGACCAGGCCGTCGCCGATGCCGCTTTTGCGGTGTCGAAGGATGGCGGCACGACGCCTGTCGTCGACGGCTCGTTCGGCCCGGTCATCCTGCGCATCACCAACATCAAGCCGGAAACGGTCAAGAACTTCGACGAGGTGAAGGAAGACATCCGCAAGCAGCTGGCGCTTTCCAACGCTTCTCAGGAAGTGATCAATGTTCATGACCGTATCGAGGATATGCGCGCCGGCGGCGCGACGCTCGAGGATATCGCCGGTCAGCTGAAGCTCAAGGCGGTGACCGTCGACGCCGTCGATGCGACGGGTGCCGACAAGGACGGCAAAGAGGTCAAGGATCTTCCCGCCAAGCAGCAGCTGCTCGGCGAAGCCTTCAAGACCGACGTCGGCGTCGATGCCTCGCCACTTCCGATCGGCAATGACGGCTATGTCTGGTTCAACGTCCGCGAAATCACGCCGGACCGGGACCGCCCGATTGCCGAGGTGCGCGAGAAAGCCGTCGAGGACTGGACAGCAGAGCAGCAGAAGGCTGAACTCGCCAAGAAGGCCGATGAATTGAAGGCCCAGGCGCAAAAGGGCACCGCCCTTGCGGACATTGCAGCGCCGCTCGGCATTGCCGTCGAAAGCAAGAGCGGTATCACACGCTCCACCGATGATCCGGTTCTCGGACGCGCCGCTGTCAAGGCCGCTTTCTCCGGCCCTGTCGATACGGTTGCGAGCGCGGTCGGCGCCGATCCCTCGACGCAGATCCTGATGAAGGTCACCGAGGTCAACAGCCAGCCGACCGGCGACGTGCTGAACAACCGCGACGCCCAGCTCACCGCCATGGCCAATGCCGCCGGCGATGATATTCTCGACCAGATGGTCAACCTGCTGCAGACACAGTATGGGGCTTCGATCAATCAGACGCTCGCCGAACAGGCGGCGGTCCGCTAGGAGGTTTTATGACCGATCTGAAGCCGTTCCTGGCCAAGGCCGCAAGCCGCGAGCCGCTGACGCGTGACGAGGCCCGTGCCGCCTTCGAGATCCTGATGTCGGGCCAGGCGACGCCCTCGCAGATCGGCGGCTTCCTGATGGCGCTGCGCGTGCGTGGCGAAACCGTCGACGAGATCGTCGGCGCCGTCAACACCATGCGGTCGAAAATGCTGACCGTCGAAGCGCCGGCCGATGCCATCGACATCGTCGGCACCGGCGGCGATGCCAGCGGCACCTATAATATCTCGACGCTGGCTGCACTGATCGTCGCCGGTGCCGGTGTGCCCGTCGCCAAGCACGGCAACCGGGCACTGAGCTCGAAATCGGGCGCAGCAGACAATCTGGCAGCTCTCGGCGTCAATATCGATGTTGGTCCCGAGATCATCACGCGCTGCATCGCGGATGCGGGGGTCGGCTTCATGTTCGCCCAGCTGCATCATTCCGCCATGCGCCACGTCGGCCCCTCGCGTGTCGAACTTGGCACGCGCACCATCTTCAACCTGCTCGGGCCGCTTTCCAACCCAGCCGGCGTCCGCCGCCAGCTGCTTGGCGTCTTCTCGCCGCAATGGCTGGTGCCGCTTGCGGAAGTCATGCGCGATCTCGGTTCCGAATGCGTCTGGGTGGTGCATGGGGATGGCCTCGACGAAATCACCACGACCGGCGTCACCAAGGTGGCGGCGCTCGAAGGCGGCAAGATCCGTACCTTCGAGCTGTCGCCCGCCGATTTCGGCGTCAGCCCGTGCATGCTCGCCGATATCAAGGGCGGTGATGGCGTCGCCAATGCCGCAGCGCTTCGCGAAGTGCTCGGCGGCGCCAGGAATGCCTATCGCGATGTCTCGCTCGCCAATGCCGCCGCTTCGCTCGTCATCGCGGGCAAAGCCGAGACGATCCGCGACGGCATGGCGCTGGCCGCGCATTCGCTTGATAGCGGCGCCAC
Source organism: Rhizobium sp. NXC14 (assembly GCF_002117485.1). NCBI lineage: Bacteria > Pseudomonadati > Pseudomonadota > Alphaproteobacteria > Hyphomicrobiales > Rhizobiaceae > Rhizobium > Rhizobium sp. NXC14. The sequence continues at coordinate 2,287,419 of NZ_CP021030.1, forward strand.
GGCGCTCGCCCTCGACAAACTCATCGCCGTTTCCAACGATATCGATTAGGATTGGCCGATGACCGATATCCTGAAAAAGATCGAACTCTATAAGCGCGAGGAAATAGCCGCCGCCAAAGCCGCGGTGTCGCTCGCCGATTTGAAGGCAATGCAGGCCGATCAGTCAGCGCCTCGCGGATTTCATCGGGCGCTCCTTGCCAAGCGTGAGGCTGGCCAGTTCGGTCTCATTGCCGAGATCAAGAAGGCAAGCCCATCCAAGGGCCTAATCCGCCCGGACTTCGATCCGCCGGCGCTGGCAAAAGCCTATGAAGCCAGCGGCGCCGCCTGCCTTTCCGTGCTGACCGATATGCCGAGCTTTCAGGGCGCGCCGGAATTTTTGACGGCGGCCCATGCTGCCTGCGCGCTGCCCGCCCTGCGCAAGGATTTCATGTTCGAGACCTATCAGGTCCACGAGGCGCGCGCCTGGGGGGCCGATTGCATTCTGCTGATCATGGCGTCGCTGAGCGATGACGATGCAGTGCGTCTGCAGGACGAAGCTTTTTCGCTCGGCATGGACGTGCTGGTCGAGGTTCACGACGCGCCGGAAATGGAGCGGGCGCTGAAGCTCTCTTCGCCGCTTATCGGCATCAACAACCGCAACCTGCGGACCTTCGAAGTCAGCCTGACGGTCAGCGAGACGCTTGCCTCCATGGTCCCCGGTGATCGGCTCCTCGTCGGAGAAAGCGGCATCTTCACCCATGCCGATTGCCAGCGCCTGCAGGCCGTCGACATCAATACCTTCCTTGTCGGCGAGAGCCTGATGCGCAAGGACGACGTGGCGGCCGCCACCCGGGCGCTACTCTTCGGCGAAGCCGCCATCGCGGCCGAATGATATGAGCGGCGCAAAGTCCGGTCTGACCCATATCGATGCCTCCGGCGAGGCGCATATGGTCGATGTCTCCGACAAGGCCGAGACGGTGCGCATCGCCACCGCCGAGGGTCATGTGAAGATGGCGCCGGAAACTCTTGCGCTCATCCGTCAGGGCAATGCCAAGAAGGGCGATGTCATCGGCACGGCGCGCCTTGCAGGCATCATGGCGGCAAAACGCACCGCCGATCTCATCCCGCTCTGCCATCCGCTGATGCTGACCAAGGTCACGGTCGAAATCGAGGAAGATGCCGCCCTGCCCGGCCTGCGCGTCACCGCCACCGCCAAGCTCACCGGCAAGACCGGTGTTGAGATGGAGGCGCTGACCGCCGTTTCGGTCGCTTGCCTGACGATCTACGACATGGCCAAGGCCGCCGACAAGGCTATGGAGATCGGCGGCGTCAGGCTGCTCGAAAAATCCGGCGGCAAGTCAGGCGATTTCCGTCATCCGGAGGCGAAATGAACCTTCTCCCGGTCGCCGACGCCTTGGACCGCCTGCTCTCCCGCGCCAAGCCCGTCGCTGCGTCGGAGGCGCTGCCGCTGGCCGAGGCTGAAGGCCGCGTTCTGGCGGTTGATCTTACCGCGCGCCTGACCCAGCCGCCCTTCAATGCCTCGGCCATGGATGGCTATGCGCTGCGCCGCGAGGACGCACCGGAGCCGGGTGCTGAACTGAAGGTCATCGGCACGTCGTCCGCCGGCCACGGCTTCGAGGGAGGCGTGGGCAAGGGAGAGGCCGTGCGTATCTTCACCGGCGCGCCTGTTCCGCCAGGCGCCGACAGCGTCCTGCTGCAGGAGGATGCGGAGAAGATCGACGGCGGCATCAGAACCAGGTTCCCGGTGAGGCAGGGCCAGCATGTGCGCCCCCGCGGTCAGGATTTCGCCGAAGGCGAAGCGGTGCTGCCTGCCGGCACCGTGCTCGATTTCTCCCGGTTGACGGTCGCGGCGGGCATGAACCGGCCCGATGTCGAGGTTCTCAAGCGCCCGCTGATTGCCATCCTGGCAACCGGCGACGAATTGCTGCCGCCCGGAAGCACTCCCGGACCTTCGCAGATCATCGCCTCCAATACCTTCGGTATCGCAGCTCTGGCCCGGAAAGCCGGCGCCGATGTACTCGATCTCGGCATCGTGCCCGACGACAAGGCAAAAATCACCGCAGCGGTCGATAAGGCCCGGGATGCCAAGGCCGATGTCATCGTCACGCTCGGCGGCGCGTCGGTCGGCGACCATGATCTGGTGCAGGCCACACTGATGGAAGCCGGGATGCAGCTCGATTTCTGGCGCATCGCCATGCGCCCCGGCAAACCGCTGATGGTCGGCAGCTTTGGGGAAACCCATGTGCTCGGCCTGCCCGGCAATCCGGTTTCAAGCCTCGTCTGTTCGCTGCTGTTCCTCGAGCCACTGATTCGCAAGCTCGCCTCCCTGCCGCCGGTACGGCGTGAGACGACGGTGGAGGCTGCCGTCACACTGCGCGCCAATGATCACCGGCAGGACTATATCAGAGCGAAACTTACGAAGTCCGTTTCCGGAAACTGGCTCGCCGAACCGTTCGGCAAGCAGGATTCCTCGATGATGAAGGTGTTTGCGCAAGCCGACTGCCTCATTATCCGGCCGCCGCACGCGCCGGAACTGCCGGCCGGAGCACACTGCCCTGTCATGCTGCTGCGGCCGGATCTTCTCGTATAGTCTCGCCTCTTCCCGATCAGGAGAGCGAAAAAACGCCCGCTTGCACCGCGCTACCGCTGGCAGTCGCGCCGAAGTCCGCAACCGCCTGTGTCGAGATTCGCCTGAGTTCTCGATCCGGCAAATAGGCTCGCTCGGGATCGCCGACCAGCACCTCTATGCCGCTTGCCCGGCAAAGCCGCAAGAAAGCCAATACACGCAGGGCAAGCGAGGGATCATAGAAAAGATCTCCGACCACGATGAGATCAGTCGCTTCCGGTGGCGGCGCATCGAGGATATCGGCGGCGACCGCCGAGATGGTCACGCCGTTGATGGCTGCGTTGAGACCGATTGCTGCAATGGCATTGGCATCGACATCGACCGCCATCACCATCGCTGCTCCAGCCTTCGCCGCCGCGATGGCCACCAATCCGGAGCCGGCGCCGAGATCGAGGACGCGGCAGCCGGCGACCTTTTCCGAGCAGTCGAGCAGATGGCGGGCAAGCACGACCCCGCCGGCCCAGGGGTAGGCCCAGTACGGCGGCGGATCGCCCCCTCCGCAGTCGGCGAGCCGCCAGAGGCCGCTCGCAGGCCCGGCCGAGTGGAGCAGGATCTCGGGGATCGATGGGACCGCCGCTATCGGCAGATTGGCCTTGATGAAGGCGGCCGGATCGACACGAGATATGCCGGAGCGTTTCATCGTCATCTGATCCTGTCGGTCAAGAATCCTACCCGATAGAAATCAGCCCGGCTTCTTCTTCGAGAATTTGCCTTTCGCTCCGCCTTTGCCTTCATATTTGCCGCCCTCGTATTTGGGCTTGTCATATCTAGGCTTGTCGGATTTCTCGCCATCGTAGCCGGGCTTGCTTGCCTTCTTGCTCCAGGGCTTGGCGTCGCGCCGTTCTCCGCCGCCATTGTCGGCTGCCGCATAGCCGCCGTTCGAACCCCTGCCGAACTTTTTCTTCGACCGCTCGTCGCGGAACGCCTCGCCCGGCCGCTCATCTCGCGACGCCTTGCCAGCATAAGGTTTCGCTGCAGCCGCGCGGCTGAGGTCAGGTGTGCCGGGAAGCCTTGTGACACGGATGCCGCGTTCGAGCGCCTTGTTCGGTCCGATTGCATTCAGGAAGCTATCGGCGCTCGCTGCAGCAATCTCCACATAGGTTTCCTCGGGCTGCATCTTGATCGCGCCGATCTCGCGCTTGGTGACGTTGCCGTTGCGGCAGAGCATCGGAATCAGCCAGCGCGGCTCGGCATTCTGCTTGCGCCCGACCGAGACGGAGAACCAGACGCTTGGGCCGAAATCTTCGCGCGGTCCCTTTTGCGCCGGCTCGAAGGTGGCGGCATTGTCGCGGCGCTTACGGCTGCGATGGTCCTGAACCGTAACCTCGATCAGATCTTCCGGCGCCGAGTGATTGGTGCGGTAAAGGCGCAGGAAAGCGGCGCCGAGCTTGTCGGCGCCGTGGCTCGCGAGAAGCTGCTGCACCAGCTTCTGTTCTTCCTCTTGCGGCGCGTCGTGGAAGATCGGATCGGCAAGCAGCCGCTCGTCGTCGCGCTCGTTCACCTCCTCGGCCGACGGCGGCCGCGCCCAGGCTGCGGAAATGCCGGCATTCTCGAGCAGGCGCTCGGCCTTGCGCCGGGCATTCAGCGGCACGATCATGGCGCTGATGCCCTTGCGACCGGCCCGACCCGTGCGGCCGCTGCGATGCAGCAGCGTTTCCGGATTGGTCGGCAGGTCGGCATGGATGACGAGGTCGAGACCCGGCAGGTCAATGCCGCGGGCGGCGACGTCGGTTGCGATGCAGACGCGGGCGCGCCCGTCTCGCATCGCCTGCAGCGCGTGGCTGCGCTCGTTCTGCGTCAGCTCGCCGGACAGCGCTACCACGGAAAAATTGCGGTTATTGAAGCGCGCGGTCAGATGATTGACGGCGGCGCGCGTCGAACAGAACACGATGGCGTTGGTCGCCTCGTAATAGCGCAACACGTTGATGATCGCGTTCTCGCGGTCGCTCGGGGCCACGACAAGCGCCCGATATTCGATATCGACATGCTGCTTCTCCTCGGCCGCGGTGCTGATCCGCACGGCATCGCGCTGGTAGCTCTTGGCGAGCTTGGCGATCGCCGCCGGCACCGTTGCCGAAAACATCAGCGTGCGGCGCTCGTCCGGCGCCGAGTCGAGAATGAATTCCAGATCCTCGCGGAAGCCGAGATCGAGCATCTCGTCGGCCTCGTCGAGCACAGCGGCCTTCAGCTCCGACATGTCGAGTGCATGGCGGCGGATATGATCGCAGAGCCGGCCGGGTGTGCCGACGACGATATGGGCGCCGCGCTCGAGCGACCGGCGCTCGCTGCGGATGTCCATGCCGCCGACGCAGCTTGATATCACCGCACCGGTCATTTCATAAAGCCATTCGAGTTCGCGCTTCACCTGCAGGGCAAGCTCGCGCGTCGGCGCGATGACGAGGGCGAGCGGCGCTCCGGCGTTGCCGAAGCGTTCGCTGCCGTCGAGCAGCGTCGGCGCCAGCGCCAATCCGAAGGCGACGGTCTTGCCGGAGCCGGTCTGGGCCGAGACGAGTGCGTCCGAAGCGGCAAGCGCCGGATCGAGCATCGCCTGCTGTACCGGGGTGAGTTCGGCGTAACCGCGTTTCTGCAACGCCTTGGCGATCGCCGCAACGACGCCGTTGAATTCTGTCATGAGTTCGATCTTTCGGAGCTTTCAGGCGCGAAATGCGCCATGGCCGGAGCCAGCCGGCGGGATATTTGCGCCGTTCCTAGCCGCTCCCGCAGCGATTGTCAAAGCGTGCGGCTGCGCCACAGCCAGGCATCGATATGGCTTGCCCTGCCGCGCAGTTCGGTTTCCAGCGGCCCTTCGATCCGGCCTGATTTGAGGAGCACGCTGTCCGGGCCTGCGGCGCCGACGATTTCGGCGCTGAGCGCCAGCTCGACGCCATGACGGGCGGCGACCTCCATCAGGCGGCTTCCGACGTTCACCGTATCGCCCGCCGCCGTGATCTGCTGCCTGTCGCCGGTGCCGAGCCGCGAGGCGACGATCGGCCCGCAATGGGCGCCAACCTTGAAACCGATGTTCTTCCCGGCAAAGCCCCCCTGCGTCCGAAGCCATGCGCGGGTGCGCTCGCAGAGCCGCACCGCGCAGGCGATGGCCCGGGCGGCATCGTCGGCGGCGACTTCCGGCAGGCCAAACAGGATCATCGCCCCGTCGCCCATGAAACTGGTAATGGCGCCGCCGTGGGCCCGTGCCTCCTCATCGATGATTTCGAAGAAACCGCTCAGCATTTCGCTCACCTTGACCGGCCCGAGGGTTTCGCTGAGGCCGGTGAAGCCCGAGAGATCGATGAAGACGACGGCCGCGTTCTGGCGCACCGGGGCGGCGAGGAAGTTCGGATGGCGCGCCAGCCATTCTCCAAGACCGGGCGCCTCGATGCGCTGCAGCAGCGCGCTCTGCTCGGCGAAATGGCGGGCGCGGCCGCGGTCGAGCCAAAGCTCGGCTGCGCCGAAGATCAGCACTGGCGGCAACGCTGCGGCGATCGGCAGGGCGGCACTCAGCCAATAGCCATGCGCAAACGCCGCCAGATTGAGCATTGCCCAGACGACCAGCACCAGCACTATGATGGCATAGCCCGCAGCACTTCGCCGCCAAGCGGTCAGCGAAATCAGCATGATCGCCAGCCCGACGGCGATGGCGGCATCGATCAGCCTGATCCTGTGGTTGCGCACCATGCCGTCGCCAGTGACGAGATGGGTGATCGCGGTCGACATCACCTCGACGCCCGGCATCACGGGATCGAAGGGCGTCGGGAAGACGTCGCCGCCGCCGGTGACAGTCGAGCCGATGACGACGATGCGGCCGGTGACCGCGTCCGCCGCCAGCTTGCCATCAAGCGCATCGGCGGCGCTTGACGTGGCGATGCTGCCGCGCCGGCCATAGAAGGTCACCGGTAGGCGCTGGCCAATATCCGTGGGAATGCGCAATGCTCCGAGCATGATCGCATCGCGTCCGATGCTGGGATCGACACCGAGCGCCACCGAGGCGGCTCGCAGCGGAAAAGCCGGATCCAACCGGTCTGCGGCGCGCGAGATCAGTGGAATGAAACGAGGCGTGCCGGTCTGGTCGGTGGCGACATTGACGACACCGACCGCGGCCGCGCTGGCAAAGCGCGGAAGCGGCAAGAGAAGCTGATCTGCTTCAGGGATGGCGGCAAGCGGATCGTCCGCCAAGTCGGTAACCCGCTGCCGGCTCTGCGCAAAGGTGGCCGCCGCCGCAATCACGCTCGGTCCCTCTCCAAGGGCAGCGGTTAGTGCTGCATCGCCCTCCTCCGGTCCCGGATCGACGAGGAGGATGTCGAGAGCCAGAGCCTTCGGCTTCAAAGCGTTGATTGCATTGACCAGACGCGCCAGTGTCGCCCGGTCCAGGGGATAGCCGTGGGCCGCCGCCGTACGGTCGTCGATTGCGACGATCGAGACGACGGGAGGCGGCGCCTTCGCTCCGACAATGATGCTGCGAATGTCGGCGAGCGAGGCCTCCATCCGGTCGAGAAAGCCTATCCCGCCATTGAGATTGAGATAGCCGAGCGCCGCGCCCCAAAGACCGGCGAGCAGCAGCGCGATCACGGTCAGCAGGCGATGACTCATGGCATTTATTGGCCGAGGCGGGCAAGAAGGGCGGCGACGCGGGGCGCGGGCCAGCGGCGCACGACCAGCGGTTCGGTTCCGCTGCTAACATCGACGCCCTCGCCCGGTGACAGCACCACCGGCTCGCCGGCAGGCCGGCGGACGGCCACGCTGCCTCTGACGACAAGGACCGAGGTCTTGTCGCCCGCGACGTCAACAGCCCATTGTGTGCCTCGCACGGCAGCGATCGCCTGCGGTGTCACCACCTGGAAACCACCCGCATGCTGGCTGCCGTCGACATCGACGAGGATCGCTTTGCGCCGCAGCGAGGCCGAATCGGGACTGCCGTCGCGATTGCGGTCGGAGAGTTGGAAAGACGCGCCGGCCTCCGCCGTCACCTTGACGCCACCAGGGCAACTGAGCGTCTGGCGGGCGCCGCCATCGCGCGAGATCGCGCAGCCCGCAGATTGCGCGAGTACCGCGCCCTGCGGAATGAGGCCGGCAGCGAGTCCGGCGGCAAACAGCTTGAGAAACGTTATATTCATGGAAAGCCCCCGTGACCGTGCGGAACTGCATCTGCGAAAGCGCCCGCCAACCGTCTTCTTCCATACGAGGCATGATAGCCGAATTCGGATATTTCAATAGGCGAAAAAAGCGAACCCCGCATCCTCAAGTGCTGCTCTTCATATCGGGCGCCGGTCCGGTATAACGTGCCCGTGGCCGGATCAATTCGCCGCTTTCGATCTGCTCCATCGCATGCGCAAGCCAGCCGGTGCAGCGTGCAAGCGAAAAAACGACGATCGGCGCCTCTCTCGGCAGATCGAAGGCTGCCGCCATCGCGGCAAGCGCGAAATCGACATTGACCTTTTCCCCGACGATCTCCTCGCCCCTATCCCTGACCTCGGCGAACTCAGGTGGCAGTGGAAATTGCGAAAGCAGCGCCAACGCTCTGATATCTCCGTCCGGATAAAGCGGATGACCGAAGGCGGATAAGCGATTGCCCTGGGCAAGGGTGCGGCGGATTGCCTGCGCCGGACCGAGGGCGCAGGCTGCCTCGATCAATGCATCAACGCTCTGCCAGGCGGCGCCGTGCAGCGGTCCCGTCAGCGTCGCCAAGCCGGAAATTACGGCGGCGGATAGCGCCGCACCCGATGAGGCCGTGACTCGTGCAGCAAAGGCCGAGGCGTTGAGTTCATGATCGGCAAGCAGCACCAACGCGCGACGCAGGCATTCGCCGGCCTCCGGCCGCTGCCAGCTTGCCGCAAGTCTGAGATGCAGCGGCCGGTCCGAAGCGCCTGGTGCCAACGCATCTGCGATCGTGGCGAGAATTCCGTTCGCCTCACGCCGGAGTGCCGCCGGCGAGCGGCCAAGCGACGGCAGGTCCGATGTCACCCGCCCGGCAAGCGCCAGGAACGCGGCCTGAAGCGATGGAGAGCCATGCGTGGTCGCGGTCGAGGAGGCAGGCGTCTCCGCTCCATTCCACAGCAATGCCGCGGTCTGCTCCAGCGTCGCCGTCTCGGCGAAACCGGCCACATCCTTCCCACGATAGAAAAGGCGTCCGCCCGTCACGGTGGAGATTGCCGAGGAAAGTACGGGATCGCCCCAGCGGATCGTCTCGGCCGCCACTATTTCGGCCTTGCGGCGGCCGGCATGGCGATCTGCAAGCCGCCGCACGTCGGCAGCGTGATAGAGGCTGCGGCGCGGATCGGCGGGATCGGGCTTGGCGCGGATGCGCCCTCGGCTGACATTAGCGTAGAGCGTCTGCGGTTTGGTCTTCAGCGCCTGCAGCGCCTCGTGGGTGGTCAACCACGGCATCACAGCCTCACATTGATCAATTGCGTCAAGATTGACGTCAATAAGACTAGGTCGGATCATTCGAGCCGTAAAGGAGAACCCACATGAAAAACGGCCTGGAAGATGTTATTGCCGCCGAAACGCAGCTGTCGGATGTCGATGGCGAAGCGGGTCGACTGATCATCCGCGGCGTATCGCTGGATCATCTGGTCGCAGGCGGCACCTATGAGCGCGTCGCTGCACTGCTGCTCGACGGCTTGATGGAGCGAAGCTTCGATGAGGCGCTCTTACGCGACTGGCTGGCACAGGCACGAACGAAGGTTTTCGCCCATATCAAAGCCGCCGACGCCGCCTTGATCGCCTTGCCGCCGGTCGATGCGATGCGGGCACTGTTAGCCCGGCTGTCCGATGGCGAGGATTTCGACATCGCGCTCAGCCTTCTGGCAGCGCCGGCGGTCTTCCTGCCGGCGATTCTCAGGCTGCAGCGCGGGCAGAAACCGATCGCGCCCGACGCCTCGCTGCCACAAGCGGCCGATATCCTGCGCATGCTGATCGGACGATTGCCGACCAAGGAGCAGACGGCGGCACTCGACGCCTATCTCGTGACGATATCGGATCATGGGCTCAACGCCTCGACCTTCGCATCGCGGGTCATCGCCTCGACGCAGGCTGGCCTCACCTCTTCGGTTCTGGCGGCGTTGAGCGCGCTGAAGGGGCCGCTGCATGGCGGCGCGCCCGGTCCCGTCCTCGATATGCTGGATGCGGTGGGAACGCCGGATAATGCCGGCACATGGCTCGCCGATGCACTCGATCGCGGCGAAAGGCTGATGGGCTTCGGCCACCGCATCTACCGCGTCCGCGATCCCCGCGCCGATGCGCTGAAAGGCGCGCTGACGCCTTTGATCTCGTCTGGCCAGGTCGACAGCGCCCGCGTCGAACTCGCCGAGGCGGTGGAAGCCGCCGCATTGGCGATCCTGAAAGCGCGCAAGCCCAACCGGCGGCTCGAGGTCAATGTCGAATTCTATACCGCGCTGCTGCTCGAAGCGCTGGGCTTCCCGCGCCAGGCCTTCACCGGCGTCTTTGCGATCGGCCGCACTGTGGGGTGGCTGGCGCATGCTCGCGAACAGGCGCTCGACGGCCGGCTGATCCGCCCGCGTTCGGTCTATATCGGGCCGCTGCCGACCGCTGCCTGAAAATAGAATGGCTGATTGACGAGATCGCGCGATAGCCGCGCGATCTGGCGCCGCAGTCGTCAGACGAGACGGCTCTGCTCGGTTGCTGCTTCGATGAAGCTTGCAAACAGCGGATGCGGATCGAGCGGCCGGCTCTTCAGTTCGGGATGGTATTGCACGCCGATGAACCAGGGATGATCGGGATATTCGATCGTCTCCGGCAGCACGCCATCCGGCGACATGCCGGAGAAGACGAGGCCGCAGCTCTCGAGCCGGTCCTTGTAGTCGATATTGACCTCGTACCGGTGGCGATGACGCTCGGAAATATCCGTCGAGCCGTAGATCTCCGAGATCTTCGTGCCCTTCTTCAGCGCCGCCTTGTAGGCGCCGAGGCGCATGGTGCCGCCGAGATCGCCAGCCGCCGTGCGCTTCTGCAGCTCGTTGCCCTTGACCCACTCCGTCATCAGGCCGACCACTGGCTCCTTCGCCGGGCCGAACTCGGTCGACGACGCGTCCGGCACATCAGCGAGATTGCGCGCCGCCTCGATGACGGCCATCTGCATGCCGAAGCAGATGCCGAAATAAGGCACCTTGCGCTCGCGGGCGAAGCGCGCCGCATGGATCTTGCCCTCGGAGCCGCGCTCGCCGAAGCCACCGGGCACCAGAATGCCATGCACCTTTTCGAGATAAGGCGCGGGATCTTCCTTCTCGAAGACTTCCGACTCGATCCATTCGAGCTTGACCTTGACCCGATTGGCGATGCCGCCGTGATGCAGCGCCTCGATCAGCGACTTATAGGCATCCTTCAGACCGGTATATTTGCCGACGATCGCGATCGTTACCTCGCCTTCCGGCGTACGGATGCGGTTGCAGACCTCTTCCCACTGGTCGAGGCGCGGCTTCGGCGCCGGCTCGATGCCGAAGGCGGCGAGCACTTCGTCGTCGAGCCCTTCCTTGTGGTAGGCCATCGGCACGTCGTAGATATTGGCCACATCGAGCGCCTGAATGACGGCCGACGGACGCACGTTGCAGAATAGCGAGAGCTTGCGGCGCTCGGCTTCCGGAATTTCGCGGTCGGCGCGCACCAGCAGGATATCGGGGTGAATGCCAAGCGCCTGCAGCTCCTTCACCGAATGCTGGGTCGGCTTGGTCTTGAGCTCGCCGGCGGCCGGAATGTAAGGCATCAGCGTCAGATGGACGTAGACGGCGGTGCCGCGCGGCAGATCGTTGCCGAGCTGGCGGATCGCTTCCATGAAGGGCATCGCCTCGATGTCGCCGACCGTGCCGCCGATTTCGCAGATTACGAAGTCGTAGTCCTTATTGCCCTCGGTGACGAAATCCTTGATCTCGTTGGTGACGTGCGGAATGACTTGCACCGTCGCGCCGAGATAGTCGCCGCGGCGTTCCTTGTCGATGATGTTCTTGTAGATGCGGCCGGTGGTGATGTTGTCCGTCTTGGTCGCCGAACGGCCTGTGAAGCGCTCGTAGTGGCCAAGATCGAGATCGGTTTCCGCGCCGTCGTCGGTGACGAAGACCTCGCCGTGCTGGGTCGGGCTCATCGTGCCCGGGTCCACGTTCAGATAGGGATCGAGCTTGCGAAGCCGAACCCGATATCCACGGGCCTGCAGCAACGCTCCGAGAGCCGCGGCCGCAATTCCTTTTCCGAGAGAGGAAACCACGCCGCCAGTGATGAATACGTATCGCGCCATGGGATTCACCGGATACCTTTTCAAAAACGATTCCACCAGCCCAAAAATTCTTTTCCAGAATTTTCGGAGCCTGACCGGGAATCTGCACAAAAGAAAACCGGCAGACCCGAGGGCCTGCCGGCGGTTTATGTCGAAGCCCGGTTTACTGTCCCGTCGGGACGCCGGAGGGCTGAGCCGGTGCCGGCGCGGCCGGGGCTGCGGGCGCAGTCGTCGATGGGGCAGTTGCTGCCGGAGCAGTCGATGAAGGCACGGTGGCTGCCGGAGCCTCTGCTGCGGGAGCTTGCGCGGCCGGAGCCTGTGGTGCGGGCGCAGCCGCACCGCTGCTCGGAACGCCGTTGTCGGCCGGCTGGTTCGCCGGGGCCTGTGCACCGCCGCCGAGCGAATCGAGAATGCCGTTGCCCTGGCCGCTCGTCGCGGGGATGCGGTTGAGGATGTCGCTCGGACGGCCCTCGTAGCGCGTCAATATGCCGAGACCGAGCGAGGTGAGGAAGAACAAAGTCGCCAGGATTGCGGTTGTGCGGGTCAGCGCATTGGCCGTGCCGCGGGCCGACATGAAGCCCGAACCGCCGCCGATGCCGAGGCCGCCGCCTTCCGAGCGCTGGATGAGCACGACGCCGACGAGGGCGAGCACGATCATGAGATGGATGACAATCAATACTGTCTGCATGGGTCCAGTCCTGCCCGCCTGGAGACGGACATAAGTAAGAATTCTGGCGGCTCTTTACATGAGGCTCTCGCCTATTCCAAGCCCTTCTGCCGGAATAAACCGAGCTATGAACAACGTGTCAGGCGAGCAGCGCCTCATAGGCCCGGTAGATGGCGAGGAAGTCGGCGGCTTTCAAGCTCGCTCCACCGATCAGCGCGCCGTCGACGTTGGCGATGCCCAGCAGTTCCCCGGCATTGGCGGGTTTAACCGAGCCGCCATAGAGAAGCCGCATCTTGCGGCCTTCATCGCCGAAGCGGGAGACGAGCTCCGCACGCATGAAGGCATGCGCCTTTTCGACATCGCCTGATGTCGGCGTGACCCCGGTGCCGATCGCCCAGATCGGCTCGTACGCGATGACTGTGTTCTCGGCGGTTGCGGCATCGGGAACCGAGGCGGAAAGCTGGCGCTTGATGACGTCGAGTTCCTGCCCGGCCCGGCGCTCGGCCGCCGTCTCGCCGATGCAGATAATCGCTGTGAGCTCGGCGGCGAAAGCCGCTTCCGCCTTGGCGCGCACCAGATGGTCCGTCTCTGCATGGTCGGTGCGACGTTCGGAATGGCCGACGATCACATAGGTGCCGAAGCTATCGGCGATCATCTCGGCCGAGATGTCGCCGGTATGTGCGCCCGACGGCTTCTGGTGGCAGTCCTGCGCGCCGATCGCAAGCGGACTGTCGGTGCAGAGCGCGGTTGCCACGTAGAGCAGCGTCGTCGGCGGGCAGATCAGCGCCTCGACCTTGTCGGCGAGCGGCGGGCGAACGCCCTCGGCGATCGCCTTGATCTGATCGAGCGAGGCACGCGTGCCGTTCATTTTCCAGTTTCCCGCCACCAGCGGGCGCACGTCAGGTGTCATGCCGGCCTTCCACAAACTTCATATCCCCGGCCGCATTATCAAAAGCTTGCGGTAAAGAAAAGCATCATGCCCCTGACGTAACGGGAATCTCCGCGATCTCGAGCATATTTCTGCCGGAAAACGCCCGTTAAGCCGCAAGGATCCAGTTCAAGGCCCTGCGCCAGTCGATCATCCGGATCGGCGTTCCGTGATTGCCGGTCTGAAATAGCGTGAAGTGCGTCGGATATTTCGCCTTTCGCAGGCGCTCGAACAGCGCCTGCTGGTCGGCGGCGGCATAGACCGGGTCGCGGCTGCCATGCGCGAACCAGAGCGGTAGTTTCGCCTTGTAAAACGCGCTCCTGGTGAAATCGGGATCGGTGACACCGCTCATGACGAGCATGCCCTTCAGCCGCTTGACGCTGTCGCCGTCACGCGCAATGCCCCAGCAAATCTGGCTGCCCATCGAGGCGCAGGAAAGGACGATGGGCCGGCCCTGTGATTGCGCGCTGGCATAACGGATCAGGCCTTCGATCGCGGCAACGCCGTTGCTGTCGAAACTCCTGACCGTCGGCGAATAATAGACGCCGCCATTACCGGCGACGAGGTTCTTCAGCCGGTTGAAATTGCCGCCGAAGCTGTAATCATTGGCCCCGAGCCGGCGGTCGCCATCGCGTCCGTGGATGAAAATCACCGTGAAGGCAGCATTCTGGGCTGGTCCCACCCTGGTGACATCGAGCCTGACGCCGTCGAGTGAGAGGGTTTCGTCCGCCTGGGCCTTGCGGATGGCGAGAGACACATATTTCTGCTGCGCCCGCTTCTCCGGGATCTGGTCGCGGTCGTTGATATCGCGCATCTCGTCGTAATCGATAACCTCGGAGGCGCCACCGTCGCTCGTCTGGAGCACAGTCTGCTTCGAAAACAGATCGTCCTTGAAAGGCGGCAGGGTGTCGCCCGCCCGCGCCGGTCCGCCGGCGGAAAGAACGGCTGCTGACAAGAAAAAGGCCGCAATTGCTGATATAACGGTGTAATCACTTGTGGACATTCGCATGCGGATGGTTTCCTGAAGCCTGCCGCCGCTTGCCATTCCGCGCCCGGCAACGCAAATCATGTGTCAAAACCCCGCCAATCCGGCGGTGTCGCGTCTCGCGGCGCTTTCTGGCAGAATCTGCCTGATTCGCAAACGTGACATGAAATGCGGTGATTTTGGGTCGGCGGCGGATGCAAGTGCCAAGCCAGACCCAAGACAGGACGAAGATCTGAACGGCTCCATGGACGACAGCAACGACCTTTTTTCCGGACTGCCTCTTTCTGAAAAACGCGAGGAGGCGCAGAAGCCTGCGGCCGCGCCCGAGCGTGCGCCGGCGGCTGCACAGCCCGTCTCTCCCCGTCCCGCCTCCGTCGCCTCCAACGCGGATGATTACGGCGCCTCGTCGATCCGCGTTCTCGAGGGCCTCGAGCCAGTGCGCATGCGCCCAGGCATGTATATCGGCGGCACCGACGAAAAGGCGCTGCATCACCTCTTCGCCGAAGTCATCGACAATGCGATGGACGAAGCGGTCGCCGGACACGCCAATTTCATCGAAGTGCATCTCGATTTGCAGGGCTATCTGACCGTCACCGACAACGGCCGCGGTATTCCGGTCGAGAACCATCCACAGGTGCCGGGCAAGTCGACGCTCGAAGTCATCATGACCAAACTGCATGCCGGCGGCAAATTCGACGGCAAGGCCTACGAGACCTCGGGCGGCCTGCACGGCGTCGGCGTCTCGGTCGTCAATGCCCTCTCCGACTTCCTCGAAGTCGAGGTAGCGCGAAACCGCAAGCTCTACCGCCAGCGCTTTTCCCGCGGCCTGCCACAAGGCGGGCTCGAAGAACTGGGCGACGTCCACAATCGCCGCGGCACGCGTGTGCGCTTCCATCCCGACCCTCAGATCTTTGGGGAACACATGAAGTTCGAAGCCGCCCGCGTCTTTCGCATGGCGCGCTCCAAGGCTTACCTCTTCGGCGGCGTCGAGATCCGCTGGAGCTGCGAGCCTGGCGTACTGCCCGAAGGGTCGGAGGTGCCCGACAAGGCGACATTCCATTTCCCCGGCGGTCTCAAGGACTATCTCCAGGCGACGATGGGCAAGGAATTCACCGTCACCCGCGAAATCTTCGCCGGCAAGACGGAGAAGGCGAGCGGCCACGGTTCGATGGAGTGGGCGATCACCTGGTATGGCGGCGACCCGCAGGTGCATTCCTATTGCAATACGATCCCGACGCCTGAAGGGGGCACCCATGAGGCAGGCCTGCGCATCGCACTGACCAAGGGCCTGAAGGCCTATGCCGAGCTGACGCAGAACAAGCGCGCTGCCCAGATCACCACCGACGACGTGATGATCTCGGCCGTCGGCATGCTGTCGGTCTTCATCCGCGAGCCAGAATTCGTCGGCCAGACCAAGGACAAGCTTGCGACGGTCGAGGCCCAGCGCATCGTCGAGAACGCGCTGCGCGATCCCTTCGACCACTATCTTGCCGACAATCCGAACGAGGCGGCCAAGCTGCTCGACTGGGTGATCGAGCGCGCCGAGGAGCGCCTACGCCGACGCAAGGAAAAGGAAGTCAACCGCAAGACGGCGGTGCGCAAGCTGCGCCTGCCCGGCAAGCTTGCAGACTGCTCGCAGAACACCGCCGAAGGCGCCGAACTCTTCATCGTCGAGGGCGATTCGGCTGGCGGTTCGGCCAAGCAGGCGCGCAACCGGGCCAACCAGGCGATCCTTCCGCTGCGCGGCAAGATCCTGAACGTCGCCAGCGCCGGCCGCGAGAAGTTCGGCGCCAATCAGCAGCTCGCCGATCTCATCCAGGCGCTCGGCTGCGGCACGCGCTCGAAATACCGGCAGGAAGATCTGCGCTACGAGCGCATCATCGTCATGACCGATGCGGATGTCGACGGCGCTCACATTGCTTCGCTGCTCATCACCTTCTTTTATCAGGAAATGCCGGAATTGGTGCGTGGCGGTCATCTCTTCCTCGCCGTGCCGCCGCTCTACAAGATCACCCAAGGAGCGAAATCCGCCTATGCGCGCGACGATAATCACCGCGCCGAGCTGATGCAGACGGAATTCAAGGGCAAGGCCAAGGTGGAGATCAGCCGCTTCAAAGGTCTCGGCGAAATGATGCCAGCCCAGCTCAAGGAAACCACCATGGACCCGGCCAAGCGCACCCTGCTCCGGGTGCTGATCGACGAGGTGGATTTCGAAGGCACCCGCAGCGCCGTCGATGATCTGATGGGCACCAAGCCGGAAGCCCGCTTCCGCTTCATCCAGGAGCGCGCGGCTTTCGCCGAAAACCTCGATATTTAAACACGTGTAAGGCGCGCCGAGCGATCTGACTGATACGCCCGGCGCGCCGCATTTTAGCATCAGCGATTTCACGGAACTGACGAAGAACCGTAACAACTCCGTCAAAGAACCGGCGCATGAAGCGGACGGCGCGCGACCTTTCCAGGAAATGGTGGGTGCGTCGGTTCGAATCGTTTTCAACCTTGCCGGATCTTGCCATGACGAAGCGATTTGCCGCGACTGCCGTTTTCGTTCTCCTGTCCAGCACCGCAACGGTCGGCGCCACCTACGAAGTGCCTGCCCCGCGAGAGCCAGGTTCTCGATCTGGCGCCAATCGGTCTCGTCCCGGACAACATCGGGGCGATGTCGCTCGGCAAGGCCCGGGACGGTACCGACGTTCTCATCCTCAGATCCGACAATAATTTCTCGACAAGCCAGAAGTCGCAATTCTACGCCTTCAAGGTTCTCCGCCGGTCGCAACAGTAAGATACGCTTTCGAATGGTCGAACTGCGACGCTTTGTATGGGCTTTCACCGTGCGCACCTTGAAACCGCCGGGTTCATGGCCCATAACCAGAGTACAACAATAAGAAGAGGCGCGCGTGGGTGTGTTCGACCGTCAGAAAACCAATCATGAGCCGCGATGGCTGGGGCCGTCGGCGCCGATGCGCACGCCACTGATTCCCTCCATCTCTGCGGCGCGCTGGCTGCTAGTGCTGGTCGTCGCCGCTGGAGTCTATTTCTTCTATGGTTTTCTCGTGCCGGTGCTTGCTGCCCTGGTCATCGGCTTTGCCAGCTGGCCGCTCTATCGCAAGCTGCTTGCCCGCGTTGGCGGCAATACGACGGTCGCCGCCACCATCGCCATCCTCATGATCCTTACCTTCCTGGTCATCCCAATCGGGCTTGCGATCACCTATACGACGGGCGAAGTGCGCACTTGGCTCGCCTGGGCGATCCACGCCAACCGTGCCGGCGCGCCGACGCCGAACTGGATCGTCGCGCTGCCGTTTGCCGGCCCCTATCTCGATGATCTCTGGACCAAATATGTCGGCAGTCCCGGCGCTCTCGGCGAACTCATCCAGGCGATCAGCGGCGCTCATATCGGCAACATCTATCGCGCCGTTCTGGCAGCCGGCGGAGGCGCTTTCCATCTTCTGCTGACGTTGCTCTTCATGCTGATCGCGCTGTTCTTCGTCTATCGTGACGGCTTCTCCTTCTCCAAGCAGATCGACATGCTGGGCGAGCGCATCTTGCCGAACCGCTGGGAGCGCATTTCTCGCGTCGTCCCGGCAACGATCAGCTCCACTGTCATGGGCATGACGCTGATTGCGATCGGCGAAGGCATTGTGCTCGGTGTGGCTTATTGGATCGCCGGCGTGCCGTCGCCGGTAACGCTCGGCGTGCTCACGGGGGTGATGGCGCTGATACCTGGCGGTGCGCCGCTCTCCTTCACGCTCGTCTCCATCTATCTCCTGGCGAGCGGCTCGCATGTCGCCGGCATCGGCCTCTTCGTCTGGGGCACTGTCGAGCTCTTCATCGTCGACAAGACGCTGCGACCGAAGCTCGTCGGCGGGCCGATCAAGCTGCCCTTCCTACCGACCTTTTTCGGCCTTATCGGCGGCGTCAAGACGATGGGTTTTCTCGGCCTCTTCATCGGTCCGGTGCTGATGGCGCTGATCGTCGCCATCTGGCGCGAATGGATCCACGAGGCCCGCAACGCCGAGAGCAGCGAAAGGGTGCCGCAGATCGTCATCGACGAACAGGCGCCGCCGGCGAAACCGATCCCACGCGTCGCCGAAGGCTGAACCTGCCTTCGCAGGCTGCTATCCCAGCCGCTTTTCCATGAACAGACTGAGCGGATCCGGAAGATAGGTGCCGAAAGCCTCGATCTCCTGGTATCCGTATTTACGGTAGAGGGCGATCGCCTCCGGCTGGTGGATGCCGGTCTCGAGCCGGATCGCCGTCAGCCGCTTTTCCCCCGCGATCGCCTCCAGCGCATTCATCAATCCGCTCGCGATCTTCAATCCCCTCGCCTGCGGGTCAACGAACATGCGCTTGATCTCCGCCGTGCCGTCGCCGGCCTCGACCAGCGCGCAGCATCCGACGATTGCCCCCTCATTGCGGGCGACGAAGAAGCTTACCGAAGGTTTCTCCAGCAAGGAGAGGTCGACCATGTGGTTGCTCTCCGCGGGATAGAGCGACGCTGCATAGGCGTCGGAAAGATCGAGAAGGCGGATGACGCCGTCCTGACGCGGCGGCTCCTGGGCGATAGTGACGGACATGATGGTTTCCAATGTTTGCGGTAGGCGCAGATTTTGCGACATGACGAAGAGTTAATGCCTTCGCCTTGTTTCGGTTGGAATTGCGCCGTCTAAGGCGATCTCAAGGTTCATAGCCAAGGAGGCAGAATATGCAAGCGGTGCTCATCGCAATGACAATTCTCGGTTGCGACGATTCCGTCAGCCAATGCAGCTATGTTGCGACGGTCGACAAGCGCTGGGAAACAGTTGCCGCTTGCGATGCCGAAGCCGAACGCCGGCTCAAGGCCTATGCCAATGTCAGCTATCCCTCGGTCATCGCCGTGTGCGAGGCCCCGAAAGCGCTTGCCATCGCCGAACCGGCGAAACCGGCGCCGTTGCCTGCTGCCGCCGCCGACACCGCTCCGGTGGCACCCGAAGAACCGACAGGCCTCGCCGGCTTTGCTGAAAACATTGCCGGCCAGGACCGCGCACATCTGCCATCCGGCCGCGACGTCAGGGAGACGCTTTCCAAACCCGTGCATTTCGTCTCCACCAGCTATTCCTGGGTGGTGACTCGGCTGAACGACTAGGCCGCCGCAAGCGCCGCATAGACACGGGCTGATCGGCGCTGTTCGGCGACATGAAGCTTTTCCACCATGTCGAGCAGTTCTCCGGCCGCGCCGTGTGCGCCATGGTGATGGCGGAATTTTTCGAGAAGACGGCCGCCGACGGTCCCCAGCATGCTGCCCGGCGCCCTTCGAGCGGCCTCGCGCCACAGAAGCGTCGCCTCGACGAAGATCACGCTGATATCCCTCGGCAGGCCGGCAGATTCGTAGAGGGCGCGAACCGCGTGCATGCGCCCGGTTGCCAGGATCGAGCGCACCCTGCGCTCGCTGCACGCTGTCAGATCGACGATTGCAGCAGCGAAGAAATCCAGCTTGCCGGCGCAGAGCGCATGCATCAGCAAGGACGGCGTCAGGCGGTCGTTGAGGCGCAGATGTTCGACGAGATCCGGGATCTCCCGCGGCGCGATATCACCGGCGATCGAAACAATGGCTGCCTCGGTCGCCTCGCGGCTGATGCGCTGGAGCCGCGGCAGGCCGATCGCCGCCCGCGCCAACGGCAGGCCGACCAGCGCATTGCTGACATGCTGGGTGAGCAGCTGGCGGGCATCGGCCGGAAGATCGCTGCGGTCGAGCAGCAGGTTGCGAATATCGCAGCAATCGCCAAGCCGCTCGGCTATCCGTTTCAACGATTGGCTGGAGATGGCCGCGCCATCGTTTTCGAGCAGGCAAAGCACTTCGTCTTCATCGCCGACCTCCGCAAGTGCCGCCGAGACCGGGCGCCTGACATGGGCCCTGGCCGCGATCAGCATGCGGGTGGCGCCATTGCCGCGCGCGGCGAGGTCGACGAGATCGGCGTCGCTGAGAAGCGGCGAACAGGTGACGGCGTGGCAGGCAACCTCGGGCTGGTCCGCGGCGAGCGAAAGGATCAGGCCGCGCGGCGCGTCGGGTGACCAGGCGATCGCCTCGGCCAGTGCAAGCCGCACACGCGGCGACGGGTCATCGAGAAGAAAGGTCATCGCCATCTCGGCTGCCGCCCGCTCCTCCCCGCTCATCTCGGATTGCAGATAGGCTCGACCGAGTGCGTTCGCGGCCCGGGCCCGATCACCGGTCTTGGCCGTTTCGATCCAACGAAGGAAAGCTTCTACGATCACGCGACGCCCCAGCACTTGAACGCGATTCCTTCGCGTTTCATTCAATGCTGTGACCGTAGCGACAAAAGGTTTAAGATTGGTTCACCATATTTCTTAAGCCTTTCTATGCCTTGCCTTCAGGCTCCCGCCTTTGGTATCTGCGGCCGGAACATCTCGAAAACATCGCTGCCTTCGCTGTAATCCATGTAGCCCATGCGGGCGACAGGGCGGGCGATCGACATGTCGAGGCGGCCGTCTCTGACGATCGCCTCGTCAATATGGATGCCGACCACCTCGCCGAAGACGAGGACGTTTTCAGACGGCGCGCCCGACAGCGTTTTCGGCTCGATGATTTCGGTGACCCTGCATTCGAGCACGGCGTAAGCCTCGCCGACATAGGGCGCGTCAATCCGTTCGGACTGTTTCGGCGTCAGCCCGGCGAAATCGAATTCGCTGTTGCCGTACGGCAGCGCCGCCGAGGACAGATTCATCTTTTCGGCGAGATCGCGGCTGACGAAATTACAGGTGAAGGCGCCGGTTTCCCCCGCATTGCGCTGGCTGTCCTTGCGACCGGCGGAAGAAAACATCACCAGTTTCGGCCGGTCGGCGACAGCGTTGAAGAAGGAATAGGGCGCAAGATTGATCGAGCCGTCTCTGCCCTTGCTGCCGATCCAGCCGATCGGCCGCGGCGAAACGATCGCCTTGAAGGGATCGTGCGCAAGGCCATGCCGGTTGCTGTCGGTGGTGTAGAACATCAGTCCGCTCCCCCGACCCAGGTCACGGTATCGGCAAGCTCCGGCCGCGGCCGCTCTATCGCCGGGAATGTCGTCGAGCCGATATGGATGAAGCCCGCCACCTTTTCGCCGGGACCGACGCCGAGCAGAGGATAGGCGCGCTCATCATAGGCGAACCATTCCGTCAGCCAGTTGGCGACATAGCCGTTGGCATTGGCAGCAAGAATGACGTTGAAGCAAAGCGCGCCCGCCGACATGACCTGCTCCCATTCCGGGATCTTGATGTGCGGCCCCGCCTTGCTGACGACGGCGACAACCACGGGCGCGCGCGTGAAGCGGGTGCGCTCGACCTGGATCATCTCTGCGGAAAGGTCCGGCTTTGCCTCGAGCGCCAGTTTGAGAAGCTCCTCGCCGAGGCGCGCACGCTCATCTCCGCGATAGACGATGAAGCGCCAGGGAGCGATCTTGCCGTGGTCGGGAACGCGCGAAGCGAGCCGCAGGATCTCTTCGATTTCGGCCTTTTCCGGGCCGGGTTCGCACATCTGAAAAGCGGGAATTGAACGGCGCACGGCGAGGTAATCGATCAGCTTGATATCGGATTTCATGCGGGAGAAACTTTCATTTTTATGCTGCTGCAAAGCGTGGGTCTTGAATTTGCCATCGCGTTGGTCTTGAAGTGGCCTTTGCGATTTCAGAAGTCAATCGGTTCACGAAACAGATGTTTGGCATTTCGCCTCTTGCACGCATCGGCCTCGCCATCGCCCTGATGGTATTGATGCCCCTCGGCGCCGGTGCGCAGGATGCCTTCAAGGATTTCAAACAGCTCGACTCGACGTCGAAGATGCCTAAGCTCAATGCCTTCATCGCGCCCGGCGCCGCGCCTGAGGGCGCCAAGCTGCGCGACGTCGCGATGGAAGCCAAACTGACGGCCGACGGTACGCCTGTCGAGGATGGCCTTTCCTGGTATGTCTTCAGCCCGATCGCCGGCGCCGACGGCAAGCTGCCGCTGATCGCCAGCGCCAAGGGCGGACCCGCCGCCTTCCAGCTCGCTCCGGGCGATTATTTCGTCAATGTCTCCTTCGGCCGCGCCGGTGTCACCAAGAAGCTGACCGTTCCTGCTGACGGCGAGGTCGACAAGCAGGTGATGGTCCTTGATGCCGGCGGCCTGCTGCTCAATGCCGTCTCCGGCACTGATGCCCGCATCCGCCCCGACCAGCTGAGCTTCTCGATCTATTCCTCGGAAGTGCGCGACGATGGCGAGCGTGGCCTCGTCATGGCCGACGTCTCGCCGAACACCGTCGTGCGCCTCAATGCCGGCACCTATCACATCGTTTCCGAATATGGCAGCGTCAACGCCGTCATTCGAGCCGACATCCAGGTCGAGGCCGGCAAGCTCACAGAGGCAACGATCCAGCACCGCGCCGCCCAGATGACCTTCAAGCTGGTCTCCGAATCCGGCGGCGAGGCGATTGCCGACACGGCCTGGTCGATCCTGACTGCCGCCGGCGACAGTGTCGGCGAAAGCGTCAGCGCCTTTCCGACCATGGTCCTTGCCGAAGGCGAATATTCTGCCATCGCCCGCAACAAGGACAAGATCTATCAGCGCGATTTTACAGTGGTTGCCGGCCGGAATACCGATGTAGAGGTTCTGATGAAGGACCAGGAGCCGCAGCAGCCCGAGAGCCCGGCGGCCCGCACGGTGCAGCAGGCGCCGGCCGGCACGCCGCCGCCTGCGGGTGTCCAGCCGGCTCCGGAGGAGCCTCTGCCCTCCTACGAACAGCTCGTGCCGCAGGGCGGCGGCGGCGGCGCCAGCCTGGATTGATTCTACCAGGCACGCTTCTGCGGCGTGCCAGCGATCAAGCCGTAAGCCTCCGGTGAAGGCCGCAGGTCAGGCCGCTTGAGCGTTGACGGTCGGCGGCGTCCAATTCCACGGAAGCAACTGCTCCAGCCTGGTAATCGACGTATCAGCGATGCGGGCAAGAACGTCGGCCAGCCACACCTGCGGATCGATGTCGTTGAGTTTTGCCGTCATAATCAATGTGGCCATGAAGGCCGCACGATCTGCACCGCGGTCTGATCCGGCAAGAGCCAGGATTTTCTGCCGAGCGCAAAGCCTCTGAGCGCTCGCTCTGCCGCATTATTCGTCAGGCAAATCCGGCCGTCCTGCAGAAATGATGTGAAGCCATCCCAGCGCTTGAGCATGTAGTCGATCGCCTCCGCCACCGGAGAACTGCGTGAGAGCTTTGCCCGCTCGGTTTGAAGCCAGACCTGCAGATCATCGACGAGTGGCAGACAGTCTCTCCGGCGACGCTCCAGGCGTTGATCGGCCGTAAGCCCGTTGATCTCGCGCTCAATATCGAACAGGCCGTCGATCCGTTTGACGGCTTCGAGCGCCATAGGCGAGATCGGCGCGGCATTCTTTCCACGCTTGGCATTTGCGGCGATGTCGGCGAGCACGAAGAACTTACGCCGCGAGTGTGCCCAACAAAACGCCTGCCTTAGAGGATTTGGATCGCGATCAACCTTGAACAGCGGATTGTAGCCGCCATAGGCGTCCGCCTGCAGAATGCCGTTGAAGGTCTTCAGGTGGCGCTCCGGATGCTCCTGCCGTCGGTCCCGCGAGGCATAGTAAAGGGCCGCCGGCGGAGAGAGCCCTCCGAACGGCCGATCGTCCCGGACATAGGTCCAGATGCGGCCCGTATCGGTCTTTCCCTTGGCCAGGATCGGCACGGTCGTGTCGTCGCCGTGCAGACGTTCGGCAGCAAGGACATGCGCCTCGATCAGGGAGTGAATGGGCTTCAACGCCGCGGCACATGCTCCAACCTGATCGGCCAGCGTCGACAAGCTGAGGTCGACGCCCTCGCGGGCGTAGCGCTCGCTCTGGCGATTGAGCGGCTGGTGCTGGGCGAACTTCTCAAACAGGATCATCGCCAGCAGGTTCGGCCCGGCAAAACCGCGGGGTGTCACATGGAAGGGTGCGGGTGACTGCGTGATCTTCTCACACTCGCGGCAGGTGAACTTCTCCCGCACCGTCTGGATGACCTTCCACTGACGCGGGATGACTTCCAAGGTCTCGGTAATGTCTTCGCCAAGCTTCGACAGTTTAACCGATCCACAACAGGCGCAATTCGTGGGAGCGGCGATTACGACGCGCTCACGCGGCAGGTGTTCGGGAAAGGGCTTGCGTGACGGACGCTTGCGCTCGAAGGCTTTGACGGCTGAAGCTTTGGCTGCGATCTCCGCCGCCAGTTCATCTTCACCGGCGTCCGCTTCCAACTCCTCGAGCTGCAGTTCCATCTGCTCCAGGAGCCGCGCCTTGCGCTCGGACCGGCTGCCGTAGAGTGCACGGCGAACCTTGTCGATCTCCAGCTTCAGCCGCGCGATCAGCGCCTCGGAATGCGATACGAGTGCCTTTGCGCTGGCGGCTTCTGCCTTGGAGGTCGCTGCTTCTGCTTCGGCTGCGACACGTCGAGCGCGTTCCTGGGCCAGCAGTGCAAGCGCACTGGCAAGGTCGTCCGGAAGCTCTTCGGTCGCATTGCTCATGACAGGATGGAATCATATTCGACCCTGTCATTCCAGTGTTTTTGCTTATCCGGCCGACGTCGGCCGCCAGGTCTTTTGCGGCATCCGCCAGTCGATACCTTCCAGCAGATAACCGAGCTGCGCAGGCGTGATCACCACCGTGCCATCGGCCGCTGATGGCCAGATGAAGCGGCCGCGCTCCAGCTTCTTCGTGAACAGGCAAGCGCCCTGGCCGTCATGCCAGATCACCTTGATCAGACCGCCACCGCGGCCGCGGAATACGAACAGGTGTCCACACATCGGGTCGCGCTTCAGCGCCTCCTGCACCATCAACGACAAACCGGGGAAGCCCTTTCGCATATCGGTGTGGCCTGTCGCCAGCCAGACCTTCACGCCACTCGGAACCGGAATCATCGCAGCCCCAGCACGCAATCGAGAATCCGGCCAAGGGCATCCGTATCGATGTCGCTATCCACGCGCACGCGCCGACCCCGTCCAAGCTCGATTGTCACATCGCTACGCTTCCGACGAGGGTGGGATGTGGTGGGCGATTCCGGTTGAACGGGAGAGACTGTCGAAGCGGCCTCGGATACGATCACCGGCACCAAAGTCGCCGTATCAGACCTTGGCTCCTCGATCCGGCAAAGCTCTTTGCGCCAACGGAACAACTGGCTGACATGGATGCCGGCCGCGCGGGCAATCTCGGAGATGACCGCGTCTGGCTCAAAGCACGCAGCGACAAGGCGCTCTTTATCTTCGCGTGACCAGCGCCGACGGCGCTCTACAGACGTGATCACCTCAATTGGATGCTTCGTCATATGACTACTCCTAGTGTTACCACTAGGACTGGCAGTCAGAAGCCCTCTATCGCAAGACGGCCTTCACCGTGGGCTTACATCAAGCCGATCGGTCGGCGCTCTGCAGCGCCGCGCGTCTGATCAGACGCGCAAAGGACGCTATCATTTTGGTCTACGCATCGGCCGATGCGCCAGGCGCGGATTTCATTCATTGACAGGAAGATTTGGAAGTGCAGACGAGAGGCGCATGGGCGGCTGCCCTTCGCGAAAGATATTTCCGACAGCGCCGAAGTCGGCGCTGTCGTATTCCCCCGATTTTCAGGCCGCCTTGGCTTTCTTTGCGTCGGCCTTGCGCCGGATGTCGGGCGGCGTGGCCTCGAGGGTGAGGCTCTCGACGGCGGCGTCAAGCTCCATCGAAACCTGGTCCTGGCTGCCGAGGCGGCGGATATTGACCGTGCGCTCCTCGGCCTCCTTCCTGCCGCAGACGATGATGACAGGAACCTTGGTGACGGAATGCTCGCGGATCTTGTAGTTGATCTTCTCGTTGCGGAAGTCGGTCTCGACGTTGAGACCGGCATCGCGCAGCGCCTCGGCCACTTCAAGTCCGTAGGCATCAGCCTCCGATGTGATCGTTGCGACCACCACCTGCAGCGGCGATACCCAGAGCGGCATATGGCCGGCGAAGTTCTCGATCAGGATGCCGAGGAAGCGTTCCATCGAGCCGCAGATGGCGCGATGGATCATCACAGGCTGCGTCTTTTCGGAGTTGCTGTCGATGTAGAAGGCGCCGAAGCGTTCCGGCAGGTTGAAGTCGACCTGCGTCGTGCCGCATTGCCATTCGCGGCCGATCGCATCCTTCAACGTATATTCGAACTTCGGACCGTAGAAGGCGCCCTCGCCCGGCAGGATGCCGGTCTTGATGCGACCTTCGGATTGAGCCTCGATCGTCTTCAGCACATCTGTCATGACGGCTTCGGCGCGATCCCAGAGGGCGTCGGAGCCGACGCGTTTTTCCGGCCGGGTGGAAAGCTTGACGACGATTTCCTTGAAGCCGAAGTCTTCATAAACCGAGAGGATCAGATCGTTGATCTTCAGGCATTCGGCTGCCATCTGCTCGTCGGTGCAGAAGATATGCGCGTCGTCCTGCGTGAAGCCACGCACGCGCATCAAACCATGCAGCGCGCCCGACGGCTCGTAGCGGTGCACCAGCCCGAATTCGGCAAGGCGGATCGGCAGTTCGCGATAGGACTTCAGGCCATGCTTGAAGATCTGCACGTGGCCGGGGCAGTTCATCGGCTTCAGCGCGAACACGCGATTATCCGCTTCCTTGTCGTCGGGATGCGTCATCGCATGCGCCGACTTTACGCCGAACATGTTTTCCTGATACCAGCCCCAGTGACCGGAGGTTTCCCAGAGCGACGTATCGAGCACCTGTGGCGCGTTGACTTCTTCATAATCGACGGCAAGCCGACGGCGCATATAGGCGACGAGCGTCTGAAAAATGCGCCAGCCCTTACCGTGCCAGAAGACGACACCCGGGCCCTCTTCCTGGAAATGGAACAGGTCCATTTCGCGGCCAAGCTTGCGGTGGTCGCGCTTTTCGGCTTCCGCCAGCATATGCAGGTAATTGTCCAGGTCGGCCTGATCGGCCCATGCCGTGCCGTAGATGCGCGATAGCATGGCGTTGTTGCTGTCGCCGCGCCAATAGGCGCCGGCAACCTTCATCAGCTTGAAGGCCGTGCCGACCTGGCCGGTGGAGGCCATATGCGGGCCGCGGCATAGGTCGAACCAGTCGCCCTGATGATAGATCTTCAGATCCTGCCCTTCCGGGATCGCATCGACGAGCTCGACCTTGTACTGTTCGCCCTTGGCGGCAAAGACTTCCTTGGCCTTTTCGCGCGACCAGATCTGCTTGGTGAACGGCGCGTTGCGGGCGATGATCTCCTTCATCTTCTTTTCGATCTTCGGCAGATCGTCGGGTGTGAAGGGCTCGTTCTTGGCAAAGTCGTAATAGAAGCCGTTCTCGATGACCGGGCCGATCGTCACCTGAGTGCCGGGCCAAAGCTCCTGCACCGCTTCGGCCATCACATGCGCGGCGTCATGGCGGATGAGCTCCAGCGCACGAGGATCCTTGCGGGTAATGATCTCGATCTTGCCGTCGCTCACGGTATCGGAAAGATCGCGCACGGCGCCGTCGATCGCGATGGCGACGGCGCTCTTCGCAAGCGACTTGGAAATGGATTCGGCGACATCCCTGCCGGTCGCGCCAGCAGGGAAACTGCGCACGGAACCATCGGGAAATGTCAGGGAAACGGATTGGGACATCGAAATTCTCCTTGTCCAGTCCCGCCAACGAATGCGGGTGGTTGAAATGACGCGACACCCAAGCGGGAGGCGCTGCCGCCTGATACTCAGGTTTCGCTCGGGAGTAAAGCAGCCGGCTCACATGATCATTTGCGCAAGACCGCAAACGGTGTTCCAGTTGCGCATCGTTCCGACGCCAAGCCGCTTGGTCGTCAGCGCCGAAAGCAGTTTTGACTGGCTCGGTTTGCCGGCGAAATCGATCCAGAGGTCGCCGCCGACGACGGCGATGCGTTGTCCTTCCGCCATCAGCGGCTTCAGCGCCTCCACCTTCTCAGGATCGATCGGCAGGCGCATCACCCGGACGATCACCTGGTCGCCGCTGCCGTCCCTGAAGGGGTTGGTGCCGCAGAGCGCCATCCAGGTGCAGTCGCTGCGCACGATGATATCGACATGTTTGCCGAACTTTTCTTCAAAGGCCTCTTCCAGCGCAACCTCGATTTCATGCGGACGCATGTCGTCGGCCTCGAAAACGAGATTGCCTGTTGAAACCAGAGTGCGCGGCTCGCGATAGCCGAGCTCTCTGGCAAGCGCGCGCAAGTCTTCCATGATCACCCGGCGACCTGGCGCCAGGACGATGCTGTGCAGCAGGGCGATGAACGTGCTCATGGCCGCCAGAACTCCGCTGCTCCTTCTGGCAAGGTCTGTAGCACCCTGTCGAATGCCGTTTCGTCGACTCGTTTTCGCACGGCCGCCGCCACCTCGCGAATGGCGGTGTCGGGCGAGAAATTGTGGTCACTCCGCAGTGACTGAACTTCGCGAGTCATCGTCCTGCGATCCTCGAAGGGACGTTTGACCTCATCGGGATCCCAGTCGGCGACGAAAATCGCCCGCAGCACCGGCGGCAGCAGATTGGCAAAGCGGATCGCCTCCTCGATATCAAGCCGTCGGCGAAACGTCTGGAAGACACCCTGGGTCATCGTATAGATCGCATTTCGGCTGTCGATCAGCGTATCGGTGCGGACGTCGTCAAGGTAGGCGTCGAAATCTGAGGATGCACGCCTGTACTCGCCGGGCATCGTCATCATCCTCACCCTCTTTTGCGTCCGAGCGAGAGATACCGCCACGGTGTCCACCAGCGGAAGCCGTCTCCGAGCACTTCCGGAACCGGATCGAGGCCGCTGGTGCCGCCCGGGCCGCAACGGCCCACTCGAAACAGCGTCATCCAGCCGCCGGCCCATAATCCGTGGCGGGCGATCGACTCGTAACCATATTCCGAGCAGGTCGGGACATGGCGGCAGGAATTGCCGACAAAGCCGGAAAGAGTCAGCTGATAGAGGCGGATAAACCCCATGCCGAGCAGGCGGTCCGGGGTCTTGCGAAACGGTCCGCTATAATTGCGGGAGTAGTGCGCAGTTCTCGCGTGCGCGCGTCTCGATGCGGCCGCGCCGCCATCGTCCTCATCGTCAGCATGCCGGACGCAAGACTCGCACATTTCGGTTACGCCTCGACAACTTCCGCCCGTTTCGCCTCGATCTGCCCGATCGCATCGACGACGGCGTCGAAGGTCAGCATCGTGGAAGCGTGACGAGCCTTGTAGTCCCGCACGGGCAGGAGATAGCGCATGTCTTCGAACCGTCCGCCAGGCCCCGCCCCGTCCGCCTTCAGCATAGCGAGCATGTCCAGTCGCGCCTGCCGCAATTCGCCCGATGTCGCGCCGACGACATGGCGGGCCATGATCGAGGACGAGGCCTGGCCGAGGGCGCAGGCTTTTACGTCATGGGAAAAGCCGGTTACGACATCGCCGTCCATCTTCAGCCAGATACGCACCTTGGAGCCGCAAAGCCTGGAGTGCGCCTGGGCGGTCGCATCGGCATTATCAAGCGTCCCGGTCAACGGTATATTGCCGGCGAATTCGAGGATTTTGCTGTTGTAGATGTCGTCCATGCTGGATTTCCGCTCCAAAATCGCTGCGGATCGGCCTAAATAGGGCTGTCATTGTCGTTGAAACAAAAAACACACCGTGTCATCCCAGGATACTTACATATAATGGCCGTCTTCCTATATGTATGTCGTTCCAAGGCCATGAAAATGCAATGGCCTTGTGTAAGTTTGATTGGGAAACCGTGCCGGATGGGCGCTTGAAATCAGCCCTGAAAGCCCCGGAGCCTGCCAAAGGTGCATGAATTCCCGCATGGGACTGACCAGTGGCGATTCCGACAGATGGGTCCGCGATGCGGGCCAGGAGACCATTGATCATGGACGCCATCGTAAAGAACTTTCCGCAACCGAACCGTGAATCGGACCGCCCCTCCCAGCAGGAAGCAGAAGAAGCGGTTCGCGTTCTGTTGCGCTGGGCCGGTGACGATCCGACGCGCGAAGGCCTCATCGAGACGCCGGCTCGTGTCGCCAAAGCATACCGCGAGCTTTTCGCCGGTTACGACATGGCGCCGGAAGACGTGCTCGGCCGAACCTTCGAGGAGGTCGCCGGTTACGACGACATGGTCCTCGTCAAGGACATTCCGTTCTACTCGCATTGCGAACACCATATGGTTCCGATCATCGGCAGGGCGCATGTCGCCTACATGCCTGATGGCCGCGTGCTCGGCCTGTCGAAGATTGCCCGTGTCGTCGAGATCTATGGGCGGCGCCTGCAGACCCAGGAAACGATGACCGCGCAGATCGCCCGGGCCATTGACGATACGCTTAACCCGCGCGGTGTTGCCGTACTCATCGAGGCCGAACATATGTGCATGGCGATGCGTGGCGTTCAGAAGCAGGGTTCGACCACCTTGACCACGACGTTTACCGGAACGTTCAAGACCGAGCCGGCCGATCAGGCCCGTTTCATGAGCATGGTGCGGAGCCGCTGATACCGACTCCCTCGGGAGGGCCGCAATGAGTCAACTGATCTTCAATCAACCATCCGAGGACAAGTCGGCGTTGGAAGACGCCGGCGATTTCACGCCGCGTTTCGATGACCGTGGCCTGATCACTGCGATCGTCACCGACGCCGGCGATGGCGAACTGCTGATGGTCGCGCATATGAATGCCCAGGCCTTGGCGTTGACCATCCAGACGGGCACGGCCCATTATTTCAGCCGGTCGCGCGGCAAGATCTGGAAAAAGGGCGAGACCTCGGGCAATCTTCAGACGGTGAAGGAAATTCGCACCGATTGCGATCAGGATGCCATATGGCTGAAGGTCGAGGTCGCCGGCCATGACGCGACCTGTCACACCGGCCGCCGTTCCTGCTTCTATCGGACGGTGACGCTGCGCGACGGAAAGCCGATGCTCGACATCGTCGATGACGAGCGTCATTTCGATCCGCAGGACGTCTACGGAAAATAGACTGAACTATACTGGCATTTGCCCCTTATTGTGCCAGAAACCAGTTCTATATACCATTTGGCAACCGATCGGGCACACTATCAAGACTTACGTGTTCTACTGGAGGGGAGAGCGCAATGCTGAACTGGAGTCTGCACCGTCAAAGCGCTGAAGGCGAAGGTTCCGGTTCTGGCATGGCGACGATACTCGAGACAATCCCTGCGCCCGCGCCTGTCACCAGAATCAAGATCGCGCTCGCTCTTGGCGGCGGCGCGGCCCGCGGCTGGGCCCATATCGGCGTCTTGCGTGCTTTGGACGAAGCAAAGATCGAGATCGGCATGATCGCCGGCACATCGATCGGCGCGCTGGTCGGCGGCTGCTATCTCGCCGGCAAACTCGATGAACTCGAAAGCTTCGCGCGCTCGCTGACCATGCGCCGCATCGCCAGTCTGCTCGATCTGACGATCGGCGGCAGCGGGTTGTTCGGGGGCATGCGGCTGACCAAACGCATGCAGGAACATCTCGAGGGCCTGAACGTCGAGGATCTGGACCGGCCGTTCGTCGCAGTCGCGGCCGAGGTCAATACCGGCCACGAGGTCTGGATCGCCAATGGTTCGCTGATCACGGCGCTGCGCGCCTCCTATGCGCTACCCGGCATCTTCGAGCCGGTCCGCAGCAATCACCGCACGCTGGTCGACGGCGCGCTGGTGAACCCGGTTCCCGTCTCCGTCTGCCGCGCCTATGAGCAGCCGCTGGTCGTCGCCGTCAATCTCAATTACGATCTCTACGGCCGCTCGGCCGTCGTCCGCCACAATGCCAGCCTCTCGCAGCAGGAAGTGCAGAAACAGGAAGAAGCGCCCTATGCCCGCCTCGGCATGACCGGAGTCATGGTGCAGGCCTTCAACATTATCCAGGACAGAATTGCCCGCGCTCGCCTTGCCGGCGATCCGCCCGACATTTCGCTGCAGCCGCGCCTGAGCTATATCGGCCTCTCGGAATTCCATCGCGCCGGTGAGGCCATCGAGCGGGGCTACGAGGAAGCCAGAGCCAGGCTTCCCGAGATCAAGCGCATGCAGGAAGTCTACGCCAGCGCTCCGTGACGCGTCGCCCCGACAGGAGCGACAGCACGTTTGAATAGCCGGACCCTCAGCCGGCAATATAGGCCTTGATGTCCTCGGCTTCGCGCTCGACTTCGGCGATCCGCGATTTTACCACGTCGCCGATCGAGATGATGCCGGCAAGCTTGCCGTTGCTTTCCACCGGTACGTGGCGGAAGCGGCGGCTGGTCATCAGTTCCATCAGCTCGTTGACGGTCGTCTCCTCGTGGCAACGGTAGACTTTTGAAGTCATCACCTGCGAGAGCGGCTGATCGAGACTCCCCTTGCCGTGTTTGGCGATGGCATGCACGAGATCGCGTTCGGTGAACATGCCGGAAATCCGGTTCTCCATGCCGACCACAACGATGGCGCCGATCTTCTTCTTGCTCAGAATCGCGGCTGCCTCGGCGACGGTGGTGTTCGGCCCGGCGGTGACGACGTCCCTGCCCTTCAGGTCGAGGATTGCTTTGACTGAACTGGTCATTCGAACCTCCTTTGTCGAGCCTGTGACATGTGTCACAGGCATCCACGACGGCTTCTCCCCCCAATCGCGGATCGTTCGATGGTGCACCGCCCGGCTCAGGATTGCAACATATCCTTCTCCGCTCCCTTCGGTTCTGCAGGCGGCCGTGGCGCCCGGTCGAACAACGAAAACAAAAGGAATCCGAAGACGAAGCCGCCAATATGCGCATCCCAGGCGATCTCTTGGTCGCTGTCGCCTACGAGCGGAATGCCGACGGCGATCAGGGCGTTACCGACCAGCCAGAGAAGAATGAAAATGACGACGGTCCGGCTCTTCAGGGCGTCGACGACAGAAAGCCGGGCGTTGAGATGCGCAACCGGCATCGGTCGCCGATCGGCCGGAAAGGCGAATCGGCAGGCCGCCCCCATCAGCCCGGAAATGACGCCCGACGCGCCGATCAGCAGCGATACGTCTCCCCAATTCAGGATCGCGTGCAGGGCGGCGGAAGCGGCGGCGGACAAGATCCAGAAGAACAGGAAGCGTAACGTCCCGATGCGGCGCACGACCGGTGCGCCGAAGGCCATCAGCCAGAAGGCGTTGAAGAGGATATGCTGGGTGCTGCCGTGCAGCAGCGAATAGGTAACGGGCGTCCAGAACAGCTCCAGCCCCTGCTGCGATAGCGGAATCACGTAGCGAGCGGGGACGAAACCGAAGGTAAACAGCAGCCAGCCCACCGCATCGTCCGATAGAACGAGCGCCTGCACTGCATAGATGAGGATAAGCAGGCATAGGCTGAAGAGCAGCGCCGGCGGAAGGTTGAAGACCGGTACGCGCGGGGGCCGCGCCGGCGGCTCGGCCTCGGAAGGTTCGGGCGCCTTGTCTGGCGCGCCCGTCTGCTCGTTCATCTTTATCGCCTCGTTGAGGCCTCAGCCATACAGGAGGCATGACCAAAAAAAAAGCCGCCCGTAGTGCCGGGCGGCGTAACCCGAATTCCTGGAAAGACCCCGGATCGGCAGATTGTGCTGAACTCCGAAAGTCGGAGCGATGGCTGGACATTGTCACGATGGACGCCGCGCCTCAACCGAAACCCTTTCTTAACCTTAACGGCCCGGATCTGGCATGAAATCCGCAAGGTAGAAGCTGTACGGGCAATGACTGCCCGAAAACGCTCCGGAATGGGACAGGCTGGTGTGAAATGCGTGTGCAAACGACCATCGAAATTTTTGACTACTGGAACCATATCCGTGGCGCTGCCGATGCGCCGCTGAAATCACAGGTTGAACCCTCTGCCGTTCCCCATCTTCTGCAAAGTCTCTTTATCCTTGAGGCGCGCGACGACGGAGACATCGTTTTCCGGCTCGCCGGCACCCGCATCTGCGATTTCTTCGGGCGCGACCTGCGCGGTGAACATTTTTCATCCCTCTGGGCGCATGGCCAGCATGCGGACATCAAACGCACGGCGATGGGCGTCATGGACCATGCCATGCCGGCCCTGTTCAACACCACTGGCTACAGCACCGTCGGTCATCAGGCCTCCTTCGAGATCATCATGATGCCGCTGCGCTCGTCTAACGGTGCCTGCGACCGGCTGCTCGGCGCGATCGCTCCGACGGCGGCTGCGAGCTGGCTGGAGATCGTGCCGCTGGAATTCCTGGCGCTCGACCGCAGCCGTCTGCTGCCCGAAAAATTCAGCAAGGCCACGCCGGCCGAACTGCGCTCGATCAACGAGGTCGTCGCGGCAAAAGGCATCGGATTCGGCCAGGCCATGCGCCGCATGGTGTCACAGCTGCTGAGCGCCGAGGCGCGTTAAAGCGTCTCGTTTCGGGACACGGCGCGCACTCGTTTTCGGCTATGTCACAATGGGGCGAAACAACCTTCTGTTAATGGATTGGAGGTAAGGATTAATCTCTCCAGTTTTCATGAAGAAGCCCTTTGATGCACTCGTTCCAGCCAGCTCAGACGCAACGACCTGCGCCGCGCCCTGAACAAGGCGTTTTCCAGCGTGTGCCGATCAATATGCAGGGCCGGCTCATGCTTGCGAATTACGAGGAATTCGAATGCATGGTGATCGACATGTCGCCCGGCGACATGTACGTCACCTGCTCCGGCCGGCCGCGCGCCAACGAACGCGTTGTCGCCTATATCGACCATCTCGGGCGCGTCGAAGGTTACGTCCAGACACTCGACGGCCGCGGATTCACCATGTCGATCAACGCCACCGAGCGCAAGCGCGAGAAGCTCGCCGCCCAACTCACCTGGCTTGCCAACAAGCACGAGCTCGGCCTGCCGGAAGATCGTCGCCATGACCGTCTGACGCCGCGTGATACGAAGACGGAACTCACGCTCGAGGATGGCACGCGCTATACCTGCCGCATCATGGACCTGTCGCTGTCGGGCGCCGCCATCGACGTCGAAATGCGTCCCTCGATCGGAACGGCGGTGCGCCTCGGCAACATGCGCGGCCGCGTCGTGCGTCACTTCGTCGAAGGCGTGGCGATCGAATTTCTGTCGATCCAGTCCCGCGAGACGCTGCGCGAATTCCTCTGACAGCCTGAAAAAACCCATGCCCTGCCGCGAGCCTTTGTGGCGGGTCCATTGGTGACGGACCGCTCCGAAAGCGTTTGTCAAATCGGAGCCGCACCGGGTCTGTCGTGCACCGGGTCAGGTCGTGTTGAAACGCACAAGCCTCCCCGCAAGCGATCTGCAAGCGGGCAGAAAATCCGGCTTTGGAAGATTGGCGCGAGTCCTGTCGCAAGTCCTTCCAACCAGTAAGCACATAAAGTTATGAGTGGAACAACCTGCGACATCGTTCGCCCGGAGCAGGTCGCGTGAAATCGGGCAGGATTGTTTTGGCCGGCAATTCCCGTCCTGTCATCCGTCCTCCCTTCGTCATGGATATGATGAATAAGCCTATCTCGACCGCAGGTGCACCGATGCCAGCCCTCTATCCGGAAATCGAACCATACGATCACGGCCTACTCGATACGGGCGATGGCAACCTGATCTATTGGGAATCCTGCGGCAACCCGATGGGGCGGCCGGCGCTCGTCCTGCACGGCGGGCCGGGTTCGGGCTGTTCGACCGCGGCGCGCCGCCAGTTCGATCCGGACGCCTATCGGATCATCCTCTTCGACCAGCGCAATTGCGGCCGAAGCCTGCCGAGTGCCGCAGATCCCGAAACCGATCTCTCCCTCAATACGACCTGGCATCTCGTGGCCGATATCGAAAGGCTGCGGCTCTTCCTAGGCATCGACAGCTGGCTGCTGTTCGGTAACTCCTGGGGCTCGACGCTGGCGCTCGCCTATGCCGAATCGCATCCACAGTGCGTCAGGGCGATTGTCATATCGGGCGTGACCACCACGCGGCGATCGGAAATCGACTGGCTTTGCCGCGGCATGGCGCCGCTTTTTCCGGAAGAATGGCACCGCTTCCGTCAGGGAATCCCGTCCGGCACGCCAGGGGTGGACGACGACATGGCCAGCGCCTATCACCACCTCCTCAACGATCCGGAAGCTGAGACGCGTCTCAAGGCGGCGCGAGACTGGCATGATTGGGAAGCAGCCTCGATCCTGCTCGCCGGGGAAGGACTGCCGCGCCGCTGGGCCGATCCGGCTTATGTGCTGACGCGCGCCCGCATCATCACCCACTACTTCGTCAACGGCGCCTGGCTGGAGGATGGTATGCTCCTGAAGAACGCCGCGCGGCTTGCCGACATTCCCGGCATCCTGCTGCAGGGGCGGTTCGACATCGAGGCGCCGCTCGTCACCGCCTGGGAACTGGCCCGCGCCTGGCCACAAAGCGAACTCGTAATCCTTCCGCACGCTTCCCATTCCACCGCAGGCCCCGATATGAGCGCAGCAATCGTCGCCGCCACCGATCGATTTCGCGATCTTTCTCAAAAATAATTTTAATGCTGGACGCCGGAATCCGAGCGATATTCTGCTTTCGGCCCATTCCAACCGACCGATTCCACCGGTATCGCCGCCGCAAACATCCCGTCGCAGCGCCGCCGGCACTTATCCGGCCCAGCGAAAACTCTTAACGCCGCGACGGCGGCGCAGGCTTTCCGTGGACGAAGTCCTTGTCGCGTCCATTACAATTTTAATCGATTTTGCCACAAATACGCACTGAAGTTTATTCGCATTCGAGCCAAGTTTTATCGGCATTTGAATCAACTAAGACTTTAATTCTATTGCGTAATTTTGCGTGAGATAAAAACGTCCGTGTCATTGTCGTCTCAACTTAGGGGAGACGGCAATGACGACTGCGAACATCCTGAAAGGCGGCCTTCTGGCTAGTGCGATCATGATGGCAATGGCGGGCTCAGGACAGGCAACGCCCGCCAGCATGGCACTGGCAGGCAATGCCAGCCCGCCGATCGGACACTACGAATTCTGCAAGGCCAATCCGACGGAATGCGCCTATGCCGGCGGCGATGCCGGGCCGGCCATCCTCACGGAGGACCGCTGGAAGGAAATTCTCAAGGTCAACTACACCGTCAATTCGTCGATTCAGCCGGAGACGGACGAACAGATCTACGGTGTCGAGGAACGCTGGGCCTATCCCACAACCGTCGGCGATTGCGAGGACTATGCCCTGCTGAAGCGCAAGATGCTGATCGAGGACGGCTTCTCGCCATCCGACACGCTGATCACCGTCGTGCTGCAGCCGAACGGCGAAGGCCACGCTGTGCTGACCGTCCGCACCGATCACGGCGACTTCATTCTCGACAACATGCGCAACAAGGTGCTGCTGTGGTCGGACACCGAATACACCTATCTGAAGCGCCAGTCCGCCAGCGATCCGGCCCGCTGGTCGAAGCTTCAGGACGGCCGCGCTGTCGCCGTCGGCAGCGTCAGGTAAACCAGCCAGCCGGCAAAGCCAACACAGGTTTCGGCCCGGTCAGTCCCCGCATCCCGTCCCCGACCGGTGCCCAAGAGCCGTTCCCGCTGTCCCGGGAACGGCTCGCTCCTTTTTGGGACAAGGGGTCCATCCCGGCACAACGGCGATCCAAAATCTTAGCGAAGTATTAACCCTGCCGGCTCGATCATGGCGATGAGATTCATCATCGGCACCGGCGGCTCATGTTCTTCCTGCGGCGGACCGAAACGCGAAGAACCGCCATGAGCCAAGCCGCCCAAAGCGCACCCGACGAGCAGCCGCTTCTTTCGAGGAGGTTTCTTCTGCGCACGATGGCGGTGATATCGGTCCTAGCGGTCCTGACCGTCGCCATCAGCATCGCCGGCCGTTGGTTCGGCCGGCACATCTCCCTTGCCGGCAACACCGACAGCACGGCTGAAATCACGCTGACCATCGGCCGCGACACAGTGAAATTCCCCGAAAATACCATCCGCTTCCCGAGCCAGCGGCATGACGGCGTCGCCGAGCGCGTCGATCTCTACCTTGCCTGGCCCTCCATGCGGGGTTACGGCAAGGACAACCATCTGCGATTCGACGATGTCGCCCAATCCTCCGGCCTCATCTTCCTGCAGATCGCCCAAAGCACCATGTCGCGCGACATGTCCGGCCGGCTGGAGCCGATCTATTCGCATCTTATCGAAGGAGCAGCCGAGCCTTTCCCGGACGGATTGACACTCCATCGACTTCGCGCCGACGCCGGTTATGGCGGAGAAGTGCTGCTCACGGCCCCGGTCAAAGGCGGGCCGGACTACGTCGTGCGCTGCATATTGCCTTCAACTCCGGACAAGGCCGCAAGCGGAGATTGTCAGCGCGACATCAAGGTCGGCAAGGATCTCAGCGTCCTCTACCGATTCTCCAGCAGCCATCTCGCCGACTGGGAACATATTGATGCCGCGATCCGCCTCTTTGTGGAGCCGCGTCTTGTGAACCGATCTGCGACAGGTCCCTAAAATGCCGGCGGAGAAGGCATGAAACGATTCATCATAAACGGATTGGTAACGCTGAATCGGTAATTTCAAAAGACGAGCTGTGCGGCGGGGGGTGTGCGGTTCCTGCCCAATATCTGAAATGCAAAGCGAAGAGTGGAATAGTGTCAAGGTCAGTCTCCTCCGTATCATCGTCCCGGTCCGGCAGCTTCTTCGCGAAGCTCCTGGCGATCCTTTCGATGGCTCTCACGGTCGTCCTGGTTGATTCGGTCAATGCCGACGCGGAGGCGGCCAATCCGAAATATGCGGGCATCGTCGTCGACGCCAAGACCGGCAACGTTCTCTACAGCGAGAATGCCGATCGGTTGCAGTATCCTGCCTCGCTGACCAAGATGATGACCCTTTATATGACCTTCGAGGCCCTGGAGCAGGGTCGCATTCGCCTCGATACGCCGGTTCCCTTCTCCGCTCACGCGGCCGCCCAGGCGCCGACCAAGCTTGGCGTGCGTGCCGGCGGCACAATCACCGTCGAACAAGGCATCCTCGGTCTCGTCACTCTGTCGGCCAATGATGCGGCAACCGCGCTTGGCGAGATGCTCGGCGGCAGTGAAGAGCGCTTTGCCCAGATGATGACCGCCAAGGCGCATGCGCTCGGAATGACGCGCACCACCTATCGCAACGCCAACGGCCTGCCGAATACGGCGCAGATGACGACGGCCCGCGACCAGGCCCGCCTCGGCATCGCCCTTCGCCAGCACTTCCCGCAATATTACGGCTATTTTTCCACCCGCGCCTTCAAGTTCGGCACCCGCACGATCCGTAGCCACAATCGGCTGGTCGGCTCCGTGCGCGGCGTCGACGGCATCAAGACCGGTTATACGCGCGCCGCCGGCTTTAATCTGGTGAGTTCGGTGCAGGTCGACGGCAAGTCGATCGTCAGCGTCGTGCTCGGCGGCACTTCCGGGTCGGCTCGCGACGCCCAGATGCGCAACCTGATCGCCACCTACCTGCCGAAGGCGTCGAGCCGTGGCGGAAATTCGGCGCTGGTAGCCCAGACAGCCCCCGCCCCTGAAATGATCGAAACCCCCGCTCCTGTTCAGCCGCAGAAGGCCCGGCAGCAGGTCGCTTCACAGCAGGTTGCTCCCCAGCAGGTCGCAAAGACGATCACCGCGGCGCAGCCGCCGGTTTCTGCCGCTGCAGCCGATCTCAGCCTGCCGCATAAGGGCCCGCTGCCGGATGCGCGCGAGGTGGCCGAGACCGAGGTTGCCTATACCGAAACATCGGCGCCGAAGTCCGACAACCCGCTGGTCGCCCAGACGATGCCGGCGCCGACCAGGGTCAAGACCACAAGCTTCAAGCAGCAGGCTCCGGTGGCCGCACCGGCTGCCCAGGACGACGCCGCCGTCGACCACGTCACGACCGCTTCGACCAGCAGCACCCCGGCAAGCGCCGCGCCTGCGGGCTGGGTCGTGCAGGTCGGCGTCTCGCCGAGCCGCCAGATGGCCATGGACCTCCTGGAGAGCGCCAAGAGCAAGGGCGGCAAGGCGCTGGCCTCGGCAAAGCCCTTCGCCGTCGCCTACGGCGCTGGCAATGACCAGGTCTACCGCGCCCGTTTCGGCGGCTTTGACGATCAGCGCGATGCGGTCAACGCCTGCAAGGCCTTGAAGAAGGCCGGCATCAAGTGCTGGGCAGCCGCACAATGAGCTATTCGGTGCCGTCCGCGACAAGGCCGGCGGCACCCCTAACGGCCGGAATCGGTGTTTGCGTTTCCGGCCACCGGTTTTGAACTCGATCAGTAGTGCGTACGGGGAAAACAATGGCGATCAATGAGAATGTTCCGGGAATGCCAGGCGACCGCCGCCGCGGGGCCAAAGGGCGTTCACCCCTGCATCCGCTGCACGAAGCGGCTCTGCGACTTGCCGAGATCGGTCTGCAACGACCGAGGGCGAAGTCCGCCAAGACCCGGGATCTCATCAACCTGCTGCTTTGCCACGGCGCCCGCGCCTGGCGCTATTCGCAGCCGGAAGCCCGCATTCATCTGCATGTGACGTCGCCGGACGGCAGCGCCCCGGTGCAACTGCGCCTGCGCTGAAATCCACACGCCGTTGTCCGAAACCGGCATTTAGAGCCTGCTGCTTTCATACGGAAGCATATCCTGAGTTTGTGAGGTAGTTTGCGCATTCTGCTGGCGAGAAGCAGTCGAGCATTTCACCAGCCTTGCGCCATGTCGCTTCGACTGTGCGAGGCTGTTCTCTCCTAATTAGGTGCTTGAGCTTGGCAAAGACTTGCTCGATGGGATTGAGGTCCGGGCTGTAAGGCGGCAGGAAGAAGAGGTGCGCGCCTGCGGCCCGGATGGCACGACGGACAGCTTGGCCCTTATGGCTGCCGAGATTGTCGAGGATGACGATGTCGCCCTTGGCGAGCGTGGGCACGAGGATCCTCTGGATATAGAGGGTAAAGAGTTCGCCGTTGATCGGCCCATCGATGACCCAAGGGGCGTCGATGCGGTCGCAGCGCAAGGCGGCAATGAATGTCAGGGTTTTCCAGTGCCCATGCGGAACCGCGGCACATAGGCGTTGACCACGCGGTGCCCACCCCCTGAGGGGCGCCATGTTGGTCTTGATCCAGGTCTCATCGAGAAAGACCAGCCGCTGCGCTTCGATCCGCCGTTGATGGGTCTTCCAACGCAACCGTTTCCTGGCGATATCCATCCGCGTCTGCTCGGCCGGCAGAACCGTTTTTTTTGAAACTCAGGCCCTCGGCCCGGACGAACACCCAAACGGCGCGTCGCTCGGTCTTGATACCGCGTTCGGCCAGTTCCGCCACAAGGCCTCGCGTCGTGAACGGGCCGGATCGACAGCGCTGGCGCAGCCAGTCGGCCCGTTCGCCGGACAAAGTCCGCTGCTTGCGACCGCCGACGCGGCCGGGCGTCAGAGCGCCGGTCTCCGCAAGGCGCTTCTTCCACTTCGAAACACAGGAGGGAGCAATCGCAAGTGCTGCTGCGATCGATCGTATCGTTTCTCCGGTGTTCAGGCGCGCCATCGCCCGTTCGCGAAGATCCTCAGAATATGGGTGCGTCATCCTTGCCGGCCGTCCTTTTCCGGTAGGACAGAGAATCATATTTCAGCTGATTTGCGAATCTGCGATTCTGAAAAATCGAAGCGTGCTCTAGGGCGATAAAATTAGAGCAGGCCGAGCTCTGTCAGCTCGCGGCGCAGCTCCGCGGGCATTTCGGCGATCCCGGCGCCCAAGCTCGTCAGATCGGGCGG
Source organism: Rhizobium sp. NXC14 (assembly GCF_002117485.1). Taxonomy (NCBI): domain Bacteria; kingdom Pseudomonadati; phylum Pseudomonadota; class Alphaproteobacteria; order Hyphomicrobiales; family Rhizobiaceae; genus Rhizobium; species Rhizobium sp. NXC14. Next base: position 2,329,435 of record NZ_CP021030.1, read on the forward strand.
CACGTCATCCGGCGTATAGTAGCGCCAACCCTGGAACGGCCGCTTCGGCTGCACCGCGGTTTCGACGACCTCCGGGCCGAGCATCAGGCGGCAGCGTGCAATTCCTTCATCGTCGGTGAACGTTTCGATGTCGAGCAGCCTCTGCCTCGCCTGCACCTGTCCCTTGATCACCCAATAGAGCGAGCCGCCGTCGAGAAGCTCCTCCATGCGTTTGGGCACCATGCGCGTCGTGTGAACCGAATGCGGTTCGAGCCCGGCGGCAATGGCGCGCAGCGAGCGCTCCGCCACCCATTCGCGCAGATCCTCGATCGAGTCGGCGCCGACACAGAGTTTGATGAGATGCAATGCCATGCCGCCGTTGAAATCCTTTTGGCGGCGGGCGTCAAGTGTGAAGCTATGGAGTTCGCACGCTCAGCATTCGACGACGTTGACGGCCAGGCCGCCGGTCGAAGTTTCCTTGTATTTCTCGCTCATGTCGTGGCCGGTCTGGCGCATCGTCTCTATACAGGCGTCGAGCGGCACGAAATGCTGGCCGTCGCCCTTGACGGCAAGCGATGCCGCCGTGACGGCCTTGACGGCGCCAAGCGCGTTGCGCTCGATACAGGGAACCTGCACGAGGCCTGCGACAGGATCGCAGGTCATGCCGAGATGATGTTCGAGCGCGATCTCGGCGGCGTTCTCGATCTGCTCCGGCGTACCGCCCATTACGGCAGCAAGGCCCGCGGCCGCCATCGCCGCGGCCGAGCCGACCTCGCCCTGACAGCCGACCTCGGCGCCGGAGATCGAGGCATTGTGCTTGATGATGCCGCCGATCGCCGCAGCCGTCAGCAGGTAATCGCGGATGCCGTTCTGGTCCCAGTCCTCGTGGAAATGCTCATAGTAGCGGATCGTTGCCGGAATGACGCCGGCCGCGCCATTGGTCGGCGCGGTGACGACGCGCCCGCCCGCCGCATTCTCCTCGTTGACGGCCATTGCATAGACGCTGAGCCAATCATTGGCGAGCAGCGGATTGACACGGTTGCTGCGCCACTCCTCCTGCAGCTTGTCGTGGATGCGGCGGGCACGGCGCTTGACATTGAGGCCGCCGGGCATGACACCCTCGACCTTGAGGCCGCGCTCGATGCAGGAGCGCATTGCTTCCCAGAGGCGGTCGAGCCCCTGATCGAGCTCTTCACGGCTGCGCTGACTCTCCTCGTTCGCCCGCTTCATCTGCGCGATCGAAAGCCCCGAGCGCTCCGCCATCTCCAGCATCTGCTTGGCGGTCGAGAAGGGATATGGCACGCGCACGCCGCCCGTCGCATTCTTCTTCGCCCGCATCTGCTCCAGCTCGGTGTCGGTAACGACGAAGCCGCCGCCGACCGAATAATAGATGCGCTTGAGGAGCAGCCGGCCGTCCTTGTCGAATGCGGAAAAGATCATGCCGTTGGCATGGCCTGGCAGCGGCTGTTTCTTGTCGAAGATCAGATCGGTCTTCGGCTGAAACTGGTAGGCCGGATGGCCCGCAGGCGTGATGCGGCCGGTGCGCTCCACGGTATCGATGATGCCGTCCATCCTGTCGGGATCGACACTGTCGGGCGCTTCGCCCATCAGTCCGAGAATGACAGCCCTGCCCGTGCCATGGCCGATCCCCGTATGGGCGAGCGAGCCATGCAGGCTGACCTTGATCGCGACGACCTGAGCGCCCGATGACGGACGCGGCCATTCGTTCGACAGGATCAGGTCGAGAAAACGATTGGCGGCCGACATCGGCCCCATCGTGTGCGAGCTCGACGGTCCGACACCGATCTTGAACACGTCGAATACCGATAGAAACATGGATGCGCCTTCTGAACACTGGAATGCGAATTTAAACCCCGCCGGTCTCGGATCCCAGCGGCGAACCGACATCGCATGGAGTCGGTGCGACATTTCACACTAACGCAGCGCTATGAAAATCGGAATCGCTTTTCATAGCGCTATATCGTTCCGGGCACGCCCTGCCGGTCATTGCAGCATCGCTGCGCATATGTAAGGTGGCCGCATTCATGCGGAGACTGAATCGTTGATGACGACGGCGGATTATATCGCTCTGGCCTTCTTTGCCTGTGTCTGGGCGGGTTATTCCTGGCTGTTGAAGGGCCGCACCTTCTTCGGCCGCACCAGCCTGACCCACGCGATGACCGAACGGCGGCGGGAGTGGATCTACAATTCGCTGCGCCGCGACCTGAAAATGATCGACACGCAGATCATGGCCGGACTGCAGAACGGCACGGCCTTTTTCGCCTCGACCTCGATTTTCGCGATGGGCAGCTGCTTCGCGCTGCTCGGCGCAACGGAGAAGGTCGACGCCGTCTTTGCCGACCTGCCCTTCGTGCTCCATGGCGGCCAAGCCGCCTTCGAGATGAAGGTCGGCGGCCTGGCGGCGCTTTTCGGCTATGCCTTCTTCAAGTTCGGCTGGTCCTATCGGCTGTTCAATTACTGCACCATCCTCTTCGGCTCCATCCCGATGATGCGCGAAGCCGAGAGCGACATCATCGCCGCCGAGCGGGCCGCCGAGCGCGTCATCCGCATGAATGTCATCGCCGGCAGCAATTTCAACGAGGGCCTCAGGGCGATCTTCCTGTCGATCGGCTATCTCGGCTGGTTCATTAATCCTTATGTCTTCATGCTGACGACGGCGACCGTGATCTTCGTGCTGACACGGCGGCAGTTCTTCTCGCAGGCGCGGCTGGCAATCATGGATGCCGGGCCACCATCAAATCCACACCTTTCTGCTATTCGCCGCGTTACGCCATCGAACGACGGAAATGATTCGACCGGGGGACTTTGATGACAATGCCGGCAATGCAGGCCGACGGGGTGGCAAGACCGCCGCGCATCGGCCTATTGGATACGGCGCGCGGCGTCGCATTGATCGCTATGGCGAGCTACCATTTCACCTGGGACATGGAGTTCATGGCCTATCTGGCGCCGGGCACGGCCGAGACCGGCTGGCTGAAGATCTATGCCCGGGCGATCGCCACGACCTTTCTCTTCATCGTCGGCATCAGCCTGGTGCTCTCCAGCACGCCGACAATTCGCTGGCCGACCTTTTGGAAACGTTTCGGCATGATTGCCGCGGCGGCTGCGGTCATTTCGATCGCCACCCGCATCGCGATGCCGGACACGTGGATCTATTTCGGCATCCTGCATTGTATCGCGGTGCTCACGCTCATCGGCGTCGTTTTTGTCAGATTGCCGCTCGCCTTCACGCTCCTCGTCACAGTCGCGCTCCTTGCCGCCTGGATTCTCGATAATTTCGGCACACCGGGTCTTCTGCGCTCATCCTTCTTCGATCCGAGATATCTCGCCTGGATCGGGCTTGCCGAAACGCCGCAACGCTCTAACGATTATGTGCCGCTGTTTCCCTGGGCTACGCCGTTTTTCGTGGGCTTGAGCAGCGCCTTGATTGCCATCAGAACTAGGCTGCCGCATCGGCTCGCGGCCATCGGCACAGGCTCCTGGTGGCCGGCGAAGCTTGGCCGCCACAGCCTTGCCTTCTACCTCGTTCATCAGCCGGTGTTGATCGCGATCGCTTACGGACTTTCCCTTGTCGTCCCGCCGCCGCAGCCGGATCCGGTCGAAACTTACCTTAGGCAATGCAACTCCGCATGCGTCATACAGCAAGGCGCAGCCCTCTGCCGCAGCTTCTGCCAGTGCACGCTCGACAGATTGCAGGCTCAGGCGCTGCTGACACCGCTGCAGGCGGGCAAGATCGATCTGCAGAGCGATGAGCGAGTCCAGACGATCGCCGGCGAATGCAGCGCCGAGGCGCAATAAAGGTTCGGCGCCACCCTGCGGCAAGTCTCAGGTGGTAACGCCGATTTCGGCAAGGCGGCCGAGGCAGGCCTCTTCGATATTGTCGAGTTCCGTCAGCGTATCGTCTATGTCCTTGCGCTTCTGGCGCAGGTCCTCACGCTTCTCGTCGACGCGCTTCATCAGAAGTTTCAGCTGGCCGAGCTCGCCTGGCGGCTCCTTGTAGACCTGGATGATCTCGCGGATTTCCGCGATGGTGAAACCGATCCGCCGCCCGCGCAGGATTTCTCCAATGAGCCGTCGGTCCGCCGGCCGGAAAAGACGCGTGCGCCCTCGCCGCTCCGGATGGATCAGTCCCTCGTCTTCGTAGAAGCGGAGCGTGCGCGTCGATACTCCAAATTCGCGCGTCAGCTCCGTTATGCTATAATATTTGTTCACCGGCATGTGTTCCCCGTCCTCGAACCGGCAATAATATTGACTTTTACGTAATAGTCAATTTCGCAGAACCGTCAGATGCCGAACCACCACGTGGCAATGCCGAGAAAGGCGAAGAATCCGGTACAGTCGGTCACCGTCGTGACGAATACCGACGAGGCGATCGCCGGGTCGGCACCCACCTTGTCGAGCAGCAGCGGCAGCAGAATGCCGGCAAGCGCGGCCGCCATCAAATTGATGATCATCGCCGCCGCGATCACCCCGCCAAGCTGATAGTCATGAAACCAGATGCCGGCGATCGCGCCCATGATCGTCGCAAAAACGGCGCCGTTGAGAAGGCCGACGCCGGCCTCCCTGCGGATGATGCGGCCGGCATTGTAAATGTCGAGATCGCGAGTGGCGAGCGCGCGCACCGTCACCGTCATCGTCTGCGTGCCGGCATTGCCGCCCATCGAGGCGACGATCGGCATCAGCACCGCAAGCGCGATCATTTTCTCGATCGAGGCGTCGAACAGGCCGATAACGCTCGCCGACAGCATCGCCGTGCCGAGATTGATCAGAAGCCAGAGGAAACGCGAGCGCGCCGTCGAGATCACGTTGTCCGACAGTTCTTCGTCGCCGACGCCGCCGAGGCGCTTGATGTCCTCGTCCGCCTCTTCATGGATGACGTCGACGACGTCGTCGATGGTCAGCACGCCAACCAGTCGGCCGTTCTCGTCGACGACGGCAGCAGACAGAAGGTCGTACTGTTCGAAGAGCTGGGCGGCCTCCTCCTGGTCCATCTCGGCGGGAACCGGATGGTTGGTCTCCCGCATGATCTGCTCGATCTTCGTCTGCCGCTTGGTGCGCAGGATCTGATCGAGATCGACGGCGCCGAGCAGCTTGAAGGTCGGATCGATGACGAAGATCTGCGAGAAGGAATAGGGCAGATCCTCCTCGTCGCGCATATAGTCGATCGTCTGGCCCACCGTCCAGAATGGCGGCACGGCGACGAACTCGGTCTGCATGCGGCGTCCGGCCGAGCTTTCCGGATAGTCGAGCGCCCGGCGCAGCCGCACCCGCTCGGTAAACGGCATCTGGGCGAGGATTTCTTCCCGGTCCTCCTTGTCGAGGTCTTCGAGAATGTAAACAGCATCGTCCGAGTCGAGCTCGCCGATGGCGGCCGCGATCTGCTCGTTCGGCATCTGGTCGACGATTTCGCGGCGAATTGCCTCGTCGACCTCGGTCAGCGCCGTCATGTCGAAATCTTCGCCGAGCAGCCGCACCAGCGCCAGGCGCTGATCGGGCTGGATCGATTCGAGCAGGTCGCCTATCTCGGATTCATGCAGGCGGGCGACATTCCCGCGCAGGAACAGCGTGTCACGATCAGCGATCGCCGCACCGACGAGCGCCAGGAAATCGCCGCGGACATTGCCGTCCTCATCGTAGATATCCGCTTCCTCGTCATCGCGCCGGCGAATGCGGTCTTCCGTGTCGGTCGTCGTCATCTGCCGCCCTCGCACCTGGTTCGAATTTCAACGACTGCCGCACAGCATTCGCAAATGTCGGCCGAAAACACATTGTCAACAAGCGGATAAGCGAATCCCGCGCGAGGCTCCCGCGGTCGGAATTCTTGGCCCCTGCTAGCTCAAAGCATCCTTGTCGTAAAGCGCCAACCGTGCTTCGTGATGACAATGTCTGCGGCCGGCGATAGTTTCCCGCCGCTCAAAGAGAGGGGAGCCCGCTTCATGCCCATCCGTCCGATCCTGCGCTATCCGCATCCGGGCCTAAAGACCCTCTGCAAACCGGTGACGGCCTTCGATGCGTCGCTGCCCGCGCTTGCCGACGACCTGCTGGCGACCATGCGCGCAGCCCCCGGCGTCGGCATCACCGCCGCCCATATCGGCGTCTTCCTCCGCGTGACGGTGCTAGAGCTCGATCGGGCCGACGGCGTGCGCCTCTACGTCAATCCGCAGATTACCTGGAGGTCGCAGGAGACGATGAACCATGCCGAGGGCAGCGTCTCCATGCCCGGCGCGATCGAAGAGGTCACACGCCCACGGGGGATCCGCTTTCGCTATCAGGATGCCGGCGGCATCGTGCATGAGGAGGCCGCCGAAGGTTTCCTCGCCATCTGCGTCCAGCACGAGGTGGACCAGCTCGACGGTATCTTCTGGCTGCAGCGGCTTTCGCGGCTGAAACGCGAACGCCTCGTCAAAAAATGGGAGAAAACCCAAGGCTGACAAAACGCCCGCCACACCGAACCATTCGCCTCTGTCGGCGTTGTCCCGAGAGAAACTAGGAGCGACTACAATGGCAAGGATCGGTGACAAGACCCCGATTTCACGCGAGGCCCCCGAGCTTTCCCGTGAAGAAGATTATCGCGACCTCGAAGAACGCAATCTCGACGACGGCTGGCCCTATGCCGATGGCACCGCTGGCAGCGACCCGGCAAACCGTCCGTATGGCGAGACTGCCGCAAATTTCGACAGCGATCCCAACACAGGTTTCCGAGTCGATGGCACAGACCAAGACGGCAACGAGAATCGCCTCAAGGATTCGTTACGCGCCGGTATGATCGATCGCGACGAAAGCGACGAGCTCGAGGCGCGGGTGAACGACGCTCTCGAAAACATTCCCGAGGTCGATATCAACAGTATCGAGGTTCATGCCGACGGTCATGTCATCACCCTCGAAGGCTCGGTCGAGACCATCGGCATTGCCCGCAAGGTCGAGCTCGGCGCGCTCTCGGTCGACGGCGTTCACCATGTCCGCAACAAGCTGCAGCTGACCGGGGTTGACGCGCATATCCCGAACGAAGACTGAAAAGACCCGCATCAACGACCCGCCAGGAGGCGGCGCACCGCCTCCTGTTGGTTCCGGACATTACCAAAAGTTAACAATTTCCGATTGTAGCAGGAGCAAGAGCTTGCAGTCTATTTTGTTCGGCGATTGCCGTAACGGAAACGTCAAATTCGTTAACAACACCGTGATTTCATTTGAACAAAAGGCAATGAAGCGACCGGCTTCAGTTCACAATATTGCCGCAATTGACGCGCGAAATCTTCTCCGCCGGGGATGGTTTATGTTGTTGAATACAACAACAGATTGAGGAGAAGAACCATGCGCATCAAATTTGCCTTCGCCGCATCCCTGTTTGCCGTCAGCCTTGCAGGCTCTGCCTTCGCTCAGCCGACTTATTCCGATGATTATACCAACGACAGTGATGGCTTTGCGCCCTCCAAGATGGCGCCGCCTGCCCCCGTGCACTATAGTAACAACCACAAGGCTCCGGCCTATTCCAGCGATTACACCAATGACAGCGACGGCTTCGCCCCGGTTGCCATGACAAAACCGGCGATTGACAGGACCGCGACTGCAAGCATCAAGCCCCTCCCCCCGTGCCATAGCATGGTCGGCCCGAGCGGCTCCCATACCAAAGGTGCCGACAGCGGCGCCTCGCGCACAGAAGCCTGCCGCGCAACGCATTGATCCGATAAATAAGGGGCCGGAGAATCGGCCCCTTCATTCTAAACAGGGATCTGTCTGGCTTCAGAACACCAATGGAAGGAGCCGGTAGCGGGTCGTAGCCATGAAGGCCGCGTAAACAGGATCCTCCCTGAGCAGGCGCTCTTCCGCAAGAAGGCGTAGACACTGTGCGGCAAGTGCCGTGGCATAAATGGCAAAATTCCAAAAGCTCGGATGGGCCAGGAAGAAGCCGACATGCGTCAGCAGATAACCTGCGTACATCGGATGGCGGATCAACCTGTAGGGCCCGCCGATCTTCACGCCGCGATTTGCCGGCACCAGGCCGAAGCTTCGCCGCAATACCAGCTTTGCGGATATCTGCAGCAGGAAACCCAGCAACATTGCCAGAAAACAGAACCAGAGCGGTGCGAACGGCACCGCTGCCGAAGGCCTGACCAGCAGCGGGAAGAGCGTCCCGATCGCGGTGAACGCCCAGTCGAAGAGGCGCAAAGATGCGTTCCGAGTAGGCCGGCGCGTCAGGATCAGAAAGGCGGCGGCTCCTTCCGAAATCAGCAACAAACAGTCAATGATCGCCCGATTGTCCTGCATCTGGGGCATGACACGCATAACGATCGCAACGAAGAGATAGCCCAGGAGCACCTTCTCGATAATGTCGAGGACGAAATATGTATCGAGGAATGACCAGCCTGCCGCCTCTTTCTTTTCCATCATCCCCAAGACTTCCGCAGATATGAAATTGTAGCGTCTTATGTATTCGTCGAACTAATAATAGGTTAAACCACCGCCCAACATCTCGCAGTTCGAGCGAGTCGCCCGAAGAACCGAATCGTTTTTCGCATGGTTTGCTCAATGCCCTTATGCTTTGCCGATCCTTTGCAGAAACGGCAGCGATCATAGGCACGGGCTGATCAAGGGATGCCGAAATTATCGCTCGGCGAACGTTTCCCTGATAGGGATGGTGCGGTCGAGAAGACTCGAACTTCCACGGGTTGCCCCACAGCGACCTCAACGCTGCGCGTCTACCAATTCCGCCACGACCGCATCGTGGTAGGTGCCGATTTGCTTCGGCGGGGCAGCATGTAGCAAAAGCATTTGGGGTGCACAAGGGCGATATGACAGTTTTTTTGAAAACCTTTCACGGCATTTGAATTGGCCGGAAAACGGGTCCATATAGGTCTCCTGCCGCCCCTGTTTCGTCAGGCATTTGGGACAGGCGGCAAGGAATGGCCATGCTTCGCACCGATCTCGAATTCTCCATGCTCCCGAAACTCGGCACCCGCCCGGTGCGCTGGCGCATCGCCGATGGACTCGTTGCCTATGAGGCGGCGGTGGAGACGATGGAGCGCGAGGTGGCGGCGATCGGAGAAGGCGGCGACGAGCTTGTCTGGCTCGTGGAACATCCGCCGCTCTATACTGCCGGCACCAGCGCCAATGCGGGCGACCTCGTCCAGCCGGATCGCTTTCCGGTCTTTGCGACGGGACGCGGCGGTGAATATACCTATCACGGACCCGGTCAGCGCGTCGCCTATGTCATGCTCGACCTGAAGCGCAGGCGCCAGGATGTACGCGCCTTTGTCGCCGCGCTCGAGGAGGTCGTCATCCGTACGCTCGACATGATGAACGTGCGCGGCGAGCGCCGCGAGGATCGTGTCGGCGTCTGGGTGCGCCGCCCGGAAAAGCCGTTGCTGCCAGACGGCACGATGGCTGAAGACAAGATTGCCGCCCTCGGCATCCGGCTGCGCAAATGGGTGACCTTCCACGGCCTGTCGCTCAACGTCGATCCCGATCTCGATCATTTCAGCGGCATCGTGCCCTGCGGGATATCTGCCTATGGCGTCACCAGCCTCGTCGATCTCGGCCTTCCCCTCATGATGGCGGATGTGGACATCCGGCTGCGCGCCGCTTTCGAGACGGTTTTTGGTGAAACGGTCAATGACTCCTGACCGTTTGCGGGGTTTCACGGGCTTGATTTGCCCGCCTTTCCCGTGATTGATGGGCACTGTTCCCATAAGAATCGGCAGCCATGTCAAAGCCCCATCAAAATTCCCTGCAGGGCTTGGCAATCATGTCCGGCGCCATGTTCATTCTGCCCACCATGGATGCCATCGCCAAATATATGGCGACCTTTGAGGCGATGTCGCCGGGTCAGGTCACCTTCTATCGCTTCTTCTTCCAGATCGCCTGCACCCTGCCGATTCTCTTTGCTGTTTTTGGACGCAGGGCGCTTTCCGCAAAGCGGCCGTGGATGAATCTGCTGCGCGGCGTGTTGCACGGGGGAGCGAGCCTGCTGTTTTTTGTCGCCGTCAAATACATGCCGCTGGCCGACGTATTTGCCATCTATTTCGTCGAGCCTTTCATGCTGACCGCCATGTCGGCCCTGTTCCTTGGAGAGAAGGTCGGCTGGCGCCGCTGGATGGCGATCGCTGTCGGTTTCGGCGGCGCCATGATCGTCATCCAGCCGAGTTACGAGATTTTCGGCCTGAAGGCGCTGCTGCCGGTAGCCTGCGCCTTTCTCTTCTCGCTCTACCTTTTCCTCAATCGCGCGATCGGCGAGGCTGATTCGCCGCTCACCATGCAGACGATGGCCGGCATCGGCGGAACGATCTTCATGGCGGCCGCCCTTCTCGTCGGCAGCAGCGCCGGCAATGGGGACTTCGCCATATCCCTGCCCTCCTCCGGCCTCGGCCTTGCGCTGCTTCTCGCCCTCGGCTCGATCTCAGGATATGCGCACATGCTGGTGGTGCGAGCGTTCCGGCTTGCACCGCTGTCGCTGCTTGCCCCGTTCCAATATTTCGAGATCATCTCGGCCACAGTGCTCGGCTATGCGCTGTTCAATGATTTCCCGAATTTCTCCAAATGGATGGGCATTTTCATCATCGTCGCATCCGGCCTCTTCATCATCTGGCGAGAGCGGCTGCAGGCGCGATCGCTAAAATCTTCGTGATTCGCGCAGCAGGCGGTTAACCCCCCTTCTTGAGGGATCGTCAATTCGCAGTCGCTAAAACTGTCTCCGGCTTCATGATGAAGCCTGGAGTTAAAACATGAGCGAATTCCGTCTCGCTTTTCCGGCCTGTGTCGTGGCCGGCAAGCATCGGCTGATGGCCGAAGATATCGTGCTGCTGCGCAAACATGCTTTCCCCGAAGGCATCCGGACGTCCCAGGATGTCGTTGCAATGTTGGCGCTCAACAATTCCTGCCCCGAAAAATGTGCCGAGTGGAACGCTTTCTTCGTAGAGCAGATCGCCGGTTTCATCGTCCATTACACCTATCCGCAGGGCTCGCTTGATGAAATCAACGTTGCCTGGATCATGCGCATGTTCACGACCGACGGCATCGTCAACTCGGCGCTGGAGCTTGAGCTCATTCTTCACGTCATGGAGATTTCAGCCGATGTCCCGGGTGAATTGAGAGCGCTTGCCCTCGACCAGCTTCGCCTGGCGATTACAGACGGCATCGGCGGCTATAAGCTGTCGCGCGCCGTCGACCACAAGAACATCACACGCCAGGACGTCGATTTTGCGATGCGCATCTTCAGAGGCATCGCCGCAGACGGGGTGATCGCCGTGTCGCCGCCCGAATATGGCGTCCTCCACCAGATCGAGCAGGCAACGCTGCCGGGCGCCAACCATCCGCACTGGGCCGGGATCATGGCCGCGGTCACGCTGCGCGATCGCCCGGAACCGCCCCGCAGCCGCTGGCTGCGCATCATCGACGAGGAATCGGTCGCGGAAGCGGCCGTCGCCTGACATTAAGCGGCTTAATCTCACGTCTCCCGCCTGCTGGTATCAAGCCCAATTGTGCGTTCCGGTGTTTTATGCGTAAAACTCCGGAACGCATTTCTGGGTGGAGTCTCGATGTTCAAGAAAATCCTGATCGCGAATCGCGGCGAGATTGCCTGCCGCGTGATCAAGACCGCGCGCCGCATGGGCATTTCGACCGTTGCGGTCTATTCGGACGCGGATCGGGATGCGCTGCATGTCGAAATGGCCGATGAAGCCGTCCATATCGGCCCCGCCGCAGCGTCGGAAAGCTACCTGGTCGCCGACAAGATCATCGCCGCCTGCAAGGCGACCGGCGCCGAGGCGGTGCATCCCGGTTACGGATTTCTCTCCGAGCGCGCCTCTTTCTGCGACGAGCTGGAAAAGCAGGGCATCGTCTTCATCGGCCCGAAGCCGAAGGCCATCATGGCGATGGGCGACAAGATCGAATCGAAGAAGTTCGCCAATGCGGCCGGCGTCTCCACCGTGCCCGGCCATCTCGGCATCATCGAGGACGCTGCCCGCGCGGAAAAGATCGCTGGCGGCATCGGCTATCCGGTCATGATCAAGGCGTCTGCCGGCGGCGGCGGCAAGGGCATGCGCATTGCCTGGAACGAGGCCGAGGTGCGCGACGGCTTCGAGCGCGCCCGCTCCGAGGCGAAGAGCTCCTTCGGGGACGACCGCGTCTTCATCGAGAAGTTCATCGTCGAGCCGCGCCATATCGAGATCCAGGTGCTGGCTGATGCGCATGGCAAGGTCGTCTATCTCGGCGAGCGGGAATGCTCGATCCAGCGGCGGAACCAGAAGGTGGCGGAAGAGGCGCCCTCGCCTTTCCTCGACGAAAAAACGCGCAAGGCTATGGGCGAACAATCGGTGGCGCTGGCGAAAGCCGTCGATTACCAGAGCGCCGGCACCGTCGAATTCATCGTCGACCGCGACCGCAATTTCTATTTCCTCGAAATGAACACCCGCCTGCAGGTCGAGCATCCGGTGACCGAACTCATCACCGGCATTGATCTCGTCGAACAGATGATCCGCATCGCCGCGGGAGAGCCGCTCAGCTTCAGCCAGGAGGATGTCAGACTGGACGGCTGGGCGATCGAAAGCCGGCTCTATGCCGAAGATCCATACCGCAACTTCCTGCCTTCGATCGGCCGCCTGACACGCTACCGGCCTCCGGCCGAAGCAAGGACCGGCAACATTGTCGTCCGCAACGATACCGGCGTCTACGAGGGCGCCGAGATCTCGATGTATTACGACCCGATGATCGCCAAGCTCTGCACCTGGGCGCCGACGCGCAGCGAAGCGATCGAGGCCATGGGTCGGGCGCTGGACGGCTTCGTCGTCGACGGCATCGAGCACAATGTTCCCTTCCTGTCGGCGCTGATGAAACATCCGCGTTGGCGCGAGGGCCGGCTTTCCACTGGCTTCATTGCCGAGGAATATCCTGACGGTTTCGCGCCGATGAAGCCGGACCGGCAGGAGGAAGCCATGCTTTCCGCAATCGTGCTGTCTGCCTCGCTCATCGAAGCGAACCGCCGCGAACGTTTCGCCGATCGCCTGCGCGCCGCATCGGCCACACTGCGGGAGCATTGGGTGGTCAAAACAGGAGACAGCTACGTCGCTGTCAGATTGCTCGATGGCCTCGTCACTATTCCTTTCGATATGGAGATGGAGATCGAGGGTGAAAGCCGGAGCGTTGTCACCGATTGGAGACCGGGCGATCCGGTCTGGAGCGGCAGGGTCGGCGACCAGGATATTGCCGCGCAGATCCGCCCAGTCCTCAACGGCCTGCGCATCAACTGGCAGGGACTGTCGCTGATCGCCAAGGTCTTTTCGCCGCGCCATGCGGAACTCGACAGGCTGATGCCGGTGAAGCTGCCGCCGGATACCTCTAGGCTCCTGCTCTGCCCGATGCCCGGCCTGGTCGTGTCCATCGCCGTCGCCGAGGGTCAGGAGGTCAAGGCCGGTGAGACGCTTGCGATCGTCGAGGCGATGAAGATGGAAAACGTCTTGCGCGCCGAGCGCGATCTCGTCGTCTCGAAGATCAATGCCGCCGCCGGCGAAAGCCTGGCCGTCGACGCCGTCATCATGGAATTCGCTTGAGCCCTGCTCGCCAGCCATGTCAAGCTTGGCCGATGCAAGCAGTTGGGAACCGACAAATTAGCAGGAGATAGGAAGATGGACGTTCGCGCCGCCGTAGCCGTTCAGGCTGGAAAACCGCTTGAAGTGATGACCGTGCAACTGGAGGGGCCGAAGGCTGGCGAAGTGCTGGTGGAGGTCAAGGCGACGGGCATCTGCCACACCGACGATTTCACCCTGTCGGGCGCCGATCCGGAAGGCCTGTTTCCTGCCATCCTCGGCCATGAGGGCGCCGGCATCGTCGTCGATGTCGGCCCGGGCGTGACCTCGGTCAAGAAGGGCGACCATGTCATTCCGCTTTACACGCCGGAATGCCGTGAATGTTATTCCTGCACATCGCGCAAGACCAATCTCTGCACCGCCATCCGCGCCACCCAGGGCCAGGGCGTGATGCCGGACGGCACCTCGCGCTTTTCGATCGGCAAGGATAAGATCCATCACTATATGGGCTGCTCGACCTTCGCCAATTACACGGTGCTGCCGGAGATCGCGCTCGCCAAGATCAACCCCGACGCGCCCTTCGACAAGGTCTGCTACATCGGCTGCGGCGTCACCACCGGCATCGGCGCCGTCATCAACACCGCCAAGGTCGAGGTCGGATCGACGGCGATCGTCTTCGGCCTCGGCGGCATCGGCCTGAACGTCATTCAGGGCCTGCGGCTTGCCGGCGCCGACATGATCATCGGCGTCGATATCAATCCGGATCGCAAGGCCTGGGGCGAGAAGTTCGGCATGACGCATTTCGTCAATCCGAAGGAGGTCGGCGACGACATCGTGCCCTATCTGGTCAACATGACCAAGCGGGGCGGCGACCTGATCGGTGGCGCCGACTACACCTTCGACTGCACCGGCAACACCAAGGTGATGCGCCAGGCGCTGGAGGCCAGCCATCGCGGCTGGGGCAAATCGGTCATCATCGGCGTGGCCGGCGCCGGCCAGGAGATCTCGACACGTCCGTTCCAGCTGGTGACCGGTCGCAACTGGATGGGCACTGCCTTCGGCGGCGCGCGCGGCCGTACCGACGTGCCGAAGATCGTCGACTGGTACATGCAGGGCAAGATCCAGATCGATCCGATGATCACCCACACCATGCCGCTCGAAGACATCAACAAGGGCTTCGACCTGATGCACAGGGGCGAAAGCATCCGCGGCGTGGTGGTCTACTGATGCCTGCAGCAAGCTACCGGGTCGATCTGAGGACTCTCGATGAGCTCCCCGCGCGGGAGCTCTACGACCTCCTGCGAATGCGGGTCGATGTCTTCGTCGTCGAGCAGAACTGTCCCTATCCGGAACTCGACGGCAAGGACATCGATGCCCTGCATCTCAGACTGCTGGAGGGCGGTGACCTCCTGGCGGCGGCGCGGATCCTCAAACCGCATGAGCCGCAGGACCCGTCCAAGATCGGCCGCGTCGTCGTCTCGCCTGCCCATCGCGGCAAACGTCTGGGCGACGCATTGATGCGTGAATCGATCACCGCCTGTGAGCGGCGTTATCCGGCAAATCCGATTGCCTTGTCAGCGCAGGCCCATCTGCGCCGCTTCTACGAATCCTTCGGCTTTGTCGGGACGTCGCAGGAATATCTGGAAGACGGCATTCCCCATATCGATATGGTCAGACGGCCGGCCATTCAGATGGCATGAGGACACCGCCATGATCTATGTCGACGCCGATGCCTGCCCGGTGAAGCCGGAGATCCTGAAGGTTGCCGAACGCCACTGCCTCGAAGTCACGTTCGTCGCCAATTCCGGCCTGCGCCCGTCCCGCGACCCGATGGTCCACAACGTCATCGTCTCCAATGCCTTCGATGCCGCCGATAACTGGATCGCCGAGCGCGCCGGCGCCGGCGACGTCGTCGTTACCGCCGACGTGCCGCTTGCAGTGCGCTGCGTCGCCGCCGGCGCCTTCGTCAGCGGTCCGACCGGGCGTGTCTTCGACGAGACTAATATCGGCATGGCGAGCGCCATGCGCGATCTCGGTGCGCATTTGCGCGAAACCGGGGAAAGCAAAGGTTACAACGCCGCCTTCAGCCCGAAAGACCGCTCGCGATTCCTCGAAACTTTCGACCGCCTCTGCCGCCGTGCCAAGAGCCTTTCCGCCGAGGCCGGCGGCCAGTCATGACCTCTCTGGCGGCCGGCAAGAAACGGGTGGCATGGCAGCCATGCCGATTCCTACCTTGAAGACAGCCGTTCCCTCACTGATATAGGCACTATCGCAGACGACTGCGGCGTCCTGAGGATGCAACCGTCGCGGGGACGGCCTCGCTCTTGAACAAGGAGAGGTGTATGGCCTGGTTTCTGCTTTTTCTCGCTGGCCTTTTCGAATGTGGCTGGGCGATCGGCCTTAAATACACCGCGGGTTTCACGCGGCCGCTGCCGACGGCGCTGACCGTCATTTCCATGGTGGTGAGCGTCGTCCTGCTCGGCCTGGCGGTGAAGTACCTGCCGATCGGCACCGCTTATGCGGTGTGGACCGGCATCGGCACGGTCGGCACCGTGCTCCTGGGCATTTGGCTGCTCGGCGATGGGGCAAGTGTCTCCCGTCTTGCCTGTATTGCACTGATCGTCGCCGGCATCACCGGCCTCAAGCTCACCGCCTGATTCCGAAACGCTGCGGGGCGCCGAAACGCCCCGCAAACAATGTTCATTTCAAGCCGTCTTCCGGTTATCGACGGCAAGGGCGCCGGGACCGGAGAAGAACAGGTAAAGGAAGACGAAGCAGAACAGGATTGCCGCGTCACCCTGGTTGACGGCCGGGAAGAAGCTGTTGGGTGCATGCGCCATGAAATAGGCAACCGCCATTTCGCCCGCCAGCAGGAAGGCCACAGGCCGCGTCAGCAGGCCGACGAGAATGAGGATGCCACCGACCAGTTCCAGAAGGGCCGCAAACAACATCAGCGGCGGCAGCGAACCTGACATTTGTGACGCCGGAAAGCCGAAAAGCTTCATGGTGCCGTGCTCGATAAACAGCAGCGCGGTGATGATTCTGAGAGCGGCTAGCCCATAGGGGCGATAGGCGGAAAGACGCTCGAAAATTGACATTAAACCTCTCCATTAAAGAAATTGCAGCCGAGCGTTAGCCCGTCTCCGGCCACGATTGAACACACGGATCGCTGACGGCCGTTCACTTTTTCGACAGCAGGCAACGCGGCCAGATATCAGAGCGGGATGTTGTCGTGTTTTTTCCAGGGATTGGCGAGATCCTTGTTGCGCAGCATCTTCAGGCCGCGCGCCAGCCGCCGCCGGGTCGAATGCGGCATGATCACCTCGTCCACATAACCGCGCTCGGCAGCGACGAAGGGCGACAGGAACCTGTCCTCGTACATTTTCGTATGGGCGGCGATCTTCTCCGGATCGGCAATATCCTTGCGGAAGATGATCTCGACCGCGCCCTTGGCGCCCATCACGGCGATCTGCGCCGTCGGCCAGGCATAATTCAGGTCCCCCCGCAAATGTTTTGAGGCCATCACGTCATAGGCGCCACCAAAGGCTTTCCTGGTGATGACGGTGAGCTTCGGCACCGTCGCCTCCGCGTAGGCGAAGAGCAGCTTGGCGCCATGCTTGATAAGGCCGCCATATTCCTGTGCCGTGCCCGGCAGAAAACCCGGCACGTCGACGAAGGTGACGATCGGAATGTTGAAGCAGTCGCAGAAGCGCACGAAGCGCGCCGCCTTACGCGAGGCGTCGCTGTCGAGCACGCCGGCCAGCACCATCGGCTGGTTGGCGACGAAACCGACGGTGGAGCCCTCGACGCGGCCGAAGCCGCAGACGATGTTTTTGGCGAAGCTCTCCTGGATCTCAAAGAAATCCCCCTCGTCCGCCACCTTCCGGATCAGCTCCTTGATATCGTAAGGCTTGTTGGCGCTCGCCGGCACCAGCGTATCGAGCGACGCATCGGTCTCGGTCACCGATTGGTAACATTCGATCTCCGGCAACGGCGACGTGTTCGAAAGCGGCAGGAAATCGATCAGCCGGCGCACCTGCAACAGCGTATCGACATCATTCTCATAGGCGCCGTCGGCGATCGATGAGCGTGTCGTGTGCACCGTAGCGCCGCCAAGCTCCTCAGCTGTCACCGTCTCGTTGGTCACGGTCTTCACCACATCGGGACCGGTGACGAACATGTAGGAGGTGTCGCGCACCATGAAGATGAAATCGGTCATCGCAGGCGAATAGACGTCGCCGCCGGCGCAGGGGCCCATGATCACCGAGATCTGCGGAATGACGCCCGAGGCAAGCACATTGCGCTGGAAGACTTCGGCATAACCGCCAAGCGCGGCGACCCCTTCCTGGATGCGGGCGCCGCCGGCATCGTAGATGCCGACGATCGGCGCGCGGTTCTTCAGCGCCATGTCCTGCACCTTCATGATCTTCTCGGCATGCGCTTCCGAAAGCGAGCCACCGAAGACGGTGAAGTCCTTGGCGAAGACGAAGACCGTGCGGCCGTTGACCGTGCCCCACCCGCTGACGACGCCGTCGCCGGCGATACGGCTCTTATCCATGCCGAAATCGGTGGAGCGGTGCTCCACGAACATGTCGAACTCTTCGAAGGTGCCCTCGTCGAGGAAGAGGTCGATGCGCTCGCGCGCCGTCAGCTTGCCGCGCTTGTGCTGAGCATCGATCCGCTCCTTGCCACCGCCGAGACGCGCGATGCCGCGGCGGCGTTCCAGTTCTTCAAGAATTTCCTTCATGCGATCTCCCCTCGCCGCTCTCGCGGTCGATATGCGCTAGCGGCTGCGTCCGCTGAGCGAGAAAACCGAGCGGATCCGTGCAGCGACGTCCTCGGCCATGATGTCGTCGGCAAGTTTCGGGTCGGCGGCCATACTGGTTACGTCGAAGGCGCTGACGGCAATCACCGAGCCGTCGTCGACCGAAGCCGCATCAACCCTGATTTTGGCGACGTTGCGGTCCTTTTGGAAACCGAGTCCCTTCTCAATCGAAACCACGCGAATTGTCAGCACCACCCGCGGCAGCACGGTGTCGCGCAGCGTTGCATTGATTGCGGCATTGACGCGGTCGTTGATCCCGGCAAGCAGCTCGGCGGGGATGTTCGGGCCGGAGAGAACGACAGCGCTGCGCACATCATAGAGCGGTGCCTTCGGCTTGTTGGCCGAGAGGCTGCCGCAGGCCGTCAGCGCAATACAGACGAGCACGGTCCGGCAAAAACTCGACCTCAGCCAATCCATCGCAAAATCCCGCACCACCCCGTTGGAGTCGCAGATTTCGCCATAATGTCTGGGAAGGCAATATGTTTCAGGTGCTTAGGGCGAAAAAAACATCCGCTGCCGCCTTGAACTCGGCGAAGCGCTTGGCTCTTCGCTCCTCGGCTTCCTCGTCCCGCCCCCAATGCTCGATCGTCCAGTCTTCGTCGAGATGAGCAAGCGACCACGCCTCCTCCGCCGTCAGCCGGCCCTCGGCAAACGCGAGCGCCAGGATCGCCGAGCCGGTCAGCGTCGTGACCGTATGGAGGGCAGCGAGCGCCATGGGACTCTGATGCC
Source organism: Rhizobium sp. NXC14 (assembly GCF_002117485.1). Lineage (NCBI taxonomy): Bacteria > Pseudomonadati > Pseudomonadota > Alphaproteobacteria > Hyphomicrobiales > Rhizobiaceae > Rhizobium > Rhizobium sp. NXC14. The sequence goes on from NZ_CP021030.1 coordinate 2,348,506, forward strand.
GCGCCAGTGTCACGGCGAAGGCCGCGGTCGCCTCTCGCGGCTGTTCGTGAGGCATCACCCCTTCGACGAGGATGAAACGGGCGCCGAGATCGTGGGCGGCCCAGTCGATTACCGGGTCCCAATGCTCCCTCTGGCGCTCGACCAACAGCTCCGGCGTGTCGGCGCGGTAGCAGATGAGGTCGCTCGAGGAAAAGCGGAGAATGTCTTCGAAGATGGCCTGCGTATTGGTTGCCACGCCATCGAGCGCGGTGTTGACCAGCCGGGTCACCGGCATGGTGACCGGATCGATTTCCTCGCCCTGCCCACGCCATTCGGCGGCGACAAGCTGTGCGAGCGCCTCTGTGGGAACGGCAAGAACCTGACGTGCCGGCGTGCGCACCGACTTGCCGTCGAGCGTGATCGCGAAGCTGCCCTCGTGATCGGCGACCGCCACGTCGGTATAGAAACGCTTCGGCAGCGGCTTCTTCATCTGGATCTGCGCCCGACGGATGGGATCGGGATGGCTCAGACCCTCGGAAAGATCGTTCAGCAGATCGCGCATGGGCTCACCTCAAGAAAAATGGCGCAATATCTCGTTCGGATGATAGGCGATCGCATCGGCGCCGTTGGCGATCAGTTCATCCACGCTGGCATAGCCCCAGGCAACACCGATCGCTTTTGCGCCGGCAGCCTTTGCCATCTGCATATCGTAAACCGCATCGCCAATGACAATGGTATCGGCGGCATTCATCCCGGTTTCGTCGCAACATTCCGTCACCATTGCCGGATGCGGCTTGGAGGGGCAGTCGTCGGCGGTGCGCGCAACGACGAAATGCCTGTCGAAGCCGTGCGTGTCCATTACGAGCTTCAAACCGCGGCGGGATTTACCCGTCACCGCCCCGATCAGCAGATCCTCGCGGCCGCTGATCGCATCGATCATCTCGCGGATTCCGGCAAACAGCGGCTCCCGGTAGTCGAGATCCTGACGCACGATGGTAAACAGCGATTTGTAATGCGCCGTCATCTCGACGTCTTCCTGCCCGACGTGCGGCTTGCCCTGCATGCGGGCAATGGCGATATCCAGCGACAGGCCGATAATGGCCTTGGTGTCCTCAAATCGCGGCTCAGCCTTGCCGAACTTCTCGAAGGTGCGCCGCATGGTTTCATGGATAAGCCCGGCACTGTCGACCAAGGTGCCGTCGCAATCAAAAAGCGCAAGTTTCATTCTTGGTCGTCCAGGATGGGAGCCGAATTTTCATCGAAGCCGAGCAGGTTCCAGCTCTGCACCATATGCGGCGGCAGAGGCGCGGTGACGCGCAGGCGCCCCCCTGAGGGATGCGGGATGTCGATATGGCGGGCGTGCAGGTGCAGCCGCTTCTGGATACCGCCGGGAAAATCCCAGTTCGGATCGTCGTCGAAATATTTGGGATCGCCGATGATGGGATGGCCGATATGCAAGGCATGGACACGCAGCTGGTGCGTGCGCCCTGTATAGGGCTCCATCTCCAGCCAGGCGAGACGTTGCGCCGCCGTCTCGACGATGCGGTAGTAGGACACGGCATGATCGGCGCCGTCTTCGCCATGCTTGGCGATGCGCATGCGGTCGCCATCAGCGGTCGGCTCTTTGACGAGCCAGGTCGAAATCTTGTCCTCACGCTTGCGCGGCACGCCTTTGACCAGAGACCAATAGGTCTTCTTCGTATCACGCTCGCGGAAGGCGGCGGTCAGCTTCTGTGCCGCACCCCGGGTACGGGCGATGACGAGCACGCCTGACGTATCGCGGTCGAGGCGGTGGACGAGCCGCGGCTTCTCGCCCTTCGGGCTGGTCCAGGCCTCCAGCATCTGGTCGATATGCCTGGCGACGCCGGAGCCGCCCTGGACGGCAAGGCCGGGCGGTTTGTTGAGGACAATCACCTTTTCGTCCTCGTGCAGCACCATGCGTGACAGGAGGTCGAAATCCGTGGAATGTTTGAGATCCTTGCCGGCGATCGGCCCGGTTTTCAGCTTGGCGTCGACATCGAGCGGCGGCACGCGTACCGTCTGGCCGGGCTGCACGCGTGCGTCCGATTTCACCCGTCCGCCGTCGACGCGTATCTGGCCGGAGCGCAGCAGCTTCTGCAGCGGCCCGAAGCCCAGCCCGGGAAAATGCACCTTGAACCAGCGATCGAGCCGCATGCCCGCCTCGTCGGCTTCAACCTTGATATGTTCTATGCCAGCCATGAATAGTCTTTCGGAAATTGCAGCGCGGGCCAAGCCGGCGTTCTTGCCGCAGCCTTAGAGCATTTTCATGCAAAACGGAAACCGGAATCAGACCAAAGCGCGCATGATGGCGAGGCCCGCGAACACGGCCGCCATCGAAAGGCCGACGCTCGCTGCTATGTAGAGGCCGCCGGCGACAGCCTCGCCGCGCTCGAAGAGCGAGATGGCATCGAGCGAGAAAGCAGAGAAGGTGGTGAAGCCGCCGAGAAAGCCGGTGATCAGCAGCAGGCGCAGTTCCATCGATGCGTTGAACTTCCGCGCGACCAGTTCGGCGAAGACACCGATGACGAAGCAGCCGACGACATTGACGGCAAGAGTGCCCCAGGGAAAGGCCGGCCCCATGAGCTTTAGCGCCCATTGGCCGACATAATATCTGAGGACGGAACCGATTGCGCCGCCCAGCGCGACAAGGAAAGCCTGAATCATAAGCCGGATTTACCTCAGTTCGGCGACGACTCCAATGGAACCGCGCGAATTCTTGCCACTCGGTAAAATGCCAATGATTTTGTTACGATAGCACCAAGACCATGCGAATATCGTGACGGCATGACGCAGCTCCTGTCCATATCGGCCAACACCGCCGCCATTGCCTTCGAATCGCTGAGGATCCCCCAGCGCGTCGCTACGAGCACGGCGGCGCGTGATGCAAAGCGCATCGCTGACCGGCAATTGAACGGCGGGGCGTCCGATCAGGCCGAGGAGCCTTCCAGCATCATCCAGTCGACGGAGGTGGCGCTCGACCTGATGGCAAAGGGCAACCAGCAACCACAGACAGGCCTGCGGCAGGCGCTGCAATCCTACGAGGATGTCTAACAGACAAGCCGCTTCGAATAGAAAGCCCGCAGCTGTAATCGCAACCGCAGGCTCTCTGTGTGAATCGGCCGGCCCTACTTGCCCTGGGCCGACAGCACCTGCAGCACCAGATCGACCTTGCCAGCTTTCTCGAAGCTCAGCGTCACCGGCACCGTGTCACCCTGTTTAAATGGCGTCTTCACCTTCTGAAACATCAGATGCAGGCCGCCGGGCTCGAGCTTGACCGTTTCGCCCGCGGCAATGGCGATGCCATCCTTCAGCTGGCGCATCCGCATGACATTGTCCTTGGTAGCCATCTCGTGGATCTGAACCTCGCCCGCCGCGGGCGAGCTGATGGAGAGCAGGCGATCATCCATCTTGCCGTTGTTCTTCACCGTGAAAAAGCCGCCGCCGACCGGCTGGCCGGGCAGCATCGCTTTGGCGAAGGCGCCGGAGATTTCGAGGTCGCCGGCCTTGACTGTGTCGCCGGCTGGCATTGCTGCCGACATGTCCATGCCGGGCATGGCGGACATTCCGGACATGTTCATCCCGGCCATATCGTCATGGTCGTGGCCATGATCATCACCGGCAACGACCTTCAGGAGCGGCGCCAGGCTTTTCAGCGCGTGCGGATCGCCGCCTTCTCCAGCCACCTGATCCCAGGCCGTGACCTTATCGCCGCACAGCTGCGTCACCGGAAAGGCAAGCGAGCTGCCGGCTTCGACGCCCGACACCTTGCCCTGGATGACGAAGGTATCGTAGAAATCATCGGAGAGATTGCCGTTCTTCCAGCGGATCTCGATGGCGCCCGTCTTCACCTTGTCGCCGTGATTGTCGTAGCTCTTCTCGTAGTCGCCCTTGATTACCTCGAGTTCCCAGCCGGCCTTCGGCTGCGGCTTGGCGAAGACGAAGCCTTGCGGCAGTTTGACCCGCACTTCCGTGGTCGCCTTGCCATCGCAGCCGTGCGGCACCTGCAGCGTCGCAAGAATGGTGCTGTCGAGCTTCGCCTCCTTGTCGAGGAAGGTGACATGCGCCTCGGCGCCTGCGAAGGCAGTTGCGGAAAGAAGCGCGGCAAGCGCGAAAGTCTTGATTGTTTTCATCGATATCTCCTCGCCGGCCGCGAACTTCTTCGGGCGAACCGGCATTTTGCGTATAGGTTGCGGAGGCAGATCAGATGAGGGCCGGAGGCCCGCGCGAATTCGGCCGGTCTACAGTACTGACAGCGGCAACGGCTGAAGTCCCGATCGGCGGGTTGATCAGCGAGGCGAGCTTTCGCTCCAGCCACCAACCCGCATCCGGCGTCGGCAGGATCACCGATGCAGACAGCCGGCAGGCTTCGCAATTCGGCTTGAAGCCGACAGTCTTGCCTTCGGCCTCCTTCACGGTGACGCAGAGCGAGGCAAAGCTGCCGTCGGGTAGCACGTAGGCCGCGGCATCATAACCATCGGAAGCGACAGCCTGCGGCGCTTGATGGGCGAATCCGAGCAAAAGCAAGCCCAAGGCGCAAAGCATGCGCAGGAAGAGCGTCGCTTTCAGTCCTGTCTGCCGCATGAGATCCCCTTCAACAGCATGTCGCGATAGCCGTTTTCCCAGCCGAATGCAAAAGCAGATTTGCCGCAGATCGCGCCCTTCCCTGACTTTGGCGACAAAAATTTGTCAGGTCACGACATTTGGCCTTGCCAAGCGCTGCGCCCGCCGGATAATTGCGGCCAACCCTGTTGGGAGAATCCGGTGCTTCTGCCACCGGTGCCGAAGGAGCAACCGCCCCGGAAACTCTCAGGCCAAAGGACCAGCAAGGGGGCAGACGGAACTCTGGAGAGAAGCGTTTTCGAAACGCTCGCCGAAGGGATAACAATCTCAGGCAAAGGGACAGAGGGGGCTCAGGAGAGAAGCGCGCAGCCGCGCCTTCAGATTTGAGCCCGCGCCTTAATAAGAGGCGCAAACCCCGGAGGCGTCGTTTGGACGATACTGCTGCCCTCAAGAAAACCCCGCTGCATGCCCTGCATCTTTCGCTCGGCGCCCGCATGGTGCCGTTTGCTGGTTACGACATGCCAGTGCAATATCCGGCGGGCGTCATGAAGGAACATCTTCATACCCGCGCCGAGGCTGGCCTCTTCGATGTCTCCCACATGGGCCAGGTCATCGTGAAGGCGAAGTCGGGCAGCTATGAGGATGCGGCGCTGGCGCTGGAAAGCCTGGTGCCGGTCGATATTCTCGGGCTCCCGGCCGGCCGCCAGCGTTACGGCTTCTTTACCGACGACACCGGCGGCATCCTCGATGATCTGATGATCACACACGTCGACGACCACCTTTTCGTTGTCGTCAACGCCGCCTGCAAGGAGGCCGATCTGGCCCATCTGCAGACCCACATCGGCGACCAGTGCGACATCACGCTTCTGAACCGCGCCTTGATCGCGCTGCAGGGACCGCGCGCCGTCGAGGTTCTCGCCGAGCTCTGGGCCGACGTCGCGGCGATGAAATTCATGGATGTACGCCACTGCCGGCTGCACGACGTTTCCTGCCTGGTTTCGCGCTCCGGCTATAGTGGCGAGGACGGCTTCGAAATTTCCGTCCCGGCCGACAAGGCCGAAGATGTCGCTATGCGGTTGCTCGAACATCCGGACGTCCAGGCGATCGGCCTCGGCGCCCGTGACTCCCTGCGTCTGGAAGCCGGCCTCTGCCTTTACGGCAACGATATCGACACCACCACCTCGCCGGTCGAGGCAGCGCTCGAATGGGCGATGCAGAAAGCACGCCGCACCGGCGGCGCACGCGCCGGCGGCTTTCCGGGCTCCGGCCGCATCCTCTCCGAACTCGAAAACGGCGCCGCCCGCCGCCGTGTCGGCCTCAAGCCGGAGGGCAAGGCGCCGGTGCGCGGCCATGCCAAGCTCTACGCCGATGCCGAGGGCAAGGTCGAAATCGGTGAAGTCACGTCGGGCGGCTTCGGCCCCAGCGTCGAAGGTCCCGTCGCTATGGGCTACGTGCCCGTCTCCCATTCCACCGTAGGGACCCTTGTCTACGCCGAGGTGCGCGGCAAGTTCCTGCCGGTCACCGTCTCCGCCCTACCCTTCGTCAAGCCGACCTACAAACGCTGAAACCCTGTTTCCCGAGAGGATATTTCCATGCTGAAATTTACCGCTGAACATGAATGGCTCGAACTTGACGGCGATGTCGCAACCGTCGGCATCACCACTTATGCCGTCGAACAGCTGGGCGATCTTGTCTTCGTCGAACTGCCTGAAGTGGGCAAGAGCTTCGCCAAGAACGACGACGCGGCGACCGTTGAATCCGTCAAGGCGGCCTCCGAGGTCTATTGTCCGCTCGATGGCGAGATCACCGCGGTCAACGAGGCGATCGTCGCCGACCCCTCGCTCATCAACTCCGACCCTCAAGGCACCGGCTGGTTCTTCAAGCTGAAGCTCAAGAACCCCGCCGATGCCGATGGTCTGCTCGATGAGGCCGCCTACAAGGAGCTCACCGCGTAATGACGACGCCGACCGAATTCCAGTTCACCGATTATCAGCCCTACGATTTCGCCAATCGCCGTCACATCGGCCCCTCGCCGACCGAGATGACCGAGATGCTGAAGGTGATCGGCTATGACAGCCTCGACGGCCTGATCGACGCGACGCTGCCGCCCGCCATCCGTCAGAAGGCGCCGCTCGTCTGGGGCGCGCCGATGACCGAGCGCGAAGCGCTCGACAAGCTGCGCGAGACGGCAAACAAGAACAAGGTGCTGGTCTCGTTGATCGGCCAGGGCTACTACGGCACGATCACGCCGCCGGTCATTCAGCGCAATATTCTGGAAAACCCCGCCTGGTACACGGCCTATACGCCCTATCAGCCTGAGATCAGCCAAGGCCGTCTCGAAGCGCTGCTCAACTATCAGACGATGATCTGCGACTTGACCGGCCTCGACGTCGCCAACGCCTCGCTGCTTGACGAGGCGACCGCCGCCGCCGAAGGCATGGCGATGGCCGAGCGCGTTTCGAAGTCGAAGTCGAAAGCCTTCTTCGTCGATGCCGATTGCCATCCGCAGACCATCGCCCTCATTCGCACCCGTGCCGAGCCGCTTGGCTGGCAGGTCATCGTCGGCAATCCCTTCACCGATCTCGATCCCGTCGACGTCTTTGGCGCGATCTTCCAATATCCCGGCACGCACGGTCACCTGCATGACTTCACCGGCCTGATTGCGCGCCTGCACCAGGCTGGCGCCATCGCAATCGTTGCCGCCGATATTCTCGCGCTGACGCTGCTGAAATCGCCGGGCGAGATGGGCGCCGATATCGCCGTCGGCTCTTCGCAGCGTTTTGGCGTTCCGGTCGGCTACGGCGGTCCGCACGCCGCCTATATGGCGGTCAAGGACGCCATCAAACGCTCCATGCCCGGCCGCCTCGTCGGCGTTTCCGTCGATGCTCGCGGCAACCGCGCCTATCGACTGTCGCTGCAGACCCGCGAACAGCACATCCGCCGGGAGAAAGCGACTTCCAACATCTGCACCGCCCAGGTGCTGCTTGCTGTCATGGCCTCGATGTATGCGGTCTTCCACGGCCCGAAGGGCATCAAGGCGATCGCCCAGCAGGTGCACCAGAAGGCCGTGCTGATGGCCAAGGGCCTGGAGAAGCTCGGCTACAAGGTCGAGCCGGAAAGCTTCTTCGATACGATCACTGTCGATGTCGGCCATATGCAGGGCCTGATCCTACGCGCTGCCGTCGCCGAAGGCGTCAATCTGCGCAAGGTCGGCGAAACGAAGATCGGCATGAGCCTCGACGAGCGCACGCGGCCCGCGACACTCGAAGCGGTATGGCGCGCCTTCGGCGGCAATTTCGCCGTCGCGGATTTCGAGCCTTCCTACCGCCTGCCGAAGGACCTCCTCAGGACCAGCGATTATCTCACCCACCCGATCTTCCACATGAACCGGGCTGAAAGCGAGATGACGCGGTACATCCGGCGGCTCTCCGACCGTGACCTCGCGCTCGACCGCGCGATGATCCCGCTCGGCTCCTGCACGATGAAGCTCAATGCGACGGCGGAAATGCTGTCGATCACCTGGCCGGAATTTTCCGATATCCATCCCTTCGTGCCATCGGACCAGGCGCTCGGCTATCGCGAGATGCTGGATGACCTCACGGGAAAGCTCTGCGCCGTCACCGGCTACGACGCCTTCTCGATGCAGCCGAATTCCGGCGCGCAAGGCGAATATGCCGGCCTGCTGACGATCCGCAACTATCATATCGCCAATGGCGACGGTCATCGCGACGTCTGCCTGATTCCGACATCGGCACACGGCACCAACCCCGCTTCCGCCCAGATGGTCGGCATGAAGGTTGTCGTCGTCAAGGTCCGTGAGAACGGCGACATCGACATGGACGACTTCCGCGCCAAGGCTGAAGAGCACGCAGCAAACCTCTCCTGCTGCATGATCACCTATCCCTCGACGCACGGCGTGTTCGAGGAGACAGTCAAGGAAATCTGCGATCTCGTGCATCAGCACGGCGGCCAGGTCTATCTCGACGGCGCCAACATGAACGCCATGGTCGGCCTGTCCCGCCCCGGTGACATCGGCTCCGACGTGTCGCACCTCAACCTGCACAAGACCTTCTGCATCCCGCATGGCGGCGGCGGCCCCGGCATGGGCCCGATCGGCGTCAAGGCGCACCTGGCGCCCTACCTCCCGGGTCATCCGGAAACCGATGGGCGGCCGGGTGCCGTATCGGCGGCGGCCTTCGGCTCGGCCTCGATCCTGCCGATCTCCTGGAGCTACTGCCTGATGATGGGCGGCGAAGGCCTGACCCAGGCGACCAAGGTGGCGATCCTCAACGCCAACTACATCGCCACCCGGCTGAAGGGCGCTTATGACGTGCTCTATAAGTCGAAGACCGGGCGCGTCGCGCATGAATGCATCATCGACACGCGTCCACTGGTCGACAGCGCAGGCGTGACCGTCGACGACGTCGCCAAGCGCCTGATCGACTGCGGCTTCCACGCACCGACCATGAGCTGGCCGGTATCAGGCACGCTGATGATCGAGCCGACGGAAAGCGAGACCAAGGCCGAGCTCGACCGCTTCTGCGAGGCGATGCTGGCGATCCGCGAGGAAGCCCGCGCCATTGAGGAAGGACGCATGGACAAGGCCAATAACCCGCTGAAAAACGCGCCGCACACCGTCGAAGACCTCGTTGGCGAATGGGATCGCCCCTACAGCCGGGAGCAGGCCTGCTTCCCACCCGGCGCCTTCCGCGTCGACAAATACTGGTCACCTGTCAACCGCGTCGACAACGTCTATGGCGACCGCAACCTCATCTGCACCTGCCCGCCGGTGGAAAGCTACGCCGAAGCGGCGGAATGACATGACTTGGTAAGCCCTTCCCGACGAATTCGGGAGGGGCTGCCGACACTTCGGCCTTCCATGCACCGCTCGTGCCATCCCTGACACAGCCCTGCGAGGCACAGGGTTCAAATTTAACCTTTCTTAGCAAGTCTCTGTTAGCAATTCGAAATGGGCGGTTTTTCTTCATCGGGAATGTTGCCGTCGACCTTTGTTTTGCGTGCAGGTTCTCATGCGTCCATCGGCATTGCCAGCAATCCTCCTCGCCACCCTGATCCTGTCGGGATGCGCCGCAAGCTCGGGCGCCGAAGATGTGCTCACCCCTGTGCCGTCGGCAGAAACGACCAATGCGATCACCAAACCGAACGGCCCGATACCGGCTGCTGCTGTCGGCGACCCTGCGCCACAGGCAAGCCCGCCGCAGCAGGCGCTGAGCTGGACAGGGCCCGTTCCGGAGCCGCAAGCGCTCGCGCCTGCCGACAGGCCGGTCGGCATGCCGATGCCGACGGAAAGGCCTGTCGCGATGCTGATGCCCGATGCCCCGGATGTCGATCCTGACGCCGGCCCGAATTCCCCCAAACGCTCGCGAATCTATAGCCACCGCTTCCGCGATGCCAAACCGATCAACTTCGGCAGAACTTCGCCGAGAAAGCTTGCCGTGCATGGCGTCGACGTGTCGCGCTGGCAGGGCGAGATCGACTGGGAGACTTTGCGCCAGCAGGGCGCCAACTTCGTCTACATCAAGGCGACGGACGGCGGCGATCACCTCGACCCGATGTTTAAGAAGAATTGGCGCCGCGCCAAGGAAGCCGGGCTGAAACATGGCGCCTATCACTTCTTCTACTGGTGCCGGACAGCCGGCGAACAGGCCGACTGGTTCATCCGCAACGTTCCGAAGGAAGCCAACGCCCTCCCGCCCGTCATCGACGTCGAGTGGAACGGTGAATCGAGCTGCAAGCGGCGCATCTCCCCCGCTCGCGTCCGGGAAAAGATGCAGGTCTTCATGGACAAGCTCGAGCGGCATTACGGCCAGCGCCCGATCATCTACACGGCGCCGGACTTCTATCGCGACAATCTGAAGGGCCAGATGCTTGACTATCCCTTCTGGCTGCGCTCGGTAGCCGCTCACCCCTCCAAGGTCTATCCCGGCCGCAAGTGGGTGTTCTGGCAGTATTCCGGCTCCGGCCTCTCCGACGGCGTCGACGGCAAGATCGACCTCAATGTGTTCAACGGCAGCGAAAGCGATTGGCACGACTGGGTAGCGTCGCGTTAATCTCGAAAGCCTGAAAGCCCATGTCCTTGCCTTCGTCACAGCCTATAACTGTGCCAAGCACCTCAAGGCATTGCGATGGCGAACGCCCTACCAGGCAATCTGCGATTCAGTCTCGTGCCGTTCTTGGAGATGATCTTCTCCGCCACTTTCCGAAACTTCTCATCGAATATCTCACCACCATTGGCGTCCGCGAAATCTGCGCGCAACTGTTCGAGTCGGTTTTTGTCCCACGCCATGCGCATATGTCTCCGCTTCTGTTCCGTCAGCCGACAAAGGGGTTGAGAAGGTAATTGGTATCGTTGTAGCAATTGCCATCAAAGAGAAATCGACATGATCGCTGCAAAACCCAATTTACGTGTTTCCCGACTCTCGGCCCCGCCCATTCCTTCCGTCATTGCCTGGAGCCGCGAATATAAAGGAAACAAGGGGCCGCTCATCGATCTATCGCAAGCCGTACCCGGCTATGCCGCCCATCCGGAGATGCTTCGCCTGCTTGCCGAGGCGGCCGGACAGCAGGCGATGACAGGCTACGGTCCGATCGAAGGCGAGCCCGTGTTACGCAAGGCCTATGCAGCACATCTCGCCGCGCTTTACGGCGCCGACCTTTCCGAAGGGAATATCCACATTACCGCCGGCTGCAATCAGGCGTTCATGTGCGCGGCGATCGCCCTTGCTGGCGCGGGCGACACGGTGGCTCTCACCAATCCCTTCTATTTCAATCACGATACGACGCTGTCGATGCTGGGGATCGGACGTCGATTGGTTGAGTGCGATCCTGCCAGCGGTTTTCTGCCTGATCCGAGTTCGACCGAAGCAGCACTTGCTGCCGGCGCCAAGGTGCTGGCAGTCGTCTCACCCAGCAATCCCACCGGAGCGGTATATCCGCCAAGCCTGCTGCACGAGCTTTTTGTTCTTTGCCGGAAGTATGGCACCTGGCTGATCCTTGATGAAACCTATCGCGATTTCCTGGGCGAGGATTACGGCCGGCCGCACTCACTCCTGTCCGAGCCGGGATGGGAGGACACGGTCGTCCTTCTTTACAGTTTTTCGAAATCCTTTTGCATCCCCGGCCACAGGCTGGGTGCCATCACGGCAGGACCCAAGCTCGTCGCCGAGATCGCCAAGGTGATGGACAATATGCAGATCTGCGCACCGCGCTCGGCTCAGATCGCCGTTGCATCGGCTATCCCCGCGCTTGCCGATTGGCGGGCCGGCAACCGGGTGGAAATCGCGCGCCGGGCGGATGCGTTAAAGCTGGTCTTTTCCAGCTTGCATGATTGGGAAATAGGAGCGATCGGCGCCTATTTCGCCTTCGTCCGCCACCCTTTCGCCGATCGATCATCTTCAGAGGTCGCCGAAAGACTCGCCAGGGAATCAGGCATCGTCTGTTTGCCGGGCGCCTATTTCGGCGAGAGACAAGAGCATTACCTCAGACTTGCCTTTGCCAATGCGGATGTTGCCTCGATAGGGCTATTGTCGGAGCGGCTCCGCTAGAACGCGGCAATCGACCTCCGCCGGAGTTCACGATAGCCACCGTGCCAATAGATGAGCGGCCCTATGCCTTGTCGGACTTGGACAGCGCCAATATGTCCGATCAGAATCGCATGGGAATGATGGTGGAATGCCGTTTCGAGCTTGCAGTCCAGCACGGTAAGAGCGTTTTCGAGAACGGGCGCGCCAGTCCTGAGGCGATACCATCCGGCATTACCGAAGCGTTCGATGCCCTTGCGTCCGTCGAAACCTGCAAAGGATTGCGCCACCTGCTGCTGGTCGGCTGCGAGCACGTTGACACAGAAACAGCCGTACCGCTGCAATATCGGCCACGAGGAAGATGCGCGGTTGACACTGACGATGACCGAGGGCACCTCCGCCGAAAATGAAGAGACCGAGGTTGCGGTGAAGCCGGTGTGGTTTTTTCCGTCGCCGACCGTGATCACGCTGACTGCACCCGCCAGATGACGCATCGAAAGCTTGAAATCTGCTTCGCTGATCAAAGCCGCGGCACTCATCGGGCCGGCGTCCGCGTTTCGGCAAAGCGATTTGCCGGCATTGAAAGACCGAGGTTTTCGCGCAGGGTCCTTCCCTCATATTCCTCGCGGAACAGACCGCGGCGGCGAAGCTCGGGCAGCACGAGCCTCACGAAATCGTCGAGGCTGGACGGCAGGGTCGGGAACATCAGTATAAAGCCATCGGCGGCCCGCGTCTCGAACCATTCCTCCATAAAGTCGGCGATCTGGGTGGGCGTGCCTGTAATGCCATTTCCGGTATGCTTCTCGGCATAGTGCCGGATGAGCTCGCCGACGGTATGGCCGCTCCTGACGAAACCGACCAATTCGTCGAACAAGGCGCGTGACCCCTTCGGCGCCGCCGGAAGTCGATCCATGGGGAAGGGCTTATCGAGCGGCACGTCGCGCAAGTCCGCTTCCAGGAATTCGGAAAGCATCAACCGGCCGACATCAGGATGCATCTTGTCGATCAAATAATCGACCTTCGCCTTTGCCTCGGCTTCCGTTTCACCGACGTTGAGAACGATGCCCGGCATGATCTTTAGGTCGTCGGCATTGCGCCCATAGGCCGGCATGCGGCTCTTGACGTTTTCGTAGAAGGCCCTGTTCCGCTCGATATTCGACGCGAGGCTGAAGACGATCTCGGCAGCGCGCGCCGCCATGTCCATTCCGGGTTCCGAACCGCCGGCCTGGGCGATGACGGGACGGCCCTGGGGCGTTCGCGCAATGTTGAGGGGTCCGCGGACCTGGAAATGCTTGCCTTTGTGATTGAGTGTGTGGTGCTTGTCCTTGTCATAATAGACACCGCTTTCGCGGTCGAGAAGCAGAGCACCTTCCTCGAAGCTGTCCCAAAGGCCGAAAACGACATCGACGAATTCGTTGCCGCGCTCATAGCGTAGCGCGTGCGGATCAAGTCCCTCGCGATTGAAGTTGTAGCCGGTTTCGTCATGGTCGGAGGTGACGACGTTCCAGCAGACGCGCCCGTTGCTCAGATGGTCAATCGAGGCGAACAGGCGGGCGACATTGTATGGCTCGTAATAACTTGTCGACACCGTCGCAACGAGACCGAGATTGCTGGTCGTGACGGCCAATGCTGATAGCAGTGAGAGGGGTTCGAAGCGATTCATCTTGGTCGGAATACGGGCAAGCGCATTCGGATCACCGACTGCGGCAGCCGGAGAATCCGCCATGAACATGAAATCGAACTTGGCCGCCTCGGATCGTTTAGCGACATCGAGCAGATGGGCGAAGTCATTGGCGCCGCCGACATCGCTGGCCGGATGCAGCCACGAGGCCGGATGAAAGCCGAAAGTGTAGACGAAGGTCCCAAGTTTCATCTTGTCAGTTCGCGCCATCGAGCTCTCCCCTTATGCATGCCGCCGATTGAAGGTGGCCGCTCAAATTATCACCAGGCGCAAATTTTCATCAACATCGCGGCGCTAAGGTCCGTTTTAGATTTTCTAAAACGGCCATTTGGGCGCTGACACCAAAGCCTGCTGACGGGAAATGGCGACGAGCCAGTCGCGGAATTCGCGGCCGCGCGGCTTTTGCAGTGCCGCTCGGTCCCAGGCCAGAAAGTAGCTTTCGCGCAGCGGCATCCGCATGTCGACGGGAGTGACGAGCGTCTGCGCCTCGAGCTCATCGGTAATCATCGACATCTGCGCGAGGACGACGCCACGCTTGTTGACGGCTGCGTCGATCGCGCTGCTCGACAGGGTAAAGGAGAGGCCGGGCGTCGATGCGTCGAACGGTATACCGGCCATGGCCGCAAACTCCGCCCAGCTTGGGTAAGGCGTAAAGTGCCTTTCCCACTCGACATGCAGAAGCGGCTGCTCAAAGAGATCCCGGGCCGCGTGCGCGCGATCCTGCATCAGCGACGGCGAGCAGACAGGCACGACCCAATCGCGAAACAGTTCCGTATAATGGTCGTGCTGCAGGACGTCCGACCCGTAGCTTACGCGGAAATCGATATCGTCGAAACCGATCCTGGGCTCCTTGTCCCGTCCGATAATTCTCACTTGAACATCGGGGTGTATGGCCTGCCAGTCGAAGATTCGCCTGCCGATCCATCTGTTGACGACGGAAGAAAGCGCGCTAAGGACCAGCGGCGTCTCGTTGCGTGCCCTTTCCAACAACTGCTGAGCGAATGCAAATTGCTCAAATCCCTTCGAAATCTCCTGATGATAAAGCCGGCCCCAGGCGGTCAGCTCAACGGTTCGCCCGCTCCGCTCCAGTAGCGAAACTCCGAGAAAACTTTCGATCTTGTGAATTTGCTGGCTGATTGCCCCCGGCGAGACCTTGAGCTCCAGTGCCGCAGCCGTCACGCCGCCGCAACGCCCCACTGCCTCGAAGGCTTGCAGACCCTTGAGCGGGATCGTCTTGAAGCGCTCATCGATCACTTGCAGAACCTCGCGTGGTGTGCGCCAACTCAATTTGCCATCGGATGAAACGTCCCTGCGAACTGGAACCGGTCGCCTGGATGGGTAATCTCGACATATGTCACCGTCCGGCCGTTCTGCCAGGTCTGCCGGATTAGGCTAAGGCACGCCTGGCCTCTTTCTGTCTCCAGCATTCGCGCCGTCGCCGGATCGGCCGAGACGGCGCGGATGACGTGTTTGGCCTTGGACCAGGGAACTTCTGCAAGCAGCCATTTGCCGGGCGGGATTGAGGCGAAGCTCTCGTCACGCGCACGGGGGACGGCGTCGAGCATGATGATCCGCCGTTCGATGGCATAGGGTTTGCCGTCCACGATATGCAGGCATTGAAGCCTGAGTATCTCCGCATCGGGGGTTTCCGACAGCTGTTGTGCGTCCGTTTCTCCAAGGCGTTCGACTTTACGTGTGAGAAGCTCGAAGCGGTGTTCGTGCCCGGCCAGTTCCGCTTCGGTGCTGATATCCTGAATATCCATTACCGTGCGGTCGATCTGGGGCGACGCAACAAACGAACCGGTCTTGCGCCTTCTGACGATCATGCCGCGCTCGACCAGAGCCGACAGTGCCTTGCTGACAGTCATGCGCGAGCATTGATATTCCGTGACCAGTTCATGTTCTATGGGAATACGGTCGCCGGGCCGCCAATCGCCGCTGATGATCTTCGCCTCGATATCCATGAAAATACGCTGATAAATCGACACCAAGTCCACACCTCGTTGGGCGTCACGATCAATGTGCCGGAGCGGTCGCGTCACACCGGCAAAGATTGCCACAACCCGGCACAATTTTTGCGTTCCTCGACTTTTACATTGACACTCTAAGCCAGCCTATATCTATTTGTATAGTCAAAAGCGGAGCATAAAAATCCGCGCATTGAAATCAAAATCGGGAACAAAACTCCTCCGTCGGAGGAATAAAACTGGAGAGATGATCATGAAGGCAAAGTCACTGCTGACGGGTCTGGTCGGCGCTGCGTTCCTGTTAGGAGCAGCCTTTTCCGCCCACGCAGCCGATACGCTGGCGGCCGTCAAGGCAGCCGGCACGCTCAAGGTTGGCACCGAAACGGCCTTCGCACCGTTTGACTATATCGATGCCGGTGAACATACGGGCCTGAACGTCGACCTTTTTGCCGAGATCGGCAAGGAACTTGGCGTCAAGATCGAGTGGGTGGCACTTCCCTGGGACGGCGTCTTCCCCGCGCTTGAAGCCGGTAAGTTCGATGTCGTCGCAGGTCCTGCAACGATCACCAAGAAGCGCATGGAGCGCTATCGCTTCACGCCGCCGATCGCCGAAGCGACGATTGCCATCCTCAAGAAAGCCGGCGACACAACGATCAGCAAGCCGGAAGACATTGCCGGCAAGACGATTGGTGTCGGCAAGGCAACTGCCCAGCTCGACCAGCTGAAGGAATTCTCCGACACGCTGCCGACCAAAGTCGATGTGCGCGAATATCCTGCCTTCACTGAGACCTACGCCGATCTCGCAGCCGGCCGTATTGCCGGCGTTGCCAATTCGCTCCCGAACATCGCCTTTGTCGCCAGCCAGCGAAAGGGCACTTTCGAAGTCGTCCTGCCGCCTTTCGGAAAGAAGTCCTATTTCGGCTTCATCGGTCTCAAGGACGCCGATCACGCGCCGCTGATGGACGCGATCGATGCCGCAATGCTCAAGATAAAGGCAGACGGGCGTATGGCGGAGCTGCAAAAGAAGTGGTTCGGTGCGTCTTTCGACACGCCTGACGCTGTCAAAGATCCGGCATTCTGATCATCGCCGGTGAAATGCCCGCGCCCCGCCATCGGCCGGGGCGCAATTTGCCGTGGAACAGACGTCACGGCCGCAGCACGCAGGCAAGCACCGCCCATGTCCACCAAACTTTTCGAGCTTCTTCTGCAAGCTTCGATCTACACCGTTACGATCAGCGTAGTTTCGATTCTGATCGGCTTTGCGATCGCTATCATTGTTTCCGCCATGCTCCTTTCGCGGCAACGGCTTTTCGTGTTGCCGGGGAAGATTTTCATCAGCTTCTTTCGCGGCGTGCCGCTGCTGGTGCAGCTGTTACTGATCTATAACCTTCTGCCGGTGATCGGCATCAACGTGCCGAGTATCGTTGCGGCGATCGTTGGCCTTTCGATGTGCACGGCTGCCTATCAGGCTGAAAATCTACGCGGCGGTTTTGCCAGCGTTCCGTCGGGCCTTGTCGAGTCCGCCGAGATGGTCGGCCTCACGCCCATGCAGATCTTCCGCCGGATCAAGGCGCCGATCGCTCTGCGGCTGACCTTTCCGGCGCTCGTCAACGAAGCGATCCTTATCTTGAAGGCTTCTTCGCTGGTCTCCGTTGTCGGGATCGTCGAGCTGACGCGCATGGCCCAGGACCTTGCCGGCAGCACCTTTCTGCCGCTCGAAATCTTCGCTTCCGCCGGTCTGATCTACCTCGCCATGAATTGGATCGTAGCGCTTGCCGGCGGTCTGATCGAACGCTCCCTGCCGGGAGTACCGCGATGACCTTCGATATCAATGTGATTTTCAGCCATTTGCCGGAGATCGCCAGCGGTGCCTTCGTGACGATCGTTATCTGGATCGTCGCCGCTCTTGCCGCTGCCGTTCTGGGTTTCCTTGTCGCTGTCGCGCGGCGTTTTGGCGGGGTGCTCTTGGACAGGGCGTTCGGCATTGTCATCGCAGTGCTGCGCGGCACGCCGTTCCTCATTCAGATATTCCTCGTCTACTACGGGGGCCCCTTCATCGGATTGTCGCTCAATCCGATCCCGGCAGGCGTCGTTGGCCTGTCCATCTACGGCGCGGCCTATTTCAGCGAGATATTCCGCTCGGGCTTTGCCGCCGTCCCGAAGGGGCATATCGAAGCGGGTCTATGCGTTGGCCTGACACACACGCAGATCGTCAGGCGCATATTGCTGCCTGAGATGACCATGCTGGTGCTGCCGCCATTGCTCAACATGACGATCATCCTCATGAAGGAGACGGCCGTGTTGTCGATCATCACCGTGCCGGAACTGACGGCAACACTGAGCGCCATCGGATCGCAGCAATATGCATTTGTCGAAGCGCTTTTTGTCCTCGCCCTCTTCTACTGGGCGCTGGTCGAAATCACCGGCTGGCTCGGTCGTCTCGCCGAAACGAAACTAACCAGATTCAGGTTTTTCAACATATGAGTGTTCCCGCGATCGCAGTCAAAAATCTTGTCAAGACGTTTGGCGATTCCACCGTACTGAACGGTATCGATCTTGATATCGCGCAGGGACAGGTTTCCTGCGTGATCGGTCCGTCGGGATCCGGCAAAAGCACGCTACTGCGCTGCATGGCGTTTCTGGAAGAATCGACGAAGGGGACCATTGCCGTCAATGGCGAGGTGCTCGGCTTTGCGGAAAATGCGAATGGCGTAAGGGAGCGGCTGCCGGCTGCCGCCAATCGCCGGATTCGCGCCCAGATCGGCATGGTTTTTCAGCAGTTCAATCTCTGGCCACACATGACGGCGCTCGGCAACGTCAGCGAGGCGCTGAAGACGGTTCACAAAAAGAACCGCAAGGAGGCAGAGGAGCGGGCAATGGCTCAACTCGCCAAGGTCGGTCTCGAGGGCCGGGCAAACCACTATCCGTCACAGCTCTCGGGAGGACAGCAGCAGCGTGTTGCTATCGCGCGGGCCCTGGCTCTCAACCCGAAGATCATGCTCTTTGACGAACCAACCTCATCACTCGATCCCGAACTGACCGGCGAGGTGCTGAACGTCATGCGCGATCTCGCCGCCGAAGGCATGACAATGGTCGTCGTTTCCCACGAGATCGGGTTTGCCGCAACGGTCGGCCAGCAGATCATCTTTCTCGATCACGGCAAGGTGCTGTTCACCGGTCCGCCCCAAGAGGTTTTCAAGCGACCGAGAAACCCGCGCCTCGAGCAGTTTCTTGATACCTATATCGATCGCGGAGCCTCGATGTTGCTGTGAATGCTCGTCCCTACTTGATCCGTCCAAGCGTTGTGGTTCTGTAGGTTTGTGCCCGTCGAGATCCCGCGATATGGCTGCGTGCCGTGCCATTGCGAAGCACATCTGACGGCATGGTTGCGTACCCATAGGTCTCTGCTAACGCAACGCCTTCAGCATTCCCTAAATCCTTGCAGGTAAAAGACGACGATCCAGTTCTGGGGAAACGGCTGATGAGCATATCCAATATTGCAGGCACTGCTCTTTTGGGAATGCGGGCACAGACGAGACGGATCAGCGCGATCGCCAGCAACGTTGCAAACAGCAGCACCCCTGATTATAACCGGCTGAACACCAGCCTCACCTCCGTTGCCCCAGGCAGCGTCGAGGCCATCGTCGGTCCGACGGATTCGGATGTCAATCCGGCCACCGAACTCACCGACCTGATCGAAGCGGAGCAGAGCTGCGAGGCGAACGCCATGGTCTTCGAGACCGGCGCCGACATGTGGGAAATGCTGATGAGCATCAAGCGCGACTAGGCAATCCTCAAAGCCATGGCCCTATTCGTTACTCTATTTTCACACGTGCCGATCCGCATTTTGGGATCGCCCATTGGTGGCACAAATACCATTTCAGGAAGTATGCCGCTTGCGTCACGTTGCCTTGCCAGTCCTTCTGAATTTGGCCCTCGTGACCAGTGCAGGTGCTAGCGAAGACCTGTCCGGTGTTTGGCGCGACCTGTTCACACGATGTCGAATTGCCGTGGAGAACGGCAAAGACTTTAATGCAACAGGATTACGCGACCTTGGCCGTCACCTCAGGACGGTAGCCCCCTTGACCGCTCCTGGAGTACCCTTTCCACTGACATCTGGATACCAGGAGGCTGAATGGCGCTGGGAAGTGCCGGGATCTCGCTTCGTGGTCGCGGAAGGCGAGCATCCATCCGACCGTGGCAAATCGAAACGTTCGTGCGAGATCGAACCCGGATCCGTTGTTTTCTACCAATCTCGGTATTCGGCTGGCCCGTAAGAACCCCCACGGCTGCCGCGTCGTCTCTTTCCTAGACATCGATATGCGATCCCACTCGCAGCCGTTTTTTATGACGGGTTCCGCTGAGCAGGACACAATATGTGGCGCGGCGCCTCGCCTTGCTCGTCCATAAGCGAGACACAGGCCCGCGACCGTTTTGTTAGGAAGCAGTTGATGGAGAATTCCCCATCAGCCTAAGGGGGACGGCTATCAGGAATGCGCCGGCTCGCTCTGGCGCTGCGCGGCAAGGGCCGCGAGATCGGCAGGTTTCAGCTCGACCGACTCACCGCAGCCGCAGGCCGATGTCTGGTTGGGATTGGTGAAGGTAAAGCCGGAGCGGAGCGTCGTCTGCTCGAAGCCCATTTCCGTGCCGAGCAGATAAAGCACGGCTGAGGGTTCGACCCAGACCTTGGCGCCGTCGCGCTCGATCAGATCGTCCTTGGCATTCGGCTCGGTCACCAGGTCGATGGTATATTCCATCCCGGCGCAGCCGCCCTTCTTGATGCCGACGCGAACGCCCTTCGCCTCCGGTCCGGAATTTTCGACGATCGCCTTGACGCGGGCGGCAGCCCCTTCCGTCATGCTCATCACTGCAAAGCCCATCGGCTTTTTCTCCTTCCACAACCGGGTTCAAGATCCGGTGCTTCGTGAATGAAATGTAGTCGCCCGAGGTAAACGGATCAATACCGCGCGCGCTACTGCTCCTAGCGCAGCTCAGTACCAGCCGACGGCGACCTGCGCCTCCTCGGACATCCGGTCCGGCGTCCACGGCGGATCAAAGGTCATTTCGACCTCGACGCCCGACACGCCTTCGACGGCGCCGACGGCATTCTCCACCCACCCCGGCATCTCGCCGGCAACCGGGCAGCCGGGCGCGGTCAGGGTCATCATGATCTTTACCATCCGGTCGTCTTCGATGTCGATCTTGTAGACCAGACCGAGTTCGAAGATGTCGGCGGGGATTTCCGGGTCATAGACGGTCTTCAGCGCGGCAATGACGTCATCGCTGAGCCGCGCCAGTTCATCGGCCGGGATGCTGGAATGCACGATGCCTTCGCGCACATCGATCTTCTGTTCGCTTTCGTCCAGGCTCATCACGGACACTCCTCAGGCAAAGAACTTGCGCGCATAGTCAAGCGCATCGGCCAGGGCATCGACCTCGGCGCGGGTATTGTACATGCCGAACGATGCACGGCATGTGGAGGTGACGCCGAAGCGTTTCAAGAGCGGCATGGCACAATGGGTGCCGGCCCGCACGGCAATGCCCTGCCGGTCGATTACCATCGAGACGTCATGGGCGTGAATGCCTGCCAGTTCGAAGGAAAAAATGCTCCCCTTGCCGGGTGCTGTCCCGAACATCCGCAGCGAATTGACCGACCGGAGGCGCTCGGTCGCGTAAGCTGCGAGATCGGCCTCATGCCGGGCGATTGCCTCGCGGCCGACCTTCTCCATATAGTCGAGGGCGTAACCGAGCCCGATCGCCTGCACGATCGGCGGCGTGCCGGCTTCGAAGCGATGTGGCGGATCGTTGTAGGTGACCCAGTCCTCGGCGACTTCGAAGATCATCTCGCCGCCGCCCTGGAAGGGGCGCATCTGCGAGAGCCGCTCCTTCTTCCCGTAGAGAATGCCGATTCCCGACGGGCCGTAGAGCTTGTGGCCTGTCATGACGTACCAGTCGCAGTCGATATCCTGCACGTCGACCGGCAGGTGCACGGCGCCCTGGCTGCCGTCGATCAGCACCGGAATGCCGCGTTCATGGGCAATGCGGCAGACTTCCTTGACCGGAACGATCGTGCCGAGCGCATTCGACATATGGGTAATGGCGACAAGCTTGGTACGCTCCGTCAGGCTCTTCTCGAAATCCTCGATATGGAAGGCGCCTTCGTCGTCGACCGGCACCCAGACCAGCTTGGCGCCCTGGCGCTCGCGGATGAAGTGCCAGGGCACGATATTGGAGTGGTGCTCCATGATCGTCAGGACGATCTCGTCGCCTTCGCCGATCTTAGGCATGCCCCAGCCATAGGCGACAGTATTGATCGCTTCGGTCGAATTCTTGGTGAAGACGATGTCGTTGACATCAGGCGCGTTGAGGAAGCGGCGGACCTTCTCGCGGGCTGCCTCATAGGCATCCGTCGCGACGTTAGAGAGATAGTGCAGGCCGCGATGCACATTGGCGTATTCATGGCCGTAGGCATGCGAGATGGCGTCGATCACCGACCGCGGCTTCTGTGCCGAGGCGCCATTGTCGAGATACACCAGCGGCTTGCCGTGCACTTTCTCCGCCAGGATCGGAAAATCCCGGCGGATGGCTTCGACGTCGTACTCAGTGGCCGGCACAATCTTGTCCATGGCATTTATCCGATCAGGCGTGCTTTTCGAGCCAGGCCGAGATCACGCTTTCCAGCGCTTCGACCAGACCTTCGTCTTCCAGTTCCTCGATGATTTCGGCGACGAAAGCATTGACGAGCATCGCCCGCGCCTTGTTTTCCGGAATGCCGCGCGCCATCAGGTAATAGAGATGATTGGCGTCGATATCGGTCACGGTCGCCCCATGGCCGCACTGCACGTCGTCGGCGAAGATCTCGAGCTCCGGCTTCACCGAGAATTCGGCGTCGTCGGACATCAAGAGCGTGTTGCAGGCCATCTTGGCGTCGGTCTTCTGGGCGTCAGGCGCAACCCGGATCATGCCCTGGAAGACGCCCTTTGCGCGGTCGAAGACGACATTGCGGATCACTTCGGTCGAACCGGTATGTGGCACATCGTGGCCGAGCACCATTGTCACATCGGTATGGCTCTCGGCCCCGAGCAGATTGATGCCGCGCAGCGTCAGATCGGCGCCCTCGCCCGTCACCTTGATATTCAGTTCCTGGCGCACCAGCTTGCCGCCGGCATTGATGACGAACAGGCGAAGTTTGGCATCGGCACCGAGATCGACGCGGATCTGGCCGAGATGCGTGTCGTCGACGCCCTGCTGCTGCAGGATGATCCAGGTCAACTCCGTGCCCTCGCCAACCGCGATGTCACTGACGTGGGACACGAAGGCCGCATCGCCCGTCACCGCATGGTGACGCTCGATGACCGTTCCCTTGACGCCGGCGCCGAAGGAAACCGGGAGACGCGTATGCGTCTGCCCGCCGGCATGGATGAACTGGATTTCCAGCGGATTTTCAAGCTCGGTTTCATCGGGCACATCGACGACATAGCCGTCACGCACGAAGCTGCCGTTGATCCGGCCGACCGCATCGTCGCTGCCCAATGCATCGAGCCTTTCGACAGCCGAACCGTCGATCAGCCGTTCGGAATAGGCCGAAAGCCCAAGACCATCGATGGTAGCCTTCTGATTGGCATGGCCTTGGATGACCGCCAGCACCGAGGAACCGGCAACGACCGGCTCGAGTGCATTGGAGCCGGCATCACCCACTTGCGCCGGTACGGCGCGCAGCAGATTCTTGAGGTCGGTATAGTGCCAGGCTTCGATTCGGCGCGTCGGCAAGCCGGCTTTCTTGAGGTCGTCGAGAAGCCGGTCACGCAGCGCCGTCACTGCACCATTGCCGGGCAGGTCACCGATCTGATGGTTGAAGGCCTCGATCAGCGCCGTTTCGGCCGCGGTGAGACGGCTCGTCGTCTGCATGTTCATGGACGTTGTCCTTTCCACCCGAACTCAGGCCGCTGCTGCGCCGATGATGTCGGCGTAACCATTGGCTTCCAGCTCATGCGCCAGGGTCTTGTCGCCGGACTTGACCACCTGGCCCTTGTAAAGGACGTGGACGGTGTCAGGCACGATATAGTCGAGCAGGCGCTGGTAGTGGGTGATGACGACGACGGCGCGGTCGGGCGAACGCAGCGCGTTGACGCCGTCGGCAACGATCTTCAGCGCGTCGATGTCGAGGCCGGAATCGGTTTCGTCGAGCACGCAGAGCTTCGGCTCCAGCAGCGCCATCTGCAGAATTTCGGCCCGCTTCTTCTCGCCGCCGGAGAAACCGACATTGAGCGGCCGCTTCAGCATTTCGGTATTGATCTGCAGCTTGGCCGCTGCTTCCTTGACACGGCGCATGAAATCCGGAGTCGTCAGCTCGTCCTCGCCACGCGCTTTGCGCTGTTCGTTCATCGCCACCTTCAGGAACTGCATGGTGGCGACACCGGGGATTTCGACCGGATACTGGAAGGCGAGGAAGATGCCCTTGGCGGCGCGTTCGGACGGATCGAGCTCGAGAATGCTCTCGCCGTTATATAGGATGTCGCCCTCGGTCACCTCATAGTCTTCGCGGCCCGACAGCACGTAGGAGAGTGTCGACTTGCCGGAGCCGTTCGGCCCCATGATCGCCGCCACTTCGCCGGCCTTCACCGTGAGGTTCAGGCCACGGATGATCTCGGTGCCATCTTCGGCGATACGGGCATGAAGGTTCTTGATTTCAAGCATTTCGTTCTTCCTGTTAATAAAGCGGGTTCAAGTGCCGCCTGATTGACCGTTCGCACCGGCCTCGATCCGTCATCCTCGGGCTTGTCCCGAGGATCTAAGCCTTCAATTGTAATCGCTCTACTGCTCCGACGAGACTTTCCGCTTACGTGCGTAGATCCTCGGGACAAGCCCGAGGATGACGTCACTAAGGGTGTGCAGGCTTCGGATTTCAAGCATACCATTCTTCCTATTCATAGAGCGGCTTCAAGGGCCGCCCAATTGACCGTTTTCACCGGTCTCGATCGTCATCCTCGGGCTTGTCCCGAGGATCTAAGCCTTCAATTGTAATCGCTCCACTGCCGCGTATTCTCATGCGGCCGATAGACATTCTCGATTTCGTCGATGCGCTCGTAAAGGTCCATCCAGGTCGGGTTGAGCTCCTCGACGAGCTTGATTTTCCATTCACGCACGTAGCGTTTTAGAGATTTCTCTCGCTGGATCGCCAGCACAATGTTCGGGTGGCTTTCAAACCAGACGAGGTTTTTCGCTCTGTATTTCTCCGTAAAACCCTTATGGATTTTGTTGCGGTGTTCCCATACGCGCCCTTGAAGATCGCTGGTGACGCCGGTGTAGATTACACCTCTTGGTTTGTCGGACATCATGTAGACAAACCCGCTCACCCGATCCTCCGCAGTTGTGCATAGATCCTCGGGACAAGCCCGAGGATGACGGAAAACCGCTTAGCCAACACTCCCTTCCAGCGAGATGCTGATCAGCTTCTGCGCCTCGACCGCGAATTCCATCGGCAGTTCCTGCAGGACTTCCTTGACGAAGCCGTTGACGATCAGCGCGATCGCCGCTTCGGTGGGGATGCCGCGCTGCAGGCAGTAGAACAGCTGGTCCTCGGAAATCTTCGAGGTCGTCGCTTCGTGCTCGAACTGCGCCGTCGAGTTCTTCGCCTCGATATAAGGCACGGTGTGAGCGCCGCACTTGTCACCGATCAGCAGCGAATCGCACTGGGTGAAATTGCGCGCGTTCGACGCCTTGCGGTGAGCCGAGACCTGGCCGCGATAGGTGTTGTTGGAAACGCCGGCGGCGATGCCCTTGGAGACGATGCGGCTCGACGTGTTCTTGCCGAGATGGATCATCTTGGTGCCGCTGTCGATCTGCTGATGGCCGTTGGAGACGGCGATCGAGTAGAATTCACCGCGGCTGTCGTCGCCGCGCAGGATGCAGGACGGGTACTTCCAGGTAATCGCCGACCCGGTTTCGACCTGCGTCCAGGAGATTTTCGATCGGTGACCGCGGCAATCGCCGCGCTTGGTGACGAAGTTGTAGATGCCGCCCTTGCCTTCCTTGTCGCCCGGATACCAGTTCTGGACGGTGGAATATTTGATCTCAGCATCGTCGAGAGCCACGAGCTCGACCACGGCCGCATGCAGTTGGTTTTCATCGCGCTGCGGCGCGGTGCAGCCTTCGAGATAGGAGACGTAAGCGCCCTCTTCCGCGATGATCAGCGTGCGCTCGAACTGGCCGGTGCCCTTCTCGTTGATGCGGAAATAGGTGGAAAGCTCCATCGGGCAGCGGACGCCCTTCGGCACGAAGACGAAGGAGCCGTCGGTAAAGACAGCCGAATTCAGCGTCGCGTAATAATTGTCCGAGGTCGGCACGACCGAGCCGAGATATTTGCGGACGAGATCGGGATGTTCGCGGATGGCTTCCGAGATCGACATGAAGATCACGCCGGCCTTCTTCAGCTCCGCCTTGAAGGTGGTGACGACCGAGACGCTGTCGAAAACGGCGTCGACGGCGATCTTCGGCTTCTCGACACCGGCCAGGATCTCCTGCTCACGCAGCGGGATGCCAAGCTTCTCATAGACCTTCAAGAGCTCCGGATCGACCTCGTCGAGCGACTTCGGACCCGGCGCGCTCTTCGGCGCGGCGTAATAATGGATGTCGTTGAAATCGATCTTCGGATAGTTGACGCGCGCCCAGGTCGGTTCTTCCAGCGTCAGCCAACGCCGATAGGCCTCGAGACGCCATTCCAGCATCCACTCCGGCTCCTGCTTCTTGGCCGAAATGAAGCGGATGATATCCTCGGACAGGCCCTTCGGCGCCTTATCCATTTCGATGACGGTCTCGAAACCGTATTTGTACTGGTCCACATCGATCAGGCGGACCTGGTCGATCGTTTCCTGCACGGCAGCCATTTCGTTCTCCAATCTCGCCGGATACAAGGTCCGGCAGCTTGTAGCGTATGGGCAATTGACTTGCCCCGGCAAATTCTTTGCCCTGATGTAGGAGGCCAAAAGGAACTTTTCAGCCCGATTGGCAAGCGGAAATTTGTGTTTCCGCAAGTTTATGAGGCGGTCAAGCCGCCTCGCTCGCCGACTTGCGCCGGCAGGCGATCTTCGCGAAGGCGGCGATCGCCCTGTCGATATCCTCTTCAGTGGTCGAAAAGCCGAGCGAGATGCGCAGCGCACCGAGCTTGGCGTCGCGCCCCATCGCCGTCAGCACATGGCTTTCGCCAACCTTGCCGGATGAGCAAGCAGAGCCCGCCGAAAGGGCAACGCCTTCAAGATCGAAAGCGATCTGCCCGGTCTCCGCCTTCAGGCAAGGGAGCGTGAAGAAAATTGTGTTGGCGACCCGCGGACCACCGGTACCGTGGATGATAACATCGGGCGCGGCAGCGCGCATGCCGGCTTCCAGCCTGTCGCGAAGCGCAGCAATCGCAGCGTTCCGTTCCTCAAGATCCTGAAGCACGGTTTCCGCCGCAGCTCCGAAGCCGATCAGCGCCAGCGAATTCTGTGTCCCCGAGCGGTGACCTTTTTCCTGCCCGCCGCCGCGGATAAGCGCCTTCGGCATCAGCGCCTCGCCGCGCGCGATCAGTGCACCCGCCCCCTTCGGTCCACCGATCTTGTGAGAGGAGACGATGATGAAATCCGCGCCGATGCGCTCGATCTCGATCGGCAGACGGCCGGCCGCCTGCACGGCGTCGACGACAAAGAGACCACCGTGCGCCCGCACAATCTTTGCCGCCTCTTCGACCGGCTGGACGATGCCCGTCTCGTTGTTGACGAACATGATCGCCACTATCGGAAGGCCCGTCGATTTGTCATGGGCATCGAGAAGCGCGGCCAGCTCGTTCAGATCGACGATACCGGCATTCGTTACCGGAATCTCGGTCGTGCCATCCTTCGGGAACCGGCCTCCCTCTCGTACAGCCAGGTGCTCAACGGCGGAAAAATAGAGGTGGCCGAGTTGAAGCGGCGTGCGGCCCATACGAAAATCCGGCGTCAGTACCAGATTGGCAGCTTCCGTCGCGCCGCTGGTGAAGATCACGTTGCCCGGATCGGTGCCGGCAAGGGCGGCCACCTTGCGCCGCGCTCCCTCAATGGCGGCGCGGGCGGCACGGCCCTCTCCATGTACGCTGTTCGGGTTGCCGAATATGTCGATGGCGCCCATGATCGCATCCCGCGCTGCAGGGTGCAGCGGCGATGTGGCGTTCCAGTCGAGATAAAGGCGTGACGGCGCCATGATCCTCAGTCCTGCGCTTGACGAGCTTGCTTCAGCGGCCGCGGTGCATTTTTCTTGAAATTTCCGCCGGGCTTGCCTTATGACACGTTCCACGAAGCGTGGATCGCCATGCAAGTTTCGAATTGTTCTAAACTGCGTTTTAGAAAAGCTGACAACATTAGTCAAGTCATGTTGTCATCCAACGCAGCGCGAACACGAAATAAAACCCGGAGTACCAATGCCCGAAGTTATTTTCAACGGCCCAGCCGGCCGTCTTGAAGGCCGCTACCAGCCCTCCAAAGAAAAAAGCGCGCCCATCGCGCTCATCCTGCATCCGCATCCGCAGTTCGGCGGCACGATGAACAATCAGATCGTCTATCAGCTCTTCTACATGTTCCAGAAGCGCGGGTTCACGACGCTGCGCTTCAATTTCCGGGGCATCGGCCGCAGCCAGGGCGAATTCGATCATGGCGCCGGCGAACTCTCGGATGCCGCCTCCGCGCTCGACTGGGTTCAGAGCCTACACCCTGATTCCAAAACCTGCTGGGTCGCCGGTTATTCCTTCGGCGCCTGGATTGGCATGCAGCTTCTGATGCGCCGGCCGGAGATCGAGGGCTTCATGTCGATCGCCCCGCAGCCGAATACTTACGACTTCTCCTTCCTGGCGCCGTGCCCCTCGTCCGGCCTGATCATCAACGGCGAGGCTGACAAGGTGGCACCGGAAAAGGATGTCAACGGCCTTGTGGAGAAGCTGAAAACCCAGAAAGGCATCCTCATCACCCATCGCACCGTCGCCAACGCCAACCATTTCTTCAATGGTCAGGTGGAGACGCTGATGAGCGAATGCGAGGATTATCTCGACCGTCGCCTCAACGGCGAGCTCGTGCCCGAGCCGGCGGCCAAGCGGATCCGCTGACCGCATGGCGCCGGCGTCTGCCCACCGGCATCCTCACGACGCGCTGGGTTTTTCGCTTGTCAGGGCGTTGCCAGCACGCCCCCGGTGACGGGAGCCGCAACTCCCGTCGTGCCGGGAAAGGTAAGCGGCAGCCCGTCCAGCGAGCGTACGGCAAGATAGGCCCAGGCCTCGGCCTCCATCGCATCGCCGTCGAAGCCCGCGGCCTCGGCGCTCAACACTTTCGATCCCTCGGCCATCGCCGAGAGTTCGGCCATCAAGGTGCCGTTCAGCCGTCCGCCGCCGCAGACGATATAGGCCGAGGGACGTTCGGGCAGGAACCCGGCGGATTTGACGATCGATGCGGCGGCGACATGCGCAAGCGTCCGGGCGCCGTCTTCGAGGCTCGCATCGCCAGGCCGAAGTGGTGCGAAATCGCCGCGATCGAGCGAACGGCGGACATTGCCGCGGAAGAACGGGCTGTCCAGATACCGCTCCGCCAGAGCCGGGACGATCTTGCCGCGCCCGCCGATCTGGCCGCCGGGATCATAGGTTTTGCCGGTCTGCATCTCTATCCATTGGTCGATCAGCGTATTGCCAGGGCCGCTGTCAAAGGCGGCAATCCGGCCGTCAGCGCCGACATAGGTGAGGTTGGAGATGCCGCCGATATTGACGAAGCACACCGCCTCTCCCGCCTGCTGGAATTTTCCCGCAAGGGCAGCGTGATAGACCGGCACCAGTGGCGCACCTTGCCCGCCATGCACCATGTCGTTGGCACGCATGTCGTAAACCACCGGCAGGCCCGTTCGGCGCGCCAGTTCCCGGCCGTCACCGATCTGGATCGTCAGTCCCTCGTCCGGCCGGTGAAGCACCGTCTGGCCATGGAAACCGACAACGTCGATGCCATTGGGCGTGAACCCGAAACGCTCGAGGAATGCCGTAACGGCAGTTGCATGCCGTAGGGTGAATTCGTCCTCGATCTCGCGAAGTTCCCCCGGCCGTTCGTTCCTGTCGCGAAGCGGCCGTGCCAGTTCCAGCGCCCGTTTGAGACGCGCACGAAACTCTGCATCATACGGCACGCCCACGAACGGCCCGCGCTCGATGAAGCCGCGGCCGTCGGTTCTGATCAGCGCGACATCGATTCCGTCCATCGACGTGCCGCTCATCAGGCCGATCGCTGTTCTGACCACATCCATGAGGCTTGCCTCCCATGCGATTCCCGGATGCACTTTTGCAAAAACAGTGCTAAACGCGCCGCCACAGATCAACAACAACGAAGTTGCGCGAAGCCCGGTGGGCGCAGTGCAGGCACGAAGAGACGAAAGCCATGTCCGAGTTCAAGTCCGATTTCCTCCGCACGCTGAAAGAGCGCGGCTTCATTCATCAGGTTTCCGATGAACGCGGCCTCGACGACCTGTTCGCGAAGGAGGTCGTGACGGCCTATGTCGGCTACGACGCAACGGCGACGAGCCTGCATATCGGCAATTTGATCTCCGCCACCATGCTTTACTGGCTGCAGGAGACCGGCCACCGGCCGATCGCGCTGATGGGCGGCGGCACCTCGATGGTCGGCGACCCCTCCTTCCGTGACGAGCAGCGCAAGCTTCTGACGCCGGAGGCGATCTCGACCAACATCGAAGGCATCAAAAAGATCTTCTCGCGCATCCTGCGCTTCGGAGACGGCCCGACCGATGCCCTCATGGTCAATAATGCCGACTGGCTGCTGAAGCTCAACTATATCGAATTCCTGCGCGATGTCGGCCGGCATTTCTCGGTCAACCGCATGCTCTCCTTCGACAGCGTCAAGCTGCGCCTCGATCGCGAGCAGTCGCTCTCCTTCCTCGAATTCAACTACATGATCATGCAGGGCTACGACTTCGTCGAGCTCAACCGCCGCTACGGCTGCCGTCT
Organism: Rhizobium sp. NXC14; assembly: GCF_002117485.1. Taxonomy (NCBI): domain Bacteria; kingdom Pseudomonadati; phylum Pseudomonadota; class Alphaproteobacteria; order Hyphomicrobiales; family Rhizobiaceae; genus Rhizobium; species Rhizobium sp. NXC14. The sequence continues at coordinate 2,379,250 of NZ_CP021030.1, forward strand.
GCAGATGGGCGGTTCGGACCAGTGGGGCAACATCATCAACGGCGTCGATCTCGGTCACCGCATGGGGACGCCGCAGCTTTACGCGCTGACGACGCCGCTTCTGACCACGAGCTCGGGCGCCAAGATGGGCAAGACCGCCTCCGGCGCCGTCTGGCTGAACGAGGACGTCTTCAGCCCCTATGATTTCTGGCAGTACTGGCGCAACACCGAGGATGCCGATGTCGGCCGCTTCCTGAAGATCTTCACCCGCCTGCCGCTGGCCGAGATCGCCAGACTCGAGGCGCTCGGCGGCGCCGAAATCAACGAGGCGAAGAAGATTCTCGCCACGGAAGCGACCGCGATCGTCCACGGTCGTGAGGCAGCCGAGGCGTCCGCCGAAACGGCGCGCACCACCTTTGAGGAAGGCCGCGTTGCCGAAAACCTGCCTTCGGTCGAGATCCCGGCCACCGAGCTTGACGGCGGCATTGGCCTGCTCTCGCTGATGGTCCGCGCCGGCCTGGCCGGCTCCAACAGCGAGGCTCGTCGCCACGTCCAGGGCGGCGCAGTGCGCATCAATGATGAGGCTGTCAGCGACGAACGTCGCCTGATCGGCAGCGGCGAAATCACCGCCGATGGCGTCATCAAGCTCTCGCTCGGCAAGAAGAAGCACATCCTGATCCGCCGCGCGGCGTAGGTGGCTTCGAATTAGACGGACCTTGAAGCCGGCCGCCACGCCGGCTTTTCCTTTGGCGCGGGATCAGTCGGCCCGCCATCGGTATTCCGCTTCGTCTTGTTTCGTCTCTCGAAGGAGAGGTCCGGGCGGATTGACCTCCGAAGCGGGTCGTACGCGCGACCACCAGCCGATCGAGAAGATCGGCGGCGTCATCGTTGCGTCGAGCGGAACCAGTAGGACATGCTCGGAGGGGATGCTCTTCACCGGTTTCAGCCGTGCGCCCTTTTCTGCAGAATTCGAAGCCTCACCGACTGTCACGGCCATCATGGTGGCCGATAGGAACGAGACTGTCCGGGCGCACTGCATGGCATTCTCCGACATTGCGCCAACCGCTGCTGCACCTGGCACCAACACTACATCAGAATTATCTAAAATAAGCAAAGCATCAATGACCAGCCTGTCGCTATGGATCACAATTATCCAGCCGGCCGCGCCACGATATCGCCTTCCCGGAACCTTTTCCGCCCGACGGGATTTGCGACCAGATGCATTTGGAGCGCCGTCATGATCAACGACCTCTGGTATAAGAACGCCGTCATCTACTGCCTGTCCGTCGAGACCTTCATGGATGCGAACGGCGACGGCGTCGGTGATTTTCAAGGCCTGATGCGCCGTCTCGACTATCTCTCCGGCCTCGGCGTGACGGCAATCTGGCTCATGCCGTTCCAGACTTCGCCCGGTCGCGACGACGGCTACGACGTTTCGGATTACTATAATGTAGACCCGCGCTATGGGTCGCTTGGCGACTTCGTCGAGTTCACCCATGGTGCCAAACAGCGGGGCATCCGGGTGTTGATCGATCTGGTGATCAATCACACCTCGAAGGATCATCCCTGGTTCGAAGACGCCAGAAGCGATCCACAGTCACGCTATCGCGATTGGTACGTCTGGTCAGACAAAAAGCCTGCAAACGCTGATCAGGGCATGGTCTTCCCGGGTGTCCAGAAGACGACCTGGACCTATGACGAAAAAGCCAGGGCCTATTATTTCCACCGCTTCTACGATCACCAGCCTGATCTCAACACCTCCAATCCTGAGGTGCAGGCGGAGATCCTCAAGATAATGGGCTTCTGGATTCAGCTCGGCGTCTCGGGCTTCCGAATGGACGCTGCCCCTTTCATCATTGCCACGAAGGGCGCCGAGGTCACCAAGCCGGTCGAGCAGTTTGACATGCTGAGGAAGTTTCGCGAATTCCTGCAATGGCGCCTGGGAGACTCCATCGTGCTGGCGGAGGCCAATATCCTGCCGAAGGACAATTTCGAATATTTCGGCGACGATGGCGACCGCATGCAGATGATGTTCAATTTCCAAGTCAATCAGACGCTGTTTTATGCGCTCGCGACCGCCGACACGCGGCCTCTGAAGAAGGCGATGGAGGTCACCAAGCCGCGCCCGGCGACCGCGCAATGGGGGCTGTTTCTTCGCAATCACGATGAACTCGATCTCGGTCGCCTGACGGATAAGCAGCGCGACGCAGTATTCGCCGCGTTTGGCCCCGAAAAGGGCATGCAGCTCTACGACAGGGGCATTCGCCGGCGCCTCGCGCCCATGCTCGGCGGCGATCGTCGCAGGATCGAGTTGGCCTACAGCCTGCTGTTCTCGCTGCCCGGAACGCCAGTCATCCGCTACGGCGATGAAATCGGCATGGGCGACGATTTGTGCCTGCCGGAGCGCAGCTGCGCGCGCACGCCGATGCAATGGTCGACGGAGCCGGAAGGCGGTTTCACCAAAAGCGCGAAGTCCGTTTCGCCTGTTATCAAGGACGGCCCCTACGGTTTCGAACATATCAATGTCGCCGTCCAGCGGCGCGATCCGAATTCGCTCTTGAACTGGACCGAGCGGATGATCCGGATGCGCAAGGAGGCTCCCGAGATCGGCTGGGGCGATTTCTCAACGGTCGACACAGGTGACGACGGCGTGCTGGCGCTGCGTTATGACTGGCGCGGCAATTCGGTGCTGATCCTGCATAACTTGCATCCGCACCCGACGGAAGTGACCTTCGATCCTGATGTTGGTGAACTCGGGCGATTGCTGATCGATATTGCCGATGGGGCAAGCAGCGAAGCCGACGACAAAGGGCGCCATACGGTCATGCTCGATGCCTATGGCTACCGCTGGTATCGGGTCGGCGGTCTCGACTATCTCCTCAGGCGGAAAGATATCTAAGTCTCGCTTTTCCTCACTGGAATTCGAAAATCTGCCGGAAAACACCAGGCGCGATGATCGATAGCGGATTGATCTGCAGGTTCGGCTGGTCGAACTTGCCGGTGAGCTTGAAGGTAATGCCGATCAGGCCGCGGTCGCTGCCATTGCCGAGGATGACGCCGATCAGCGGCAATTCGGCAAAGAGGCGGTTGAGGCCATAGGCCGGCATGAAGGTGCCGGTCATATCCATATTGCCCTTGCGGTCGCGCACCACGCCCTGGAAAGTCGCGCCGATCTGGTCGCCGCGCAGCACGCCGTTCTCGATACCGACCATGCCATTGCGCGAGATGACGCGGGCAAAGCCGCGCTGGAAGCGTTGCGAAGAGGTGTCGATGTCGCGTTTGACCGCCTCATTGAGGCTTCGCTGCTCGTTTCCGACAGGTGTCGAGACGATCGAATGCAGGCGCTGTTCGTTGACGATCGAGAAGCGGCGCACATCCAGCGAGCCGTCCCATCCACCCTGCGGCGAAAGCCGGATAGCCAGGTTGAGCAGGCCGCCCTGTATGTGCTGATAGAGATCGGCAAAACGCGATACCGCACCGGCGTCGCCGCTGGTGATATTGATGACACCGCCGTCCTTCATCTGGCTGACAACGGCCTCGCCGCTGTCCGTGATGCCGGAAAAATTCAGCGTCTGCAGCTTGTCGCCGCGCAGTGACACCTGCGCCTGGAAATTGCCGACCTTCTCGTCATTGAAGCCGACGACGTTTTTCAGCTTGGCGCGCACCGATACGCCGGTGTTGTCGCCATCGCCGTCTTCGCCGCCCTCCGAGCCCGATTTTAATCGGGCGATGATCGGCCGCGCATCGGCGCTGTCGCCGGAAACGGAGACGTCGAAATTGCCCTTGCTGCGTTTGACCGACAGAGCGAAATCGTCGAGCGAGGAGAGCCTGACGCTGTCGAAATCCGCCGAGATAAGGCCGGTCTTGCCGACAACAAGCGATCCGCTGGCGCCGAAGCCGTCACCCTTCAGCCGGAAATTCTTGATCTCGGTATTCTCGGGCGGGCCGGACATTTCGAATTCCGCGGAGGCGGCAATGCCGCTGCCTTTCGACCAGCCGATCCAGGGTAGGTCGAGCATCGATTTGGTGAGGTCGAGCTGAACGTCTTGCCGGTCATCGTCGATCCGCGTCAGCACCATCTTCAGGTTGCCCCTGACGATATCGGAAAGCCCGGGCATCACCTTGCTGCGCTGCTCATCGGAGAGCGTCGCCGTAATCACGCGCTGCCGCTGCACACCCGACGACGCCTCGACCGGCTCGGTCAGATCGATATCGGCAGGAATGCCGTCGATCTCGCCTTTGGCGTCGAGCGTGATCTGCTTCGGATCGCCGTTCAGAATGCCGCTGACATTGCTGATCGTGCGGCCGGAAAACGGCTTGGCAAGATCGACGTCAGCGAGCTTCATGGCGGCCTTCCACTCGGCCGGCGGCGGGTTTTGTGACGACAGTAGTCCGAAATGCGCCTTCACATTCGCGTCGATATGCCCCTTGAAATCGTCGGGCGTAAAGCCGGCGCGCTGCAGCACCCGGATCGGCTTATAGGTGAGGAGCTCGCCTATGGCGTCCGCCGCGCCCGAGACCGCAAGATCGATATCGGCCATCAGCGGTTTGTCGTAGGCGGACGGTATGACGAACGTTCCCTGCCCGAGGCCGACGGACCGGCCGGAGGGAAAATAGGACATGCCGCTCTTGATCGAAATCGTTGCAACGGGACCGGTCAGATCGAAATGCGCCGCCGTATCACGGACCGGCGGAATGTCGCCGGCGACGTTCATCCGCGCGCCTGCAATATCGAAGCCAATGCGGATCTGATTGGTGTCGAGCTTCAATCCTTTACCGCCGGCTGCCTCGTCAAGCCGACCAAAGGGAATGAAGACTGAAATCGAGGCATCGGTCACGGTGCCGCCGAAGAGATTGCCATGCACCCAAGTGCGCACCTTAGGCGCCATCCAGAACGGCCAGAGCTGCTTGATCGCCGTCGTCTGCAGCTCTCTGGACTGGCCGGCAAAGCTGATTTCCGGCGATTTGTCACCGAGCCTGATGTGCAACGCCCCGTAGAGCGCGCCGAGCGGGCTGGAGACAGTCATATTGGGAAACAGGAATTCCCGGCCGGCGACCATATAGCGTCCGGTCGCCTGGACATCGAAGGCAACAGGCTCTTCGCCGGAGCCGCTCGGGGCGGCAGTGCCGCCGCTGACGAGCAGATCGATGCCGAAGCCCTTGCCGGCTTTAGGATCGAGTTTGTCGAGATCGATCAGCGCGCCATTGAGGGGCAGCGTGGTTGCGCCGAACCGGAGATTCGATTTAGCGATCTCGACTGTCTGCTTGACGAAGTCATAGGACAGATTGATTTGCCCGCCCGACAGTTCCTGCGGATCGCCGTCGGCATAGATCAGACCGGGATCGACGTCGATCGTCGCCGCGAGCGCCGGCTCGACGCCATCGCGCGCCCTGGTGGCCGACACAGTCAGATCGGCAAAAGTGTTAAGTCCCTGCCGTATCACGCCCTGATCGTTGCGTTTCAGCGTAAACGGCGTCAGGTTCGCATGCTTGAGCGTCGCCGTCACCTTCGACACCTGGCCGTCTTCCTTCTCGGCCAGCACGTCGAGTTCCGCCACCTCGCCGTTAAGCGCCACCTCGCCTCTCAATTGCAGCGAGGATGGCCCGCCAAGAGCAAACACCAGATTGTCGACGACGAGCGACAGCGGGCCGTTCGCGGTATCGGCAAGCTTGATGTCGATGCCGGAGATGCGCACCGAATTCGTCGAGCCGCGCGTCACGATGCTGTCGAACACGTCGAGTTGCGCGAAGATCGTCTCCATCACCGCCGGCATGGCGTCGAGGCGCAGATCGTCAAGCTTGACCGGGTTGCCGGAAGGCAGAAGCGCGGTGTCGAGTGCGATATCCTCCGCTTCGATATCCGCAACGGCGATGCGGCCGCGGAAAAGCTGCAGCGGATCGAGGCCCAGGCGCACCGAACCCGTCGTCGACAGATGCTGGCCGCTCTTCTGGTCGATCATATTGACGTTGCGCGCTTCCAGCGCCAGTCGGAAGTCGGAGGTGAACCGGATGACGGTGGAGCCGACTTCGGCGCGGTAACGCGGTCCAGCCACGCCATCAAGCGCCGCCTGCGCCTGCTGAGACAGCGGCTTGTCGAACATGCCGCCTTCGATGGTGAACACGATGGCAGCAAGGATAAGGAGAATCAGTCCTAGAAAAACTGACGTCAGCTTCGCCGTCCGGCGCATCGGCGAACGCGGCGGCGGGCAATGAACGATGATCGGATCCTCGGCCTGAGCGGACGGCAAGCGGTCCAGCGCAACGATATCCTTCTTGCGAAACGTGACCTTTTCGCCGCGGATGGCTGACATGCGCCCTCGGGCTCTCCCTTAAATCGAAGAATTGAACCCGGCCATGCTGGACGGGTTTCCGTCCAATATATAATTCGGGGACAGAGAGTGTCATCCATAAACCCGGCAAAAGAAAGGTTTTCCCAATGGCGGTTCCCGGCATCGGTGCCCTGGCCCCCAACTTCAACCTCCCCCGCGATGGCGGCGGCCGTGTCTCGCTTTCCGATTTTCACGGCCGGCCCCTCGTTATCTTCTTCTACCCCAAGGACGATACGACAGGCTGCACGGCCGAATCGCTGGCTTTCACAGCGCTGGCGCCGGAGTTTGAAGCAGCAGGTGCTGCCGTTATCGGCATGTCACCCGATTCGGCAGCCTGCCATGACAAGTTCATCAAAAAGCACCGTCTTTCGGTGGCGCTCGCCTCCGACGAAGAGAAGACGACGCTCCAGGCCTACGGTGTCTGGAAGGAAAAGAGTATGTACGGCCGCAATTTCATGGGCGTGGAGCGCACGACTTTCCTCATCCGCCAGGACGGCACGATCGCGACGATCTGGCAGAAGGTGAAGGTGCAGGGCCATGCCGAGACCGTCCTCGAAGCCGTCAGGAACCTGGCCGCGTGACCGGTGATCTCGCGATAAGCTCGCTGCGCGGCGGCGCTATCGACGCCATCCGCTCAGCCGATCTCGACCGCAAGACCGCCCTTGCGCAGGAAAGCGCCACCCGTTGGTTCGCCCGCCGGGTGTCGCTGCGCTCACCGCTCGACGCAGCCCTGCCGGAGAGGCCCGGTCGCCCCAAGAAACCGGTACTGACGCCGCCGACCCAGGTGGAAAGGCGCTCGCTGCACACGCTGAAAGGCCGGATCGCCCTTCTCCATGCCATTGCTCATATCGAGCTCAACGCCGTCGATCTGGCGCTCGATATCGTCGCACGATTCGCGACCGAGCCTGTGCCCAATTCCTTCTTCGACGGCTGGATGCAGGTCGCCTTCGAGGAAGCGAAGCATTTCCGCATGGTGCGCGCCCGCCTGAATGACCTCGGCGCCGATTACGGCGATCTTCCCGCCCATGACGGGTTGTGGCAGGCGGCTCATTCGACGCGCAATGATCTCACGGCGAGACTCGCCGTCGTGCCGCTCATTCTGGAAGCCCGCGGTCTCGACGTCACCCCTTCGCTGCAGGCGAAGATGCGTGAGACTGGCGATCTCGAAAGCGCAGCGGTGCTCGATGTCATCTACAACGACGAGAAAGGTCACGTCGCCGTCGGCGCCAAATGGTTCCGCTTCCTCTGCGCGCGGGAGAAACGCGATCCGGCAAAGGCCTTTCAGGAGCTGGTGCGCGCCAATTTCCGCGGGCCGCTGAAGCCGCCTTTCAACGATCTCGCTCGCGCCGAAGCCGGGCTGACGCCATCCTTCTACCGCTCCCTGGCATCGATCAGCCATGCGTGAGCTGATCGATTTTCTAACGTAAACCGCGACGACGAAAGCATTCATTAACCATAAACGTGTCTAATTTTCCGAAAGAGGCGTAGAGCATCAATCGGGAGAGCCTGCGTGAACGGCGGACATCAGCACCGGGTATTCGGCAAGCAGGCGCAGGAACATATTCTGATCCTGGCAAGCGGTGACAAGGTCCGCTACATGACGGTTCGGCCGTGGATGGCCGCTCTCGCCTTCTGCTTCCTCGGCGTCTTTTCCATCGGCTATCTGCTGGCGACCTCCTATCTCGTCCTGCGCGACGACCTGATCGGCGCCGCCATGGCGCGCCAGGCCCGCATGCAGCACGACTATGAGGACCGCATCGCCGCCCTTCGCGCCCAGGTCGACCGCATCACCTCCCGTCAGCTTCTTGACCAGCAGGTAGTGGAAGACAAAGTCGACAAGCTGATGGAGCAGCAGATGGCGCTCACCTCACGCCACGGCAAGCTCGACAACTTGCTCGATCGTGCCGAAAGCTCCGGGCTCACAGATAAGGAAAGCGCGCCGTCTTCGCCTGCGCAATCCTATGCCCCGGCCATTAAGGACAAGCGCGCTTCGCTTGGCGAAAGCGGCATCGAGGCTATCGAGAAACAGCTCGCAGGCGGCGCACCAGCCGACGCCACTCCCGACAATACGACTCTTGCCTACGTACCGGCCACAGAGACGGTCGGCGATCGCGCCGACCGCATCTTCTCCAAGGTGACGCTGTCGCTGAAGGATGTCGAACAGGACCAGCGCAACCGCGTCGAGCAACTGACGAGCGACGCCGGCAATGCCGCCAATGCCATCGAGAGCGTGCTGACCCGGTTCAAGATTCCGATGCCCGAGACCGCTACCAAGCAGGACTGGGACGACAGCGCCGTTGGCGGCCCATTCGTCGAGCCGGAGAGCAATGATGATTTCAACAATTCGCTGATCGCTCTCGACGGCGCGCTGACACGGCTCGAAGCTGTGCGTAATACCGCCGAATCCCTGCCCTTCCGCAACCCCGCCATCGGCAAGGAAATGACCAGCCCCTTCGGCAACCGGCGCGATCCTTTCCTGGGCCGCCTGGCGCTGCATTCCGGCGTAGACTTCCGCTTTTCGCCGGGCGAAAAGATCCGCCCGACAGCGCCCGGCAAGGTGATATCGGCCGGCTGGACAGGCGGTTACGGCAATATGGTCGAGATTGATCACGGCAACGGCATCTCGACGCGTTATGGCCACATGTCCCAGGTTCTGGTCACGGCCGGAGATACGGTCGACCGCAACGACGTCATCGGCCTTGCCGGCAGCACCGGCCGCTCGACCGGTACCCATCTGCATTATGAAGTGCGCCAGAACGGCCATGCGGTCGATCCAGTATATTTCATGAATGCGGGCCTTAAACTCGCCACCTATATCAAGTAATACCCGCCCGGTAACCAAAGCTTCACTCTGCACAGGGTGCGGCCTCTCTATTTCTTGACTTGCCGGCCATTCGGAGCTATGTCGCGCTGCATTGCGGCATGCAATCCCGCCGACTCGTTCAGAGCTCGGCCGAACCGGAACGGAAACAGTTTTCCCTTTGACGACATTCGCTGACCTTGGCTTGAGCCAAAAAGTGCTATCGGCCGTTGCCGATGCGGGCTATTCGACCCCCACGCCTATTCAGGCGGGAGCCATTCCTTTTGCGCTCGAACGCCGCGATATTTGCGGCATCGCGCAGACGGGCACCGGCAAGACGGCATCCTTTGTCCTGCCGATGCTGTCGCTTCTGGAAAAGGGCCGCGCCCGCGCCCGCATGCCCCGCACGCTGATCCTCGAGCCGACGCGCGAACTCGCCGCTCAGGTCGCCGAGAATTTCGAGAAGTACGGCAAGAACCACCGCCTCAATGTCGCGCTTCTGATCGGCGGCGTTTCCTTCGAGGACCAGGATCGCAAGCTCGAGCGCGGCGCCGACGTGCTGATCTGCACGCCCGGCCGCCTGCTCGACCATTTCGAGCGCGGCAAGCTCTTGATGAGCGGCGTTGAAATCCTTGTCATCGACGAGGCCGACCGCATGCTCGACATGGGCTTCATTCCCGACATCGAGCGCATCGCCAAGCTCATCCCCTTCACCCGCCAGACGCTGTTCTTCTCGGCCACCATGCCGCCGGAGATCCAGAAGCTCGCCGACCGGTTCCTGCAGAACCCGGAGCGCATCGAAGTGGCAAAGCCCGCTTCGGCCGCAAAGACCGTGACGCAGCGCTTCGTCGCCTCGCACAGCAAGGATTACGAGAAGCGCGCGGTTTTACGTGAGCTGGTCCGCGCCCAGACCGAACTCAAGAACGCGATCATCTTCTGCAACCGCAAGAAGGATGTCGCCGATCTCTTCCGTTCGTTGGAACGCCACGGCTTCTCCGTCGGTGCGCTGCATGGTGACATGGACCAGCGTTCCCGCACGACGATGCTGCAGAACTTCCGTGACGGCAACCTCCAGCTGCTGGTGGCCTCCGACGTTGCCGCACGCGGTCTCGACATTCCCGATGTCAGCCACGTCTTCAATTTCGACGTGCCGATCCACTCCGAGGACTATGTCCACCGCATCGGCCGCACCGGCCGCGCCGGCCGATCCGGCGCCGCCTTCACTCTCGTCACCAAGCGCGACACGAAATTCGTCGACGCGATCGAGAGGCTGATCGGCGAAAATGTCGAATGGCTGAATGGCGACCTGAACTCGCTGCCACCGGCGGAAGAAGGCAAGGACAGCGACCGTCCTCGCCGCAACGGACGCGAACGTGGCGACAAGGATCGCGGGCGCGGACGCGGCAGACACAGTACTGCGAGTCATAAATCTGATAACGACATACAGGATAATGACGTCCAAGTGATCACAGCAGCACCAGCAAAGGCCGAAGTCGTGAAGAACGAGCGCAAAGCAGAGCAGAAGCCGCAAAACAATGCGCGCAACAATCGGCCTTATCCGGCAAATGACGACAGCCGCGACCGCCGCCGTCATCGTGATCACGATGACGGCCCGACTCCGGTCGGTTTCGGCGACGATATCCCCGCCTTCATGCTGATCGCCGGCAGCGCCAAGGTATAACATCCATTGGGCAAGCCTGGCGTCGACTTCCCGGGCCTTGGCGTCGGCTTGGTGATCCTACGCCAAGGCAGGATCCTTCTCTACAAGCGCATTCGGCCACCTGAAGCCGGCTACTGGAACATCGTCGGCGGCAAGGTCGATCACATGGAGCCGGCTGAAGAAGCTGCGCGCCGCGAGGCCGAGGAAGAAACCGGCCTCAGGATCGGCCGGATCGAGCGCATCGGCATGACCGAACAGATCATCGATGCCGACCGCCAGCACTGGATCTCGATCCTTTATCTCGCGCGCGACGTCGATGGCGAGCCGCAATTGACCGAGCCGGACAAGCTTTCGGATTTCGGCTGGTTTCCCTTGACGGATTTGCCGGAACCGCTGTCAGCCTTCACCAAGGCGGCGATCGCAGCCTTGCCACCCGCTCAACTTTCGGCGCGAAGCGCCGCCTCATAGGCGAGCCGCACCCACTTCGCCATCAGATCGGGATCGTCGTAAGCCTCTTCGGGAATCGACCAGTAGGGCATTTTCACCGGCTTGCCCTTTTTGCCTTCATAGGCCCATTGCGTGGCGCCGGCGGCAGCAAATTCCGGGGCGCTCGTCTCATCGGCTTTCAGCAGCATCTCGTCGCGCACTTCGACGGCGACGATGCGCCCGAGATGATAGATGCCCTTGCCTCCGAACATCCGCTTGATCGTGACGGGGCCGAGCCCCTGAAACATTTCCTCGATCCCGGCATTATCCATTCTCTGTTTCCTTACCCGCCAGCCGCATTACAGCGTGTGATAATCCCGGTTCATATAGATGAGCGCCGGGTGCTTCTCGCTGAAGCGGACGGCGGCAACCTCACCGAAGATGACATTGTGTGTCGGCATTTCCTTGATGTCGGTCACCCGGCAGTCGAAGGCGGCGAGCGCATCGGCAAGAACGGGGGCGCCGGTGACGAGCGTGTCGAAACGGCCGCTGGCGAAGCGCTCGTCATTGGCAATCGCGGTGCGCCCGGAAAAAGCGTCGGCGACGGCCTGGTGGTGGGCGCCGAGCGTGTTGAGCACGAAGATGCCGCTGCGGAAAAAGATCTCGTTCTTCGGATTGGTATTGTTGAGGCAGATCAGCACCGAAGCCGGATTGTCCGATACCGAGCAGGCGGCGGTGATGGTGACGCCGCGGCGCAGACCTTCCATCGCCGTCGTCACGAGCTGCACATGACCGGCATAACGGCTCATGGCATCGCGATAAAGGCCGGGGTCGATATGCTGCCTGTTCAACACGTGCTTCTCCGCGCGCTCTTCTGCCTGCGTCGTTCCTTAAATCGGGATCGATTTAGGAGAACTATGCAGCAATTCAAAATGCTACAGTGTCCTTTGCGCGACTGAAATGAGGTCCGGCACCGTAGTTCGACTTGCTATCGCGCCAATATGGCGAGCATCGGTTACCTTTTCTACAATAGGACCGGTGAAAAGCGCTGGGTTCCGCTTGTTTTTCTTTGACGATTGCGGCCTTACGGATAAAAGGGCATGGACGATGGCTAGGGATCTTCGCCTTTCATGATCAACCTGCGTGGCATAGCAGCCTTTCTGACGCTGCTCGGAACGGCGACGCAAGGTCATGCGGCCGGCGTGACGATCGGCGTCGTCGCCCCGCAGGGCGGGCCGCTCGGCCTGCTCGGCGCGCAGATCGCCGCCGGCGCCGGTTTCGAGATCCAGCAATCAGGCAATACCCTCGTCGCCGTCAACGAGACCTGCGAGGACAATAGCGGCGCGGCGGTCGCCGATGCGCTCGTGAGTGCCAAGGTGCAGATTGCCATTGGTTTTCTCTGCAGTGAGACGCTGGAAGGCGCACTGCCGAAGCTGAAGGACGCCAATATTCCCGCGATCACCGTTTCGGCACGTTCGCGCATCCTGATGGAGGATGCGCTGAAAAACGGCTGGCCGCTCTTCCGCTTGGCACCGGCCGACGGCACTGAGGCGGCAAAGATCATCGAGGTGATCCTCAAGGACTGGGCAGCCGACCCGATCGCGCTGATCGAGGACGGCACCATTCATGGCCGCGAACTGACGGAAGCCGTGCGCAATGCGCTGGAGCAGAACGGCCTGAAGCCAGTTTTCACCGATACCTACCGTCCGGGACAGGAGCAGCAGATCGCCCTCGTCCGCCGCCTGAAACGGGCCGGCGCCACAAGGGTCTTCGTTGGCGGCGATCGCAACGACGTCGCCGTCATGGCCCGCGACGCCAAGGCGGAAAACATTCCGCTGTCGATCCTCGGCGGCGACGCCATGCGCGCCGCCGATCAGCCGCTGCCTCTCGCCCCCGGCGTGCGTGCCGTCGCCCTGCCCGAATATGCGCTTTTGCCAGAAGGCGCGCCGGCGGCCGGCGCTTTGCGCGCCAAGGGCACCGAGCCTGAAGGTTATGTCCTGCCATCCCTGGCGGCGGCCCTGATTGCCGGCCAGGCGGCCGAAGCCGCCGCTGCCGCCGGTAAGCCGCTGCGGGAGACCCTTGTCGGCACGACGTTCCAGACACCGATCGGCGCGGTCGCCTTCACCGGCGCGCACGAGCTTTCGCAAAACCCCTACCGCCTGCTTGAATGGCGGGGCAATGGCTTTTTTCCACCTGCTGCGCCGACTCAATGAGCGGCCGCCAGCCCTGAATTCCGGCGCCGTGCGCAGATGGCGCCCATACGGGAGTAAGACTTGATGACGCTGCCCATTCGCATTGCCCCTTCGATCCTCGCGGCGGATTTCGCCAGGCTCGGCGAGGAGGTGCGCGACGTAACGGCCGCCGGCGCCGACTGGATCCACCTTGACGTGATGGATGGGCATTTCGTGCCGAACATCTCCTTCGGTCCCGATGTCATCAAGTCGCTGCGTTCCTATACGAATGCCACTTTCGACTGCCATCTGATGATCTCTCCGGTCGATGACTACCTCGAAGCCTTCGCCAAGGCGGGCTGCGACCGCATCACCGTGCATGCCGAATCCGGGCCACATCTGCACCGCTCACTGCAAACCATCCGCAATCTTGGCAAGAAGGTCGGCGTGACGATCAATCCGGCGACGCCGCTGAGCGCCGTCGAAAACGTGGTCGACGACGTTGACCTCATCCTCATCATGTCGGTCAATCCCGGTTTCGGCGGACAGAAATTCATTCCCGCGATGACGGCCAAGATCGCCGCGGCAAAGTCTCTGATCGGTGACCGGCCGATCGAACTCGAGGTCGACGGCGGCGTCACCGTGGAAACGGCGACTGATATCGCGCGCGCCGGCGCCAACGTGCTCGTCGCCGGCTCGGCAATTTTCAAGGGCGGTACGGTCGACAGCTATCGTAAGACCGTCGCCGAATTGCGTCAGGCAGCCGAAGGGGCACGAGCATGAGGAAGCGTCTGATCTTTGGTGGCATGATTGCCGCCGCATTGGCTGGCCTGCCCGGCTTGTCGCTGGCCGGAGACATTGCCAGCATCCAGCCGATCGGCTTTTCCGCTGACGGCAAGGTCTTCGCATTTCAGGAATTCGGCATCAAAGAAAACAGCAAGACTCCCTATTCGGAAACCTACTTCATCAATACCGACGGCGGCCAATATCTCGAAGGCACCCCCTTTCGCACCGAACTGACGGATAAGGACGCCAATCTTTCCAAGGCCCGACGCCAGAACTTAACGGCGGCGCGCAGCCAGATGGATAAGTACGACCTTCTGACAAATCCGGGTCTGATTGCCGCCTTCAACCCGCCAACCGAGCTCGGCTCGCCCTCGAAGACACTTCGCTACACCACACTTGCGATCGATGGGCCGCCGAAGACGCCCTATACGCTCTCGCTCGGCGAGATGCCGGTGCCGACGCCGAAGGAATGCGCAACGGTCGACAAGCGTGTCCTTGGTTTCAGCCTGCAGATGATCGAGAAGGAAGGTGTCCCGAACCGTCAGGCTGCGCGGCAGGCAACGGCTGTTCCGGCCGAGCGCACATGCTCGGTCGAATTCAGGATCGGCGGCGCGGTGGTCTACCAGCCGGAAGACGGAAATCAAATTCACATTGCGCTGGTTCTCGCCTTCGATGCTGAGAGGAACGGACGCTGGATCGCCGTCCCGGTCCATCCCTGAGCATGGATCGCCCCAGGATGGATCGCCTAAGGGCGGCAAAGCCGCCCTTAGGCGATCTGTTTGCCGGCGCGTTGCTCTGGGGCGTGCAGATGCTGGCCGCCGCCATGCTCGGCCTTTACCTCCGCAACGGCCTCGAGACGAGCCGGCTCGCCGAGTTGGCGGCACTCTATTTTCTCGGCGGCCTGCTCTCCTGGCCCTTCGCCCTGCCGGTCGCTCGGTTTTTTGCCTATAACAGGCCACCGGAAGCGCGCTTCGCCGCCTTTTTCGTGACGCTGACGGCAGCCACGATCCTGATGACCGCCTTCCTCTTCGCCATGGAATACCGGATCTTCTATTCGCGCTGGCACGCGCCCTTCGGCAGCGTCGCCTGGGCCTTCCAGTTCGTCTTCACCGGCATCAGTGCCGTCTACCAGTTTCTGGTGATCGGCCTTCGCCTTTTCCTGCCGCTCGGCCTCGTCTGCCTTGTCGTCAGCAGCTATCATCTCAGCAAACGCATGCGTTGAGATTGCCGCCGGTCTTTGCTACAGGGGCGCTAACTCAATGAAGCAAACCTCTCGAAGTGAAGGCAGCCGCCCATGATCCCGCGTTACTCCCGGCCCGAAATGGTCGCCATCTGGTCTCCCGAAACCAAGTTCCGCATCTGGTTCGAGATCGAGGCACATGCCTGCGACGCGCTGGCCGAACTCGGCGTCATCCCGAAATCGGCGGCAAGGACGATCTGGGAAAAAGGGGGTGCGGCCACCTTCGACGTCGCCCGCATCGACGAAATCGAGGCGGTCACCAAGCATGACGTCATCGCCTTCCTGACTCACCTCGCCGAAATCGTCGGCCCGGATGCGCGCTTCGTCCACCAGGGCATGACCTCATCAGACGTGCTCGACACCTGCTTCAACGTCCAGCTGGTGCGCGCCACTGATATCCTCATCGCCGATCTCGACCGGCTGCTCGCAGCACTGAAAACCCGCGCCTTCGAACACAAGGACACCGTCACCATCGGCCGCTCGCACGGCATCCATGCCGAGCCTACCACCTTCGGCGTCAAGCTGGCGCTTGCCTATGCCGAATTCGAGCGCTGCCGCCAGCGTCTCGTCGCTGCCCGCGACGAAGTCGCGACCTGCGCCATCTCGGGCGCCGTCGGCACCTTCGCCAATATCGATCCGCGCGTCGAGGAACATGTCGCCGAAGCACTCGGCCTGAAGGCCGAGCCGGTCTCGACCCAGGTCATCCCGCGCGACCGCCACGCCATGTATTTCGCGACCCTCGGTGTTGTCGCCTCGTCGATCGAGCGGCTCGCGACCGAAATCCGCCATCTGCAGCGCACCGAAGTGCTGGAGGCGGAAGAATACTTCTCGCCCGGCCAGAAGGGCTCCTCGGCCATGCCGCACAAGCGTAACCCGGTGCTGACCGAAAACCTTACCGGCCTTGCCCGCATGGTCCGCTCCTACGCCCTGCCGGCCATGGAAAACGTCGCCCTCTGGCACGAGCGCGATATCTCCCATTCCTCGGTCGAACGCATGATCGGCCCGGACGCCACAGTCACCCTCGATTTCGCCCTGTCGCGTCTGGCCGGCGTCGTCGAAAAGCTGCTGGTCTATCCCGAAAACATGGAGAAGAACCTCAACAAGTTCCGCGGCCTCGTCCACTCCCAGCGCGTCCTCCTGGCGCTGACCCAGGCCGGCACCTCCCGCGAAGACGCCTACCGGCTGGTGCAGCGCAATGCCATGAAAGTCTGGGAACAGGGCAAGGATTTTCTGGAAGAACTGCTGGCTGATGCTGAGGTCAGGGCTGCCTTGTCCGAGGAGGATATTCGGGAGAAGTTCGACCTTGGGTATCACACGAAGCATGTGGATACGATTTTCCGGCGGGTGTTTGGGCAGGCCTGAGCGTTTTCCAAATCGATACTTTGCGGCGCCTTTCTGGGCGCCGTTTCGTGTTTACTTACTCTTGTAAACGCACTTGTCATGCCTGCGCGCTCAAGTGCTATTAAGCGAGATAGACCGAAGCGTCTTACACGGCTCTCCTAATGGTGGGAGCCTTCATTTCGGTTGCCATCCTTAGGGTTGGGACGTGTTGAGTACAGAATGACGAATCCGATCACCCCGCCAACTGCATATTGCGTCCATGCAAAGCCGGCGCAAAACATGTCATGATAAATACACCAATGGCATAGGACTGCACGAGAGTAAGGCTAGTAAATTTCCGTAGAACCCATGCAACGGCCGCTCCTGTCAAGGCCATTGCAAGCGCTGCTCCTAATAGCTCCGCGACTAAACCCGCCAATCTTGTGCCCTCCCGAAATCAAAACTATAGCCCTGGAACAAGGCATCTCTTCCAAGGGGTTGCAATCACTGAGTGTTATGGTTGTGGAGATTGTTTGACCAACCAGCTGCTGCTCCAGCAACTACCTCTGCTTCACCGCCTTTGCCGAAACTCCTCGTTTACGTCCATTCCCTCTCTTCCGCGTCTCCGCTCTTTCCGCCTCCGCTGTTCGGCAGGCCTCCGTCTGCCCCCTGCCCTTGGCGGCCTTGGCGACCAGTTCGTCGAGATGTTTCAGCTCTTCCTCGTCGAGATTTTCGATGCCGATAAAGCGGTTCTCCGCATGGCTTGTCAAAATGATTTCGTTGAGTTTGGCTTGGATTGCCCGGGTGTCGCGCGTCTGGGCGTTCTGCAGGACGAAGACCATCAGGAAGGTGATGATGGTCGTTCCCGTGTTGATGATGAGCTGCCAGGTTTCCGAATAGTCGAAGAAAGGTCCGAGCAAGGCCCAGATAATAACGACGCACAGTGCCAGGATGAAGATGACGGGCTTACCCGCCCATTCCGATGTCTTGCTTGCGAAGCGGGCAAACAGATGCGTCATCATCACCTCTGAAATCTCTCCTCGGAGTAAAAAAACTCCGAGGCAGGTTCGAGGTTCCCGAAAATCGGGGATCCCACGGTATCAAGGTTTTCCCGCGGGCAGGACCGAAGCTACACAGCTTCCCGCGCAATCAGCTTGCGATAGAGATGCCAGGTCGCGTGGCCGAGGATCGGGATAACGAGTGCGAGTCCAGCAAAGACCGGGATGGTGCCGACGACGAGAAGTCCGGCGACGATCAGGCCCCAGAGCAGCACCGGTACCGGATTGGCGATCGTCGCACGAATCGAGGTCACGACGGCGGCAACCGCTCCGACGTCGCGGTCGAGCAGAAGCGGAAAGGTGATGACCGATATCGCCAGCACGACGAGCGCGAAGACAAAACCGATGAGATTGCCCCAGATGATCAGCTGCAGGCCCTGGGCCGTACCGAAGACCTGGCGGGTGAAGTCCGTCATGGTGCGCGGGAACACATCACCGAGAAGATTGGCGTACAGCGTCTGTGCCGTCACCAGCCAGACGACGAAAAGGGCAAAGAGCATCAGTCCGACGGCGATGATCGATGGCAGCGCCGGCGAATGGCGCACCTCAAGCGCATGCGTCCATGACGTATCGAGGCCTTCCTCGCGTCGGCGGCTGATCTCATAAAGACCGATCGCCGCAATCGGACCGATCAGCACGAAACCGGACATCAGCGGGAATACCATCGGCAGCAGGTTGGCGCCGGAGGTCCACAGCGTCAGGAAGACGCCGGCGATTGGATACATCAGGCACAAGAACACATAGTGGGAAGGCTTTTCACTGAAATCGTCGAGCCCGCGCTTCAGCGCGTCGAAGACGTCGGCGATACTGATACGATTGACCACGGGCCGCGCCAGGTTTTCACTGGCACCCGTCATGACATGAAATGCCGCCATGGCTTTCTCCTCCTCAGCCGAGACTTTGGTCGGCCGCGGATAGGCATCGGCGGGCAAGCCGATACGAAATCCGCAACCGGCACTGGAGCAACATAACAAAATTCATCGCCCGTGTCGCTCTCTCCCTTGCCGCCCCCTCTTGACATCTTGGGCGGGCTTTCTCACATCGGCGGCTCTATGAAAGCCTCAGACGCAGATATCCTTATCATCCCCGGCTATACCAATTCCGGCCCCGGCCATTGGCAGAGCCGCTGGGAGGCGAAGCTCAGCACGGCGCGGCGCGTCGAACAGGCCGAATGGACGAAGCCGGTCCGCGAGGACTGGATCGCCCGTATCGCCGAAGAGGTGAACGCCTCGACCCGCCCCGTTGTGCTCGTCGCCCACTCGCTCGGCGTGCCCTCGGCAATCCATGCCATCCCGCATTTCCGCAAGCGGGTGGCAGGCGCTTTCCTCGTCGCTCCGCCTGAAGTCACCAATCCGGATATCCGCCCCAAGCACCTGATGACCTTCGGGCCCTATCCGCGCGACCCACTGCCCTTCCCTTCCATCACCGTCGCCAGCCGCAATGATCCGTTCGGCAGCTACGAGCATGCCGACGATATCGCCAGTTGCTGGGGTTCCTTCCTCGTCGATGCCGGCGAGGCGGGACATATCAGCGCTGAATCCGGGCACGGCCCCTGGCCGGAAGGAACAATGGTCTTCGCCCAGTTCCTCAGCCGCCTCTCTGTCTGATTTGGGAGACCCGGCGCTCGTCATTTCAGCGACCACTTTCTAAGGCTTTCTTAATAGAAGTGCCGCAGACTGCGCCGAGATGAAATCAGCGAGAATGCCCGTGAGGAAAGCCCATTCAGGGGCCCATGAAGCGCATGGCGATCCTGCAGCGGCTGAGGCCGGCGATGGGTCGACCGACGATTCTGATCTGGCTGAGCGCGAGAGCCGCTGGAACCATGCGCTTGTTGGTTCCGGCCTCGGCGTATGGGACCACAATTACCGTCTAAACCGGAAATATTATTCGCCGACGTGGAAAACCATCCGGGGAATGGCGCCGGACGAGGACGTCGCCGGCGACTACGAGGCTTGGCTGCAACTCGTCCATCCGGACGACCGCGACTTTGTCGCTCATGCGATCGACCGGCAGAATGCCGGCGATCCGGATTATCAGATCTTCCAATATCGTGAACGCCACAGGGACGGCCACTGGGTCTGGATCGACTGCCGTGGGGCCTGCGTCGAGTGGGATGAGAATGGCGTACCGACGCGCGTCGTTGGAACGGATACCGATATCACCGCCCGCAAGGAAGCCGAGGAGACGCTGTCGCGCCTGTCGCGCCGGCTCGACCTGGCGCTGGAAGTTTCCCGCATCGGCGTCTTCGAGGCCGATATCGAAAATGACGTCGTCGAATGGGATGATCGCCTGATTGCCATCTACGGCTTGCAGGGTGCGGCACGCAAGATCGGCGGTGACGCCTGGGCCAGGAGCCTGCATCCGGATGACCGTGAACGCGTGCTCGGCCTCGCCGATCGCAGCGTCGAAAGCGGCAGCGATTTTCAGCAGGAATACCGCATCATCCGCGGCGACGGAGTCGAACGAATCATCCGTGCCCGCTCGGCCTTCTTCGTCGACGGCAACGGCCAACGCAAACTGATCGGCGCCAATTGGGACGTCACCGAGGAGGTCGCGCTTCGCAACGAGCTGCAGCGCGCCAAGGATTTGGCGGAAGCCCGCAACCGCGAACTCGAAGCCGCCAAGGAGAGCATCGAGCATCTGGCGTTGCACGATTACCTCACCGGCCTGCCCAACCGCCGCTATCTAGACAAGATGCTGGATGACCGAGCAGCGGAATGCCGGGTTAACGGCCTCGCTTTGGCGGTTCTGCATATCGATCTCGACCGCTTCAAGCAGATCAACGATACCCTCGGCCATCGGGCGGGCGACGCAATGCTGCAACACACCGCAAGTGTGCTCAGACATTCCGTTCGCGCCGCTGATTTCGTCGCGCGTATCGGCGGTGACGAATTTGTCATCCTCTGCGCCGTCGATGCTGCATCGAAGAAGATCGCCAGCCTGGCCGAACGCCTGATCCGCGAATTGCGCCGGCCCGTCAGATATGAGGGGCATGACTGCCGTTTCGGCGCCAGCATCGGCATCGCGGTCGATGGCGGCGCCAAGCTCGACGCCAAGCAGACGCTGCTCGACGCCGACATTGCGCTCTATCGCGCCAAGGGTCTTGGCCGAAACCGCTTCGAATTCTTCTCGGCATCGGCCCGCAACGATATCGTCTCCGCCAAGCAGCTCGCCGATGAAATCCTCATCGGCCTGGAGCGCGATGAATTCGTGCCGTTCTATCAGTTGCAGTTCGACGCCCGCACGCTCGATGTCACAGGCATCGAGACGCTCGCCCGCTGGCAACACCCCGTGCACGGGCTGCTGACGCCGGATCGCTTTCTCGATATCGCCGAGGATCTCGACGTCGTCTCGACGATCGACGCCCTGATCCTGGAGCGCGCGCTGGCAGACCGGCGTGCCTGGATCAAGGATGGGCTGTCGATCCCCAAAATATCGGTCAACGTCTCCGCCCGGCGGCTGACCGATCCCGACCTCGGCAAAAAGCTCCGCGCCCTGAAGATCGAACCCGGCGCCATCGCCTTCGAACTGCTGGAATCGATCTCGCTCAATGATTGCGACGAGGCGGTGGCCGCCAATTTGAAAAAGCTGCGCAAGCTCGGCATCGACATCCATATCGACGACTTCGGCACCGGCCACGCCTCGATCGTCAGCCTTCTGCGCCTGAGCCCGAACACGCTGAAGATTGATCGCGAGCTGATCCGCATGCTGCCGCACTCGGCCGAGCAGCGTAAGCTCGTCGGCGCGATCATCGATATCGGGCGCTCGCTCAATATACTCGTCATTGCCGAGGGCGTGGAGACGGCGGATCATGTCCGCATTCTGGAGCAACTCGGCTGCGACACGCTGCAGGGCTATGCGCTCGCCCGGCCGATGCCGGCCATGCAGATCCCCTCCTTCATTCGCGCTGGATGCTGGCGCCTCGGGCTGACCGCCGCGCGCGGCCTGCAGACGCATCTTCGCCGCGCGCTGCCAAGCAGAAGAGTCAAATAAAACCTGTATAAGCGGCCCGCCATTTCGCCTTCATTCCACCGTAGAGGAAAAGCCGCTAGACTCGTAAAGCGAATTCATTCGATTCTCTTGGCGCTATTCCGTAAAATCCGGAAATAGGGCCACCAAATCCGGGAACCGCGGCCACGAAATCCGGAAACCGGGGAAGGAGCGACAGGCGGATTGTGAAACACTCTCTTTTCCTTTAAGGGGACGCCACGAGATCGATCCACTCGCGCTATCCCAAGAGCGCCAACAACAGAGAATGACCAAGATGAACCGTCGCCGCCGTATCTACGAGGGCAAGGCAAAGATTCTGTATGAGGGTCCGGAGCCGGGCACTTTGATCCAGTTCTTCAAGGACGATGCCACCGCCTTCAACAAGAAGAAACACGAAGTCATCGACGGCAAGGGCGTCCTCAACAACCGCATTTCCGAATATATCTTCAGCCACCTGAACAAGATCGGCATCCCCACCCATTTCATCCGCCGGCTCAATATGCGCGAGCAGCTGATCAGGGAAGTGGAGATGATCCCGCTGGAGATCGTCGTGCGCAACGTCGCTGCCGGTTCTCTCGCCAAGCGCCTTGGTATCGAGGAAGGCGTCGTGCTGCCCCGCTCGATCATCGAGTTCTATTACAAGTCCGATGCGCTCGACGATCCGATGGTCTCCGAAGAGCACATCACCGCCTTCGGCTGGGCCAATCCGGCCGAGCTCGACGACATCATGGCACTCGCCATCCGCGTCAACGATTTCATGACCGGTCTCTTCCTCGGCGTCGGCATCCAGCTTGTCGATTTCAAGATCGAATGCGGCCGCCTCTTCGAAGGCGATCTGATGCGCATCATCCTCGCCGACGAGATCTCGCCGGACAGCTGCCGGCTCTGGGATATCGAAACCCGCGAGAAGATGGACAAGGACCGGTTCCGCCGCGACCTCGGTGGCTTGCTTGAAGCCTACTCCGAAGTCGCTCGCCGTCTCGGCATCATCAATGAAAACGAGCCTGTGCGCGGCACCGGCCCCGTTTTGGTTAAGTAAAGATCGTCTGGTCAAGTAAGGCAGGAAAGACAAAGTGATCAAGGCTCGTGTCACCGTCACGCTGAAAAACGGCGTTCTCGATCCGCAGGGCAAGGCCATCGAAGGGGCGCTCAGCGCCCTCGGCTTTTCGGGCGTCGGCCATGTAAGGCAGGGCAAGGTCTTCGACCTCGAGCTCGAAGGCGCCGACAAGGCCAGCGCCGAGGCAGACCTCAAGGCGATGTGCGAAAAACTGCTCGCCAACACGGTCATCGAGAATTACGCGATCGCGATCGACTGACCTGCGGACCTGCCCGTCAACCGGCGGGTCTTATGGATTGAGCGTCATGCTGAAGGCAAAGCTGGAGACGGAAGTCTCGAAATTCATGAGCTATGTTTTGCGCCATGCGCCGGATGCCGCAGGCTTGACGCTTGATGCCGAGGGTTGGGCGTCGTTCGATGATCTCGAAAAGGTGCTGACGTCGAAATACGGCGTCTCCCGCGCCGATATCGTCGAGATCATCGACAACAGTCCGAAGAAACGCTTCACGCTTGTCGATAACAGGATCCGCGCCAATCAAGGTCACAGTGTCGCGGTCGATCTGGCGTTAGCCCCGGTTGAACCGCCGGCAGTTCTCTTTCACGGCACGTCACTCACGAACTGGCCGTCGATCGAGCGCGAAGGCCTGAAGAAGATGGAGCGGCACCACGTCCATCTGTCGGCCGACATCGATACGGCGAAAATTGTCGCCGTGCGCCGCAAGGGCGACTATATCATTCTGCGTGTCGACGCAGCCGCCATGTTTTCAGAAGGCCATTCTTTCTTTGTCGCGGACAATGGAGTATGGCTCGCCGAGAGCGTTCCAGTCCAATATCTTTCGCGAAATGCGGGGACTCTATGAAATCAGCCGTCGTTCAACTTCCGGGCCTCAACCGCGATCGCGACATGATCGCCGCTCTCACCAAGATCTCGGGTCACCAGCCGGTGACGATCTGGCAAACGGAGACGGAAATCCCCGACGTTGACCTGATCGTCATCCCCGGCGGCTTCTCCTATGGCGATTATCTGCGCTGCGGCGCGATCGCCGCCCGCATGCCGGTCATGCAGGCGATCATCGACAAGGCTGCAAAGGGCGTGAAGGTGCTCGGCGTCTGCAACGGCTTCCAGATCCTCGTCGAAGCGGGCCTGCTGCCGGGCGCGCTGATGCGCAACGCCTCGCTGAAATTCGTCTGCCGCGAGATCAAGCTCGAAGTCGTCAATGCCGAGACGGATTTCACCCGCGCCTACGCGCAAGGACAGGTCATCCGTTGCCCGGTCGCCCATCACGACGGCAATTATTTTGCCGACGAAGCGACGTTGGCGAAGATCGAGGGCAATGGTCAGGTTCTGTTCCGTTATGCCGAGGGCACCAATCCGAACGGCTCGATCAACGACATTGCCGGCGTGATGAACGAAAAGGGCAATGTGCTCGGCATGATGCCGCATCCGGAAAACCTGATCGAGGCCGCCCATGGCGGTTCGGATGGCCGGGCCCTCTTCGCCTCGGCGCTCGACGTCGTCGCCGCCTGACCTCACCTCAGCCATGCCGCCCGCAGGCCTACCGCGGGCAACGGCATGCAGCCGAGAAGACCTTCATCCGGATCACTGGAGCAAGATCAATGCGCCCTCGCCTCACCGTCGCAAACGCCGCTTTGTTGACCGCTCTGGCAACCGTTGTCGCGGCCTGCCAGTCGCCGGCACCGGCGGCAGGCCCAAACCGGGCGGCGTTGCCGACGATGGAGCGCGTAGCGCTCGGCGCCAATGCCTGCTGGTTCAAATCTGGCGATCCGGCCTTTGCAGCCTATAAGCTCGCTCCGGAACTCAATTCCTTCTCCGGTCGGCCGCGCATCCTGCTCGTCCACAAGGGCAGCCCGGAAAGCCGGCCGCTGCTCGTCGTCCAGGCCGAGGGAAACCCCGCCCATCTGCAGGCCTTTGGTCCGATGATGCAGGAGCCTGTCGCCGGCCGCATCGCCGCCGATGTCAATCGTTGGTCCGGCGGCAACAGGGCCTGCAAATGATCGCTGCGGTCACCCGCAGCATCAGTCCCAGAAAAATGACTTGCTGATTTCGCGTGCGGCTTCGGACTGCGAAACCCCGATATCCTTGAGTCCTGCCGCAGTAAGCTCCCTGAGCGCGCGCCGGCCCTCCCGCTTCTGATGCCAAAGACGAATGGCGGCCCAGATCCGTCCCAGATGCGTCGTCGCTTCGACAGGCGGGCTGGGAAGGATGACGCGCCTGTCCTCATAAGAGACAATAGGTACAATTGGCGTATTGATGTCGGGCAATGCAGACATTTCAGGAATCCTCTCGGCTCGTCCTTGGGATTGATTCTTAATCTTGACAGGTATGCGGTGACAATATAAGCAATTGTCACCATGACAAATTGGCTTCCTGATCTTTCCCGCGGCTCCGGGCCGGTCTATCTCCGACTTGCCGACAGCATCGAATCCGCCATTGCGAGCGGCGCCCTGCCCGCCGGCAGCAAATTGCCGCCGCAGCGCAATCTTGCCTATGATATCGGCGTGACGATCGGCACGATCGGCCGCGCCTATGCGCTGGTGCACGAGCGCGGCCTGGTTGCCGGCGAGGTGGGCCGCGGCACCTATGTGCTGAACCGCGCCGAAACGCCGCCCGGCGAACAAACCGATGCACTGGCCGTCTCGCTCGGCGGCACTCGCTTTCAGGACGCGCCCGCTGACAAGATCCGTTTCGATACGACAGCCGCCCCAGACCTCGGCCAAGGCAAGATCATCTCAGCCATCCTCGCCGAGATCGGCGAACAGCATCTCACCGAGATTTCCTCCTATTCCCGTAGTTTTCCGCGCAACTGGTTCGACGCCGGCCGCCGCTGGCTTGCCCGCAGCGGCTGGACACCGGAGGTCGAAAACATCGTGCCGACGCTCGGCGCCCATGCCGCGGCGGTCGCCGTTATTGCCGCTGTCTCGGCGCCGGGCGACAAGATCGTCTTCGAAAATCTGACCTATACCCAGGTCAGCCGCAGCGCCCGCCTTCTCGGCCGCCGCACGGTGACGGTCGATTCGGACGAATTCGGCTTCATTCCTGACGATTTCGAACGGCTCTGCCAGCAGCAGCATCCGAAGATCGCCTTCCTGATGCCGACCGTGCATAATCCGACAGTGACGATCATGCCCTACGAGCGGCGCGCAGCGATTGCTGCAATTGCCAGAAAGCACAGCGTCTGGCTAATCGAGGACGACCTCTACGGCGGCATGGCCGACGATGAGACGCCACTCATCGCCGCGCTTGCGCCCGACCGCACCTTCCTGGTCAACGGCCTGTCGAAATCGGTCGCCGCCGGTGTGCGCGGCGGCTGGGTCGCCTGCCCGCCACATTTTGCCCAGCGCATCAAGGTGACGCACAGGATGGTCACGGGCGGCCTGCCTTTCATCCTGGCGGAGACCTGTGCCCGCTTGGTCGAAAGCGGCCGGGCGCACGAAATCCGCAAGGAAGTTATCCGAGAACTCTCCCGGCGCGCCCACCTCGCCCGCGAGCATCTGCGGGGTTTCGACTTCGCGTCGCACCCACATGCGCCCTTCCTCTGGCTGAAACTGCCGGAGCCCTGGATGTCCGGCACCTTTAAGAATGCAGCCTTTCGCGACGGCGTGCTGGTCGATGACGAAGACGAATTCAAGGCGGCTCGCAGCGAGAAAACCTACTACCGCATTCGCATCGGCTTCTCCTCACCCAAAACGGGCCAGGAATTGACCGCAGGCCTGATGATCCTGCGCCGGCTGCTGGAAAATGGCGGATCCGCCTATGACGGCGAAATATGACCTGTTGCAAATACACGCCATAATTCCGAAAAAAGAGCACACGCCTGACGAGAGCGCTTTACCACTGCGACCCCCATGCTACCTCTTTGTCATTCCCGCTTGGTGCGAATCAAAGGACGGCAGATGAGGGTCGAGTTCGGAAAGATGGCGTTACGCTTCTTGGGGCTGGCATCCGTGGCGGCCGTAGCCGTCACCTCGATGGCGAGTTCGGTCAATGCCGGCGAGCAGATATTCGATGAATTGCGTTTCGGGGCCTCCGCCTCGGTGCAATCGGGTCGTGCCGGGGAAGATGGCGTCTTTCCGGAGATTACCGCTCTCTTCGATCCTTTCGGATATGAGCAGGCTGTCGGCTGGCAGCAACAGCTGTTGCATCCTCGTGTCCATCTCGGCACGTCGATCGGCACTTCGGGTGAAGCAACCCAATTCTTCACGGGCTTCACCTGGACAGTCGATCTCAATGAAAAACTCTTTGCCGAAGCCGGATTCGGCGGCGTCATCCATACCGGCGAGCTGGACGACAATGATGACGGCCCGGAACTCGGCTGCCGCGTCCTGTTCCACGAATATGTCGGCGCCGGTTACCGTTTAACCCGCAATTGGAACGTGATGGCCCAGATCGCCCACTCCTCTCATGCCGATCTCTGCGACGGCCCGAATGACGGAATGACGCGCGCCGGCATCCAGATCGGCTACAAGTTCTGAGCGATTGGCGCCTTTACGAGAAAAGCCTGCCCGCCCTCTGTTGACGGCGGGCTTTTTTCTGTCGCGCGTCGCCGCTACATAAGCTAAAGACAGCGCAAAACGCGCCAGGGACTTTCCGCTCATGACCATTCCAAACACCATCCCGATCACGCCGGAACTCATTGCAAGCCACGGCCTGAAGCCGGACGAGTACCAGCGCATCCTGGATCTGATCGGCCGCGAGCCGACCTTCACCGAGCTCGGCATCTTCTCGGCCATGTGGAACGAGCACTGCTCCTACAAATCCTCGAAGAAATGGCTGCGCACGCTGCCGACCAAGGGGCCACGCGTCATCCAGGGGCCTGGCGAGAATGCCGGCGTCGTCGATATCGATGACGGGGATTGCGTCGTCTTCAAGATGGAGAGCCACAACCACCCCTCCTATATCGAGCCATACCAGGGTGCTGCGACCGGCGTCGGCGGCATCCTTCGCGACGTCTTCACCATGGGCGCGCGCCCGATCGCCGCGATGAACGCGCTGCGTTTTGGCGAACCGGATCATCCGAAGACCCGCCATCTCGTCTCCGGCGTCGTTTCCGGAGTCGGCGGTTACGGCAATTCCTTCGGCGTTCCCACGGTCGGTGGCGAAGTCGAGTTCGATGCGCGTTATAACGGCAACATACTCGTCAACGCCTTTGCCGCTGGTATCGCCAAATCCAACGCCATCTTCCTCTCCGAAGCCAAGGGCGTCGGCCTTCCGGTCGTCTATCTCGGCGCCAAGACCGGCCGCGACGGCGTCGGCGGCGCGACAATGGCATCGGCCGAATTCGACGAATCGATCGAAGAAAAGCGCCCGACAGTTCAGGTCGGCGACCCCTTCACCGAAAAATGCCTGCTCGAAGCCTGCCTCGAGTTGATGCAGACCGGCGCCGTCATCGCCATCCAGGACATGGGTGCGGCCGGCCTCACCTGCTCGGCCGTCGAAATGGGCGCCAAGGGCGATCTCGGCATTCTGCTGGAACTCGACAAGGTGCCGGTCCGTGAAGAGCGGATGACCGCCTATGAGATGATGCTGTCGGAAAGCCAGGAGCGCATGCTCATGGTGCTGCAGCCGGAAAAGGAAGAGCAGGCCAAGGCGATCTTCGTCAAATGGGGCCTCGACTTCGCCATCGTCGGCAGGACGACCGACGACCTGCGCTTCCGCGTCATGCATCAGGGCGAAGAAGTCGCCAACCTGCCGATCAAGGATCTCGGCGACCAGGCGCCGGAATATGACCGCCCCTGGCGTGAATCCGGCAAGCCTGCGCCCCTGCCCGCCAATCTCGTCGCGGCGCCTAAGGATTACGGCCAGGCGCTGCTCCAGCTCGTCGGCTCCGCCAATCAGTCGAGCCGCCGCTGGGTCTATGAGCAGTATGACACGCTGATCCAGGGCAACTCGCTGCAGCTCCCCGGCGGCGACGCCGGCGTCGTGCGCGTCGATGGCCACAAGAGCAAGGCGCTTGCCTTCTCCTCCGACGTGACGCCGCGTTATGTCGAGGCCGATCCCTTCGAGGGCGGCAAGCAGGCGGTCGCCGAATGCTGGCGCAACATCACCGCGACCGGCGCCGAGCCGCTTGCCGCCACCGACAATTTGAACTTCGGCAACCCCGAAAAGCCCGAGATCATGGGCCAGTTCGTGCAGGCGGTGAAGGGAATCGGCGAAGCATGCCGCGCGCTCGACTTTCCGATTGTCTCCGGCAACGTCTCGCTCTACAACGAGACCAATGGCGTCGCCATCCTGCCGACGCCGACGATTGCAGGCGTCGGCCTGCTGCCGGACTGGCGCAAGATGGTCCGCATCGGCAGCGCCAATGACGGCGACAAGGTAATCATGATCGGCGTCGACGGCAGCCATCTCGGTCAGTCCGTCTATCTCAGAGACCTGCTCTCCAGTCGTGAAGGGCCGGCGCCGGAAGTCGATCTCTTCGCCGAGCGCCGCAATGGCGATTTCGTCCGCTCCGTCATCCGCAACGGCCAGGCGACCGCCTGCCACGACATATCCTCGGGCGGTCTGGCCGTCGCGCTCGCCGAAATGGCCATGGCCTCGGACAAAGGCATGAAGATCGATCTCGGCGAAGGCAAGGGTGCTGCGCATGCGCTGCTCTTCGGCGAAGACCAGGCCCGTTATGTGCTGACTGTGCCGGCCGATGTCGCCGATTTCGTCTGCGTCAATGCGGAAGGCGCCGGCGTTCCCTTCCGTCGCCTCGGCACGGTCGGGGGCGATACACTTGATGTCGGCGATCTTATTTCACTGCCGATTCAGCAATTGCGCGATGCCCATGAATCGTGGTTCCCTGACTTCATGGAAGGCCGCGGCGAGCTTGCCGCGGAATGATGCGCAAGGAGTAACGATCATGGCCATGAAACCCGGCGATATCGAAGACATGATCAAGGCTGGGATTCCCGGTGCCAAGGTGACGATCCGCGATCTGGCGGGCGACGGCGATCACTACGCCGCCGAAGTCGTCGCTGAAGCCTTCCGCGGCAAGAGCCGCGTACAGCAGCACCAGATGGTCTACGAGGCGCTGAAGGGAAACATGGGCGGCGTATTGCACGCTCTCGCCCTGCAGACCTCCGCGCCGGATTGACATGCCGGCTTCGGCCGGCCGAAGCTTTGAAATAAAGAGGCCCGGGCGGAAGGATTCTTTCCTTCCGGGTCTTTAGTTCTCTGCAAAGCGGTTCTGCATGACAACGGTGTCCGGCCTCGCATGCGCCGTGCTTCAACCTCCCTCATTCCTGCCCTCGGGCTTGACCCAAGGGACATCCCAGGAATGCTGCCACCGCGCTTCAGCTCGGTGAATGACTAATGCTCCCCGACCGCCGTAACCTGGCGCGAACGATTTAGGTCAGGCTGATACGCTTGCCCGCCGCGGCGGATCGCTTCACGGCTTCGATAACCTTTAAGGTTTCTAGTCCCTCACGTCCGCTGACCAGCGGCGCTTCTTCCCCTCTGATGACCCTGCAAAGCTGGCGTATCTGCAGGACTAGCGGATCCTCGTTCTCGATTTCGGCGCGATGACATTCGAACGGTTCCATCCAGCTCCTTTTGCCCGGATTGCTCCACATGTTGAGCGACGGCACCGACAGCGACCCGTGGGTGCCGCCGATCATGTAGCAAGCCTCCTCGGTTTTAGGGTAAGCGGGGTTTTCGCCGGTCGTCATCTCCCAACTCCATGGCGCGACGACGGAATCCGAAACGGAAGCAGTCCCGAGAATTCCGTTCTTGAACTCGATGAGGATCACCGCGGTCTCCTCAACGGCGTTTCCGCGAACTGCGTTGGATTCGAGCGCCTGGACCGCCGTGACATCCCCGAATAGGTAGCGAAGGTTGTCGATGTCGTGGATCAGATTGAGAAAGACTGGTCCCGCGCCGCGTTCGCGCCGCCAGGAAGTGTCGAAGTATTCCTCCGGTTTGAATAGCCAGAACATGGCATTCACGACCAGTATTCGTCCGAGCTTTCCGCTTTCGATAATCTGTTTAGCTTTTTGCATCATCGGATTATGTCGGCGATGATGTCCGGTCAGCAGCGGAACGCCTTTGGCCTCGGCCATCTCAACGAGCCTCTCGCCAGCAGCAATATCGTCGACGATGGGCTTCTCGATCAATGCCGGGATGCCGGCCTCGAGGGCCTCAAAACCGTTTCTGACATGGATCTGGTTGGGCGTCGCGATGATAACGCCGTCAGGACGCGCTGCGGCGACCATCTCAGCAAAGGTCGAAAACCATTTGACGCCAACCTCGCTGGCGATCCCCTTTCCAACCGGGCTCGGGTCGACGATAGCGACAAGCTCCGCCATCGGCTCGTCCAGCACGTGTTTGATGTGGCGTTTCCCGATAAGCCCCGCGCCGAGGACCGCCAGTTTGACCGGAGGAGTCATTTGTCAGTCCTTCTTGGGTGCCGTAAGCATCGTCGCGACGCGGCGGATTCCGAGCGGATAGCCCTCCGTACCAAGACCGGTGATGATGCCGTCGGCGCGGTGGGAAACGAAGGAATGATGACGGAAGCTTTCGCGCTTATACATGTTGGAGATATGGATCTCGATGACGGGACCTTCGAACGTGTTCAAGGCATCGAGGATCGCAAGCGACGTGTGCGTGAATGCTGCCGGATTAATGACGATGCCGCCTCCGTCTTCGCGCGCTTCGTGAATCCAGTCGATGATTTCATATTCACGGTTGCTCTGGTGGAAACGGATCTCGTGGCCGAGTTCTGAGGCCACTTTCCGGCAGTCTGCCTCGACATCGGCCAGCGTCTCGTGACCATAGATGTGAGGCTGACGCTTGCCGAGCAAATTGAGATTTGGGCCATTCAGAACGTAGATCAGGCTCATTGTAATTCTCCTTGTGAGGGCGTTGCCAAGCTTAGGCGAACGCTATTTCCTGGAATGCGAAATTCGGATCGGACTCGTAAAGATCGGCCCGCAGCCCCAGCCGCCCTGCTTGCAGCGCGGGGGCTGCGACATCGCGCGCAGCTTCGAGGACCGCCTTCAACAACTCTCGCTTCGTTTCTGCCGGCCGGCCAGGCGCCATGCGCACAATTATCTGGACGAAGTGATTTTCCGGATGCTCGTCGCCGACGCAGGAGAAGGTCGCCTCCCTGGCGAAGGTCCGCACGGCAGTGGGCTTCACCAGGCCTCCGTCGCGCACCCGATAGTGGACGGCTCTGGTCAATTCATCGATCGCCACCCTTTCGGCAGCACCCCGGCTATAGTCGATGATGATGTGCGGCAAGACATGTCCTCCTGGTCAGGCTGGAGCTCGACACAGTTCTTCGAAGTGGCGCGACATGCGTTCCGCATCCGGTTTTACACCCGTGAACAGTTCAAAGGCCGCCGCGGCCTGGAACACGGTCATGCCGCCGCCCGGCAAGGTCTTGCACCCCTTCTCCTCCGCCAGGGCCAGAAGTTCGGTCACGAGCGGCATGTAGACGATATCGGCGACCCAGTGATGTGGGTGAAGCCATTCCGGGTCGATCGGGAGACCCGGGTGACTTCGCATGCCGGTCGGGGTAGCGTGGATCAGCCCATCCGCAGAATCGAGCGCCGCGCCGACGTCTCTGATCGGCTGCGCGCAGGTTCTTGAAGCGCCGGTTGAGCTGATCGGCAAGCGCGGCTGCGCGATTTGTGTCCTGGTCGAAGATCGAGAGTATCTCGATAACGAGCTTGATGGCCGCGTGCGCGACGGCGACTCCTGCGCCGCCTGCGCCGAGCAGGACGGCATGCGTTTTGGCGACACCGGGCATGCCCCGCTCGAAATTCTTATAGAAGCCATACCAATCCGTATTGTGCCCGATCCGCTTTCCGTCCCGAAGCACGACTGTGTTGACCGCTCCGAGCATCTCGGCGTCCTCGGACAGGCTCGTAAGATGAGCGATGACCGTTTGCTTGCACGGGTGCGTGATGTTGCTTCCTGCGAAGCCACGGTCCTCAAGTTCTGCGAGCAGTCCTGACAACGCAGAAGCGGGTAGACCGCGCTCGGCGAGGTCGACGAGTTCGTAATGGTAATCCAGTTTCAGGTGCCGCGCCTCGGTTTCATGAAGCGCGGGAGACTTCGACATCTGGATGTCGGCCCCGATGAGACCGACGAGGAATGTGTTGTTGTTCATTTCGATAACCCAATCGGCTCAGTGATGTGCGAGGATCTCGCCAAGGAAGGCCTTGGTGCGCTCATGCGTTGGAGACTTGAAGAAGACCTCGGGCTCGGCCTCCTCTATGATCTCGCCGGAAGCCATGAAGATGACCCGGTCTGCAACTTGACGGGCAAAACCCATTTCATGGGTCACGCAGATCATGGTCATGCCGTCGCGTGCGAGGCCGATCATCGTGTCCAGCACTTCCTTGACCATTTCCGGATCGAGCGCCGATGTGGGTTCGTCGAACAGCATCGCCTTGGGCTCCATGCAAAGCGCCCTGGCAATAGCGACACGCTGCTGCTGGCCACCGCTGAGCTGCGCGGGATACTTCTCCGCCTGATCAAGGATTCGAACCCGTTCGAGGTATTTTCTCGCCAGCCTCTCGGCGTCAGCCCGGCTGGTTCCGCGGACCCTCATGGGCGCAAGCGCGCAGTTCTGCAGAACGGTCATGTGGGGGAACAAATTGAAGTTCTGGAACACCATCCCGACTTCGCGCCGAATGGCGTCAACCGCCTTGCTCGTGCCGTCGAGCGACTGTCCGTCGACGACGATCCTGCCTTCCTGGATCAACTCGAGAGCGTTGATACAGCGGATCAACGTCGACTTGCCGGAACCCGAAGGCCCGCAAAGGACGATCTTCTCACCTTTGCGAACCGACAGGCTGATGTTTTTCAACGCATGGAAGGAGCCGTACCATTTCTGAACCTTTTCAAGGGATATCAATGTCGACTGGTCATTAGCGGAACTGAGCACGGCGCCCTCCATGTATGCTTTACTTGACGGTGAACGGGATGTTGGGGATGGATTCCGGGAACTTCGGCAGATCGATGTTCATCCACTTCTTGGTGATGGCTGCAAGTTCGCCATTTCCCTTGATCTTGTCGAGGAAGGCATTGACGGTCTCGTTCCAGTCCTTCTCGCCCAGTCGCGTTCCAACGCCATTGTAAGTCGTCAGGAAGTCGATCTTGCGCTCGTAGGTGCCGGGGCTGGCGGCATCGAGCCGCTGTCCGTAGAACATGTTGCCTCCGACGGCCTTGACCTGTCCGGAGACCAGTGCCTGAATGGTCGAGGCGTCGTCGTCGAGCGGCGGACGGTCGCCGTCGATCCAACAGCGTCGGTAATGGCCTTGTCCTGTGAGCTGGACTTCGGCACGCCAATTTCCCAGCCGGCAATATCGGCAGGCGTTTTCGCGGTATCGGCCTTTGCCGCATAGAGCGAGATCGTGTTCGCCGCGTATGGCTTGCTGTACTGGATTGATTTGGCGCGCTCTTCCGTCATCGCCATCGTGGCGAACAGGATATCGACCTTTCCGGTGGTCAGGGCCGGAATGCGATTGGCGACGGCGAGCGGCTGGAACTGGACCTTAACTCCGAGTTCCCTGGCGAAGAGTGTCGCGACATCGGCATCGAACCCGTCCTGCTTGCCGCTCGTGTTGACGAAGCCCCATGGCGCATTATCGCCCTGAATGCCGACGACGATCGTGCCCTTGGCCTTGATCTCCTCGACCGTCGCCGCGGAAGCCGCTGCGGCGCCCACCGTGACGAAGGCGGCCGTAGCCAGGGCCATTCCAAGAAATTGTCTGCGATTGTTATGCATTTCCATTCTCCTCCTCTGTGGTCTTTGCTTCGGGCGAAGCAAGGTTAGCGGGCGGCTTTCGCCATCCGTTTTTCGAGGCCGCTCCCGATGTGGGAGAGAGGCCAACAAATGATGAAGTAGACCATTCCGACGATCCCGAAGACGAGCAGTGGGCGGTAGGTCTGGTTCGAAATGATCTGTCCGGCACGGGTCAGCTCGATGAAGCCGACGATTGCTGCAAGCGATGTGCCCTTGATGAGCTGAACGAGAAATCCGATGGTTGCGGGCATCGAAATCTTCAGCGCCTGTGGGAGGACAACGTCCTTCATTCGGGAGATGTAATGCAGCCCGAGTGCGTTCGCGGCTTCGGTCTGGCCCTTCGGAACGGCTTCGATCGAGCCGCGCCAGATCTCGCCCAGGAAGGCGCTTGCATGGAGCGTGAACGCGATGGCCACAGCGATCCATGCATTGACGTCCACGCCCAATAGCGCGACGCCGTAGTAGACGACGAAGAGCTGCATCAGCAGCGGCGTGCCCTGGAAGAGCGCGATGTAGCCCGACGATACGAAACGTGCGACACGGTTCTGCGACGTGCGCACCAGAGCGATCAGGATTCCGAATATGCCTCCGCCGACAAAGCCGATGATGGCCAGCAGCACGGTCCACTTCAGACCCTGTAAGAGGAAGAACAGCTCGTTTTCGCCGATGGGACCCATGAACGCCTCCTATCGGGTCGGGTAGTTGAAGTAGGAACGGGAGATAATGGCGAAGATGCCCATCATCAGGCTCGAGATGACCAGGTAGATTGCGGTCACGCTAAAATAGACCTCGAAGCTTCGAAAAGTGTCGGATTCGATCCGTTGGGCCGCCGAGGTCAACTCGTAGGCGGCGATCGAAGTGCAGACCGAGGTCGTCAAGGTCAGCATCACGAACTGGCTGGTCAGGGACGGATAGATCGCCCGCAGAGCCGGCTTCAGAACGATCAGCCGGAACACATCGGCCTTATGCAAACCCAAAGCGAAACCTGCCTCGACCTGGCCCTTGCTCACGCTTTCCACGCCGCCTCGAATGATCTCGATCGCATAAGCGCCGCCATTGATCCCCAGCGCGATGACAGCGGTAGCGGTAGGGTTCAGACGGATGCCCATGAGCGGAAGCGCGAAGTAGATGAAGAATATCTGCACCAGGAACGGTGTGTTTCGAACGATCTCGACGAAGGCAATCACCGGAGCTCGAACGAGTTTGTTCTTGGATGTTCTAGCGGCGACGCCGAGGATACCGATCGCGAGCGCAAGGATCATTCCGGTGACCGCGAGACCGAGCGTCCCAAGCGAACCCCAAAACAATTCCGGGGCGCGGTCGAAGACCGCACCAAAATCGAACGCATAACCCATGTTGACTTCCTCCCTCCGACGCGGCTCACGCCCCGCCGGCGCCGGATCAGCGATCCGGCCCGAATAATCCCTCGGCCTTGTCGTACAGATGCTTCAAATGCGCCTCAGGCGAGGCAAACCCTGCGAGTGGGACTTCCACTGAGATCGCCGCCGAGCTGCCGATCGCTGCGACGAGTTCCTTCAACGGTAGTTCGCCCTCTCCCGGCGCGAACCGCCCGCCTCTAGCTTCAGCGATCATCTCCTCTGGCGTCACCGGCGCCGGTCCAGCGACATCGCACAACTGAACGTGCCTTACCCAGCGCATCTCGGTCCGGAGCGAGGCGAGCGTGCCGCCATTCCTGAAGAAATGTACTCCGTCGACGAGGGCGCCGGCATTGCGGGCATCACTCGCCTTCACAAGACTGACGCTGTCCCGGAAGGTTCTAGTCACCCGCCAACCCATGTTCTCGACATCGACAGCCAAGCCGTAGCGGTCCGAAAGGCGGCAGAGATCCGCGAAGTTCGAGACCAATCTGGATTGATCAGGATCGTCTCCGCAGACACTGAGCCGGCGTGCTCCAATGTCCGCAGCCGCGGCGACTGTGGCCTCCAACGACGACGCGTCGAAAGCGGGGTCGATTACGAAGAACTCGATATCGAAAACCTCGACGCCCTCACCGGCAAGAACGGATTTCAGCTCGCCCGCAACCGAACCTCCGACAGGCAGCTCGTAATAGGGCGCACCAGGGAACGCCGGATGCAGCCTGAGCCCGATCCTGGAGAATCCCGCGCGTGCAGCGGCCTTCGCAAACTCCACAGGAGGCAGCAGTATCGATGAGAAGTGAGCGACGCCAATTATGGGCGCCGATTTCGATGTTACGGCAGCCATCACACGATTCCCTTCGTCGCGAGGTGGTTGCGAAGATTGGTGCCGGTGCGATGGATGTGCTGGCGGAGCTTCTCGCAGGCATAGTCGACATCACGCGCGACCGCTCCCTGGGCAATCTCGCTGTGCTCCTGCCCTACATTGCGGTCCCCCGACGTACGGATCAGGAAAACGCGGCGATATCGGTCGTTGAGATTCAGCAGAAGACTGCAGAAGTGAAGTAGCAGAGGTTTGCCACAGCCCGAAATCAAGGTGAGGTGGAATTCGCGGTGAAGCGCCTCCCAGTGCTCCAGCGTTTCAGGATGCGCGGCGTCACGCTCCGTGCGGTTTAGACGATGAAGTGCACGCATGACGTTTCCCTCCCAATCGACGTCTCCGAAACGCATGGATTCACGTAACGCGAAAACCTCGAGCTCCTCGCGCAGGCTCGTGACCTCTTCGAGATTAGCCAGGGAGATCGGCGCGACGCGATAGCCTCTGTTGTCCTGAAACTCGACTAGACCGTCTGAAATGAGCCTGGCCAAGCCCTCCCGCAACGGGCTCAGACTGACATTGAAAGTCTTCCGCGCCTTATCGAGATTGATCTTGCTGCCGGCTTCCAGTTCACCAGAGATGATCGCCTCCCGAAGGCGCGATGCGAGCTGACTGCCGATGGTGTTCTTGCCATCGTCGAGGAAGCCGGCCGACGGCCCGTCGTCTGTCAAGGGCGCAAGAAAGCTGTCGTCGGCCGATTTCATCTTTCCTCCCAAAACAACCCGCCATATTTTCGATAATCGATAAGATAAACGATTATTGATGTCAACATGAATACGCCAGAAACCACTAAATGCCCAGCGTCTACGCCCCGGTAGAGCCTATTTAACACGTCGATTCAATAGATTAACTAAAAAATACCACACCTGTTCCTCCGCCCATAGCATTGATCGCCCGGTCTCAGGTTGACAAATAATCGATTATTCTGATAGTCGAACCTCATTGGGAGGTAGCCTGATGGTAATTAGAACCGAAAGCGAGTTGACGCCTGCCGTTCTCGCCGTGATGAACCGCACCAGGGATCCACGGCTCCGGGAGATCCTCGTTGCAATGGTGAAGCACCTCCACGCATTCGTGCGGGAGGTCAGACTGTCGGAAGTCGAGTTTCGCGAAGCGACCGCCATCCTCAACGAAATTGGGCAACTGCAGACCGACAGCCACAATGAGTTCGTGCTTATGGCCGGATCGCTTGGCGTCTCGTCGCTCGTGTGCCTGCTCAACAACGGCGACAACGGGCAGACCGAGACGTCACAGTCGTTGCTCGGGCCCTTCTGGCGGCTCAACTCTCCGCGGGTCGAGAACGGCGGAACCATCATCCGCTCGGAAACGCCGGGAACACCCCTGTTCGTCCACGCGAAGGTGGTTGATCGAGGAGGTAAGCCCATCCAGGGCGCCGAGGTCGACGTATGGCACGCCTCACCTGTCGGCCTTTACGAGAACCAGGATCCTGATCAGGCGGAAATGAACCTGCGCGGCAAGTTCACTACGGACGACGAGGGTCGGTTCTGGTTTAGAACGGTCAAGATGGTGGGCTATCCCATACCTGTCGACGGGGTCGTAGGTCGGCTTCTCCGAGCGCAAGGCCGCCACCCCTACCGACCTGCTCATCTGCACGCGCTGATCTTCAAACAGGGATACAAAACCCTCATTTCCCAGGTCTTCGACCCGAGCGATCCGAACATTGATTCCGATGTGCAGTTCGGCGTCACCGCGGCTTTGACAGGCGACTTTGTCCGTCATGTCGAGCCGCACCCATCCGATACGGACGTCAGTGGGCCCTGGTTCTCGCTCGACTACACCTACGTCATGGAGCCGGGCGAGGCCATCCTGCCGCGTCCCCCGATCAAATAACGAAACCAGCAGAGCCACATCATGATTACCGAAAAGGAACGCCAGGCGGCAGCCGACGCACTGCTGAAGGCAGAAACCGAACGCAAGCCGATCGTCCAGCCGAGCAGGACATATCCGAATTTGGAACTTGAAGACGCTTACGAGATCCAAGCACTCTGGGCGCAGGCCCGGATTGCAAAGGGGGCGCGAATCGCGGGTCATAAGATCGGACTGACATCGCGGGCGATGCAGATGGCCTCGAAAATGACGGAGCCCGACTACGGCGTCATTCTCGACGACGCCCTTTTTAACGACGGAGCGCAGATCAAAGCGGAGCTCTTTATCAAGCCTCGCCTCGAAGTCGAACTCGCTTTCGTGATGGGTGAGGATCTCGAGGGACCGGGGACTCGGATCTATGATGTCATGCGCGCAACGGAGTTTGTCGTCCCTGCGCTTGAGATCATCGATTACCGAACCGAGGTACCCAGAGCGATCACTGATACGATCGCCGACAACGCTGCTTTTGGAGCGATCGTCGTTGGTGGTCGTATCATCCGACCAATGGATATTGACATCCGCTGGGTTGGCGCGACCCTTTCAAAAAACGGCATCATCGAAGAATCGGGTGTTTCAGCAGCTATCATGGGGCATCCGGCCGCGGGCGTCGCCTGGCTTGTGAACAAGCTTCATGCCGTCGGAGCCGGGTTGAAGAAGGGCCAGATCGTTCTTGCAGGCTCGTTTACTCGCCCGGTGGACATAGCCAAGGGCGATGTCATCCAAGCCGACTATGGTCCGGTCGGCTCGATCGGCGTCTCGTTCGTGTGAGGCGCCGATGGAACTTCCTATCAATCACTTCAAACGAAAATTGAGAGCCGGTCAGAGCCAGATCGGTCTCTGGTGCGGCCTTCCCGGAAGCTACGCGGCAGAAATCGTCGCGCCCTCGGGCTTCGACTGGGTGCTGTTCGATACCGAGCACTCTCCAAGCGACGTCCTTACCGTCCTGCCGCAATTGCAGGCGGTCGCGCCTTACGACGTTTCCCCAGTCGTACGCCCGGCATTCAACGATCCCGTGCTGATCAAGCGCTTTCTGGACATCGGCGTCCAGACGCTCCTCATTCCCTATGTGCAGAACGAGGAGGAAGCGAAGGCAGCGGTCGCCGCCATACGGTATCCGCCGGACGGGGTTCG
Source organism: Rhizobium sp. NXC14 (assembly GCF_002117485.1). NCBI lineage: Bacteria > Pseudomonadati > Pseudomonadota > Alphaproteobacteria > Hyphomicrobiales > Rhizobiaceae > Rhizobium > Rhizobium sp. NXC14. Next base: position 2,419,096 of record NZ_CP021030.1, read on the forward strand.
CGGGGTCTCCGCCTTGACGCGCGCCACCCGCTTCGGGCGCGTGCCGAACTACGCGCGGGTTGCCGAACAGGAGATCTGCCTGCTTCTGCAGGTCGAGACCCGAGAGGCACTCGGTCGGCTGGAGGCGATCGCAGCGGTCGAAGGCGTCGATGGTGTCTTCATCGGTCCCGCCGATCTGGCGGCCAGCTTTGGCCATCCTGGACAACCGGGACACCCCGAGGTGGTCGCGGCGATCGAAGATGCGATCGGACGCCTGAAAATTCTCGGAAAGCCGGCAGGCATCCTCACGCCGGACGAGACTTTCGCCGCCCGCTGCATTTCGCTCGGGACGTTGTTCACCGCCGTTGGCGTAGACGTCGCCCTCCTTGCAAGAGGATCGGAGGCGCTCGCAGCCCGCTTTGCATCTTAGGAGTTCGCGCCGATGTCGACGCGCGAGAAAGTTCTGTCCGAGATAGCACCGGCGGGCATAATCCGGGCCGCCGTCAACATGTCGAATGCAGCGTTGGTCCGTTGGGACGATCAGGCCGGCGCCTTGGTCGGCCCAAGCGCTCAGATCGGTCACAAGATTGCCGAGCAATTGGATTGCGGCCTGTCGCTGATCCAGTACGGCTCAGCCGCCGACATCCTCGCCGCTGCGGATCGCGGCGAGTGGGACATTGCTTTTATTGCCTCGGACCCCTCGAGAGCCGATCGGTTCTCCTTTTCACCTCCCTACATTTCCGTCAGAGCGACCTATTTGGTGCCGGAGGGCTCGGCGTTTCGAACCGTCGGAGACGTCGATGCTGAGGGAGTGCGGATAGCCTCCGCAAAAAGCGCCGCCTATACGAAGCAGCTCGAGCGTATTCTTGAAAAAGCTACTGTCTCGCATACTGACAGTCCGGCAGCTGCAATCGATCGTCTTGTCAGATCGCAGTGCGACGCGGCTGCAGGATTGACCGAATTCCTCGTTCAGAGTTTGGAGCGAATTACCGGCTTCCGGCTGGTGGAGGGAGCGTTCTCTGAAATTCCCCAGACGATCGCCGTCCACCGAAGAGCCATTCATGCCTCAGCCTTCTTTGCGGATTTCGTACACCGTCTGAATGCAAGCGCTGGAGCGCCGTAAAGTAACGTCCTCGGCTCTTGGACGCGTGCTGGCTGTGGCGGGATCAGATCGGCAATATCGTAACCAGCCAACAGCGCTGGAGGCCAGCCTTCAAGCCGGCAGCTTATTCTGTTCCGGAGAGGCAAAGACAGAGGCCGGCATCGGTCCTGACGTCATCAGGGTGAAATCAAAGGACGCCTTGAGATCTGGGCCTAGCACATATTGCCGATGGACCCGCAGCTGGTCCTTGCGGATCTTCCGGTAATGTTCACCCGTCAGCATCTGCTTGACGCGGATAAGAAGGATCTTTGCCGGCGGCGCATCTGCATGGCCGGAGACGGCCACAACCGGCACCTTGTAGAAGTTGATCGAATCCGTCAGGCATTGCACGTCAAGCCAGAAGATCTCCGGACAGCGGGCGATCAGGCCAACGCGGGCGCGAAGCAGGCTTGCCGATGACAGCAGGGCGCATTGCAGAATGGCGCTGCCGAGTGTGGCAAACACGACGCGCCTGCCCTTGAAGATCTCCGGCTCCCTTTCAAGCAATATGCCGATCACATGGGCGGCGACGCTCGATCCCATGCTATGCGAGGAGATCACGTACTCGTCCGCCTCCTCGGCGAGCGCCGTGCGCACCGCCGTCGCCCGCTCTTCCAGCCAGTCGTTGAAGTCGGCCCGATCCATACGGCCGAGCGCCACTGCCATTTCCCAATCGGCAAAAAGATGCAGCGTATGGAAACGCTCGGAAAAAGGCAGGAAGGCGAAGATGAAGAAGCAAAGCGCCAGTGGCCCGCTCCAGAGCACGTGCCAGGCGGAAAAGCCGAGACTATAGGGCAGTATAACGATCTCGGCCGTCAGCACGATTGCCAGCGCCGTCAGCAGGAACGGAAAAAGGAAGAACAGGCCGAAACGCCACGCATGCCTGAAATATCCCCGCATACCACCTTCCAGCATGATCTCGGCGCAGCTTCGAAAGCCTGCAATGATCCGGCTCAGCGTATTGCGGATGCGCAGCCCGCGCACGAGCATGTCGTGATCAACCATGTGGATCCGGCTCTTCGTCCGCCAGCCGGCGGAACTGGTCTGCGCCGCAGGCGCCGCCTCATAGGCTCCCGCGCTGCCCGTCGTGACCTCGAAGCTGAGAGGATCGCTTCCCGCCTCCGGCGCGCCGGTTTCGACCGAGTAGCCCCAGACGGCAGCACTCTGTCTGGCTGAGCGTTCGTACCGCGCTCGGTGGGCAAGGCCGTCGAGCGGCTCGAAGCCTGGGAAATGCAGGACGACCCGCTTCTTTATCAATTTCATTTCGCTGTTCCGCCCGGCCAAAGACCGGTCTGTTGCTGCGATCCGGCTGCCGGTCACTGATATCGCCAAAAAGCAGGCATGATCTCAAAGGCGCCTTGCTAACCGAACTCTTCTGGAATTCAATAGCAGCCACGTTGTTTTCGCGGCGAATGGAGGGGTTTTGTGGCTGATCTTGTCAAAGAATTGATATCGGGCGTCGTCGATAGCGTACTGAAGGAAATTCTGAAGAAAACCACCGGCCGGGTCACGACGAAGCGCAGGAGGCGCAAGGCGCGCCCTGCCGCAACCACGACGGCTGCCCGCAAGACGCCGAAGCGCAAGCCCGCCCGCAAACAGATCAGCAAGCGCCGTACCGCCGCTGGCCGCAGCCGTCAGCGTCGGGTCTAAGACGCGCGGCAACACTTCGGCCGTAACGCAACGGCAACAATCCCAAAGTGGTCTGACCACATTGGTCTTTTTTTGGATCGGGCGGCTGGAATTCCTGTTGTCACATGCTATCTAAGGGAAACGATTGAAACGGCGGGCCTTTAACTCGCCTGTTGAAAGGATCAGATCCCATGAGCGGCATTCACGAATTCATCGACAACGAAATCAAGAGCAACGACGTCGTCCTCTTCATGAAGGGCACGCCGCAGTTTCCGCAGTGCGGGTTCTCCGGCCAGGTCGTGCAGATTCTCGATTACATCGGCGTCGACTACAAGGGCATCAATGTGCTCGCCGATTCGGAAATCCGCCAGGGCATCAAGGATTATTCCAACTGGCCGACGATTCCGCAGCTTTACATAAAGGGCGAGTTCATCGGCGGCTGCGACATTGTCCGGGAAATGTTCCAGGCCGGTGAACTGCAGCAGCATCTCCAGGAAAACGGCGTCACCGTTCGCGGCGCCGCCTGACCGGTCACCGGACGTCCGCCCGGTTTCCAAATCTGTTTCTCGAGTCCGAGGCGCTGCGGTGAGCAGCGCCTTGGCCTGTTTATGGGAATTTCATTGTGACAGATTCATCACAAGCCGTGTCCGCGGGCCGCCTGCCCATGGGCAAGCGTGAGTTCATCGCGCTTGCCGCCTTCCTGATGGCCATCAACTCACTTGCCATAGACATCATGCTCCCGGCGCTGCAGCAGATCGGCGCGAGCCTCGGAGTCGAAAGCGAGAATCACCGGCAATTCGTCGTCTCCTCCTATCTGCTCGGTTTCGGCTGCGCCCAGCTTTTCTACGGTCCGCTCTCCGACCGCTTCGGCCGCCGCACGCCGCTGCTGATCGGCCTCGTAGTCTATATCACGTCCGCCATCGGAATCGTTTTCGTTCCCTCCTTCGCAGGCCTTCTGGTGTTGCGCTTCATCCAGGGCGTCGGCTCGGCTGCCACCCGCGTCATCACCATCTCAATCGTCCGCGACATCTATGGCGGCCGACAGATGGCCGAGGTCATGTCGCTCATCATGATGGTGTTCATGATCGTGCCGGTGATTGCGCCCGGCACCGGCCAGGTCGTCATGTTCTTCGGCAACTGGCACCTGATCTTCCTCTTCATCGCCACAATGGCGACGGCGATCGGCGTCTGGGCCTATGTCCGCCTGCCGGAAACCCTGCATCCGCGGAATGTCCGCCCCTTCACCGCCCGCTCGATATTCGGCGCCTTCAAGCTGGTGCTGACCAACCGCGTGGCGCTCTGCTATACCATCGCCAGCACCTTCATCTTCGGTGCGCTGTTCGGCTTCATCAACTCCGCCCAGCAGATCTATGTCGGCATCTACGGCCTCGGCGTCTATTTCCCGTTCGCCTTTGCCGGCGTGGCGATCTTCATGTCGCTGTCGTCCTTCTTCAATTCCCGTTTTGTCGGCAAGCTCGGCATGCGCCGCCTGTCACACGGCTCGCTCCTCGGCTTCATCGCCATCAACACCATCTGGCTGATCGTCCAGATGGCAAGCTCCGAGCCCATGCCGTTTGCACTGTTCATCTCCTTCTTCGGGCTTGCCATGTTCCAGTTCGGCTGGATCGGCTCGAACTTCAATTCGCTTGCCATGGAGCCGCTCGGGCACGTCGCCGGCACCGCTTCATCCGTTCTCGGCTTCATGAGCACGGTCGGCGGCGCCCTTATCGGCGCCGGCATCGGCCAGGCTTTCGACGGCACGGCGCTGCCGATGGTCGCCGGTTATTTCATCGTCTCGATCATCGGCCTTGTCTTCGTGCTGATCGCCGAGAAGGGCCGGCTCTTCCATCAGCACAATCCGGCCGTGTGAACGGCCGGTCCCTTCCCCATCCAGGATTTCACCGCATGACGCCGCATAAACCGCACCAGGAAAACCAGGGGTCCCGCCGCATCGGCATGGGTTTCGGCGAATTCGTCGTCACCATCGCCGTCATGACCGCCAGCATTGCCATGGCTATCGACAGCATGCTGCCGGCATTGCCCAATATCGGCCATTCCCTCGGCGTCACCAACGCCAACGACGCCCAGCTCATCATCGGCGTGTTCTTCTTCGGCTTCGGCGTCTCGCAAATATTCTTCGGCAGCCTTTCCGACACGTTCGGCCGCCGCAACATCCTGCTCGGCGGCCTTGCCTGCTATGTGGTCGCGATGTTTGCAGCCGCCGCAACAGGGAGCTTCGAAATGCTGCTCCTCATGCGCTTCGTTCAGGGCGTGGGCGGCGCGGCGGTGCGCATCACCACCATGGCCATCGTCCGCGACTGCTTCGGCGGCCGCGAGATGGCCCGGGTCATGTCCTACGTGATGATCGTCTTCATGATCGTGCCAATCGTCGCGCCTTCGGTCGGCCAGCTCATCATCCTCTACGCCAACTGGCACTGGATCTTCATCCTGCTCGGCGCCGTCGCCAGTATCCTGTTCGTCTGGGCTCTTCTCAGGCTGAAGGAATCGCTGCCCCCGGAAGAACGCCTGCCGCTGTCGGTCGGCTCCGTCGCGGACGGCTTCAAGACCGTGCTTACCAACCGCATCACCTGCGGCTACATGATCGGTCTGACCATGTTCACCGGCGTCATCAGCGCCTATGTGATTTCGGTGCAACAGGTTTTCGGCGAAGTCTACGGCCTCGGCGATTGGCTGCCGATTGCCTTTGCGGCTACCGCCGGCGGCATCGCCGTCGCCAATTTCGCCAATGGCTTCTTCGTTCGCAAGTTCGGCATGCGTCGGATCTCGCACGCCGCCCTTCTGATATTCACGGCACTGTCGGCCCTCGGCTTCGTCATCGCGTTGGCGGGCAAGCCGGATTTCGCCATCGCGTACGCCATTTTCACCATCGTCCTGATGATGTTTGCCGTGATCGCCACCAATTTCACCGCCATCAGCCTCGAGCCGATGGGCAATCTCGCCGGCACGGCGACCGCCGTCACCGGCTTCGTATCGACGACCTTCGGCGCCGTCCTCGGCGGCCTGGTCGGCCAGATGTTCAACGGCACGGTTCAGCCGCTCTTCGGCGGCTTCGCACTGTTCGGCCTGCTGACGATCGCAGCCACGCTCTGGGCCGAGAACGGCAAGCTCTTCACGCATCCGGGCGATAGTCCGCAGCTCGAACCGGGTGCGGCCCACTTCTGAAGCAAGCGCGTCGGATCGTTTCAAGGAATCCTCGATGAACGACCGAATTCTGATCAGGCCCTACGTAGCAGGTGACGCGGATGCGACAATCGAGATATTCTTGCGCGCCATTCGGGAGGTCTCGTCGAAAGATTATTCCATTGCTCAAATCGAAGCCTGGGCAAAGGTAGCGGATCGCGGCCTATGGGCGGAACGAAGGATCAGCCGGCCTGCCTGGATTGCGGAAATCGACGGAGAACCTGTCGGATTTTCTGATCTGACCGGCGACGGGTGCCTGGATATGATGTTCGTGCACCCCGAATTTCAGGGGTGCGGCGTCGCAAGCCGCCTGCTGTACAGGGTCGAGGAGGAAGCTTCGAAACTCGGGCTCAAGCGGATCCACACGGAAGCCAGCCGGACGGCTCGACCGTTTTTTGAACGCAAAGGGTTCCGCGTGATAACCGAGCAAATCGTCGAGAAGCGCGGGCAGTATCTGGAAAACTTCCTTATGGAGAAGCTCTACGGGTAAGCGATGGCAGGTGCGGCCAATGCCTTGGCCGACCTTTCATCGGCTTCAGATCGTCAACACCTCACGCCGGAGCATGTCCCACGAAGCCTTGTCGGGCGCAACCAGCAGCCCGCCATCGAGATGCTGCGGCAGATAGGGCGAGCCGTCGAAGCGGGCGGCGTAGGCGCCGGCCTCCTGCGAAATCAGTGCGCCGGCAAGGTGATCCCAAGGCATCAGCTTATTGTACATCAGGTAATGGACGTGCCCGCCGGCGAAGGTGCGGTATTCGTGAGCCGCGCAGCGGTAGTTGGTGAGGAAACGAACTTTGGCGAGATTGCCAAGGACCTCGGCGCGCTTTTCCTGCGGGAGATAGCCGGTCGAAGCCATGCCGACCATTTGATCAAGCGCGACAGGCTCTGCCGCGCGCAGTCGCTGCGCCTCGCCATCCGGCCTGCGGAGCCAGGCGCCGCCGCCCTTCTCCGCCATCACCCAGTCATCCCCCATCGGATCATAGATGATGCCGGCAATGGTTTCGCCGCCGGAAACGATGGAGGCCATAACTCCGAAGGCCGGGATGCCGGCGGCGAAGTTGAACGTCCCGTCGACCGGATCGACAACGATCGCGAGATCGGCATCGGCAAGCCTGCCAAGCAGCGCCGGGTCGGCCGCGACCGACTCTTCCCCGAGGAACAGCGCGTCCGGCCAGAGCTGTTGCGCTTCCGCCTTGATCATCCGCTCGGCCCGCTCGTCGGCCTCGGTGACAAGATCGGTCGCCTCGCTCTTGGCACGCACCTCGTCCCGGCCGAGCCGGCGGAAACGCGGCAGGATCTCGGCCTTTGCCGCGAGGCGCAAAAGATCGGCAAGAACGCTCACATCAACAGTCGTTGTCATATCAAATCCTTCACTTCGTCCGAGGCCTATCAGCTGCCGACGATCTCGCGCCGGATCAGCTGCCAGCTTTCCTGATCAGGCGCAGAGATGATGCCGCCCGCCGTCTCGCCAGGACGATAAGGCGTGCCATCGAATTTCGCCGTGTGGCCGCCGGCCTCCTGGTGCGCGAGCACGCCGGCCAGATGATCCCAGGGCATCAGCTTCGAATGACCGATGAAATGCAGCTTGCCGGACGCGACCATCCAATATTCATAGGCCGAGCAATTGAAAGCGAAGGTCATCCGGGCCTTTGCCATGTTGGCGCAGATGCGCGAGCGATCGGGCTCTTCCATATGGCCCCACGACATGCCGCCGACCATCTGGTTCAAGGCGGCAGGCTCAGCCACCTTCAGCCTGCTCGATTGTCCATCCTGGCGAACCAGAAAGGTGCCTGCCCCCTTGATCGCCGTCACTGTATCGCCGAGAGCTGGATCGTGAATGATGCCGGCGACGGTTTCGCCCCTGACGGTCACCGCGAGCATCGTTCCGAAGACGGGAAGCCCGGCGGCGAAATTGAACGTGCCGTCGACCGGATCGATGACAAAGGCAAGCTCGGCATCGGCAAGTGCCGGCACCACCGACTTGTCGGCGTCATAGGCCTCCTCCCCGACGACGAGCGCCGCGGGAAAACGCTCATTCAGGGCGGCCGTGATCCGATGTTCGGCGAGCAGATCCGCCTGCGTCACCAGATCGGTCGCCGAGGTCTTTTCAGAAACATCCGTATCGCCGAGGTTGCGAAAGCGCGGCATGATTTCCGCGCGCGCCGCCTCCCTCACGCATTCGCCGAGAAAGAGAATATCCTGATCTGAAATAGTCATGCGAATTGCTGTCCTTCATGCAAAGAGCCAGCCTGCTTAGCCGGCCTTTCATGAAGGATCGGTGACACCAAGGCTGGAAAAGTCGAAGAGCTTCGGATCGAGCAGATGCGACGGGTTCACATGCGAAAGCGCCCGCAGCATCGTGTCCTTGCGTCCAGGCATGCGCCGTTCGATATCGGCGAGCATGTCCTTCATGGCATTGCGCTGCAGCCCGTCCTGGGAGCCGCAGAGATCGCAGGGGATGATCGGGAACTGCATGGCGACGGCAAACCTGGCAAGATCGTCCTCGGCGGCATAGGCGAGCGGCCGAAGCACCATCAGGTCGCCCTCGTCGTTCAGAAGTTTTGCCGGCATCGAGGCAAGCCGCCCGCCGTGGAAGAAATTCATGAAGAAGGTTTCGAGAATGTCCTCACGGTGATGGCCGAGCACCAAGGCGTCGCAGCCCTCCTCCCGCGCGATGCGGTAGAGATTGCCGCGCCGCAGCCGCGAACAGAGCGAGCAATAGGTGGCGCCTTCGGGCACCTTCTCCTTCACGATAGAATAGGTGTCGCGATATTCGATGCGATGCCGGACGCCGATCTTCGTCAGATAATCCGGCAGCACATGCTTTGGAAAGTTGGGCTGTCCCTGGTCGAGATTGCAGGCGAAGAGCTCGACGGGCAGCAGCCCGCGCCATTTGAGATCAAGCAGCAGCGCCAAGAGACCGTATGAATCCTTGCCACCGGAAAGGCCAACCAGCCAGCGCTTCTGCCCCTTCAGCATGTCGAAATCGTCGAAAGCCTGACGTACTTGCCTGAGCAGGCGCTTGCGCAGCTTGTTGAAGGAGACCGAACGTGGCGCATCGGCAAAGAGTGCAGGGCCTGCGCCGTCGTCGATTTCGCCAGTCTCCGGATCATCAGCGATGTTGGCTGCGATATTCATTGCTCCGTCCTATCGAAAGTCTGCCTGCCTTAGCAGAAAGTCATCCGGCAACACAGTCTCAATCGCCGAAAACCGACCAGCCGGTGCGGGCCGCAAGCATCTCAAGCGCCACGGCGCCAAGCTGTGAATTGCCGACCTTGTTCAGCCCCGGCGACCATACCGCGATCGAGGCGATGCCGGGCGCCACCGCAAAAATGCCGCCACCGACGCCGCTCTTGCCGGGCAGGCCGACATGATAGGCAAAGTCGCCCGAGCCGTCATAATGGCCGCAGGTCAGCATCAGCGCATTGATGCGCCGCGCCCGCTTCGGCGAGACCACGGAGTGACCGGTCATCGGATTGCTGCCGCGCGCCGCCAGGAACAGCCCCGCCCGCGCCAGTTGCTCGCAGCTCATCGACAGAGCGCATTGGTGGAAATAGACGCCGAGTACGTGGTCGACGGGATGGTCGAGATTGCGATAGGCGCGCATGAAATTGGCAAGCGCAACGTTGCGGTATCCGGTCTGCGTCTCCGACCGCGCCACCTTGTCATCGATGGTGATCGACTCGTCATCGGCAAGATAACGCACGAAACGCAGCAGCTCGCCGATCGCCTCGCGCGGCGCATGGCCGGCCATGACGACGTCGGTGACGGCGATCGCGCCGGCATTGATAAAGGGATTGCGGGGGATGCCGCTCTCATGTTCGAGCTGCACGATCGAATTGAAGGCCGATCCCGATGGTTCGCGCCCGACGCGCTTCCACAGGCCCTCCCCCACCTTGCCGAGCGCCAAGGTCAGCATGAAGACTTTGGATATGCTCTGGATCGAGAAGGAGATGTCTGCATCGCCGACACGAAAGACCTGGCCGTTGACGGTGACGATCGCCATGCCGAAGTGCCGTGGATCAACCTTGGCAAGCTCGGGAATATAATCGGCGACCTTGCCCTCGCCGATACGCGGCAGGATATCGCTGTAGATGCTATCAAGGGTCGCCTGCAAATCCGCCATCGCTTCTCTCCGGATAACAAAAAAGCCGCCCGAAAGAGCGGCTTTTCCATATGCGAAACGCCTGGTTTTTTAACGCGAATAGAATTCGACGACCAGATGCGGTTCCATGACGACCGGGAACGGAACGTCGCTGAGGGTCGGAACGCGGCCGTAAGTGGCGACCATCTTGTTGTGATCGACTTCGATATAGTCGGGCACGTCACGCTCAGCGAGGCTGACGGCCTCCAGAACGGTCACCAGCTGCTTCGACTTTTCGCGAACTTCGATGACGTCGCCAGCCTTGCAACGGTAGGAGCCGATGTTGACGCGGACGCCGTTGACGGTCACGTGGCCATGGTTGACGAACTGACGGGCAGCAAAGACCGTCGGAACGAACTTGGCGCGATAGACGATCGCGTCGAGGCGGGATTCCAGCAGACCGATCAGGTTTTCCGAGGTGTCGCCCTTGCGGCGGGCGGCTTCGGCGAAGATCGCGCGGAACTGCTTCTCGCGCAGGTCACCGTAGTAACCCTTGAGCTTCTGCTTGGCGCGCAGCTGCACACCGAAGTCCGACAGCTTGCCCTTGCGGCGCTGGCCGTGCTGGCCCGGGCCGTATTCGCGGCGGTTCACCGGGGACTTCGGACGGCCCCAGATATTTTCGCCCATACGGCGGTCAATTTTATACTTGGACGATTCGCGCTTGCTCATCGTATTTCCTTTCAAAGGTTTATGCCGGCTTGTTGCCAAACCGCGCGAAGGAAACACGCCCTCCTCTGACCTCTTCCGAGGCCTGACAGGACGTTTCGGTTACGCGAACAGAAACGATCCACGGGACATGTCAAATGAAACACCGGACATTGCTGCCCGGTGCTTGGGCCGGTCTTTAGAGGCCCGTCATGAAAATGTCAACAGCGCCGTAGTGCGGTAAGGCTACTATTCCGCAGCCAGAGGCTGATCGCCAGTATCCGGCGCGTTTGCGTCGCCAGGTGCCGTCTGGCAATTCATGTCTGGGAAAGCAACGATGCGCTTGCCGGAAAAATCCGTATGCACGACGACGATGCCTTGCTCCTCGAAATAGCCGAGCAAACGGCGGGCGCGGCGTGCGGAATGGGTGCCATAGGCGCGGGCGATGCGTGCGTCCGACGGGCACGGCTCATCGCAGACCGCGGCCTTGGCGAGCATCAGGAAGACGCCCTGCAGGTCGTCGGTGACTCGCGCCGATAGCGACAGTGCCGTTGCCCAGGCCTCCGTTCCGGCCGTCGCCGCATCGACTCCGGAGCGGGAGATCGCCACGCGCCTTCGAAAATCCGGCAGCGCGATCGGTGGTCCCGGCACGCGGCGCATGCGCAGCCGGACGAGAAAATCCTGGTAGAGTACGGAGTCGGTGCGAAAGCCGGATGCGGGATCGTCAAGAATTTCGGCAAGCACGCCGGCCAGGCGCTCCTCCCGTTCCTCGGGGGAGATCTCCACCTGGCTCGCCCTCGCCTCCACCGGCGCTGGGGATGCGGCCGGCGTCGAGCGCGAGAGTTCCGCCAGGATATCGGTCGTCGGCCGCGGCGCCGGCGGCGCGCGACGCATGATCGGGCGCTGAAATTCCTCCGGGTCAGGCGTGAAGATCAGGTCTTCCACATCCTGCGGCGCATCGGGCAACGGCATCAGCTTGGGGCTCGATGAGCGCGCTGAGGTCTCCACCGCACCGATCTGGATCGGCAGCGGCCGGCGGGACAGGGCCGGCCCGAGGGCGACGAAATTGCCGCGCTTCAGATCCCGGAACATTTCCGCCTGGCGCCGGTCCATGCCGAGCAGGTCGGCTGCGCGCGCCATGTCGATATCGAGGAAGGTGCGGCCCATCAGGAAGTTCGAAGCTTCGGCCGCGACGTTCTTTGCGAGCTTGGCGAGCCGCTGCGTCGCGATCACCCCAGCAAGACCGCGCTTGCGGCCGCGGCACATCAGATTGGTCATCGCGCCCAAGGACATCTTGCGCGCATCTTCCGAGACGTCTCCGCCGACCGACGGCGCAAACATCTGCGCCTCGTCCACGACGACCAGAACGGGATACCAATATTCGCGATCGGCATCGAACATGCCGTTGAGGAAGGCGGCGGCAGCGCGCATCTGCTGCTCGATATCGAGACCTTCGAGCGTCAGAACGCAGGAAACGCGATGCTGGCGGATGCGGTTGGCGATGCCTGCCAGTTCCGCCTCGGTGCGTTCGCCGTCGACGACGATATGGCCGAACCTGTCGCTGAGGGTGACGAAATCACCTTCGGGATCGATGATGACCTGCTGCACCCATTGGGCTGATTGCTCGAGTAGACGGCGGAGGAGATGCGATTTGCCGGAGCCTGAATTGCCTTGCACGAGCAGACGGGTCGCCAGCAGCTCCTCGATATCGAGCGTCGCCGGAGCGCCGGACGCCAATCCCATATCGATGCCAACCTGCAATGCTGATCCTCGCGGCGAAGAGACTCACATGAATGAAGTGCCATTCTTCCGAAACGGCAACACTCCGTCTATCAAAGAATAGACAGTTTTTCAGGGCCGAATTTCGCCAACTCACAGGACAATTCCGCTCACGCCCTCAGGCCGAATCCCTGCATCAGCCGCCGCGTGGCAAAATCGGGCTTGCCTGACGTGAAGACTGAAAAGTCGAAATTATCCGGATGCACGGCATCGGCAACCAGCGGCACCAGCGTGCGGGCGCGCCGCGCGATTGCCTCGGCCGGATCGAGCCAGTCGACCGGCCAGGGTGCAAGCCGGCGGAAGAGATTTGCCATGAAGGGATAGTGCGTGCAGGCAAGCACCACGATATCGGTCTTGTGACCCTCTTTCTCGACGAAGCACTGGTCGATCTCGGCGAGCACGGCCTCGTCGGATACGGCGTCGCCGCGAATATAGGCTTCGGCCATGCGGGCAAGGTTTTCCGAGCCGACAAGACGCACGTGGCATTGCTGCGCGAAGGACTGAATGAGGTCGCGCGTATAGGCTCGCTTCACGGTACCCGGGGTTGCCAGCACCGAGACCAGCCCCGAACGCGTCCGCTCCGCCGCCGGTTTGATCGCCGGCACGGTGCCGACGAAGGTCATCTGAGGAAAGGCGGCGCGCAGGTCGGCGCCGACGAGCGTGAAAGCGGTGTTGCAGGCTATAATGCAGACTTCGGGATCATGCTCCTGAAGCAGCTTGCCGAAGAGCCCGATGATGCGCTCCTTCAGCGCCTGTTCTTCCCAACCACCATAGGGAAAGCCGGCATCGTCGGCGACATAGATGAAGCCGCGCTCCGGCATCAGCACACGCGCCTCGCGCAGCACGGTCAGCCCGCCTATGCCCGAATCGAAGACGAGGACGGGCTTCAGCTCATTGGTCGGCGCTGTCATCGGTTGGCGCTTCCTTGCCGGATCTGGTGGAACCGCCTTTACGCGGAGTGTTACGCGAAAAGCGATCGAGGGAGGAGATAACGCCGCGCAACACGCTGATTTCCTGTTCGGTGAAGGCCCGGCGGGAGAGAACAGCGCGAAGGTTGTCGACCATTTTCGGCTTTTTCGAGGGCGGATGGAAATAGTTGCGCGAATCGAGCGCTTCTTCCAGCTGGTCGAACAGGCCGAAGAGCTGCTCCTTGGTGGAAGGCCGCTGCTCGAGCGCTTGGAACGGCACGGCCTCCAGATCTTCCATGCCGGACTTCATCCATTCATAGGACATCAGAAGCACTGCCTGAGCAATATTCAGCGAGGCAAAGGCGGGATTGACCGGAAAGGTCACGATCTCGTCCGCCAGCGCTACTTCTTCATTGGTCAGCCCCCAACGCTCGCGGCCGAAGAGAATACCTGTTGCCTCGCCCGCCCGGAACCTTGTGCGCAGCGTCTGCGCGGCAAAAACCGGTGAGCGCACAGGCTTGTAGTTGTCGCGGCTGCGCGCCGTCGTTGCATACACGAAATTGAGGTCGGCAATCGCTTGCTCCAGCGTGTCATAGACCTTCGTCGCTTCTATCACGTGATCGGCCTTGGAGGCAGTCGCCTGCGCCTTCTCGTTCGGCCAGCCGTCGCGCGGATTGACGAGGCGCAGTTCCGCAAGGCCGAAATTCGCCATGGCGCGCGCCACCATGCCGATATTCTCACCCATCTGCGGCTCGACCAGAATGATGGCTGGCCCTTCGGCCATAAGTTGACGCTCGCTGTTCGTGCCTGCCATGGTCTTATCCCTGTTTTGAGCGCGCAATAGCCTCGCCCGACGCAAACGGCAAGGTGTCGGCCTGCGGATAGAGCCTTTCCAGCGCCGAACCGATCATTTCGAGCCCCACCCGGGCGCCTTCTCGCGACACTGGCAAATGCCGTCCCGTCGTCCGCGACGCCTTGCGCTTGATGAAGAAACAAGCAGAGCCGCGTGGCGCAGCATCATCGATCAGCGCCAGATCCGCAGCGATCAGCTTCTCCTGATCAGTGACAGCCGTCGCTTCGTAATTCTTCGCCAGGATGCGTGCCCAATAGGTGCTGGAGAGGAAGATCGCCAGCGTTTGGCGGATTTGGCCCGGCCGCGTCACCACCGACCAGGAGGAGCCGAGCGGGCGGGCTGCCACCGTCGCCGATCGCATCGAGCAGGGCGCGCAGCGCCAGGAACCAGCGGTCGAGCGCCGTATCGAGCGCGCCGCGCGTGCGGGTGGGGAAAACGAGGAAAGCGACCGCCGTTCCGGCCGCCGCCCCGATCATGGTCTCGCCGATACGCAGCTTCAGGAGATCGAGCGTCAGCACGCCGGTCATGCCGTAGACCAGACATAGCACGATCGAGATGAAGAAGGTCATCGTCGCGTAGGAAACCTGCAGGAAATAAAAGGCGAGGAAGATGCAGATGACCGCGACTGGAATGGCGATCGCCGACTGGCCTGAAATGAGCGTTGCAAGCACGAGGCCCATGGCAATTCCGAGCACGGTGCCGAGTGAACGCGACAGCGCCTTCATCGCCGTATCACCACGCGAATTGGTGTTGGTGAAGACCAGAAAGGAGGCAAGCACTGCCCAGAACCAACGCTCGCGCGACAAAAGCAGGCCGAAACTCATGGCGATCGCCGCGGCGATCGTGATCTGCAACGCTGCTCTCAGCAGCGGGTTGGCCAACGAAAAATCGACCATCGGGGATTGTCCGGTGTCCTCGGCCGCATCGATACTGGAAAAAAAGTGGGCCTGACCCTGGTTGATCACTTCGCTCAGTTGCTGCCGCGCCTCACCGAGCCAGAGAAGCGCCCGCATGGTTTCACCCTGCGGCTGATCCTTGATGGCGTCGGCCATACCCTCATATCTTGCCAGCTCCGCCGTATCCGCTTCGATCACTGCGTGGACGAGTGCAAAGGGCGGCGGGCTCTGAACGCTCAGCACGATTGCGCTTTCAGCGGCAAGATGGGCATCGAAGAGCCGGATCGCCAGCTCCGCGGCCGAATCTGCGGCGCCGTCGAACACGCCCCCGGGCGGACGCGGGATGAAGGTCTCGGCCATCAGCACCGCCTCCTTCAGCCGATCCTCCAGTTGGCGCAGCTCCTGCCGGTCGTCGTCGCCGACATCGCCGCCGGCAACGGCAGCAAGCTTGAAGAGGATGTGGTTGATCCGGCCGCGGACGCTTTCGAGCGAGCGCAGTAGATCGCGCCGCCAATCGTCCGGCAGCAGCACCGCCCTCACCACATGGCCGACAAGCACCGCGACAATTGGACCGAACGCCACTTCAGGCAGCTCGGCAAACGACGGCTGGAAATAGGCGCCCATGAAATAGGAGGTGAAAGCGAACATGCCGATCGCAAAGCCGCGGGGCCCGAACACCCGTGCGGCTGACGCCAGCGCGATCACTGCCAGAAAGACGAGATCGGAGAAAAATCGGTGATCCTCCAGCCCGGCCGCGATGCCCACAACGGCAATGCTTGCGCCACAACCGAGAAGCCGCGTCACCAGTTGGCGCGAATTGCCCTTGTCGCGCACAGCCACCCCGCCCTCGATCGACAGAACGATACCGAGGCCGAAGGCGGCCCTCGGCAATGGTGCGATCAGCGCCTGGATGGCAAGCAGGATCAAGACCGAAAGGACGATGGTCAATGTCACCCGCGTCGCCATGCGAAGGCGTGACAGCGCCGGATCGTTGGCAAGCAGCCAGTCGCGAAACTGAAACTTGGAAGACAAATGCATGAGCCCCTCATGCCATGACGATCGATAGATACCGCCGCGGGAGCGGAAATCAAACCGCCGCTCGAATGTCTCGCTTACTGGCCGTTGGCAATCTGCGCCATGGTAGCCTTGAGCGAGATCGGCCCCTGCCCCTCCTCACCCTGAACCATGATGTCGTCGACGACGGATTTGCCATTCTCCTCGATTACCTCGAAACGCACCGTCGTAAAGTCATCTCTGTTGGGGGCGCCTTCCAGGCAAGTCGCTGCCTTGAATTTCACAGTCACCTCTGTCGTGCCGTTTGCCGGCTGGCCGTTTTCGATAGAGAGATCCTGCAGGGGGCAGGCATCCTGCCCGTTGACGATCACGTCATAGTCGAAGGGAGAAATGCCATCCTCGTCCGCAGCGGGGTTCTGAGCGGCTGCTTTGTACTTGTCGCTGAAATCCTTGCTGTAGAGCCGGCCGAGCATGCTTTCCTCGAAGACATCGATCCAGTCGCTGGCGTCGCTCGCCCAGTTCGTCTGCGTGTCCTTCATGATTTCCTTCACCGGCGCTGCCGCGTCAGCTGCAAGCGAGAGGCCAGGTGCGGCAGACCCGGCGGCAAGCAGGCCGGCGAACAGAACGGCGATCTTCATCATGGTAAATGTCCGGGACTCGGGGCTCAGGCGGCGGAGGGTAGCCATTTTCCAGCACTTGGCAATGGAGGCAAAAACGTCATGTCCCTGCCCGTTGCAGCTTTGCGTTCCCGGCTCACAATGCTATAGCGCTCCGGATTACATCACCCAGCCGGGGCAATATCCCCTTCCAAGCTTAACGAGGCAGATACATGAAGAAGATCAAGGTCGCTAATCCCGTCGCCGATCTCGACGGCGATGAAATGACGCGCATCATCTGGCAGCTCATCAAGGATAAGCTGATCCATCCGTATCTCGACCTCGACATCGACTATTACGACCTCTCGGTCGAAAATCGCGACGCCACCAACGACCAGGTCACGGTCGACGCCGCCAACGCCATCAAGAAGTACGGTGTCGGCATCAAGTGCGCGACCATTACGCCTGATGAAGCCCGCGTGAAGGAATTCAACCTCAAGGAAATGTGGAAGAGCCCGAACGGCACGATCCGCAACATCCTCGGCGGCGTCATCTTCCGCGAGCCGATCATTTGCCGCAACGTGCCGCGCCTCGTTCCCGGCTGGACGCAGCCGATCGTCGTCGGCCGCCATGCATTCGGCGACCAGTATCGCGCCACCGACTTCAAATTCCCAGGCAAGGGCAAGCTGACGATTAAGTTCGTCGGCGAAGACGGCACCGTCATCGAAAAGGAAGTCTTCAACGCGCCGGGCGCCGGGGTTGCCATGGCCATGTACAACCTTGATGAATCGATCCGCGAATTCGCCCGCGCCTCGATGATGTACGGCCTGATGCGCAAGTGGCCGGTCTATCTTTCGACCAAGAACACCATCCTCAAGGCCTATGACGGCCGCTTCAAGGACATCTTCGAGGAAGTCTACGAGACCGAATTCAAGGATCAGTTCAAGGAAGCCGGCATCACCTACGAACACCGCCTGATCGACGACATGGTCGCTTCGGCCCTGAAGTGGTCCGGCGGTTATGTCTGGGCCTGCAAGAACTATGACGGCGATGTTCAGTCCGATACCGTCGCCCAGGGCTTCGGCTCGCTCGGCCTGATGACCTCGGTTCTGCTGACGCCGGACGGCAAGACGGTTGAAGCCGAAGCGGCTCACGGCACGGTCACCCGCCACTACCGCCAGCACCAGAAGGGTCAGGAAACCTCGACGAATTCGATCGCGTCGATCTTCGCATGGACCCGAGGCCTCGCCCACCGCGCCAAGCTCGATGACAATGCCGAACTTGCCAAGTTCGCTTCGACGCTCGAAAAGGTCTGCGTCGACACCGTCGAATCCGGTTTCATGACAAAGGACCTGGCGCTGCTGATCGGCCCCGATCAGCCGTGGCTCTCGACCACCGCTTTCCTCGACAAGATCGATCAGAACCTGCAGAAGGCAATGGCGTAAGCCCGTCTTTTCGCAATAGCATTGAACGGCGGGGATTTCCCCGCCGATTTCATTTGGGAGAGAAAATGACGGTGACCGTGCACCCGCTCAAACCTTCAGATCGTGCCGCCTGGGAGCCGTTATGGGCAGCTTACCAGCGGTTCTACGAAGTGGTTATCCCGGCCGAGACGACCGATCTTACCTGGGCTCGCTTCCACGATCCCGACGAACCCATGCATGCGCTTGGCGCCTTCGACGAAGACGGCCGCCTCGTCGGCATCGTGCATGCCATCTTCCATCGGTCCTGCTGGCTGCCGCAATGGACCTGCTATCTGCAGGATCTCTATGTCGAAAACAGTCAACGCGGGCTCGGCACCGGAGCCGCGCTGATCGAAGGCGTCGCCGAGCTTGCCCGCTCAACGGGTGCCGGCAGGCTTTACTGGATGACTCATGAAAGCAATGCGACCGCGCGGCGCCTCTACGACAGGATCGCCGAGCGCTCGGGTTTCATCCAGTACCGCAAAGCGCTCTAGCTCCGGGCTTGCACAAAGACTTCGCCGCGCTATTGATTCCGCACAACAGCGTCACGAGGAGGACGTCATGAGCGAAGAGCTGGTATTCTATACGAACCCGATGTCGCGCGGCCGCATCGCGCGTTGGATGCTGGAGGAGATCGGCCAGCCCTATCGTACCGAGCTGCTGACTTTCGGCGAAACCATGAAGGCGCCGGAATATCTTCGGGTCAATCCGATGGGCAAAGTGCCGGCAATCCGCCACGGCGACACCGTCGTCACCGAATGTGCAGCGATCTGCGCCTATCTGGCAGAAACTTTCCCGGAAAAGAGCCTGGCGCCGAGGCCGGAGGAACGCGCCCGCTATTACCGCTGGATGTTCTTTGCTGCCGGCCCCCTGGAATCGGCGGTAACGATGAAGGCGCTCGGCTTCGAAATCCCTGCGGAACGCCTACGCATGGCCGGTTGCGGCGGTTTCGGCGACGTCATGAATACACTTGAGATGGCGGTCTCCCAATCGACCTACGTCACCGGCGAGCGCTTTACCGCCGCCGACGTCTATGTGGGTGCGCATATCGGCTGGGGTCTCGGCTTTGGCAGCATCGAAAAGCGCCAGGCCTTCATCGACTATTTCGGCCGCATCAGCGAGCGCGAGGCCTACAAACGCGCGAACGCATTGGACGACGAGGCCGGCAAGACGATGCAGGCTGCCTGACTGTCAATCCGGCGCGACGTCCGGAACGCCGCGCCGGGATCCAGCCGTCAGGCAAGCGGCATGTGAATATCCGTCATCAGTTCTGTCGGCGGCACATCGCGCGGATTGTTGAGATATTCCTCGAACATGACACTGTCCTTCAACTGTCGTCCCGAGTTCGGCAGCCATTCGGAATAAAGCCACTGATAGGCCTTATACATGTCCGCATAAGGACCCTTATGGCGCAGGACGGCATAGTTGCCACCCTCGATCCTATGTCGCTCGAACGGCGCTTCGGTGGGAACTCCTGGGGTGCTGGTGACGCAGGCGATGGAGCGCAGTTTTTCGGCCGGCACGATGTCGGGATCGTCGAGATAGACGCCGATCATCCGCATATCCGGCTTGGCAAGGCCGCGGGCGTAAAGCGTGCCGAACAATGTTTCGAAGGCTTTGCCGATCTGCATGTAGGAACCGGTGTGGGCGACGCCGATCAGCTCGATCGGCTCGATCTGCCGCAAGGTAACATCAAACACGACTTTTGACTTTCCGTTAGGTGAGGGTTGGAACGCTGCATGGCCTCCCTCTTTCCGGTAGCGCGCCGGCGGCATGCCATAGACCGATTTGAAGATGCGGTTGAAAGATTGGAGATTGGGATAGCCTGATCGCTTCCCAATATCACTGACGGCAAGCTCCGTGCGGACGATCTCGCCCGCGGCGCGATGCAGCCTGAGCCGCTTGACGGTGGCCGCCAGCGTCTCGCCATAGATCGCCCGGTAAATCCTGTGCCAGTGATAGCTCGACAAACAGGCGATCTCGGCCAGACGTTCCATATCCAGCTCTTCATCGA
Organism: Rhizobium sp. NXC14; assembly: GCF_002117485.1. Classification (NCBI taxonomy): domain Bacteria; kingdom Pseudomonadati; phylum Pseudomonadota; class Alphaproteobacteria; order Hyphomicrobiales; family Rhizobiaceae; genus Rhizobium; species Rhizobium sp. NXC14. The sequence continues at coordinate 2,439,358 of NZ_CP021030.1, forward strand.
GATGGTCGTGAATGTAGGCCGAAACCCGTCTTAGACGGGTCTCGTAAAGCGCCCATGCCGTGCCGCCGTTCATGTCAAAGCCTTATGCAAACCGAACGACCACAGACAACCATATATCGAATTGACAAATCCTGCGGACCTGCTGCGGAAGCTGAAACGAAAAAAGGCGGAAGCCGAGCCTCCGCCGTTTGAAAATCCCGCAGATCTGATGATCAGCCGGCGAGCGCCAAAGCCACGGCCTCTATGGCGTCATCAGCCTTCGATCCGTCGGGGCCGCCGGCCTGGGCCATGTCGGGGCGGCCGCCGCCCCCCTTGCCGCCGAGAGCAGCCGAGGCGATGCGGACGAGGTCGACAGCGCTGTAGCGCTGAACGAGATCCGACGTCACCGCAACCACTGCGCTCGCCTTGCCGTCGTGGGACACGCCGACAAGGGCGACGACGCCGGAGCCGATCCTGGTCTTGCCGTCGTCGGCCAGGCCCTTCAGATCCTTGGGGTCGACGCCCGATATAGCCTTGCCGAGGAACTTGACGCCGGCAACTTCGCGCACGGCATCGGCCGAGTTGCCCTGCCCGCCGCCCATGGCGAGTTTACGCTTGGCGTCGGCCAATTCCTTCTCGAGCTTGCGGCGCTCGTCGATAAGCGCCTCGACGCGCGACAGGACTTCCGACGGCTGCACCTTGAGCGACGCCGCGAGCGTCTTTACGCGCTCGTCCTGCTCGGCAAGATATTCACGCGCCGTTTCACCGGTCACGGCTTCGATACGACGGACGCCGGCGCCGACTGCACTTTCGCCGAGAATACGGACGAGCCCGATCTGGCCGGTGGCCGACACATGCGTACCACCGCAGAGTTCGACCGAGTAAGGCTTGTCGGTCTTCGCGCCGTGCAGACCCGTGCCCATCGAAACGACGCGCACCTCATCGCCGTATTTCTCGCCGAAGAGCGCCATTGCGCCTTCGGCGATCGCGTCATCAACGCTCATCAGGCGGGTCGTGACGGGGGCATTCTGCAGAACGATCTCGTTTGCCATGTCCTCGACGACCTTCAACTCCTCGGCCGACATCGGCTTGGGGTGCGAAACGTCGAAGCGCAGACGCTCGGGCGCAACCAGCGAGCCCTTCTGCGCGACATGAGTTCCGAGCACTTCGCGCAGTGCCTCGTGCAGCAGGTGGGTTGCCGAATGGTTGGCGCGCAGGCGCGAACGGCGGGCATGGTCGACAGTCAGAACGACAGCATCGCCGGTCTTGAATGCACCTTCGACGACCGTGCCGGAATGCACGAAGAGGCCCTCCCCCTTCTTCTGTGTGTCCGATATCTCGATCTTGCCGTGGTCAGAGGAGATGACGCCGGTATCGCCCATCTGACCCCCGGATTCTCCATAGAAAGGCGTCTGGTTGACGACGATCTGCACCTTGTCGCCGGCCTTGGCTTCGTCGGCCACGGCGTTGTCTTTGACGATCGCTTGCACCACGCCTTCAGCGCTCTCTGTGTCGTAACCGAGGAACTCGGTTGCGCCATGCTTTTCCCTAAGCTCGAACCAGACGGTTTCGGTTGCCTTCTCACCGGAGCCGGCCCAGTGCGACCGGGCTTCGGCCTTCTGGCGCTCCATGGCATCGGTGAAACCAGCTATGTCGACGCCGATCTCGCGAGCGCGCAGGGCGTCTTGCGTCAGGTCGAGCGGGAAGCCGTAGGTGTCGTAAAGCTTGAAGGCGGTCTCGCCATCCAGCATGTCGCCCTTGCCGAGATCAGCGGTCGCATCCGACAGCAGCGACAGGCCGCGCTCCAGCGTCTTGCGGAAGCGACCTTCTTCGAGCTTCAGCGTCTCCGAGATCAGCGCCTCGGCCCGCACGAGCTCCGGATAGGCGCGGCCCATCTCCTGCACCAGCGTCGGCAGCAGCTTGTACATCAGTGGCTCCTTGGCGCCGAGAAGCTGGGCGTGCCGCATGGCGCGACGCATGATACGGCGCAGCACATAGCCGCGGCCCTCATTCGACGGCAGCACGCCATCGGCAATCAGGAAGGCCGAGGAACGCAGATGGTCGGCGATGACGCGGTGGCTGGCGCTGCCTTCCGCCTTGACTCCTATCGTATCCTCGATGGTGCCGGTCAGCGTGCGGAAAAGATCGGTATCGAAAACGCTCTGAACGCCCTGAAGGATGCAGGCCATGCGTTCCAGACCCATGCCGGTGTCGATCGACGGACGCGGCAGCGGATTGCGAACCCCCGGCTCGGTCTGCTCGAACTGCATGAAAACCAGGTTCCAAAATTCCAGGAACCGGTCGCCGTCTTCCTCAGGCGAACCGGGAGGGCCGCCCCAGACATTCTCGCCCTGGTCGATGAAGATTTCCGAGCAGGGTCCGCAGGGTCCGGTATCGCCCATCTGCCAGAAATTGTCGGAGGTCGGGATGCGGATGATCTTGTCGTCGGAGAAACCGGCGATCTTCTTCCACAAAGCCGCTGCTTCCTCGTCTTCGGAATAGACGGTCACCAGCAGGCGATGTTTCGGCAGGTCAAAGCCTTCGGTCACGAGCTTCCAGGCCAGCTCGATCGCATTCTCCTTGAAATAGTCGCCGAAGGAGAAATTGCCGAGCATCTCGAAGAAGGTCAGGTGACGCGCGGTATAGCCGACATTGTCGAGGTCGTTATGCTTGCCGCCGGCGCGCACGCATTTCTGCGAGGTTGTCGCGGTTGCATAAGGACGTTTTTCCAAGCCGGTGAAGACGTTCTTGAACTGCACCATGCCGGCATTGGTGAACATCAGCGTCGGGTCGTTGCGCGGCACGAGCGGACTGGACGGAACGATCTCGTGGCCGTTCTTCTTGAAATAGTCGAGGAAGGTCGACCGGATGTCGTTTACGCCGCTCATTCTATGCCCTTCAATGCTGCCGTAGGCAGATAAATTCAAATCCATCGGCTTTTAACGTTCGCCTCCGCCACTGTCCAGCCGACAAACAAAACCGGCCGCATTCTGATGAGGGAATGCGGCCGGCTGAGATTTCAAATCAGTTCAAGCGCGAAAATTACATTTCCGCGGCAGCATCGCCGTCATCGGCATCCGGACCACCATTCTGCAGGAAACGATCGGCGATTAGGCCGGCATTCTGGCGCAGCGCCAGCTCGATCTCGCGGGCGAGATCCGGATTGTCACGCAGGAAGGTCTTGGCGTTTTCGCGACCCTGGCCGAGACGCTGGCTGTTATAGGAGAACCAGGCGCCCGACTTCTCAACGATACCGGCCTTGACGCCGAGATCGACGAGTTCGCCCGTCTTCGACACGCCTTCGCCATACATGATGTCGAACTCGACCTGCTTGAAAGGAGGCGCCATCTTGTTCTTGACTACCTTGACGCGGGTCTGGTTGCCGACCACCTCTTCGCGCTCCTTGACCGAGCCGATGCGGCGAATGTCGAGGCGCACGGAGGCATAGAATTTCAGCGCATTGCCGCCGGTCGTCGTTTCCGGAGAACCGAACATGACGCCGATCTTCATGCGAATCTGGTTGATGAAGATCACCATGCAGTTCGACTTGGAGATCGACGCGGTCAGCTTGCGCAGCGCCTGGCTCATCAGGCGGGCCTGCATGCCCGGCAGGCTGTCGCCCATCTCGCCTTCGATTTCGGCGCGTGGCGTCAGCGCGGCGACCGAGTCGACGACGAGAACGTCGACGGCGCCGGAGCGCACCAGCGTGTCGGTGATTTCGAGCGCCTGCTCTCCGGTATCTGGCTGAGAGATCAGCAGATTCTGCAGATCGACGCCAAGCTTACGGGCATAGACTGGATCGAGCGCGTGTTCGGCATCGACGAAGGCGCAGATGCCGCCCTTCTTCTGCGATTCCGCAATGGTCTGCAGCGCAAGCGTTGTTTTGCCCGAGCTTTCCGGCCCATAGATTTCAATGATGCGGCCCTTCGGCAAGCCGCCAATTCCAAGCGCGATATCGAGACCAAGCGAGCCCGTCGAAACCGTCTCGATCTCGACGACGTTCTCATTGGAGCCGAGTTTCATGATCGAGCCCTTGCCGAACGACCGCTCTATCTGTGAGAGTGCCGCTTCAAGCGCCTTGCTTTTGTCCACCGATTTGTCCTCTACCAGCCGCAATGTATTCTGAGACATCCGATCCACCTTTAGGTTATTGAAGCCGCTCAAGCAATGTCGAGTTTGTACCCTATTTGTTCCATTCCCGCAATAGGCGCACAAACGTTTGAACGAAAAAGGTAAAACCGTCCGTGTTCTACATTTGTTTTATCGATGCAAAGCAACGGCTTAGACCCTCTGCGCAAGCTTTGCCGCGGCCGGGCAATGACCATCGATTCGCCCTTCGCACTTTATGATCCCGGGTAAGTTGATGAAAAAGATTCTCGTTCTCGGCGGTGCCCATATCGACAGGCGTGGCCGCATCTCCGGCGAAACGGCGCCAGGCGCCAGCAATCCCGGCACCTGGTTCGAGGAGCCGGGCGGCGGCGGTTTCAATGCGGCGCGTAACCTTGCAAGATTGGGCTTTCACGTGACGATGATCTCGCCGCGCGGCGGCGATCCCTTCGGCGAATTGGTCGGCGAAGCTGCTGATTTCGCCGGAATCGACGACCGGCCTTTCGTCTTCCTCGACCGCAAGACACCGAGCTATACGGCGATCATCGAGAAGAACGGCGACCTCGTGATCGCCCTCGCCGATATGGATCTCTACCGTTTCTTCGTGCCGCGGCGCCTGTCCATCCGCTGGGTGCGCGAGGCCTTCGCCACGCATGATCTCATTCTCGTCGACGCCAATCTGCCGGAAGAGACAATCGCGGCGATCGTCGCCAAGGCGAACTCCCTGGCCAAACCCGTTGCGGCCATCGCCATCTCGCCGGCCAAGGTGGTCCGGCTGAAACCCTGTATTAGGGATATCGACTATCTGTTCCTGAACGAGGCCGAAGCCACTGCCGTTATCGGCTTGCAGCCGGAGGATTCGGGCGGTTGGCCGCCGCTCCTGAATGAGATCGGCATCAGAAACGCCGTCGTCACCCGCGGACGGCGCGAGCTCGTTGCGATTTGCAAAGACCGCGCCGTGGCGCTGCAGCCGCCAATCGCCGAAACCGTCGCCGATGTTACCGGCGCCGGCGATTCCCTTGCCGCCGGCACGCTCGCCGCCTTGATATCAGGCCTGCCGCTTGAGGAGGCCGTTCGCTACGGCGCGGCGGCGGCAGCGCTCACGGTGCAGTCACGGCACGCCGTCAACGAAAATCTGACTCCGAATCTCTTGAATGAGGCGCTTGCCCTTGTTCCCAAGGTCAGAATTCTGCATTGAAGCGGCTGAATTAAAGAGTTGAGCAAGATGCCGTTTCGAAAGCCGCCCACGCTTTTGGTATCATGCTCTGCCGATCACAGGACAAGACCATGACCAAGCCCATCTCCCCTCTTCTGCCGATCGCCTATTCGAAGGAGGTCGCCAGCGCCAAGCAGCGCGGCGCACCACTGGTGGCGCTGGAATCGACCATCATCACCCATGGCATGCCCTATCCCGGCAATATCGAAATGGCGCGCAGCGTCGAGACGATCATTCGCGAACAGGGCGCGGTGCCGGCGACGATCGCGGTCATCCACGGCACCCTTCATATCGGCCTTGAAGCTGCGCAACTGGAGCAGCTTGCCAAGGCAAAGGAGGTCATGAAGGTGTCACGCGCCGATCTCGCCTTCGCGATCGCCGAACGGCGCACCGGCGCAACGACGGTTGCTGCGACGATGATCGCGGCGGCCCGCGCCGGCATTCGTGTCTTTGCCACAGGCGGCATCGGCGGCGTGCATCGCGGCGCTGAGGAAAGCTTCGATATATCAGCCGATCTTGAGGAATTGGCGCGCACCGGCGTTATCGTCGTCTGCGCCGGCGCCAAGGCGATCCTTGACATTCCAAAGACGCTTGAAGTGCTGGAGACCCGCGGCGTACCTGTCGTCACCTATGAGAGCGAAGAATTCCCCGCCTTCTGGTCGCGTTCATCAGGTATCCGCAGCCCGCTCTCGCTGAACAGCCCGGCGGCCATCGCCAATTTCCAGACGGTGCGCGAACAGCTCGGCATCGACGGTGGCATGCTCGTCGCCAATCCGGTGCCGGAAGCCGACGAAATCGCGCGTGAGGAGATGGAGATCTATATCGAGCGGGCGCTTGATAGTGCCGAACGCGACGAAATCACCGGCAAGGCGGTGACGCCCTATCTGCTCTCGACCATTTTCGACCTGACGGACGGGCAGAGCCTGAAGACGAATATCGCGCTGGTGGAAAACAATGCGCGGCTTGCGGCAGAGATTGCCGTGGCGTTGGGTGAGTAATTGGTGGGTTCGATTTTATCGGCTTAGGGATTTTCAGAGAGGGTTGGCCGTGTGGCACCCCCTCTGTCCTGCCGGACATCTCCCCCACTGGGTGGAGATCGGCAAGAGGCCGGCCCATCGTTCCCTCGCTACAGTAGCGGAACAATCATACGGCAGTTGTTTGAGGAATCCATCGCGCCCAGCCGATCTCCCCACCTGTGGGGGAGATGCCCGACAGGGCAGAGGGGGGTGCCACACAGTGTGCCTCTCCGCAAACCATCAAGCCGTAATCAGCTATCCAACGTGTCCTTCACCACCACGGCAAGCTGCTTCAGCGAGAACGGTTTCGGCAAAAATCCGAATTTCGCATCCGGCGGCAGATTGCGGGCGAAGGCGTCCTCGGCATAGCCGGAAACGAAGATGAATTTCAGGTCGGGATAGTTCTTACGCAACTCGCGCAGCAGCGTCGGGCCGTCCATTTCAGGCATCACCACGTCGGAAACGACGATGTCGACCTTGCCCTCGAGCTCCTCCATGATGCTCAGCGCCTCGACGCCCGAGCCAGCCTCATGCACGGTGTAGCCGCGCGTTTCCAGCATGCGCTTGCCGCCGCGGCGCACCGCTTCCTCGTCTTCGACGAGAAGGACGACGGCCGAGCCGGTCAGGTCCTCCGGCTGCTGCGCGGCCACCGCCGGCGCGGCTGGGACTTCATTGATGGCGTTGTCGATCGAACCCGGCTCCGCGGCAATCGCCGGTTCTGGGATGTGGCGCGGCAGGAAGACCCGGAAGGTCGTGCCTTTGCCGACTTCGGATTCCGGCTGGATGTAGCCGCCCGATTGCTTGACGATGCCGTAGACCATGGCGAGACCAAGCCCGGTGCCCTTGCCGACATCCTTGGTGGTGAAGAAGGGCTCGAAAATCTTGTCCATGATCTCCGGCGCGATGCCTGTACCAGTATCTGCGACTTCGACCAGCACCATGTCCTCGGCCGGCATGTAGGAGTAATTGAAGGCCGCGACCTCGGCTGCGGTCAAATTGCGGGTGCGCAGCGTCAGCGTGCCGCCGTCAGGCATGGCGTCGCGCGCATTGACGCAGAGATTGATGAGCACCTGCTCGAATTGCGAAAGGTCGGTTTTGACGGGCCAGAGATCGCGGCCATATTGCACATCGAGCTTGACATTGGTGCCGGAGAGCAGCCGGTCGACCAGCATGCGCAGGTCGCCGACGACATCGGTGAGGTTCAGCACCGAAGGCCGCATTGTCTGCTTGCGTGAGAAGGCGAGCAACTGGCGCACCAGCACCGCGGCGCGGTTGGCGTTACGCTTGATCTCCATCAGATCGGCGAAGCTTGCATCGGAAGGACGCGCCTGCAGCAGCAGGTGATCGGAAGAAAGCAGGATCGCCGTCAGGACGTTGTTGAAATCATGCGCGATACCGCCGGCCAGCGTTCCGACAGCGTTCATCTTCTGCGTCTGCGCCATCTGCGCTTCCAGCGCCTTCTGCTCGGTCACCTCGACGGCATAGACGATCGCCGCCTCTTCCGGCGCCTCGTCGCTCTGGTCGATAACGGCGTTGACATAAAAGCGGAAATAGCGCGCCTCGTCTGTCGGCGTGCGGGTGTCGAGCGGCGGGATGTCGCTCTGCCGGTCCTTGGCGGCCGTCAGCGCCGCGGCTAGTTGCGGCCGATCGCTCTCCTGCACGATCGTTTCCAGATATGGCGCCTTTTCCAGGTCGTCGCGCGAGACGATGCCGGAGAACAGCTTGAGGAACGGCGCGTTGGTGCGCAGGATGCGTCCGTCGCCGTCGACCGAGGCGATTGCCATCGGTGTATTGTTGAAAAAGCGGGTAAAGCGCATGGCGGCCGCCGAAGCCGACTGGCCGCTCTCGCTGCTCTTTTCGCGCGCCAGCACGATCGTCCGGCTTTCACCGGGCGCCCCGTCGCGCATTGAGGTGACGCTATGGATGATCTGCACCGGCAGGCTCTGGCCATTGGTCTTGCGCAGATCGAGATCCAGCGTCACGGTCTTCTTCAGACCGGGCTCGGCCTGCACCGACTGGATCAACGCCAGCCCCTCGCCTGCCACCAGGTCGCCGACCGACATCGACCCCGGCAGGAACTTGGTCAGGTCGAGGCCCAGCCACTCCGCAAGCGTCGCGTTCAGGTAGAAGATCTCGCCCTTCCTGCCGGCGGAGAAGAAGCCGGCCGGCGCGTGGTCGAGATAGTCGATCGCATTCTGCAGCTCCTTGAAGAAGCGCTCCTGATCGTCGCGTTCGGCGGTAATGTCAGTGATCTGCCAGATCTGCAGCGGCTTGCCGCCATCATCCTCCGGCTGCAGCAGCCGCACCTTCAGCCGGTACCAATGCGCGCCCGAGCTGTTGCTGCCGGGCCCGACGGCGCGCAGCAGGCGGAATTCCTCCCGGCCCTCCTTGCCCTCGCGCAGACCGTTGACCAGCCGGTAGAGCGCCTCGTTGGATTCGCGGTGCCGCGACAGCAGCGTTTCCAGCGTCTGCACTTCTGTTGCCTTGCGCGCGCCGGTGAGCGCGCCATAGGCCGCGTTGGCATAGATGATCCGGCCCTTTTCGTCGGTGATCAGCGTGCCGTCCGGGTGGCCGTTGAGGAAGGCGCGCGCCAAGCTGTCGGACTGGCGCTGCGGCATCACCTCGATGAAGCCGATAACGGAAGATACCAGGAAGAAGATGCCGACCATGGCGAGAACGCCGAGACCGCCGAGCACCATCTCGTTGTCGAGCGATCGCTTGAAGACTACAAAAGCCCCTGCGGCCGCGATCAGCACCAGCGCCAGGAGAAGAATGCGCAAAACCGTGCCAGAACGCCCCCCACGATCCACAAGCGGTGCGTTATAGTCGTCGACCTGACGCGGTTTCGTCATATATTCCTCGCATAAGCCCCTCCCACCTCGTAGCACGAACAAGAAGCGGGAATCAGGCGCTCTTTCCTTCTTAGCAATTTGCCACGCCGGCAAAAACACCGGTCGCCGGCAAGACCGCTTGAATTCACAGGCAAGAGCGCCATCTGCGCCGGATACCTGCGGCAGCGGCCCTCGCGAAGCCGGCAGCTGCAATTCGGCATAACACGAAATCGCGTTCGTGCATGGCTGGACAGGACCGGCTGCCCTTGCCTAAGGAACGGAAAAGTCGTCAATATGTGCCGAATGTGAAATGGAGTGAGTGACCATGTTCGATGATCTTGTCGCAGCCTATGGCAGCCGTTTCCTGCTTGCGGCCGGTGGCGTCGGCCTGGCGCTCCTCCTGCTCATTCTCGCACTCTGGCTGATGCGAGGTCGCGCCCCTTCGCCCTTCGTACGCGGCGGCCGCAACCGTCAGCCCCGCCTGCAGGTGCTGGATGCGGCAGCCGTCGACGCCCGCCGCCGGCTGGTGCTGGTGCGCCGAGATGATGTCGAGCATCTTATCATGATCGGTGGCCCGACTGATATCGTCATTGAAAGCCGCATCCTGCCGGAGAAGTCCGAACAGCCGGAAAGCCTCTCACGCCCGGAGCCTGTTGCCGAGCGGCCGACCGCAGTCCCGCGGCCGGAAACACCGCCTGTTTCCGCCGCCCGTGCGCCGGTCACCCCCGGCGCCGAGCCCTCCTTCGCTGCGCCCGCGTCGGAGCCGCGGCCGCGCCCCGAACCATCGGCCCCGCCCACCATGCCGCCGCCGGTGGCCACCAGCCCTCTTCCGCCAGAACCGGTGACGGCACCTCTATCGGCCGAACGCGACCAACCCCTGCGCGCTGCCCCGCACCAGCCGCGCACCCCGGAGCGCCCCTCTGCTCCCGCCAGCGCGCAACCGGCATCGTTCCGGGATACCGCAAGCGCCGCCGAAATCCTGGATGCCGCCCGCCAGCGCGTGCTGCCGCAGCAGCGCATCGAGCCCGAGGTCTCCGCCCCGGATATGCCGGCGCCGCGCGCCGCTGCCGCTACGGCCGAGGATGATGCGGCCGCGCAATCGGCAGCGGCGATCCGCCGTGATTTCCAACGTGTGCTGGAAGAGGAAATGTCGAACAATCTGACGGCCGAGCGGATCGTGCCGGCTCCGGCAAATCAGGCCCCTCGCCAGGCCGCACCTCAGGCGGCCAACCAGCCGCGCCGTGATCCCGAGCTTGCCCCCATCACCGGTGCCGACACCGACCTGCAGAAAGAAGTCGCCCGCATCTTCGGCGAAATGAGCGTCAACCGCGACAAGTAAGACAAACGCTTACATCTCGGTTGTCATCCGTTAGCTTCGTCATTAAGTTGCATAAAAGCCGCAATGCTGCGACTTTCACCTCGCCAACACCTTGGGGACTCCCTATCACGCCGATCATTTGCTATCGATCAGGTTGAAGAGCATTGGCGCATCCGAGGTAGACTTTGCCTAAGTAAATACCGGTCTCACCCCAGTTTCACCCGTGTAGCCGCAAGCGACGCGCTGGCGGCTTGCGAACATGTTCATCGGGTGGTGGCGAGAGACCGGTTTGGCATTGTTACAATGTGCCATGTGCAGCTCCGCTGTCTCAGCTCTTCAGCCGCCCACAACATCGCCATACCGCGCCCGCAAGGGTTTTCTCATGCACCATCTTGATGGACTTCCGAACGGAAGACCAAGACGATATGTGCAAGACACTTCGGGTCCGATGGACCATCACTCCCAAAACGGCGCCCCAGCCATGGATTGCCTGCGGTGGATGCGGGGGCCTCAGAGCTTTCCGATCCAGCGGCAAGGTCCGGCTCAATGCCAACGGTCGCAAGCTTGACGCCTGGCTGATTTACAAATGCCTGATCTGCGAAAGGACATGGAACCGCCCGATCTTCGAACGCCGGAATATTCGAGACGTCGATCCGATGATTCTCGACGCGCTGCAGTCCAACGACCCGGACTGGATTCGGGCGGAAACCTTCAATCTTGATGCGCTGCGGCGCAAGTCACAGCGTGTGGACGAGTTCGCCGAATTCGACATCGCCAAGGAGATCCGGCACGAGACCCGAGGCTGGACGAGCCTGGAAATCGAACTGGCGGCTCCGTTTCCAACGAGCATACGCCTGGATCGCCTGCTGGCCGGCGAGTTGCAGATGTCACGCTCCCGCCTCCAGGCTCTTCACGATCGGGGCCTCTGTCGAACAGAGCCCGACCGGGCCGACATGATGCGACGGCGGATCATGAATGGCACCCTCGTCACAATCGATCTCCCCACGCAGGCGGAGCGGGAACCAATCTGGAAAGCTCTGGCGACCGACTCTTTCCCGTAACCTCCTCTTCGACACGCCGGGAGATGGCTCAACAAAAAGCGCCACGATCGGATCGCGGCGCTGAATTTGTCTCATCTCTGCATGGGGATTGTCATTCGTCGCGGTAGACCTTTTCGCGACGTTCGTGGCGCTCCTGCGCCTCGATCGACAGCGTCGCGATCGGGCGGGCGTCGAGACGCTTGAGACCGATCGGTTCGCCGGTTTCCTCGCAATAGCCGTAGGTGCCGTCCTCGATGCGCTGCAGCGCCGCGTCGATCTTGGAGATCAATTTTCTCTGCCGGTCGCGGGCGCGAAGTTCAATCGCCCGGTCGGTTTCCGACGACGCCCTGTCGGCGAGATCGGGATGGTTTGCGCTTTCCTCGGCCAGATGGTCGAGTGTTTCGCGCGCTTCTCTAAGGATATCGTTTTTCCAGGCGACCAGCTTTGCCCTGAAGTAGGCACGCTGGTTTACGTTCATGAATTCTTCCTCTTCCGAGGGAACGTAATTGCTAAGATCGATCTTCTCACTCAACGCGATTCTCCTGAAGAACATCTCATCTGGCGGGGTGTATATCCCAAGCGCTAGCCGCGATTCAAGCCAAATACGACAGCTAAACAGATTTTTAAATCTGTTACAATTTTCGGCTAACGGACTATTTTCTCATGCTTATTCGCGGCCGCAATTTTCGTCTCGTCTTCAAAACGCCGTGTTTTCGGCCACGTTTTGGGCCGTTGCGGCATGGCTGGCGGTTGACGGCGGAGGATCGCAACCGCTACTGAAAAGACCCGCCGACCCTGGATTTGCCCATGACCGTACCGCTGCCTCCGCCCAATCGCATCTATCTCCTGCGTCATGCCGAGGCCGCCTGGGCAGAACCCGGACAGCGCGATTTCGACCGGCCGCTCAACGAAAAAGGTTACGGCGATGCCGAGGTTATCGCCGACAAAGCCGCCGACAAGGGCTACCGTCCCGATCTTCTGATCAGTTCGACGGCGCTGCGCTGCCGCGACACCGCCGATGCCGTCCATCGGGCGATGGGTGTGGCACTGGATGTGAATTACATCGACGCGCTCTACAACGCGACGGTCGATACGTATGTCGAGATCGTCGATGCGCAGGATAAGGCCGCCGTCATGCTGATCGGCCACAACCCGACGATCGAGCAGGCGCTTGAGGCGCTGATCGGCCACGAGGCTATGGTGAACGCACTTCCCGCCGGCTTTCCGACGGCGGGCCTCGCCGTTGTCGATTTTGACGCTTCCGCCAGCGGCTGGCGCCTTATCGATTTCCTCGTCGTCTGAAGTCTTTCGCTGCGCTTCTTTTTCGGGCGACGCAGTCTTCCTATATTGCCGGCAGTCATCAACCGGAATTGCGCCTTGCCGCCACGCCTGACATCCCTCGCCGACGACGCCCGCATCGCGTTTGATAATCTCGCCGACAGGGCAAGCGGCCTCGTCAATCCGACCGTGCGGCTCGGCGTCACCGGCCTCTCCCGTTCCGGCAAGACGGTCTTCATCTCCTCGCTTGTTCACAATCTCCTGCATGGTGGCCGGCTGCCGCTGTTCGAGCCGGTGCAGTCGGGGCGCGTTTCAGCCGTGCGGCTGGAGCCGCAGCCGGATGACGCTGTGCCCCGTTTCCAATATGAGGATCATATCCGGGCGCTGGTGAAGGATCGCGTCTGGCCGGATTCCACTCGCGCCATTTCCGAACTGCGCATCACGCTCGATTATCAGAGCGCCAGCGGCTGGAACCGCCTGTTCTCGCCCGGCCGGCTGTCAATCGATATCGTCGATTATCCAGGGGAATGGCTGCTCGACCTGCCGCTGCTCGGCAAGGATTACCGCACCTTCAGCGAGGAAACGATCGCGCTTGCGCAAATCGGCGTGCGCTCCGAACTGTCGCGGCAATGGTTGGCGCTGACCCGTGCCGCCGACATAAATGCCGGCGCCGACGAGATGGCTGCCCGCGCGCTTGCCACCGCCTTTGCGGATTACCTCAAGGCCTGCAAGGCCGACGAGCGCTCGCTATCCACCTTGCCGCCCGGGCGGCTGCTTCTACCTGGCGATCTCGACGGTTCGCCGGCGCTGACTTTCGCCCCGCTCGTCCTGCCGCCGAGCACACGTCCCGATCGCGGCTCGCTCTGGACGATGATGGAGCGGCGTTACGAGGCCTATAAATCCGTCGTCGTCAAACCATTTTTCCGCGAGCATTTCGCCCGGCTCGATCGCCAGATCGTGCTGGTCGACGCGCTGCAGGCCATGAACCGCGGCCCCGAAGCCGTTCAGGATCTGGAGCGCGCGCTGACCGACGTGCTCGCCTGCTTCCGCCCGGGCACCAATTCGCTGCTCTCGTCGCTGCTGGGGCGCCGCATCGACCGTGTGCTGGTCGCCGCAACCAAGGCCGACCATCTCCATCATGAGAGCCATGATCGGCTCGATGCGCTGACCCGCCGCCTCGTCGATCGCGCCATCGCCCGCATCGGCATGGCCGGAGCCGGCATCGACGTGATGGCACTCGCCTCCGTACGCGCCACGCGCGAGGCATCGGTCAAACGCGACGGCCATGAACTGCCTGTCATCGTCGGCACGCCGATGGAGGGCGAAACCATTGCCGGCGAACGATTCGACGGCCAGAGAAAGACCGCGATCTTCCCCGGAGACCTGCCGCGGGATCCGGAAAGCCTGTTCGACCGCATCGCTTCCGGCGAGACCGCCGATATCCTGCCCGACGTTAACGTCGTCAGATTCCGCCCACCCCATCTCGAGGAGACCGGCGGCGGCATCAAGCTCTCGGTGCCGCATATCCGCCTTGACCGCGCCATGCAGTTCCTGTTCGGAGACCGTCTCGCATGAGTAAGCCCCCCTCCGATTTGCCGCACCGCCCACCCGCCGCCTTCGCCTATGAGGATGAGGCTGCCGTACCGCGCGACAATGGTCGGCAACAGCAAGGCCGGCGCAGACCGGAAAGCTTCTCGGACGACATCGTCTTGACGCCCGACGAGGAGGATCCCTTCATCAATCCGGACAGGGATGCGAGCGCAGTGCCAGTGGCAACACCGCGCAAGCGGCGCTCCTCCTTCGGCAAGATCGCACTAGGCGCCTTCGGGATCCTGCTGTCGCTCGGCATCGGCCTCTGGACCGACCGGCTGATCCGCGATCTCTTCACCCGTGCCGACTGGCTGGGTTATGCAGCTCTTGGCGTGCTGGCGATCGGCGTCCTCGCCGTGCTTGCCCTTGTCATCCGCGAGACCGCGGGCATGATGCGCCTTGCCGCTGTTCAGGCGATCAAGGCGGAAGCAGAGGCAGCGATCCTCGAAACACGGCCGGCGAAAGCGCGCGCCGTCGTTGCGCGCCTCACTACGCTTCTTGCGGCCAATCCCGAGACATCGAAGGGCCGCGCGACGCTGAAGGCGACCGAGGGTGAGGTCATCGACCCCCCGCATCTGATCGCCCTGGCCGAACGAGAACTGCTCTTTCCCCTCGATCGCAAAGCGCGGGCGCTCATCGTCAACGCCTCCAAGCGCGTCTCGATCGTCACCGCCGTCAGCCCCCGCGCGATCGTCGATCTGCTTTATGTGCTCTACGAGTCCGTCCGCCTCATCCGCGCCATGGCCGAGCTCTACGGAGGCCGCCCCGGCACGCTCGGCATGTTCCGCCTCCTGCGTGACGTGCTGGCCCACCTCGCCGTCACCGGCTCGATCGCTGTCGGCGACAGTCTCGTCCAGCAGGTGCTCGGCCACGGGCTGGCCTCAAAGCTATCGGCCCGACTCGGCGAGGGCGTGATCAACGGTCTGATGACTGCTCGCATCGGAATCGCGGCGATGGATCTTTGTCGTCCACTTGCCTTTCGCGCGGTAAAGCGGCCGGGAATCGGCGATTTTATCGGCGATCTCACACCTTCAATGTCGCCGCGCGGCAACAATTCTTAACTGACGAGGCGATTCCGCAGCTCTCGCCTTCCCTTGGGTGAAGTTGGCGAAGTTAAGGAGATTCAACACTGTAGCCGCCGGATCCTAAAATCCGCGGGGCATGACAGAAATCCAATCCCTCGCATTTCGGCACAATCGAAAGGAAGGATTAACCATTCTTCGGCAAAACTTGGCACCAGTTCGTGAGTGGTGTTTGCCAAGGAAAATCCATGTATTCGCGCCAGTTTCTCTTCTTATGCGGCCTCGCCGCCGCGGCATTGTCTCCTGTCGCAGACGTCGCTCCGGCAGCCACGGCCGCAACCCGCGACAAGGCCTTCTTCGAATCCGTCACCGGCTCGTGGAAGGGCCCCGGCGAGATCGTCGCCGGCAAGTACAAGGGCACGAAATTCACCTGCAATCTGACCGGTGAACCCACCGGCGACGGCACTGCCGGCATCAAGCTCGACGGCACCTGCCGCGTCGGCGTCTTCAAGCAGCCGATGAGCGCCGTCATCTCGCAGTCGGGCTCCACCTACAAGGGCAAATTCCTCGACGGTGCCGCCGGAAAGGGTCTTGACGTTGTCTCCGGCGCCGTTACCGAGGACACCGTCGTGGTTGGCATCAACCGCGCCAAACTGAACGGCGCAATGATCGCCCGCGTGCGTGACGACAAGACGATGAACGTCACCGTGTCGGTCAAGGTCGAAAGCCAGATGATCCCGGTTATCGGCCTGACATTGACTCGTCAGGTCGACGAAATGGCCGTCGGCTCCATCCAGTAGACGGATTGCATGACGGATTTTCCTGAAGCGGTGGGTTTCCCCGCCGTTTCGCGTTTTAGGATCCGTGCTTCAGGCGCTCCGCCACCAGTGGCCGCTGTCATCGGCGACCTCGATGCCGGTCACGTCGGCCTCGAGCAGCCAATCGCTGACCGGCCGGCCCCTGACGAGAAGGCCTGGGGCGATATCAGCAAGCGGCATCAGGACGAAACCGCGGCCGGTCATACGGGGATGCGGCAACTCCAGCCGCGGCGCCTGCTGGACGACATTGCCATAGGTCAGCACGTCGATATCGAGCGTACGCGGTCCCCAGCGCTCGAAACGCTCGCGTTTCATCTCGCGCTCGATCGACAGGCAAACGTCGAGCAACGCCTCTGGAGGGAGCCGGGTTTCGACCGCAGCGCAGGCATTGAAGAAGAACGATTGGTCCGTTTTACCCCACGGCGGCGTGCGATAGAGCCGCGACACGGCGGTGACACGACAGTCGTCGCGCCCGTCCAGTCTCTGCAGCGCCGTGGCCATCGCCTTTACCGGATCGCCGATATTGCCGCCGAGGCCGAGTGTGGCCGATTGCGATGCGGCCTCAGGCAAAATGCTCAACACTCACCTGCACGAAATCGAGCACCCCGGGCACCGGCGCATTGGGCTTGCGCACTGTGATCTTCGCCCGCCGCACCTGCGGGAACGTCTGACAGAGGCCCTTGGCAATATCGAGCGCCAGGGCTTCGATGAGATAGCGTCGCTTGCCGGTGACGATCTCCTCGATCACCGTAAAGGCAATGCCGTAATTGACGGTGTCATTGATCGAATCGCTTTCCAGCGCCTCGCCCGCGACGACGTCGAGCTCGGCATCGACGAAGAAGCGCTGACCGAGGAATTCCTCCTCGTCATGCACGCCGTGGCGCGCGAAGAAGGCGCAGTTCTGCAGCGTGATCGTGTAGGTGGTCATGTCGGCCGCTTCCTCTCGAATCCCTGGCGCGCATTGAGCATAGCATCGGCGATAGCAAGCGCATCCCTGTTGATTGCGACATTGTGCACCCGGAAAACCGCAGCCCCTTGAAGCCTGAGCAGCGCGCTTGATGCGGCCGTCGCTGCATCCCTCTCCGGCGCCTCGCGCCCCGTCACCGCGCCGAGGAAGCGCTTGCGTGACGTGCCGGCAAGCAGCGGCAGACCGAAGCGCGACAGTTCGGAAAACCGCGCCATCAGCTCCAGGTTTTCCTCGGCCGTCTCCTTGGCGAAGCCGAATCCCGGATCGAGCACGATCCGGTCGCTGGTAACTCCGGCCGCGGCGGCGATCGCCAGCGACCGTTCGAGGAAATACGTCTGGTCGGCAATCACATCGGCAAGTTTGACCCTGTCGCGGCCGGTATGCATGATGCAGAGCCCCGCCCCGGTGGCCGCGGCCACATCCGCGATACCTGCATCTTTCTGTAGTCCGAAGACGTCGTTGACAATATGGGCGCCGGCGCCGACCGCCAGCCGCGCCGTCTCGGCACGGTACGTATCGATCGAGATCAGCGCCTCGGTACGACCGCGCAGCGTCTCGATCACGGGCAACACCCGCGCCTGCTCTTCCGAAGGGCTGACCGACGCCGCACCCGGCCGAGTCGATTCGCCACCGATATCGACGATCGCAGCACCGTCGCTGACCGCCTGCAATGCGTGTTCGACGGCGGCATCGAGGGTTTCAAAACGTCCGCCGTCGGAGAAGGAGTCCGGCGTCACATTGATGATCGCCATGATCGCCGAACGACGGCCGAGTTCAATTTCCCGGCCATGGCCGACACGCCAGAAACTGCCTTCGAGCCCTGTCACCAGACTTGTCCTATTGATGACGAAAAAAGCCGCCATCCGATATTGCGCTAACGGTGGCTATGCCCCAAGCTCCTGCCGATTTCAACATGGGTTGCGTTCAGAATGCCGCTTGCAATGCGTTATATGTGCCTTCCTGTCGCCTTTTCCATTGCTCTTTCCCTCAGCAGTCCAACGGCAGCTGAAGTGATCGCATCGAAAAGTTATTCCTATTTCGACATCCGCGGCAAAACCGCCGATGAGCTAGACCGGGAACTCAGCCGCCGCGGCCCGACGGCGAGCGGTTCGTCGGCACGCCATCCCGGCGCCACCAAGATTCGCTTCGGCGGCGAGGCCACCTATATCCAGGATGACGGCCGATGCCGCGTCGGCAATGTCAAGGTCACGGTTCACACCCAGATCATCCTGCCGCGCTGGAACAGCCGCAGAGGCGCCAGCAAGGAGCTGTCGATGATATGGGATGCACTGTCAAGCGATATCAAGCGCCACGAGGAGCGTCATGCCGAGATCGCCAGAGATCAGGCCCGTGCCATGGAGCGCGCTATCCGCACATTGCCGCAGCAGCGCAGCTGCGAGGCCATGCAGGAGCTCGTCTCCAACGAATCAACTCGCGGCATAGAGGAGCACGATCGGCTGCAGGCGCGATTCGATCGGGTTGAGGCGGTCAACTTCAAGAAGCGCATGCTGAGATTGCTGAAAAATCGAATCAACGGTCGAGCCGGCGGAAAATAAGGCTTTTTCGAGCTGATGACGAGCAGAAAAACTTAGCTGCGCAACGAAACTTGTGCGAAACTTACGCCTTCCCCAGCGTTTTAATGGTCATTTTTCATCCTGGCAGACTCAACCGGAACGCGTTAATATGAACACATTCGAAAGTTCAGCTACGGCATCTGGACTTTCCTCGCTGGGTTCTCCTGGCGCGTTCCGAAGCCGCGGATGTTCCTCCCTCATCCGTTGGTAATGCGCCCGCCTCGCCTCGCTCGCACCAGCGCGCGAGGCGTCTTTTTTGTGGTAATGATTGGCGGATATTCGCCTCCGAGAATCGGACTCCGATTTTCGGGACAATGTGCTGGCAGCGATATCTCAGGCCTGGCGTTCGGGCACGTGCACGACGAGCCCGTCATAGGCCGCCTTCATCCGGATCTGGCAGGAGAGCCGCGAGGTCGGGCGCACATCGAAGGCGAAGTCGAGCATATCCTCTTCCATCGCTTCCGGCTGGCCGACCTTCTCCGTCCATTCCTCGTCGACATAAACGTGACAGGTGGCGCAGGCGCAAGCACCGCCGCACTCTGCCTCGATGCCGGGCACCGAGTTGCGCACGGCATTCTCCATCACGGTGGAGCCTTGGTCGACGTCGAGGTCGAAGCGCGTACCGTCGAAGGCGACGATGGTAAGTTTGGGCATCAGGACTATTTCCGGTCTTCAAATGGGTGGGCGGAGTTTCTTCCGACAAATCGACGCGTCAGTCAACATTCGGAAATCCGCCCTAACCTCGCAGATCGGGCCTTCGACCGCCGTCTTCAAAGCGTCATCTGGGACGTCGCAAAAAGACCCGTGGTTCCGCAATGAAACAACGGGCCCCGTTCGATCAACGAAAGGAGAGTTGGAGGTCAGCCGCGGCAGAGCTTGAGAATGAAATTCTCGGCGTCGAGGACGGCAGCGCCGAGCGCCGCCATTGCGCCGGCATCGCCGCCGGTTTCCTCGACGACCTCAGCCGTCTGCGAAACGCGGAATGCGCCGACCGAACTCGCCGCACCTTTCAGCCGGTGCGCAGCCGCGCCGACACGCACGGTTTCGCCGCTTGCCATATCCTGGAGGCACGCCCGCGCTTGGCGCGCAAACATCTGAAGGACTTCGATTTCCAGAGACTTGTCGCCCATTGTCTGTTTCGCGAGATGGACGAGATCGATCGGCCGTACCTTCGAGGGACACGGCCCTTGTCCATTATCAGGCGCCTCGAATACGATTTTCAATGCTGCCAGCTGGCCTGCCATTTGCCACGTCTCCCGTCTCACATCGTCCGCACTTGCTACAGTTCTGCGTCAGGAGGGTGGCCATCGCGTTAAATTCCGGCACATCGGGCACCGAAATCTCACCGTATGGTTAACATCCGTTAAACATCCCTAAATTATTGGTTTTTAAGCAGGGCTTCGGATTCAAAGGTGTTAACAACAAGTTAACAAGTCGTGAATCGCAAGCCTTCATTAATTGTGTGCTGAGCCCAGATGTGTCACTACGATACTGGTGGAGCGGGTTTATGGTACGCGCCTTTGCCGAGTGAGTGGATAATGGTAGTGTTTTGATACCTTCCGTTTGAAAAAGCGGCTATCTACTCTGAAATGACATGCTTATCCGTCCGCGATTGGGATGGAGAGCCGTAACGGCAAAGTTGTTCCCGGGCAGGCGGAAACCG
This sequence comes from Rhizobium sp. NXC14, assembly GCF_002117485.1. Classification (NCBI taxonomy): domain Bacteria; kingdom Pseudomonadati; phylum Pseudomonadota; class Alphaproteobacteria; order Hyphomicrobiales; family Rhizobiaceae; genus Rhizobium; species Rhizobium sp. NXC14. Next base: position 2,459,777 of record NZ_CP021030.1, read on the forward strand.
GGGATGCGCTACCGGGCCGGCCGACAGTAACGAGGCGTAATCGAATGGCGAATAACAAATACAATGAGTCGATCGAGGACAAGGCGTTCAAGGCGTTGGACGAGGCGCTCCAGATCGACTTCGGCAAGGATAACGTGCCGTCTCGCCGCGGCGACGCGCCTCAGGCGCCGGAGGGAAATGTGTCTGATCCATCGAATGCGCGCAATCAGCAGGCCCAGGAAGAAGCGCAGCGCCGCAACCGCCGCGGCGTCGGGGCCGAGCAGGCCTCCCGAGCGCCGGCCTTCGCGCCCGCCAATGATGCCAGCCGCAATACGCCCGCCTCGATCCTAAAATCCTTCGACGGCGCCTCCAGCCGCTCGGCAGTGCGCACTGCTACCTTGTTTTCCGTGCTTTGGGTCATGGCGGGCCTCGGCCTGATGTCGCTGATTTATACGCCGCAGATCTGGCAGATCCGCTCGATCGCCGATCTGGTTGCCCTGCCCGGCGTTATTGCCGGCCTCGTCGGCATCATCATTCCGGTGATGATGTTCTATGCTTTCGCCATCATGATCTCCCGCGCTCAGGACATGCGCAACGCCGCCCGCTCCATGGCAGAGGTGGCATTGCGCCTGGCGGAGCCGGAAACCATTGCCTCCGAACGCATCATGACCGTTGGCCAGGCGGTACGTCGCGAGGTCTCGGCCATGAACGAAGGCATCGAGCGCACCATCGCGCGCGCTTCCGAGCTGGAAACGCTGGTCCATTCCGAGGTCAACGCGCTGGAACGCTCCTATGCGGACAACGAGTTGCGCGTGCGCGGCCTCGTCCATGAACTCGGTTCGGAGCGGGAGGCGATCGTCAACCATGCCGACCGCATCCGCACCTCGATCGGCAGCGTCCACGACCAGCTGAAGGAAGAACTGTCGCTGGCGACCGAAGAGATCGCCGTGCGGCTCGCCACGTCGGGCGAAGCCTTCGCCTCGCTGATCGACACGCGCGCGGCGACGATCCTGGAAAAATCAGACAGCGCCCTGCAGTCGATGGGCAGCCTGCTCGCCGCCAAGACCGACAGCCTGCTCCAGACCCTCAACGCCTCCGGTTTTGCGCTCGCCACCGAATTCGACAACCGCCTCGAGGCGCTCTCCGTCAACCTCAATGAACACGGCGAAAAACTGCTCAGCCAGTTCGAGACGCGCGCCTCGACCATGGACAGCAGCACCGAGAAGCTGAACGCGGCGCTAAACGAGCGCACGCATCAGCTCAATGAAATCCTGATCGCCCGCACCCGCGAGATCAACGAGAGCCTGACATCGGGCGAACGCACCATCAGCGGCACGCTCGACGACGTGCTCTCGAAGCTGAACAGCGCGCTCGATGAGAAGGGCGCAAGCTTCCGCCAGAGCCTGCAGAGCACCGCCGACGACGCCGTCATGGATCTTGATCTGCGCTCCGGCTTCTTCGAAGAGCGCCTGCAGACGACCGTTGCCCAGCTGTCGACCGCCTTCGACGAGCGTGTTGCCGAATTCACCAGCGCTTTCGACAAGCGCACCGGGTCGCTCGACACCAAGCTGATGGAGAGCCTTGCCCGCATCAACGAAACGCTGACCGGCGGTTCGGATTCGATCGAGGGCATTTTGAGCTCCAATATCGACCGGCTCGGCTCGTCGATGACCGACCAGTCGCTGGCGCTTGCGACGGCGCTCGCAACCGGCCATGAAGTGCTGGAGAGCACGCTCAATAGCCGCACCGAAGAAATCACCACCGCACTCACCAGCCGCACCGGCGAGCTGACCTCGGCGCTGCAGAGCGCCACCTCGGACATCGCGCTGGCGCTGGCATCCGGTACCTCCGACCTGCACAACAATCTTCAGGCCCGCTCAGCCGAATTCCGCGATACGCTGCGCACGACCACTGCCGACTTGACCGCCGCCGTTGCCGCCGGCACCGAGCAGGTCACGACGGCCTTCGGCGGCCGCGCCGAGGAACTCACCAGCGTATTGACAGCGCGCGCAGCAGAAATCCGGGACGCGGTTGGCACAGCCCATGAGCGTATCGACAGCGTCATGGCGGAGCGCGGCGGAGCGCTGATCGATGCGCTGACCACCCATCACGGCCGCTTCGAGGAAGCGCTGACGACCCGCTCCGACGCCATTATCAACGCGGTTTCCGGCACCCATGACCGTCTTGCGGAAACGCTCGACGAAAAGGCGATGGCGCTCGCCATCTCTTTAAACGAGAGCCAGGCCCGCATTGAGGATACGCTCGAAACCCGCTCCGAGGCGCTGCTTAACGCCGTTTCCGGCACGCATGACCGCCTCTCCGAAACGCTCGACGAAAAGGCAATGGCGCTCGCCATCTCTTTGAACGAGAGCCAGAGCCGCATCGAAGACACGTTGGCGACCCGTTCCGCAGCCTTCCTCAACGCCGTCTCAGGCACGCATGATCGGCTGTCGGAAACACTGGATACCAAGGCTGCGGCCCTGACGACCTCGCTCGACGAGCGCCATGCCCGCATCGAGGACGCGCTCGGAACCCGCGCCGAAGCCTTGTTGAACAGCGTGTCCGGCACGAGCGACCGGCTTGCCGAGACCCTTGATGAAAAGGCGATGGCGCTTGCTATTTCCTTGAACGAGAGCCAAGCCCGCATCGAGGAAACGCTCGAAAATGGTTCCGCAGGCCTGCTGAACGCCGTCTCAGGCACGCATGACCGGTTTGCCGAGACGCTGCAAGGTAAGGCGGCAGCTTTTGCCAACTCGCTGAACGAAACTCAGGCACGCATCGAAGATACGCTCGAAACCCGCTCCGCTGCCCTGCTGAATGCCGTATCCGGCACTCATGAGCGTCTCTCGGAGACCCTCGATGAAAAGGCGATGGCGCTTACCAACTCACTGACCGAAGGCCAGGCTCGCATCGAGGACACGCTGCAGACCCGGTCGGCGGCGCTGCTGAATGCCGTTTCAGGCACGCATGACCGCCTGTCGGAAACGCTGGACGAGAAGGCGATGGCGCTCGCAATCTCTCTCAACGAGAACCAGACGCGGATCGAAGACACGCTGGAATCCCGTTCCGAGGCTTTCCTCAAGGCCGTCTCCGGTACGCATGAGCGTATCGCCGCGACCCTCGAGGAGAAGGCATCGGCACTTACCGCCTCCTTGAACGAAGGCCAGAGCCGTCTGCAGGACACGCTGGAGAGCCGCTCGGAATCCTTCCTCAATGCAGTTTCCGCCACCCATGACCGCCTGTCCGAGACGCTCGACGATCGGGCGATGGCCCTTGCCATTTCGCTGAACGAGAGCCAGAGCCGTCTCGAGGAGACGCTGACATCCGGCGCCGATGCGATCACCAATGCGGTCTCCGGCACACATGAACGCCTGAATGGCGTGCTCGACCAGAAGGCCAGCGCGCTGGCCGCCTCGCTAAGCGAAGGGCAGATCCGCCTCGAGGAAGCCCTGGGACACCGCGCAGCCGCGCTCGTCGGTGCCGTAACGGCAAGCCATGATCGGCTCACCGATGCGCTCGACGAAAAGACCATGGCGCTCGCTATTTCACTCGATGACAACCAGAGCCGATTCGACAGTGCCCTCGAAGCCCGCAGCAATGCAATCATGGAGGCTGTCACCAGCGCCGAGGCCCGCGTCGCCGGCGCCTTTGCCGACAAGACGGACGCCATCCATAACGCCTATGCCGATAATCAGCGGCGGCTTGAATCCGCGCTCTCCGAGCACAGTGCGGTGATTTCGGGGGTTCTCGATGCGGGCGGTGCTCGCTTTGAAGATCTCGTCGGCGGCTTGACCGGCCGCATCGAAGGCCGCCTCAGCGATGCCCATGCGCGGCTCGGGAGCCTGGCCGAGGAGGCCGCGGCGCGCATCGAAGGCGGGCTCGCTTCCGCCCATGAGCGCATTCGCACGACGCTTGAGGATCGCGGCAATGCCATCGAGCTGTCGCTGAGCCAGGCGCATGCGCAGATCAGCGATACGCTCACTGAACAGGCGACCAGCATCGGCACTTCAGTGGCGACGAGCGTCAGCATGCTCGAAATGTCGCTTGAAGACCGTGAAGCCTCGATCCGCCAGGCGATCGATGCCGGCGCCCAGACATTGGAAGATCGCATGCGCGCCGGCGCCGGCCAGATCGCCGGCCGCTTCCAGGAGGCGGCGAACACGATTTCGAGCTCCGCCCAAGACCTTTCCGCCCATCTCGACCAGTCGGTTGAGAACCTTGCGGGACGTCTTGAAGAAACCGGTTCTCGTATGGAGGCCGGCCTTACGGCGATCGAGACCCGCATCCGCGACGGCGTCGGCGGCGTTGCCGAAAAGGTCGAAGCCGCCAGCAGCCAGCTCTCCGGCGTGCTTGCCGACGGCATTTCCCGCCTCGGCGCGCTCGGTGACGACGCCACCCGACGCATCTCGGCGACGCTCGAAGGCAGCGCTTCCAATCTTACACAGGCAATCGACAGCCGCACCGCCAATCTCGCCGAGACGTTGGACAGCCGCACGACCACGCTTGCAGGCGCCATCGAGGGCCGCACGGCAAGTCTCGGCGAAACCCTGGACCGCGGTAACGCACGCATCGAGGAACGCCTCTCCACTATGGATCGCGCGTTGACCGTCGGCCTCGACGCCGTCAACCGCACCATCGAGGGCAAGGCCGCCGGCCTCGCCTCGACGCTGCGCAGCGCGGTGGCCGAAGCAGCCCAGGGAATGGAAGGCGAAGCGACGAGAACGACGGAACTGCTCGGCAAGACCGGCCAGCAGTTCGCCGAGGATCTCAATGCGAAAAGCGATGAATTCACCCGCACCATGGATGAGCGCTCTTCGCAGATCGTCACGCGGGTTGCCGAAGCTCAGAACCGCCTGGCAACCCAGGCCGCTGCCGTCGCCCAGACCTTCTCGGAAGCCGGCAATGCCATCGTCAACAAGGTCGCCGAGGCAGAGACCGTTGTCGGCACGCAGGTCAATGCCATTTCCAGGGCCCTGTCGGACGCCGGCCAGTCTCTCGAGGCGCGCGGCAATGCCATCCGCACGACGCTGTCGGGGGCCGGCAGCGAGATTTCCGCCACCATGGCGGATGTCGAGCGGGCGCTCGAAGCGCGCAGCAGCGCCATCCGCTCCAATCTCGAGGAGCGCGCCCGCGAGATCGATACCTCTCTCTCCGACGTCGACCGGGCGCTTGAAGCGCGCGGCAACTCGATCCGCTCGACGCTTGAGGAACGCACCCGCGACCTCAATTCGATGCTGTCAGGCCGCTCTGTCGAATTGACCCGCATCCTTGACGAAACCGCCCGCCCGATCATCGATCGCTACACCGATGCCGGCGAACAGGCGGCTGCCCGCATTACCGCCGCAGCCAATCTCAGCGCCGACCGTCTGCGCGCCGAGAACGAAGCGCTCGCCAGCGCCGTTGCCGCCCGCACCGAGAATGTCGCCAACGCCGTCAGCGCCATCGAGAATAGCCTGGTCGGCAACGTCAACGGCCTGGTTCAGCGACTGTCGGAAAGCAGCGCGGCGATGGCGATGATGATGAACCGCGCCGCCGAACAGTTGACGAGCGTCGACGGGCGTCTCAGCGAAACCACGACCCGCTTTGCCGACTCCGCCACCAAGGCGGCCGAAATGGTCAACGCATCGACCAGGCTTCTCGAAGGCAAGGTCGACCGCCTCTCCGACATCTCTGGCCAGACGCTGGCCCAGGTCGGCAGCATCATCGGCCGCTTCGACGAACATTCCAAGGTTCTGACCCAGGCCTCGCAGCTTCTGGGTGCCGCCCAGTCCAACCTCGCCTCGACGCTCGAGGAGCGTGAAGGCGCGCTGCAGGCCCTCTCCGTCAGCCTGGTCCAGCGCTCCGATGAGATCGAAAAGACCATGCGCGGCCTCGGCGACATGATCGAAACCGTGTTCGAGCGGGCCGAGCAACGCTCCAACCAGGTCACCGGCAACCTGCGCCAGGGCGTACAATCTTCCTTCGCCGATATTGGCCGCGTTCTGACGGAGACCGAGAAGCGCGCTCAGGAGGCCGCCGAGACGATGCGCGAGGCGATCACCCGCGCCGGCGACGAGGCCAATACGACGATCGACAGCACCTTCGCCAATGTCGAACGCCGTTCCGGCGATCTCTCCAATCGCATTCGCGGCGGCCTCACCGCCTCCTTGTCGGAAGTCGAGCGCATGCTCGGCGAAGCCGGCCGCGCCTCCGACGGTGCTGCCCAGCACATGCGGGAATCGCTGCGCGAGGCGATTGAAGATGCCGTCGGCCGCTTCTCCGGCGCTACCGAGGACATCCGCCGCTCCGCTGCCGACATCCGCAACGAGCTCGACGCCACCCGCGCCGAACTGAAGCGCGGCGCCTTCGACCTGCCCGAGGAAGCCAAGGAAAGCGCCTCGGCCATGCGCCGCGCCGTCGCCGAACAGATCAAGGCCCTGCAGGATATCTCGCAGCTTGTCGGCCGCTCCAGCCAGCAGCTCGAAATCTCCGAACCCGCCGCCCGCTCGCTTGCCCAGGCGCAGCCGGCTCCGCGCCCGGCTCAGCCGATCGCAGCCGAGCCGCCGCAGCCGGCAGCGCCTGCGCCGATCGAAGCGGCAGGTCTGCGCGGAACGATTACGCCGTCCGCTTCGGCCGCCGCTCCTCAGCGGGCCGCTCAGCAGCCAGCCCCCACTCGCCGGGAATTGGGCCGCCAGGAACCGGCCCGGGAAAGCGGCGGCTGGATTAGCGATCTTCTGCGGGGCGCATCCCGTGAAGAGGCCGCGGACCAAGCGCCGGCCCGTGCTTCCGCCCGCTCTGCGGAAACCGCCGCACCGGCCGCACGCAGCAACGACAGCCGCAATCCGCGCCATGTCGTGGAATCGCTGAATTCGCTCTCCGTCGATATCGCCCGCGCCATCGATCACGATGCCTCGGTCGATCTCTGGCGCCGCTACCAGCGCGGCGAGCGCGACGTCTTCACCCGACGCCTCTACACGCTGAAGGGCCAGCAGACCTTCGACGAGATCAAGCGCAAATACGACCGCGAACCGGAATTCCGCACCGCCGTCGACCGCTATATCGGCGATTTCGAAAAGCTGCTCGCCGACGTCGCCCGAACCGACCCGAACCAGACAGTCACACAGTCCTATCTGACGTCGGATACGGGCAAGGTTTACACCATGCTCGCCCACGCAGCGGGCAGGCTGAGATAGAGTCTGGCCGATATCGTGGAAATGAAGCCGCCTGAACATGTGTCAGGCGGCTTTCACTGATGCCGGGGGTATGATCTTCTCCCCAGCCTGGAACCGCGAACAAGATGACCAAGGCCCTCCTGATTATCGACGTACAGAATGCAATTCTCTCCGGAAAGGCAACGCCGGAGCGCCAGCCCGAGGTCGATTCCGCACTTGATGAGACCGTTGCTCGGCTGGCGTTGCTCAAGGAAAAAGCGCGACAGGCCGGCGTGCCGGTCGTGCTGGTGCAGCATGATGGCGACAGCGGTCATCGATTGGCCGTGGGCACGCCGGGATGGGCGCTGCGCCGGGAGATTGCGCCGCAAAAAGGTGAGATCGTCGTGCGCAAGAAAAGCGCCGACTCCTTCTTCGGGACCGATCTTGCCGACCGCTTGCAAGAACGTTCGATTACACACCTCATAGTCGGCGGCTGCATGTCGCAATTCTGCGTCGACACGACCGTCAGGCGGGCCGTTTCGCTCGGCTATGACGTGACCCTGGTTGCCGACGGCCACGCAACCGGTGACACGGCGACCCTCACCTTCTCCGCGATCATCGCTCACCACAATGAAACGCTTGATGGTTTCGATGCCGGCGACGCGATGGTGAAGGTCCGCCCCGCCGTCGACATTTGCTTTTCACAAAGCTCTGGCCACAACACCTGATATCAAATCGGAAGCAAGCGCTCGGTCCCAAACGTGACGACCAAAACCTAATCGATTTCAGGTACATCCCTCGCAGCCGTATCGACCATGATCGGCCTCTGCCCCAGTCGTCATATATCCGGAGGCCGAGACAAAAGGTATCATCTGTGGATGGGCCTTTTTTTGTTGCCCCCTACCTTCATTCCGTCACAAACTTTTTCGATCCGCTTGCGTTAAAGCCAACGGCTCCTCGGCCGCGTAACGAAAGAGACAGCAATACCGATGACCACGACGACATCCCGGCTTCTTGCCATCGCGCTTTCGTCCACCCTGCTGATGGGCGCTTTCATCTCGGCTGAGGCCGGTCAGGCAAGCTTTGTGATTGATGCGCAATCCGGTCAGGTCCTTGAAGCCTCCAACCAGGACGATCTCAACTATCCCGCGTCGCTGACCAAGATGATGACGCTTTATCTCGCCTTTGAGGCGCTGCACGAGGGACGTCTCAGCTGGGACCAGAAGCTAACCATGTCGGAAAATGCCGAGAGCAAGGAGCCCTTCAAACTCGCTATTGGCGCCGGCCGCCAGGTGACGCTGCGTGAAGCTGTCGAAAGCATCGTGGTATTGTCCGCCAACGATTCTGCCGTGGCGATCGCCGAACATCTCAGCGGCTCCGAACAGACCTTCGCCAGAACGATGACCGACAAGGCGCACCAACTCGGCATGAACGACACGGTTTTCAAGAACCCTTCGGGCCTGCCTGATCCGGAGCAGGTCACCACGGCGCGTGATATGGCGACACTGGGCGTCTCGCTGATGCGGGACTTCCCCGAGGAGTTCAAGCTCTTCTCCATGCGCGGCTTTAAGTTCCGGGGCATGAAACTGCGCGGCCACAACAATCTGATGTACCGCTATGACGGCGTCGATGGCATCAAGACGGGCTATACCGATGCCTCAGGCTACAATGTCGTGACCTCGGCGCTGAAAGATGGCCGCCGCGTCGTCGGCGTCGTCATGGGTGAAAAGACTGCAAGCCTGCGCGACGACAAGATGGCGAGCCTCCTCGACAGCACGCTGCCGTCATCGCCCACCGCCACCGCCTCCACCACGCCAGGCAGCCAGCCTGCAGCGACGATGACGGATGCGCAGCCGACGAAGTAACCGGCATGCGACGTTGAAGGATGGCGACAGTTTTGCTACCGAAAAGCCACTTCCAGGTTTTGCCGGTCTTGCGCGATCACTCGGCAATTGGTTTCGAAACCTTCGCCCTTGATGGCAAGAGTGAATTCCGAGGGGATGCCCGCCGTATTCGAAACCGAAATGCCTGCGCTCTCCGCGCCGATCGATTTGACGGTGCAGTCGATAGTCGAGCGCCGGTCGTTAAATAGGATCGAACCTGCCTTCAGCACGCGCCGCCGCGCGCCAATGGCGTGATCGGCGTGAATGGAACTCCATGAGACGCAGCGATTGCGCCCGCCCTGTTTTGCCTGATACATCGCCGCATCCGCTTGAGCGAGCAGTGTTTCGATGTCTCTGCTGACGATAGATAGCGCCGAAGTTCCGAGGCTTGCCGTGACGGTCAGCGAGCCGTGATCGCCGAAAATGACCTGCGAGGCGATGGCGGTTCTGAGTTTTTCGGCGACGGCGGCCGCTCTCTCCCGATCGACATGCGGCAGAACGACGGCAAATTCCTCACCCCCGATACGGCCGAACAAATCACCGGCGCGAAGGGTCGCCCTGCAGATCGATGCGACCGACTTGAGAACCGCGTCACCTGCGGCATGCCCGTACCCATCGTTCACCTTCTTGAAATGATCGATGTCGAAAACGATGCAGGACAGGTCATGCTGATGCCGCAGCGCGAGGGAAATCAGCTGATCGGCTTCCTGCTTGAAGGCTCGCCGCGTCATAGCCTCGGTCAGGCTGTCGGTAGCGGCAGACTGCATGAGTTCGAGGCGGTCCATCGCTGCTCCCGCCAATTCTTCGAGAATACAAAGATCTTTGCTGCCGAACGATCTGGGCCGGCGATCGATGGCGCACACGGTTCCAATCATGTGGCCGGCCTTCGTTCTGAGCGGAACGCCGGCATAAAAGCGGATATGGTCCGCGCCGGTGACAGCAGGATGCGTTGCAAAGCGCAAATCCTTGCTGGCATCAGGAACGATGACAGGCTCGTCACAGTCCACCACGTAGCGGCAGAATGTGTCTTCGAGCGAGACCTCGTCGCCCGACATGCCGGAACAGGCCTTGTACCATTGCCGGTGCGCATCGATCAGCGACACGATGCCGATGTCGACGGAAAATACCTGCTTTATAAGGCGGACGATTCGCTCGAAGCCTTCGTCCTTGGGCGTGTCGAGCAGATCGAGTTGCTGCAACGCTGCCAGCCGTTCCTTTTCTCGCTGAACCGCTTCAGATGACGACTTTCCGAATACTCGTGCGACCACCATGTCAATCGGCGTCCAAAATTCACCCCTTATCGGCATCCAATTTTGACCCCCTTGGTGGTGTAGATCAGCACTTGGCCTGCCCGGCGCTGGCCGGGGTTGCAGAGGGTAGGCCAAGTGCGGGTGATGATCGTCTTCGGCTTTAGCTTTGAGAGCGGTTCTTGAAGCGCCAGGACTCGTTTCCGGTTTCGACAATCTCGCAATGATGGGTCAGACGATCCAGAAGTGCTGTCGTCATTTTGGCGTCGCCGAACACCGTCGGCCATTCGCCGAACGCCAGGTTCGTGGTGACGATGATCGACGTGTGTTCGTAGAGCCTGCTGATCAGATGGAACAGGAGCTGACCGCCTGCCTGGGCAAATGGCAGATAGCCGAGTTCGTCGAGGATGATGAAGTCGAGACGGTTGAGGTAGTCGGCCGTCCGACCTTGCTTGCCGCTGCGCGTTTCCGTTTCCAACCGATTGACCAGATCGACGACGTTGAAGAAGCGCCCGCGTGTTCCGTTGCGGATCAGTGCACGGGCAATCGCGATGGCGAGATGGCTCTTCCCGGTTCCGGTGCCGCCGACGAGGACGACGTTGCGTTGATCGGCGACGAAGGTGCCGGTGGCCAATTCCCGCACCAGGGATTCATTGACGGGCGTATCAGCGAAGTCGAAGTCGTCGATGTCTTTGGCAAGCGGCAGCTTGGCGATGCTGAGCTGGTAGCGAATGGAGCGTGCCTGCTTTTCGGCGATCTCCGACTGCAATAGATCGCCGACGATGCGGGGCGGTTCGTGCTGCCGCTTGATGCCGTTACCCATGACCTCGTCGTAAGCGCTACGCATTCCATAGAGCTTCAGCGTGCTCATGAGTTCGAGAACCTGCGTGCGTTCCATCAACTTGCCCTCCTGAGGCTGTCATAGCGTGCGCAGTCGGCGACCGGTTCATGGGTCAGACGCAGCGCATCCGGGGTTTGCAGAGCTGCGGCCGGAGCCGGATCACGGCTGCGGGCCAGAATATTGATGATCACCGAGGCCGAGCAGACGCCCTGATCCAAAGCCTCCTGGCAGGCAGCATCGACAGCCGCCAGACCGTCCGCCGGAACGCAGCCGAGGATGGTGACCATTTGCCGATCACCGTCATAGACGCTCTTCAGCCGCCTGCGCACTTTCTCCATCGCTGCGGGCAAAACCCATTCGCGGAAAGGCGCCCCGTTGCGCAAAGCGCCAGGTTTGCGAGCTAGAACAGGTACATAATGCCAAGGATCGTAGATCGTCTCGCCACGACCAAAGCAGCGCTGATGCTCACCGACGTTCACCCCGTCCTGCCTGATGACGATCTTCTCGGCATAGGCGTGAACCTCGACAGGGCGGCCGACCGCCGTTGAGAGGACGGAGTATTTGTTGTTGTCGAAGCGGACGGTGCAGGTCTTCGACACGGAGGCCGGGACGCAGTGGAAACCGTCGAACGGTCCAACGTAATGCACCAGGCTGCCGCGCTCCTCCTCGAACACCTGCCAGATCATCCGCTCCGTCTGCTCGGGATGGCGATGTGCCTTGGCGTAGGCGATGCATTTATCGAGCAGCCAGACGTTCAGCTCTTCCAGGCTTTTGACGCGAAGGCGTGGGGTGAAGAAGCGTTCGCGCACGAGACCAACCTGGTTCTCGACCTGTCCCTTCTCCCATCCGGATGCAGGCGTGCAGGCAACGGGATGGACCAGATAGTGGCTGCACATCTGCAGGAAGCGGCGATTGTATTGTCGCTCCTTTCCAACGAACACCGCTTCGACCGCCGTCTTCATGTTGTCGTAGATGCCGCGCGTGCAGGTGCCACGGAAGAAGGCGAAGGCCTTGTCATGCGCGTCGAACACCATCTCCTGGCTCTCGCGCATGTAGGCCCGGACAAACATCATCCGGCTGTGGCAGAGCCGGACATGGGCGACCTTGACGGTCGTCGTCACGCCGTTGACCAGAATGATCTCGTGGCTCCAGTCGAACTGGTAAGCCTCACCTGGAGCGTAATAGAGAGGCACATAGGCTTCCGCCGTCACTGCTCCCCGGTTCTTCGCCCAGGTCTTGGCGTATCGCCGGATCGCGTCATAACTGCCATCGTAGCCGAGTGCCCGAACCTCCTCGTAAATCCGGATCAACGTCAGCCGCTCGCGCGACGGCTTGCCCTCATTGGCTGTCAGAAACCGCTCAATCTCCGCCTTCCAGGCTCCGATCCTTGGCAACGGTTGCCGTTCTCGTTCATAGGTAAAATCCGTCTCGTCGGAACGCAGTATCTTGCGAACCGTGTTGCGCGACACATGAAGTTCCCGGACGATCTTCTTCACGGACCAGCCCTGCACATGGAAGGCCCGTCGAACACGCGCAATCGTATCCACTCGCTTCAACTCCCGCTCCATCCGCCGCTAAAAGCCGGATGGTCAGATGAAATCTGAGGGGGGTCAAAATTGGACGCCGATTACCCCGCCAAGGGGGTCAAATTTGCACGCCGGAACACACCACCATGCAGCATGCCTCCTGACAGCGCTAACACGACGCTTTCCACAAATTCATGAATAAATTTAATACGATGAACGCCTCAACCTCGTGGCGCCAATATTTTTTCCGTATCGGCCACCCTTGATTTCCAAGCCGCACCTGCGAAAACGCAATCTCAGATTGCGCGCAGCGTCCAGCCGACGATCTCCGACACCACCGTCGAAAAGGCGCGGTCGAGACCCTTGACGAAGCCCACGTTGTCGCCGCCGGCCGGCGTCATGGCGCGGAACACCTTCTGGGCGCGTACCGAGCCGTTTCGGTCGTTGAGAATTTTGGCGGAGATTTCGACCACCGCCTGGTTGCCGCTCGAGGCGTCGATTTCGAATGCGCGGATATCGGTGACGATCTGGTAATCGATCGCCAACCCCTGCCCCGGCATGCCGACGCCGCCGAGCTTTCCGGAATTCTCGAAGGCCTCGACCAGTTTCGATTGCACAATGCGCGGCAGCTTATCGCCCCACTGCGCCCGCGACAGATACTGGATTTCCGACGGCGAGACGCGGATAACGATCTGATCGCTGTCGAGCGATCTGAGTGCCGTCGGGCCGGCAATCAGGATCTGGCGGGATTTGGCAGCAGGTCCATCGCCATCGACGGCCGCAGAGAGATCATAGGTATCGTTCTTGGCTGAAGTGCCACAGCCCGACAGGATCAACGCAGTCAGCGGCAGCGCGATCGCCGTTCCCCTGATCCACGAACGGCGCGACAACAGATGCGATGCGACCATACTGGGCTACCCCTGACTTTCCCTGTTAACGCCGCGTCCGGCCGTCGTACTGTTTGACCGTGTCCCCGCCGAAGATCAGGCGTTGCGGATTGCGGTCGAAGTTGCTGATCGTATCGTTGAGATTGCTCACGGTTCCGCGCATGTCGTTGATGAGGGTCTGCACGTCGCGCAAGCCGCCGCTCGAGAATTTCTGAAGATTATCGGCGATCGGACCGATTCGCGAGTTCAGATTATCGGCCACCTTCTTGAAGGATTCCAGCGTATCGCGCGCCTCGGCGAACAGCGATTGCGTGTTGTCGGTTCCAAGCAGCGCATCGACCTTGATGAGAATGCCGTCGATGCGTGTCGAAGCCGAATTCAGCTTGTTGGCAAGCTGCGACACGTCCTGAATCGTCTGGTCGATATCTTTCTGGCGCAACGAAACCGTATTGGCGACGTCGCGGATCGAGGCGACTGCCGCACGCGCATCCTTTGTGGCTTGCGAAATATCGTCGACCGAACCCTTGATCTTCGCCGGGTCGATCTGGGCGACGAGCGTATCGACGCGGTCGAGCGTTGCCTGCGCCTGCTTGCCGAAATCGTTGAAGGTGGTGGCCGTCTCGTCGAACTTCTTGATCGCGCCCTTGAGATCGCCTGAGGCATCAGCGACATTGGCGGTGATCTTCTCGGCATTGGAGACGATATTGTCGACCTTCTTCGCGTCGACGGCCCTGACCAGCGATTCCACCGCCTGAAGCGTCGAATCGACACGCCCGGAAACCGCCTTCACCGTGTTGGAGAGCTCACCGACGCTCTGCAGGAAGGCGTCGATATTGCCGGAATTCTTGGCCAGCGCATCCGAGAAGGTTTCGGCATTCTTGAACGTCTGGGTCAGCGGAGCACGCGAATCTTCGATGAAACCCTGAAGTTCGCCAACCGCGTCATTGGCGCGATCAAGGATCTTATCGGCGGTCGCCAGAAGATTGGTGACGCTCGACTGGTCGGCGACGATGACGGCGCGTTTGCCGTTTTCGATTGCATGTTTAAGGATACTCTCCTCACCCTTGCGGCCGCCCGACAGTTCGATATAGGCGGCCCCCGTCAGGCCCTGAATTTCGAGCGCGGCCTTGGTGGAAGGGTAGATCGGTGCGTCCGTGCGCACCTGGGTGAAGGCCAGCGAATATTGCGGATCGTCGGCATCGATCGACAGCGTCTGCACCGAGCCCACCTGGATACCGTTAAAGCGTACCGGCGAGCCGACGCTGAGCCCGTTCGCCGAGCCGGGAATACGCACGATCAGCTCCGTCATCGGGCCGCCACGGCCATATTCGGCCATCCAGTAGACGAAGCCGAATGCGGCCGCGATCACCAGCACCGTGAAAAAACCGACAATCGTGTAATTGGCTTTGGTTTCCATCTATCCGGTCACTTCCCGCCGCTGCCGTTGCCGTGCCGCGCGCCATTGTCCTGCGGCACGATCGACCGTGCTCGCTTACCTCTAAAATAGGCCTGCACCCACGGATCGTCATAGGCCAGCATGTCGTCGATCGTGCCTTCCACCATTACCCGCTTCTTTCCGAGCACGGCAATACGGTCACAAACCGAAAACAGGCTGTCGAGGTCGTGCGTCACCATATAGACGGTCAGTCCGAGACTATCGCGCAGGTTGGCGATCAGTTCGTCGAATTCGGCTGCGCCGATAGGGTCGAGACCGGAGGTCGGCTCGTCCAGGAAGACGAGCTCCGGATCGAGCGCCAGCGCGCGGGCAAGAGCTGCGCGCTTGATCATGCCCCCTGAGAGTTCGGACGGGTATTTGTCGGCGGCATCGGCCGCGAGGCCCACCATGCGAATCTTCAGATGCGCCAGCTCATCCATTAGCGAGTGCGGCAGATCGAGATATTCGCGCATCGGCACCTGGATGTTTTCCTTGACAGTCAGCGACGAAAACAATGCGCCCTGCTGGAAGAGCACGCCGAGCCGCATGTCGAGCGCGTTGCGCTGCGGCTCGTTGAGCTCGTCGAAGTCCTGGCCCAGGATCTTGATCGTGCCGGAGCGGCGCGGCAGCAGCCGCAGCACCGTTCGCATCAGCACCGATTTGCCGGTGCCCGAAGCACCGACGAAGCCGAGGATCTCACCGCGATAGATATCGAGATTCAGTTTGTCGAGCACCACCTTGGAGCCAAAGGCGACGGTGACGTCGCGCGCCGAAAGCACGACATCCCTGCCCCGTCCTTCGCTTTCGATTGGCTGCTCGTCCACCCTGCCCGCCATACTAGAAGTTGATCGCTGCATAGAACATCGCAAAAAGCCCGTCCATCAGGATGACGACGAAAATCGCCTTCACCACCGAGGCCGTCACGTGCTGGCCGAGCGACTCCGCACTGCCACCGACCTTCAGCCCTTCGACGGCGGCGACGATGCCGATGACGAGCGCCATGAATGGCGCCTTGATCATGCCCGACAGCACGGTTGACAGCGTAATCGCCTCGTGCAGTCGCGCCAGGAAATTGGCGAAGGTGATACCGGAGTAGCCCCAGGCGACGACCGCAGCCCCCGCCAGCGAAGCGAAATTCGCCAATACTGTCAGAAGCGGCAGCGCGATGGTCAGCGCCACCAGCCGCGGGAAGATCAATACGCCGATCGGGTTCAGCCCCATCACCTTCAGCGCGTCGATTTCCTCGCGCATCTTCATCGAGCCGATTTCAGCCGTGATCGCGCTGCCGGAGCGCCCGGCGATCATGATCGAAGTCAGCAGCACGCCGATTTCGCGCAGCTGCAGAATGCCGACCAGATCGACGACGAAAACCTCCGCCCCGAAATAACGCAGCTGGAAAGCGCCCTGCTGGGCGATGATCGCGCCGATCAGAAACGACATCAGCAGGATGATCGGAACGGCGCGAACCCCCATATGATCGATCTGGTTGACGATGGAGGCCGGCGAGACGCCACTGCCGCGGCCGAGCTTCATCTGAGCGCCGCGCACCGCCGAACCCAGGATATACATCGAGGCAGCGAGATTATCCCAGATATCGTAAGTCATCTTGCCGATCGGCGCCAAGATGCGCGCGGCAAGCGAGACCTTCTCCTTCTGTTCCGGCTCCGGTTTGGCCGGTTCCTCGGAAAACATCTCCAGCATTTCATCGATATGCGGATTGGTGCCGACGAAGCGCACCGTGCGCCCGGCTGCTTCCTCATCCTTCTTTAGGCGGCAAAGAAGCCAAATGCCGGCGGTATCGATCTCCGATATATCAGAGAGGTCGAGCGTCAGATTGCCGGTCTTCTCTCGCCGAAGCTTTTCGAAGTCGCGCAGCACAAGATGCACATAGGCGCTGCGCCAATTGCCGCTGAGACGAACATGCTGCCCCGAACCATCTGGCCGGTCGTCCACTTGCAGTGAGGCGGCGTTGCGATTCTCGGCGTTCAAGATACTTGTGTCTTTCAAGGCTTACGGCGACATTGCCGACTCGCGAAGCGGATCGCCGCCGGCGCGTCAATATACAGAAGCAACGTCCAATTTCCATGCTCGCAGGATAGCAATAATGCCGCGCACCCTCGATATCCAGATGAATTCCTTTCCGATTGCCGGGACCTTCACCATCTCGCGCGGCGCAAAGACTAAGGCCGAGGTCATTAGCTGCGAAGTCACGGAAGAAGGCGCGCAAGGGCATGGCGAATGCGTGCCCTACCGCCGCTACTGCGAGACCATGGAGAGCGTCTTGGCCCAGATCGAGGCAGCGCGCCCGCTGATCGAATCCGGCATTTCGCGCGACGACCTCTTGTCGGCGATGACGCCGGGTGCCGCACGCAACGCCGTGGATTGCGCTCTCTGGGATCTCGAAGCAAAACGGACGGGCCAAACGGTCGCCGCCCGCCTCGGCCTCACGGCGCTCAAACCGCTCACGACAGCCTACACCATCTCGCTCGGCGAGCCGCAAGTGATGGCCGCGCAGGCGCGCGAACATGCCGGTCGCGCTCTGCTCAAGGTCAAGGTGGGAACCAGCGACGATGAAAGCCGCATCCGCGCAGTCCGCGCGGCCGCACCCGATGCTGCGATCATTCTCGACGCCAATGAGGGCTGGCCGGAGGCGGTGCTGGAACGTCATCTGCAGATCGCCGCGGAGGCGGGCGTTGCCCTCGTCGAGCAACCGTTGCCGGCAGGCCGCGATGCGCTGCTTGCCGAAATCCGCCGCCCGTTGCTCGTCTGCGCCGACGAGAGTGTGCATCACACCGGAGACCTCGCAAGCCTTGCCGACCGTTATGATGCGATCAATATCAAGCTCGACAAGACAGGCGGCCTCACCGAGGCCTTGGCGATGAAGGCCGAAGCGGTGAGGCTCGGCTTTTCGATCATGATCGGTTGCATGGTCGGGACTTCGCTTGCGATGGCGCCAGCCGTGCTGCTCGCGCAGGATGCCGATTTCGTCGATCTCGACGGCCCGCTGCTGCTTGCCCGCGACCGCCAACCCGGCCTGCGCTACGCCGCTTCCCTGGTCTTTCCGCCGGAAAGCACCCTCTGGGGCTGAAGATAGTAGGCTGAGATGACCAGCCCGAGGCCGGAAAGCGCGACGAGCGCCATGACGTAATAGCTGACAAAGCCGAGCCAGGCGTAGAGGTAGCCCGAAGCGATGGTCATCAACCCCATCGCCATGCCGACATAGAAGAAATAGGCGCCCTGCGCCGAGGCCTCCTGCGTTTCCTGCACCGTCGCCACGATTCTCCGCTGCACGCCGGTATGCACGAAGGCATAGGTGAAGCCGTGGAAACATTGCAGCAGGAAGAAGCCGGCAAAGCCGGCATTCATGGGAAACAGGATCCAGCGGCAGACGCTGATGGCGCAGCCGAAGCGGATCAATGTCCAGGCATTGAAGCGCCGATTGAGACGCTTCGATAGAAAGAACACCGTCACCTCCGAAGCAACGCCGGCGCTCCAGAGCAAGCCGACCTCGGTGCCGGAAAAGCCGAGCTGATGCCAATAAATCGAGGAAAAAGCATTGAGCACCGCGTGGCTCGACTGCTGGATGGCAACTCCGATCAGGAGCAGCAGCAAATGTGGTTCGCGCAACCCGCTGCCGGTGGCGGCCGGCAGGTCGATCGGCTGGCCGCGCCGCCGTGTGGGCCCGATCCGCGGACAGAAGATCGCCATCGCCACCATCATCGTGAAGCCGAACACCATGACGACGAGCACCATGCCGCCGCCCCCCCGGCCGATCAGCTGACCGCCGAGGAGCGTCGAGACGATGAAGGCAATCGAGCCCCATACGCGCATCGACCCATAATCGAGCCCCCAGCGGCGCACGCCTGAAATGACGATCGATTCGACCACGGGCACATAGGGCGCAAAGGTGGCGCCCTGCAGCGCGAAGATGATTGTCACCGGCCAAAAGCTGGTCGTCCAGTAAAGCGCGATCGCCGTCAGCAGCGACAGGCCACCCGACCAGAGCAGCACGGTCGAGCGCTCCTTCATGCGGTCGGCGATCATGGCGACGACAGGTGCTACCAGGACTCGAACCACCATCGGTATGGCGAGAATAATGCCGATTTCACGGTCACTGAAACTATGGGTTTGCAGCCAAACCGGGAAAAATGGCAGCACGACGCCATTGACGAGCAGCGGCGCGCAATAGGACAGCGCGCTGAGCAGCCGGAAGCGCGGCGGCGCTCCCTCACCCGAAGAATGTTGAGCGGGAATCATCGGTGGACCTGAAGGAAACTAGATGTTTTCCTAACACACCACCCCGGGGCGCGACCATTGCGAGAAATAGCCGTCCGGAAACGTTTTAGAAAATAAATTGGGCCTGTTACCTCGCGGTAACGGCTAAATTGCCGGCGAGCCGCCGCGACTGCGACGGCTGTAAAATCACGCTGCCTGCGCGGCGAGTTCCGCCTCTTCGAGACGCTCGACTGCGGTAAGCGCCGGCACTGCGCTAGCAAGCGCTCGCCAGGTGATCAGCTCGAACGTGCCGTCCTCATGCTCTGCAACCGCTGTGCAGCTTTCCACCCAGTCGCCAGTGTTGATGTAGCGGATGCCGTCCATCTCCTGGATGACGGCGTGGTGGATGTGGCCGCAGATCACCCCGTCGGCTCCGCTCTTGCGCGCCTCTTCAGCCACGACGCGTTCGAACTCGCCGATGAAATTGACCGCATGCTTGACCTGCAGCTTCGCCCAGGCGGAAAACGACCAATATGGCATGCCAAGGCGACGGCGGACGGCGGCGAGCAGGATGTTGATGCGGATTGCCGTATCATAGGCCCAGTCACCGAGATAGGCGAGCAGGCGGGCGTTGCGGACAACGACGTCGAACTCGTCGCCGTGCAGGATCAGGTATTTCTTGCCGTCCGCGCCGTCATGCATCATGCGCTCGACGACCTCGATGCCGCCGAAATGCATGCCCGGGAAGTCGCGTAGGAATTCGTCGTGATTGCCGGGGATGTAGACGACGCGCGTGCCCTTGCGCGCCTTGCGCAGCAGTTTCTGGACGACGTCGTTGCAGACCTGCGGCCAGTACCAGTTGCGCTTCAGGCGCCAGCCGTCGACGATGTCGCCGACGAGCACGATCGTATCGGCTTCGTGGTAGCGCAGGAAATCCAGCAGGAAATCAGCCTTCGCGGCCTTCGAGCCGAGATGCACATCGGAAATGAAGAGCGTGCGGAAATGTCTGGGTTCCATCATGTCTGTCACGAACAGTGCTCGTGCCCCATCTTTCATCTAGCCTTCCAAAACCAGACTCGTGTTTCAGGAAGATGACAAGCTGGGGAAAAGCCCTGCCAACCCGCCGTTCCGTCTGGATGGTAAACGCAGATCCCATCGTTACGAAGCTCGCAATAGCGACATCGGAAATCCGATTATCGCAATTTCTCCCTGCGAGGTCCTGGGCCTTTCCCGCATGCCGAGAATCAAATTAACAGCAGCTGCCGATCAAGGCGTAACCTGGAGGATATTGATGATGCGCGCCCGAACCGCGACAATAATGATTTCTATGGCACTGCTTGCCGGCTGTGCACCGACGCAGCAGGACTATGATGCAACAGTAACGCTGCTGCAAGGCAGCGCGAGAGCGAGAAACGAGTTCGTCAAAGTGTGCACAAAGGATTTCGATGCAAATGCGCGGCGCGCCGCGGGGATCGTGACAAACGTTTCCGACAATGACGCTCCGAGAATCGCCTGTCAGCGATATCTGACGGCAGCGATCTCCGGTCGCGCTACGTATCAGGATCTGCTCGACATCAAGGCTCACCGGTTTACGCCAAAACTCATCAAGATCTTCCAGGGCCGCTAATAGCCCGGAAGACGCTCTCTCGCTTCTCGATTTGGAACTGAGTGACCAAGATCGACGGGCCAAGCGGATTGGGGGCAAGCGGCGACCAGACGCTACGCCCCTTTTCGGCTGGCAATATTGCCCTGCCGATCGAGCGCGTTCATGATGACAACGATTCCATGTCCGACAAAGCGGGATGGCCGATGCGTCTCTTTCTCGTTCGCCACGGCGAATCCCTCGGCAACATCAACGAACAGGCCTACCGCCAATTCGGCGATCATAATGTGCCGCTGACTGAATGGGGCTATCGCCAGGCGGCTGAGGCAGGCGCTGTCATCGCTTCGTACCTCAAAGGGCTGCCGAGCCAGGGATTCCAGAAGCTGCATATCTGGTATTCGCCGTTTCTGCGCACGCGCCAGAGCAAGGATGCGCTGCTCGAAGCGCTGCCGGAAAACTTCGTCGGCGATGTCAGGGAAGATTATCTTCTGCGCGAGCAGGATTTCGGCCTCTTCACCGAAATCTACGACCGTGCCGAGCAGAAGCAGAAATTCCCCGAGGAGTTCGAAAAATGGGCGAGGCTGCGCAACAATAGCGGCAAGTTCTATGCGCGGCCGCCGGACGGCGAAAGCCGGGCGGACGTGGCGCAGCGGGTGCGTCTCTTCCTTCAGACCGTCATGCGCGAGGCCGAAAACGGCGACCACAACGTCGCGATCGTCGGCCACGGGGTCACCAACCGGGCGATCGAAATGAATTTCCTGCACCACTCCGTCGACTGGTTCGAGCGCTCCGACAATCCTGGGAATTCCGACGTTACGCTGATCGAGGGAACGCGATTGCAGGGCTACGACACGATACCGCTGCACCAGGCCGCCGACCGGCAGCCGGGACAGGAGAACCAACTGCGCGATGCCTATGGCGCTGACGTGACGATGACGCCGAAGCGCGGTGGGTAAACCGCTCCCCACAAGGGACCCTTGTGGGGAGCGGTTTTGGGCGGGGTCTTCTACGCTTCATCTATTCAAGCAGCTCGGACCGCCGCCATCGGCTTCACATTCTGATTCATCCGGAACAAATTGTTCGGATCGTAGCGCAGCTTGATTTCCGAAAGGCGCGCATAATTAGCCCCGTAGGCCATTTCGACCCGGTCGGTCTCGTCCTCAGGCATGAAGTTGATGTAGGCAGTGCCCACAGCATGCGGCTTGGTTGCCTCGAAAAGTTCGCGCGCCCAGCCGATGCAGTTTCCGTCCATCTCGGTTTCCCGCCAGCGTGCATGGACATTCATGACGAAATGCGAACTGCGCTGTGGAAATGCCGTGGCTTCGGTCGGCACGCGGCCGGCGGCGCCGCCGACATGGCCGATGAATATTTCGCATTCCGGCCCTGGCAGCTTCCGCACGGCATTGATGAGAACCTCGATCGCCGCATCGGAAAGGGAGGCGAAATCCTGGCTCTTCCAATAGTTACGGGCGCCGGGCGTTAGAAGCGGGTCGAATGCCTGCTGCCAGCCGATGAACGGCATCGGGCCGACAATGTCGGCGATCGGCTTTCCGATCCCGCGCAACCTCGCCGCCGCCTTTTCGCCCGCCGCCATGTCCCCGCAATAGCACATAGCAAGCACGACGATTTCCTTGCCGTGCCAATCGGCCGGCAGGAACGGCAGCGGCGGCGCCTGGCGCATCACCACCCAGCAGGTCAGCTCGTCGGGTGCTGTTTCCAGCGCCTCGCGATATTCCCTGAGAACGTTTTCCGCATCGGCGAAGGGATGCACGACCAGTCCGGCGAAAACTTCGGGCTGGAGCGGGTTGAGCTGGAATTCGAAGGAGGTCACGACGCCGAAATTGCCGCCGCCGCCGCGCAGCGCCCAGAACAGGTCCGGCCGCTCCGTCTCGCTCGCCTTCACCAGTTCGCCGTTGGCCGTCACCACATCGACCGAAATCAGATTGTCGAGGGTCAACCCGAATTTCCGCGTGAGCCAGCCGAAACCACCGCCGAGCGTCAGGCCGGCTATGCCGGTCGTGGAATTAATGCCGGTTGGCAGTACCAGTCCGAATGCTAGCGTTTCCTTGTCGACGTCGCCTAGCGTCGCGCCCGGCTCGATCCTGGCGCGGCGCGTCTCGGGATCGACCCGCACCGATTTCATCGGCGACAGATCAATGACGACGCCGCCCTCGCAGACCGCGTTGCCGGCAATGCCGTGCCCGCCGCCGCGCACCGAAACGAGCAGATTGTTGTCGCGTGCAAGGCGCACCGCGCGCACGACATCAGCCGCCCCTGCACAGCGCGCAATCAGACCCGGCCGGCGATCGATCATCGCATTCCAGATCGCCCGCGCCTCACCGTAATTCATGTCTTTGCTGGTCAGGAGACTGCCGCGAAAACCGGCGGCAAACGCATCCATGGCCACGTCATTAACCATCGTCTGACCCCGTTGCAGGGTCGTGAGGTTCAAATTGTCCATGATTTCCTCCATGCGACCGGCGCCCCGCACCGTCGCGGCGGCATTTTGCGCTTGCAGGCGGCATCAAACAAGTTTCCAAAAGGATTAGTACCGGCGCCGATACTCGGCCGGCCCGTGGTTCCGTGGGACATGCCCCGCGCGAAAACTTCTACCATCCCTCATTTCCATACTGTCGCACGTATCCGATTGATGTATGGAGAAACTCCAGAAAAAGACGTGCACGGAGGCGGCAATGGATCACCAGGATAAATCCAAGACGGACAAGAACGCACCGGGCGGCGATCTCGACGAACAGGCGCTGTTTTTCCACCGCTACCCCCGCCCCGGCAAGCTGGAGATCCAGGCGACCAAGCCGCTCGGCAACCAGCGCGACCTGGCGCTTGCCTATTCGCCGGGCGTTGCCGCTCCCTGCCTTGCCATCCGTGACAACCCTGAAATGGCGGCCGAATATACCTCGCGCGCCAATCTCGTCGCCGTCATTTCCAACGGCACCGCCGTGCTCGGACTCGGCAATATCGGCCCGCTCGCTTCCAAGCCTGTCATGGAGGGCAAGGCCGTGCTCTTCAAGAAATTCGCCGGCATCGACGTTTTCGACATCGAGATCGATGCGGCGAGCGTCGAGCAGATGGTTTCGACCGTCTCATCGCTGGAGCCGACCTTTGGCGGCATCAACCTGGAAGACATCAAGGCGCCGGAATGTTTCGAGGTCGAGCGGCGCCTGCGCGAGAAGATGAAGATCCCGGTCTTCCACGACGACCAGCACGGCACGGCGATCATTGTCGCCGCCGCTATCCTGAACGGGCTGGAACTCGCCGGCAAAGCCATCGAGAACGTCAAGATCGTTGCCTCGGGCGCCGGTGCTGCCGCCCTTGCCTGCCTCAATCTGCTGGTGACCCTCGGCGCCAAGCGCGAAAACATCTGGGTCCACGATATCGAAGGCCTCGTCTATGAGGGCCGCACCGAACTGATGGACGAATGGAAGTCCGTCTATGCCCAGAAGAGCGACACCCGCACGGTCGCCGAAAATATCGGCGGCGCTGATGTCTTCCTGGGTCTCTCGGCCGCCGGCGTGCTGAAACCGGAGCTGCTGGCGCAAATGGCCGACAAGCCGCTGATCATGGCGCTCGCCAATCCGACTCCGGAGATCATGCCGGATCTCGCCCGCGCCGCCCGTCCCGATGCGATGATCTGCACCGGCCGCTCGGACTTTGCCAACCAGGTCAACAACGTCCTCTGCTTCCCCTACATCTTCCGCGGCGCGCTCGATTGCGGCGCCGAGACGATCAATGAGGAAATGAAGATGGCGGCCGTGCGCGCCATCGCAGCGCTTGCCCGCGAAGAACCCTCCGACGTCGCTGCCCGCGCCTATTCCGGCGAGACCCCAGTCTTCGGGCCCGACTATCTGATCCCTTCCCCTTTCGATCCGCGCCTCATCCTGCGCATCGCCCCTGCCGTCGCCAAGGCCGCCGAACAGAGCGGCGTCGCACGCCGTCCAATCCAGGATTTCGACGCCTATCTCGATCAGCTGAACCGTTTCGTCTTCCGTTCCGGCTTCGTCATGAAGCCGATCTTCACGGCGGCAAAGGCCGCCGAGCGCAAGCGCGTCATTTTCTCAGAAGGCGAGGACGAGCGCGTGCTGCGCGCCGCCCAGGTGCTGCTTGAGGAAGGCTTGGCCAAACCGATCCTGATCGGCCGCCCACAGGTCATCGAGACACGCCTCAAGCGCTACGGTCTGCGCATCCGGCCATTGCAGGATTTCGAGGTCATCAATCCGGAAGACGATCCGCGCTTTCGCGAATATGTCGATCTCTATTTCTCGCTCGTCGGCCGCCGAGGCGTCATCCCGGAAGCGGCCCGCACTATCGTGCGCACCAACACCACCGTCATCGGCGCGCTGGCGCTGAAGCGCGGCGAGGCCGATGCGCTGATCTGCGGCCTCGAAGGCCGTTACGAGAAACACCTGCGCGACGTGCGCCAGATCATCGGCAAGCGCACGGATGTCCGCGATTTCTCAGCCCTCAGCCTGATGATCTCACAGCGCGGCGCCACCTTCTTCACGGACACCTACGTCACCTTCAATCCGAGCGCCGAAGAGATCGCAGAGGCGACTGTCATGGCTGCCGAGGAAATCCGCCGCTTCGGCATCACCCCGCGCGCCGCCCTCGTCTCGCATTCAAACTTCGGCTCACGCGAATCCGAAAGCGCCACGAAAATGCGCAATGCCCTGCAGCTCGTGCGCGATGCTGCCCCGGATCTCGAAGTCGACGGCGAAATGCACGGCGAGAGCGCGATCACCGAAGCGCTGCGCAAGCGCGTCATGCCGCACACCACGCTGCACGACGAGGCAAACCTGCTCGTCTTCCCCAACCTCGACGCCGCCAACATCACGCTCGGTGTGATCAAGTCGATGACCGACGGCCTGCATGTTGGCCCGATTCTGCTCGGCGCCGCCATGCCCGCGCACATCCTCGCGCCGTCGGTTACCTCGCGCGGCGTCGTCAACATGGCAGCGCTCGCCGTCGTCGAGGCATCGCAGCCGGCATAAGCCGGCATTGCGACCAGAAGATTCACGGATAACCAGCACTCGCCGAGATTTCGCAAGTGCTGGCATCCAGCCGCGTTTTACCTCGGCGTTACGTCAAAGCCGAACCACTTCTGCGATAGCTTGACGATCGTGCCGTCTGCTTTGGCTGCTGCGATCGCCTCGTCGAACATAGATTTGAGTTTCGTATCCTCCTTACGCAGACCAACTGAGCTTCCACGCCCAAGCATGCCGCCCTGGAAACGATGGCCAGTGACGATGAGGTCCTCGTTGCCCGGCTTTGCCGCCGCTGTCGAAAGATATGCCATGGACGCCATGACGAGGTCGACGCGACCGGCCTTAAGATCGAGATCGTGCTGTTCCGTCGTCTTGTACTCACGGACATCAACGACGCCCTTCAAATATTTGTCGAGGAAGCTCGCGGCGATCGATGCAGTCTGCACGCCGACTGTCTTACCCTTGAGCAACGGCTCGATCTGCTTCAGCGCGGCCACCGCGCCAGCCTCATCGGTGGCGAGCGAAAATACCTCGCCCTTCAAAGGCAGATTTGCGAGCGGGGAGTCTTTCAATGTCGCAAAGGTCTGACCCGTCGTGCCGTAGGAATCGCTGAAGGCAATGACCTCCTCGCGCTTGGCGGTTGCAGACATCCCCGAAACGATTGCGTCGAACTTTCCAGCGTTAAGAGCCGGGATCATGCCGTCAAAAGGCTGGATCACGGTCGTGCATTCGACCTTCATATGAGCGCAAAAATACTTGATCAGCTTTTCGTACCCGTCAAGGCTACCGTCTGCCTTGGTGAAGTTCCACGGCCGAAACGCTCCCTCGGTCGCAATCGTCACATGCGTCCAGTTCTTCTCCTCGGCGCGTGCCGCCGTCGAAACGGCTAAGCTGGCGACCATAGTGATCGCGGCCATGATTGCGGTCAGGTATTTCATACTGAGTTCCCCTTCTTGATTGAGCTTGATGACCTATTGATTGATGAACTGGCGGAAGCGCTCCGACTTCGAATTCGAGAAGACATCCTGAGGTTTGCCCTCTTCCTCGACCACGCCCTTATGTAAAAAGACGACGCGGCTGGAGACGTCGCGCGCAAATCCCATCTCATGTGTGACGACCAGCATGGTGCGTCCTTCTTCCGCCAAGGCGCGCATGACGCGTAGGACCTCTCCTACAAGCTCCGGATCGAGCGCCGATGTCGGTTCATCGAAGAGCATCACCTTTGGATGCATGGCGAGGGCGCGGGCAATGGCGGCGCGCTGCTGCTGGCCGCCGGAAAGATGAGCGGGATAGAAATTGCGTTTATCGGCGATGCCGACTTTGGCCAGCAGCGCTTCAGCTTCGTCGATGCATTCGGCGCGTGAACGGCGCTGAACATGGATCGGTGGCTCGATAAGGTTTTCGAGGACCGTCTTGTGAGACCAGAGATTGAAACTCTGGAACACCATTCCGAGCCGAGAGCGGATACGATCGACCTGCTTTCGATCCGCCGGGCGGTGCACACCGCCGGCGTTGCGCTGCATCGAGATCGTTTCGCCGGCGACAGTCACTTCACCCGAATCCGGCGTTTCCAGCAGATTAATGCAACGCAGGAACGTCGATTTCCCGGAACCCGACGAGCCGACAATGGAAACGACATCGCCTTCCAGGGCATCAAGCGAGATGCCCCTGATGACCTGGAGAGGTCCGAAGCTCTTGTGCATGTCGCGCACGCTGAGTGCGATCTGTGTGGCCGTCATCGATGCTCTCCTGCAGGGGTCGCTATGGTGCTGCTCTCTCGGCTGACGGGAACGGGAGCGCGCAAATGCGGGCTAAGCCTGTACTCGGCGAATTGAATGAGACGCGTCAGCAAGAAATTGAGGGCGAGGTAGATGGCCCCGGAGACGACGAAGACCTCGATTGCCCGGTAGGTCTCGGAGATGATCTTGGCGGCGACTCCGGTTACCTCCATCAGCGTAATGATCGAGGCAAGTGACGTCGCCTTGACCATCGATATCATCTCGTTGCCGTATCCGGGCAATGCCTGCCGGATTGCCAGCGGCAGGACGATCCGGCGAAACAACAGGAAGCGATGCATGCCGCAAGCGCGGGCAGCCTCAACTTGCCCGTGCGGTACCGAGAGCAGGCCGCCGCGAATGATCTCGCTGGCGTAGGCGGCTGTATTCAAGGTCAGCGCCAGCACCGCGCACCAGTAAGGATCGCGGAGAAACGGCCAGAAGACGCTGTGCCGCACGGCTGGAAACTGGCCGAGACCGTAATAGATAAGAAATATCTGCACCAACAGGGGCGTGCCGCGGAAGATGAAGACATAGAGCCGCGCGAACCAATCGAGCGCGGCAACGCCGGAGAGGCGGGCAAGCGCCAGCAACAGGGCCAGAATGGCACCAAGGCAGATCGATGTCACGGAAAGCTCGATCGTCAGCGGAATTGCGGCGACCAGGCTCACAAATGTTTCGTTGAGAAACTGCCAATCCATCATCCGCTCCTCCCCACGCCGCGCGACAGGCGCCGCTCCGCCTGCTGGAGAAGGATGCTCGAAACTGTCGAGATCATCAGATAGATCGCGCCGGCCATCAGGTAGAAATCGAATGGCAGCCCGGTCGATCCAGCGCCGACCTGCGCCTGGCGCAGGAGTTCGGCAACACCGGTGATCGATACCAGTGCCGACTCCTTCAGGACGACCTGCCAGACGTTACCGAGACCGGGAAGCGCGTGACGCAGGGTCAGCGGCGCAACGATCCGCCGCAGGCGAAGCCAGCGCGGCATGCCGCAGGCAATAGCCGCCTCGATCTCACCCGGATGGACCGCCCTGAATCCACCTCGCAGCACTTCCGTGAACTGAGCGCCGGAGGTGACGCCCACGGCGAGGGAGCCGGCAAGAAAGCCCGGAAAGCC
The DNA here is from genome assembly GCF_002117485.1 of Rhizobium sp. NXC14. Lineage (NCBI taxonomy): Bacteria > Pseudomonadati > Pseudomonadota > Alphaproteobacteria > Hyphomicrobiales > Rhizobiaceae > Rhizobium > Rhizobium sp. NXC14. The sequence goes on from NZ_CP021030.1 coordinate 2,488,418, forward strand.
GAGGAAACCTTCGGCGCCGAAAAGCCGGCCGACCGCCGTAACCACGGCGCTGCCGCCGAAATAGAAGAGGTAGATGACCAGCAGATCGGGAATGCCCCGCAGCACCGTCGTATAAGCATCGGCGGCCGCGCGAGCAAAACCGTTGCCGGCAATCTTGGCCCATGCCCCAAGGGTCCCGATGCAGGCGCCGACGGCATAGCCGGCGATTGCAACAAGGATGGTCATCCAGGCTCCGGCCAGAAGAGCATGGCCCCAGCCATCCGCACCGAAGCCGGCAAGCTCAAAAAAACCAGGCTGGCTCATAATGCTGCTCCGGAAGAGCATGTTTTTGCAGCAACTGACATTGTCATAGCCTCTGCTGAGCATGATGCGCCGAAAAGGCGCTTAGGGAGCGTCAAAGGTCGGTGTCAGGTTGATCTTGCTCCATTTTTCCGAGAGCTGCCTGATCGTGCCATCCTTGGCGGCTTGCCTGATTGCGTCATCAAATTTGGCCTTCAGATCGGTCTCGCCCTTGCGCATGCCGAGTGCGACTTCGGTAGCCAACATCGCGCCTTTCACCAGCGGGCCGGACATCATCAGATCGTCATTGCCGGGCTTGCCGAGCACGGAGGTTTCATAAACGCCGCTATCGAAACCTGCATCGATGCGCCCGGCCTTCAGATCGAGATCGCGCTCGCCGGAATTCTTGTAGGCGCGCACTGTTACGTCGGATCCGAAATAGGCGTTGATCAACTGCTCCTGGCTGGTCGACTGGACCACGCCGACCGTCTTGCCTTTGAGGGCTTCGCCGATCGCGGCCATCACCGGATCTGCCTTGGACTTGTCGTTCAAATTCAGCCGCTCGCCGGCCATCGGCAGAGGGGACACCGGCCCGTCCTTCAGAAGCAGGAAGCTCGCGACCCCGCTCGCGTAGGGCACGGTGAAATCGACCACCTGCTTCCGCTTCTCGTTAATGCCGAGAGTCATCACCAGATCGAATTTTCCAGCATTGAGGCTGGGGATCATCGCATTCCAATCGCCTGCGATGAGTTCGCAGTCGGCTTTGGCGCGTTTGCACAGGTCATTGATGAGGTCGACGTCGAAGCCGGCCAGCTTGCCGCTGGAATCCATGAGGTTCCAGGGCGGGAAAGCCCCTTCGATGCCGACCTTGACATGCGTCCAGTCCTTGGCGCCGGCAGCGAATGAAGTCAGGAAGGCAATGGCGCCGAACAAAACGGCAGGCAATTTTCTATTTTTCATTTTCTGTTCCCCTTTCGGCGGCCAAATGGCCACCTGTCAGTTCTGCTATGGCTGCGTCAGTCCTCCAGGGCCGCACGCAAAGCCGCATTGGCTTCCCTCAGTCCATGGATCAGGCGATTTCTAGTCTGGCGCGCATGAACAGCGTAGAAAGGTATGTCTGGCGATCCGACGGGCTGCGCGGCCAGCGCCCGCAGCCCCTCAAGTGACGGCCAGGCGGGGTGCGGGAGGGCGGAATCATGGTGAAAGCGGTCGCCGCTCGTATAATTCAGCGGCACGAGATGGCGGCCGGCGCGCATCAGCGATGCGTTGACGCGCGCCGTCTTTGCAGAAGACGGGTCCTTCATCTCCATGACCGCCTTCGCGCTGATGCCCAACTCGTCAATTGCATTTGCGAGGGCCGAGATGTCGATACGGCCGGAAAGCTCAGCATGCAGTCGCGAAACCTCTTGGCTGAGAGCGTGTGCGTAGACGGAATAGTCAAGTGGCAGGACGGGCGAGGTCAGCAGGCGCCAAAGTGTTTCCAGCACGATTCGCGTATCCCGGCTCAGATTGTCGGGATCGATGTGCTCTGCCGTGTCGTGCGGCGTGTGCCACCACCAACCGAGCGCCCTCAGCGTCTTGACGGGGCCTGGCGGCTGATGACTGAGGCTGCCGAACATCGAGGGGATGCCGACACCCCAGAATGAATGATCCGCCGCTCTGCCATGCCGCCTGCCCGCATGCCTTTGTCCGGTGACGTCCTCGATCACCTCAAGAGCCAGCGGCTTCAACTCGTCGATGACACCGGAATTGGTGAGGACGGTTGCGCCCTCGCCGCCCGTGGAGTCGACATTGACATGCACGGCGCAGCGGCGATCGAGCTCGTCGAAAAATTCATCCGCATACCAGGCCGAGCCGGAATAGCGACCGTGCGAATGGCCTGACCAGAAGCAGATGCGCAGGCCGCGTCGCCAATCACCCGCATGAAGGGCAAGCAAGCGTGCCGCCTCAAGCATGGACGCGTTCGCGCCGCCATTGTCCATGACGCCGAAATGCCAGGTGTCATGATGGCCCGAAAACAGTACGAACGGTTTGTCCTCGCCTGCCGGCTGAAGCTCTGCAACAAGCAGCGGCGTCCTGCGCCAGCCGGTGTCGACCTCTGCCGTGAGCGTCGCACGGACCTTCTGGCCGCGCGCGAGCCTGTCGCGAAGGCGCACTCCATCTTCCCGCGCGATGGTGCAGATCACGGTTTTCGGCAGATGGGCGCGCGTGTGTTGCGACGGGCTGCCCCAGACCGGCGACACGCACATTTCGTAGAGATTCTCATTCGGGCTGACATGGATTTCGCCGAGGGCGCCGGCCGCGCTCGCCAACGCGGCGACTTCCTCCGTCGCAATCCCGTCGACCAGGACGATCTTGCCGGCCAAGTCCTTGCCGACGAAATCGGCTTCCTTGCCGTCGCCGACATATTCAAGGTCTCCGCTGATGCCCGCTGCAGCCGTCGAAACCGACATCGAATGGGTAATGCAACGGAGGTCTTCGCCTTCGACCCCGACCTTCGCCGGGCCGGGCAGGCTGATGAATGCATCATGTGACAGCAGCTGCGTTCCGTATCCGTAGCTCTCCATCTGCGCCTGAAGATAATGAAAGCTCTCGAGCTCCTCCGGCGCTCCGGACAATTTCACCCGACGGGCAAACTCGCGGATATGCGCCATCAGGCGTTCACGGTCGGGCAGCAGGTCGGGGTTAGGCATCAGCCTTCTCCGGCAATGGCGGCTTAACGTCATCAGGTATCGGATTGACGAAAGGCGTACGCTCCAGACGCGCCCTGTGATCGGCCTTGGCAGCTTCAATCAATGCGGGGTTACCGATGAGATCGGCGGCCGTGCTCGCCATTACCTTGGCGGCGTGTTCGGTTCCCTTGTGGGCAGCCGGCAGTTTCCCTTGCGCAACCAGTTGCCAAGAGTGTCCGGGCGTACCGACAGCGTAGGTAGCCCCTCGCATCTGCACGGTCGGCACCACCCAGCTGACCGTCCCGACATCGGTGGAGCCGACCAGAGTGCCGTCACCGGCATTCAACGGAAAAATCTCCTCACAGAGCGGCTGGTCGTCGTTCGGTTTCAGCCCGAAACGACCATAGGACGCGGCGATATCCTCTGCGTTGAAGGTCTGCTGGAACTTGCGGGCCGTTTCTCGGTCGGCATCATCAAACACTGGTGGGCCAAGCCGCTGCAGATGGGCGAACATGCACTCCTCGAGTGGTGTATTGCCAACGAGATTGGCATCCCCGCTGACAATTTCACTCCGGACCGTCGTCTCGGTCATCAGGGCAGCACCTTCGGCAACTTTCTTGACGCGGGCAACCAGAGACAGGAGTTCCGGCAAGGTCCGAGCACGGACGAGATAGCGTACCGTCGCGCGTGCCTGCACGACGTTAGGCGCTCCACCGCCCGCGTCAGTGATGGCATAGTGGATACGCGCAGTGGAAGGCATGTGCTCGCGCATATAATTGACGCCTACATTCATCAGTTCCACTGCATCGAGAGCGCTGCGGCCGAGATGCGGCGTCGCGGAAGCATGCGACGCCCGCCCCGAAAAATGGAAGTTGATCTCATTGCAGGCGAGCGAGATGGGATTGTTGACCCCGGCAAAGGCTGCCGGATGCCAGGAGATCGCGATATCCACGTCGTCGAAAACGCCGGCGCGCACCATGAAACCCTTCGAAGAGCCGCCTTCCTCCGCGGGGCAGCCATAATAGCGCACCCTTCCCATCAAGCCGCTTCCGGCAAGGAAATCCTTGATCGCAGCGGCAGCGAGCATGGATCCGGCGCCCAGCATATTATGGCCGCAGCCGTGACCATTGCCCCCGTCGACCAAGGGCCGCTGCTCGGCAATACCGGCCTCCTGGCTCAATCCCGGCAGCGCATCGAACTCGCCAAGGATTGCGATGACCGGGCCACCCTCGCCCGCCTCTCCCATAACCGCCGTCGGCAACCCGGCAATGCCGCGCTCGACACGAAAGCCCTCTCTTTCCAGCATGCGGGCGTGCTCTTCGGCAGATTGATGTTCGAGGTAATTGGTCTCGGGAATATCCCAGATGCGGTCACTCAACTCGAAGAACGCCGCGCGCTTTCTCTCGACGATTTCCCAGACCGCATCGGAGTTCTGCATGGATTTACAACCCGCCTCATATAATGGTAATCAAATTGGCGCCAATTTTATGCTCCAATTAAATCGGGCACGCAAGTCATGAGCTGGAATATTTTTCGACGCTGTCAATCGGCCTCGTTGTTGGCCGGGGGAGAGCTATGATAGTCATCGCCGAAATCGGGCTGGGGAGAATTGCATGAATTCGCTGGAAAGCGGAGCGACGGCGCAAGCACAAGAGCCGCAAACCTCCGATGTGACCGAACTCATTCTCCAGGATATCCTTGCCGGCCGTCTCCCGCCCGGAACCTGGCTGAAGCAGATCGATCTCGAAAGGCGGTATAACTGTACGCGACCCGAGGTCCGCAGAGCTCTCGACAGATTGGTGCAGAAGCGACTGGTGGAGCATGTCCCCAATCGTGGTTACCACGTCCATGAGCAAGACGGGCGCCGTGCCCGGGAGGTCAGCGACATTCGCGTCATCCTCGAAGTCGCCGTCAGCGACCGCATCGTCGCGAATGCGAGCGAGGCAGATATTGCGAAGTTGCGGGTTCTGGCTTCACGCTTCGACGATCTGGTGCTGAACGGCACCACGCTCGAACTTTACGAAGCCAATCTCGCCTTCCACCGCCATCTGCTTGCTCTCGCAGGCAACCAGGAACTCGTGGAGCTGATCACGGAAATTCGCCAGCGGACATCCTCCGCGCCGGTGTCGCAGTGGCGAACGCGCGCCCGCATCGAGCAATCCGGCCGCGAACATCAGCAGATGGTCGATGCGATAGAGCGACGCGATACCGATGGTCTGATGGAGCTGACGCGCAGGCACATTCTTCAAGCCTGATCGGCCTCGATGGCGCCGTTAGCTGATGCTGAAACTTGGACATAACCGGAAATGGCTGAAGGGTGCATTTATGCCATCTCTGGCGGCGGCCTTGCGCCCTGATGCAATGGCGCCCCGTGGAGTTTTGACGCCGTGCCATCCCAGGCATCCGCAGCCAGTGGATATCCCCATATCACGCGCCCCGTATCGACAGCCGTCCTCCATCCGCAAGCTCATCCGCGCGTTCGTTGCCTGATATGCCGGAATGGCCCTTGCACCAGGCAATGGTTACGAGGGCGTTCCGGGATAGCTGAAGATCGACCGCTTTCCAGAGTTCCGCATTAGCGATCGCCCGGCTGCGGGCGTTCCCATTCGGATTGTTTTTCTTCCAGCCGTTATTCTTCCAAATGTGCCGCCTGTCGTTGCAGCCTTTGACGGCATAGATCGAATCCGACCAGATGGTCGCGGCTTCGCCCGTTGCTTCGCTATTGATCCACATGACTGCCTGCAAGACGGCGGTCAATTCCATCGAATTATTGGCGGAATCACGCACACCGCCGAAGCTGGACGCGATTTCCACAGAATCGCGATAGGCGACAAAGGCCCAGCCTCCGTGCCCGGAACCGGGGTCATAACAACCATCCACGAAGACGTGGAGACCGTGTTGGGCTGTCGGGGCCGTCGTTATGGGGGAGCTTAGCTCCTTGCAAATGCCTGCCATTTTCGCCTTCGCTGCGCCCCCCGCACTGACCTGCGCGATTTGCGACGGCCATCCGAAGCCGACATTGGAATTGCACGTCCCCTCGTGTCAACCATTGACGACGCTGACACCGAAAGCGCCTACTGCCGATGGGAACTGCGAGGGGCAGCGCCATGGGCAATCCGTCCTGCAGGCCGGCCCCGCCCATGTTACGCCACTGAGCCATGCCCGGTATCGGTTTGCTTTCTGCGGGACGTCCCATGAGCTTCTCATACCAGATGAGCGCCTCGTCGAAGTTCTACTTACCTAACGGAAGATTACCCACATCTTCTGGCTAAAATCTCGAAAATGCGCTAGGAATTCATCCAAGCTTATTAAGAGAAACACGTTAAGAGACAAGGTACGGCGGATGGACGCCACCTTTGACCGATCGACACTTTCTCATTCCCGGACGACGCCGTGAAACGCCGAAATCTGTCTCTTGCTCTTATGCTTGCGCTGGCATCACCGGCCGCCGCACAGACCAGCGCTATTTGCAACGACTTGCGCGGTCGCCTTGCCGACCTGCCACGATCGATCGGTAGCAATAACGGGCCGGAAGCGCGCCAATATGCAAATGCCATGGCCGAGCAGAACCTCGAGCTGCGCAAGGTCCGCAACGATCTGCGCAATAACGGATGCACTTCCGGCAGCATGGTCGTGATTGGCAGTGACAACGCCGATTTTTGCGCCGAACTCTCTGACGCCGAAGCCCGGATGATCGACAATATCCGTTATCTCCAGGAGCGCCGCGACGAGCTGCGCAACCAGGGCGACGGCACTGACGACGCGCGCCGAGAATTGACGGCGGCACTCGAACGCAACGGCTGCAACAGCGACAATTTCTATGCCCCGACCGAGCGTAGCGCAGACGACCCCGCCCCGAGTGTCGAGGAACAGGCGATGCGCACCGATACCTTCATTCCGCTCGGCGGCGGTGAAGAGACCGATCTGCGTTACGGCCTGCCGAGGGCCGAAATGTTTTCACCGATCAGCACCATCTGCGTGCGCAGCTGCGACGGTGGCTTCTTCCCGATCAGCTCAAATACCACTTCGGTGGATTTCGGCCGCGATGCCCAGACCTGCGCCAAGATGTGCCCCGGCATTGAAACCGAGCTCTTCTATCGCGACGTGACCAGCACCGACTCCTCGAACATGATCTCGGTCGCAACGGGCGCGCCCTATAGCGCCATGAAGAACGCTTTTGTCTACAAGAACCGCGCGCCTGGCGAGAAAAATTCCTGCGCCTGCAATCTCACCGCCTATTACGAGGAGATGCGCGGCAAGCAGGCCCTGAGCGAACCGCCGGAGCAGGGCTCGATAACGACGGTCCGCACTAAACCGCCGACGAAAGATACAGCGGCAGCATCAGCCCCGCCGCAGCCATCCGTTGCCGAACGTCCCTACGACCCCACGCAGAACAAGGTTCGTCAGGTCGGCCCGCAATTCCTTGCGGGCGACCAGGGCTCGATCGACCTTGCCAATCCGGCGACGCCGGGGCCGCAACCACAGCAGCAGTAATTGCTACGGATCGTTGCGTCCCCATCCGTCGTGGAAAACGAGTTCCTCGAGCGGCAGCCGCTGCCGCCAACCTTTGACCGAAAGTTCCGGTTCGTCATAAAGACGGTCGACAAAGCCGGCGCAGAGCCAGGCGACCACCTCGATATGCTCCGGTATGCCGAGAATTGTTTTCAGGTCGCCTTCGCGAAAGATGCTGACCCAGCCGATGCCGACCCCTTCGGCGCGGGCGGCAAGCCAGAGATTCTGAATGGCGCAAACGGTCGAATAGGAATCCATCCGCGGATTGTGCGTCCGCCCCAGCACGACGCTGCCGCCGCGGGTGGGATCGCATGTCACGCATATGCCGAGCGGCGCCTCGACGATGCCTTCCAGCTTCAGGGAGCGATAGGTCTGCCGGCGTTCGCCCTCGAACATCAGTGCCGCCTCCTCATTCGCATTCGCAAAGGCATCCCTTACGCGTGCTCGCACGGCTTCGCTTTTCACCAGGACGAAATTCCACGGCTGCATGAAGCCGACCGAGGGCGCATGATGGGCGGCAGTCAAGAGCCGTGCCACGACATCGTCGGGCAAGGGATCGGGCAGGAACTGGCTGCGCACGTCACGCCGCGTCATGATCGCGTGATACACGGCTTCGCGCTCGGCCGGCGAAAAACCGGACACCGCCGAAAGGGCATCCGCATCAAAGGGTCGCATCGTCAAATCCCCAACAACGCAACCGCCCGCCGTCCGCGCGGGTTGGGTCTATCGCGCCAGGCCGGTCTTCTGACTTGGCTTCATCCATCTGCCGCAGCCTTCCCGGCAAAGCCAGTGGCGTGATGAAGCGGCAGACGTCGGCCTTACAGCGTTGGGCACGTTCCGGCCTTGCACCGGATTCCCGATTCTCCCGCCTCGAGGGCGGGCACCTGACGGCGGATCTATTTCAGGAAATCGGAACGGAGGCAAGCGTCGGCACGTCAGCCTCAAAGAGGCGAACCCGTGATTTCGCCTCGCAGATTTTGCGTGACAATGAGCGGCCGCGACGCTACATACGCGCAATGTCGACGACTTCAGCCTACGCCTCCTCGCGATTTTATTCGTACCGCTGCTTCCAGCGGATGCGGGTCTGTGCGTAACTGAATTCAACGCGACGACAACCCGAACAGCCGCTAGTCTACCTGGCGGCTTTTCTGTTCCGCACGGTATGACCAAACAGGAGCCATGCCGTGCCCGACACCATCGATGATCTGCGTATTCTCGAGATCACCCCGCTGACCAGACCCGCCGATATCATCGCTGAAATTCCCCGAACCGCTTCAGTCAGCGAGACGGTGACCAGCAACCGCAATGCCATCCACCAGATTCTCAAGGGTGAAGACGACCGCCTGATCGTCGTCATCGGCCCCTGCTCCATCCACGATCCCGTTGCTGCACGCGAATATGCCGCGCGGCTGGCCGAGCAGCGACAGCGCTTCTCCAGTGATCTGGAAATCGTCATGCGCGTCTATTTCGAAAAGCCCCGCACCACAGTCGGCTGGAAGGGCTTGATGAACGACCCGCATCTCGATGGCAGCTACCGTATCGAGGAAGGGCTGAGAATTGCCAGGCGCCTGCTGCTCGACGTCAACGCGATGGGCCTTCCGGCGGGTGTCGAATTCCTCGAGACGATCACACCGCAATACATTGCCGATCTCGTCAGCTGGGGTGCGATCGGCGCCCGCACGACCGAGAGCCAGATCCATCGCCAGCTCGCCTCCGGCCTCTCCTGCCCGATCGGCTTCAAGAACGGCACCGACGGCGGCGCTCGCGTCGCGATCGACGCGATCCTGGCCGCTTCGCAGCCGCACCACTTCCCGGCCGTCACCAAGGACGGACAGGCGGCAATCGCTTCGACGAAGGGGAATGAAGACTGCCACATCATTCTGCGAGGCGGCAAGCGGCCGAATTATGAGGCGGCCGATGTCGGAGCCGTCACAGCGGAATGCCTGAAAGTCGGGGTCACCCCGCGCATCCTTATCGACGCCAGCCATGCCAACAGCGGCAAAGATCCGATGAACCAGCCACGGGTTGTCAAGGACGTCGCCGGACAGATCTCCGCGGGCAATCACCACATCAAGGGCATGATGATCGAAAGCAACCTCGTTGCCGGCCGCCAGGATCTCGTTCCCGGCAAGCCGCTGGTCTACGGCCAGTCCATCACCGATGGCTGCATTGACTGGGATATGTCGGTGAGTGTGCTGGAAGATCTGGCGGACGCCGCTCGCAGGCGGCGCCGAGCGGCAGCGGCTTAAGCCGCCGGAAAATACCTGACATAAGCAAACTCGTCACCATCAGGAGACCAGCAGGGCACGTTGATCGTGCCCTGCCCGCCGAAAAGCTCGAACAGCGTCTTCAGGTTGCCGCCGTCCATATCCATCAGCCGCAGCCGCACGTCGAGATCGCGCGGATGGTCGAAGACCGAAGGATCGTAGGACAGGATCAGCACCTTGTCGTTTTTGGGCGATGGATGGGGAAACCAGTTCCCCTGATTGTCCGACGTCACCTGTTCGAGGCCTGTGCCATCCGGATGGATGCGCCAGATCTGCATCAGCCCGGTGCGGCTGGAATTGAAATAGATCCATTGGCCGTCGGCGGAATAATCCGGCCCGTCGTTGCGGCCTTCGCCATGCGTCAGCCGCGTCTCGACGCCGCCGTCGACTGAGATCGTACAAATGTCGAAAAGATCGTCGCGAATGCCGCAATAGGCGAGCTGGCGGCCATCCGGTGACCAGCCATGCCAATAGGACGGCTGGTTTTGCGTGATGAGCCGCGGCGTGCCGCCTTCGACCGGCAGGATGTAGATCGTCGACTTGCCGAATTCCGTCTTGTCCGAGATGACGATCTCAGTGCCATCAGGCGAAATGCCGTGATCATTGTTGCAATTGACGGCAAAGCCCGTATCGACCTTCACCACCTCGCCGCCATCGAGCGGCAGCCGGAAGAGCAGCCCGTCGCCGTTCAGCAGGAGATAGGAGCCATCGGCTGAGAAATTCGGCGCTTCCACCAGCCTGTCCGTCTGCCAGACCTCGCGAGCCCTGCCCGTCCCGACATTGTAGATCTCGACCGAGCTGCGCATGTTGCCCCCCTGATATGTCGCTTGCGTCAGCGATCCCGATTGCGTCAGCGATCACGATCACGTCAGCGATCCCGGAACCGGTTGGTGATCGGGTAGCGTCGGTCGCGGCCGAAGTTCTTCTTCGTGATCTTAACGCCCGGCGCCGATTGCCGGCGCTTATATTCGGCAAGATAGAGCAGGTGCTCGACGCGGTGGACGGTGGCGACGTCATGGCCGCGCGCGACGATCTCCTCGACCGCCATTTCCTTCTCCACCAGGCATTCGAGAATATCGTCGAGGACGGGATAGGGCGGCAGCGAATCCTGGTCCTTCTGGTCCGGGCGAAGCTCGGCTGAGGGTGCCTTGTCGATGATATTCTGCGGGATCACCTCGCCCGACGGCCCGAGCGCAGTCGGCGGCACATTCTCGTTGCGCCAGCGCGCCAGCGCATAGACCTGCATCTTGTAAAGATCCTTGATCGGATTGAAGCCGCCATTCATGTCGCCATAGAGCGTGGCGTAACCGACCGACATTTCCGACTTGTTGCCCGTCGTCACCACCATCGCGCCGAACTTGTTGGAAATCGCCATCAGGATGACGCCGCGCGCGCGGCTCTGCAAATTCTCCTCGGTGATTCCGCTCTCAGTTCCCTCGAAGAGGTTGGACAGCGCGCTGCTGAAGCCGGTTACTGGCTGCTCGATCGGTACGATGTCATAGCGGCAGCCGAGCGCCTTGGCACAGTCGGCTGCATCCTTCAGTGAATCTTCCGAGGTGTAACGATAGGGCAGCATCACCGTTCGCACCCGCTCCTCTCCGAGAGCATCGACCGCGATCGCTGTGCAGATCGCCGAATCGATGCCGCCGGAAAGGCCGAGAACGACGGTTTTGAAACCGTTTTTGTTGACGTAGTCGCGGAAGCCGAGCAGGCAGGCGCGATAATCGGCCTCCTCGCCCTCGGGAATACGCGCCATCGGCCCTTCGGCGCAGCGCCAGCCGGCTTCCCCACGTTTCCACGTCGTCACAGCAAGTGCCGTCTCGAACTGGCTCATCTGGAAGGCGAGCGATTTGTCGGCATTGAAGGCGAAGCTCGCCCCGTCGAACACGAGCTCGTCCTGCCCTCCGAGCTGGGCGGCATAGATCAGCGGCAGGCCGGTCTCGATCACCTGCTTCAGTACCACCTGGTGACGGATATCGACCTTGCCGCGATAATAGGGAGACCCGTTCGGGGACAGCAGGATCTCCGCCCCGCTTTCGGCCAGCGTCTCGCAAACGCCGAGATCACCCCAGATATCTTCGCAGATCGGAATGCCGAGCCGCACGCCGCGGAAATTCACCGGCCCCGGCATGGCCCCCTGCACGAAGACCCGCTTCTCGTCGAACTCGCCGTAATTCGGCAGATCGACCTTGTCGCGCACCGCGACGACCTTGCCGCCGTCAAGCACGGCGACGGAATTATAGCGTCCGGTCTGGTCCTGCCGGGGAAAACCGATGATGACGCCCGGCCCGCCATCGGCGGTATCGGCCGCAAGGCTTTCCACCGCCTTCCAGCAGGCACGGATGAAGGCCGGCTTCAGCACCAGATCTTCCGGCGGGTAGCCGGAGATGAAAAGCTCGGTCAACACGAGAAGATGCGCGCCCTCTCGGCCTGCATCAGCGCGTGCTTCACGTGCTTTGGCAAGATTGCCGGCGACATCGCCGACCGTGGGATTGAGCTGGCCGATAGCGATGCGGAAGATATCGGAGAGAGCGTTTTCCTGTGTCATGTCATTTGTTTAGCCTGCGGCTCCCGTTACCGCAACACGTTCGCGACCAAAGCGTTGCACCGAGCTCACGAATTTTTTGTGAACAGGCCTGCTGGAGGCTTACGGCACCGATGCATTGCAATTTACCGACGGAGCGGAATACTGACGCATGAAAGCGGCAGCATCGATAACGGTCATTGGAAACAGGCCATGAATAACTTTTCGAACTTCGTGCACCATCATTTCGACAAACCGGCCGACGAACTGGGCGACACGGAAAAGCGCGTGCTGGCGAAAGCGCACGAGCGCAAGATCATCTCGACCGACGTCAACGCCGCCTTTTCTGCCGAGGCCTCTTTTGGAGAACGTATCGCCGACAGCATCGCCCGTGTCGGCGGCTCATGGTCGTTCATCCTCGGCTTCCTGGCCTTCCTCGTCGTCTGGACGGCGATCAACACCATCGTTTTGGCGAGTGGCGCTTTCGATCCCTACCCCTTCGTCTTCCTGAACCTGATCCTTTCGATGCTCGCCGCCATCCAAGCGCCGATCATCATGATGTCGCAGAACCGTCAGGCCGAGCGCGACCGCTTCGAGGCAGCCAAGGATTACGAAGTCAATCTCAAGGCCGAACTCGAAGTGCTCTCCTTGCACCAGAAGATCGATATGCGCGTCCTGACCGAACTGACGGCGCTGCGCGAAGACGTCGCTCGTCTCAGCGCCGCGCTCGCGACCAAGACCTGAGGCGGGGCACTCTCAAATCAACGCGGCGGATACCTGTCATATTGCGGCAGACCATCCGTTATCTCGTAGAAATCACCCTTGTCAGTGCAATAAATGTGATGGCTGAAGGCAAGGCCGCTCGGTTCGTCGAAAGCTCCGGCCAGGACGGAAACCTCCGGCGATTCATCCCCCTGCCAAAACAGCGCCGAGCCACAATTGCCGCAGAAGCCGCGTTGCGCCTCGCCGCTCGAACGATACCAGCGGACCGCCTGGTCGTCTTCCACCGAAAGCGCCGCACGCGGCACGTTGACCGCAGCATAATAAAGTCCCGTCTGACGGCGGCATTGCGAACAGTGGCAACCGACAACAGGCCCGGGCTTTGCCCGAATTGAAAATCGCACGGCGCCGCAAAGACAGCCCCCTAGATGTTGTTCGCTCATGATAGCTCTCTCCTCGGTCCTGGAGAAACTTGCGGCCACGAGACCTCGTCGTCAAATCCATTCCCCTGAACAAGCAATCAGAAATCTTGAAGCGTTCACGATTGGCCGGCGGTCGCCGAATGTTGCCCGTTGACCACACCCGCCGACCTCCTCTCGTCATCGCGTTGAACCGGACGCTGATCTCGGTGATACTGATGGCTCAATTTATTCAACCCGCCGGGAGACTGACATGAGAGCGACCCTGTCCAGACAGAAAGGAAACATCGCCCACAAGGACATTCTGCTTCATGCACACGCAATTCTCTCGCGCGAGGAAAAGCTCGCGACGCCATAACCCCTTCCTGAACTCCTTCCGCGACGATTTGAACGCCGCTGAACGTGAGCGGCGCTGGTCGCGTATGCGCAAGTTCATCTCCTATTACCGCCCGCATCTGCCTTTGCTGCTGGCGGATCTGCTTTGCGCCGTCCTCGTCGCCGGCACCGCCGTGGTGTTGCCGCTCTGCGCCAACATCGTCACCAGCCGTCTTCTCGCGCTGCCGGATGCCCCGGAGGCTTTCGCTCAAATCCTTGCGATGGGCGGTGTGATGCTCGCCGTTCTGGCCGCCCAGATAGCTGCGATCTTCTTCGTCGATTATCGCGGCCACGTCATGGGTGCCCGCATCGAGGCGACGGTGCGGCAGGAACTCTTCGAGCATTGCCAGAAGCTGTCCTTCAGCTTCTACGATGGCCAACGCACCGGGCAGTTGATGAGCCGCATCACCAACGATTCCCTCTGGCTGGGCGAGCTCTTTCACCACGGCCCCGAGGATCTCTCCATTGCCGTCCTGAAATATGGCGGCGCCATGCTGGTCTTGTTCTTCATCGACCCGCTGCTGGCAACCCTCATCCTGTTGCTCACTCCGGAGGCGGTGGCCTATGCACTCTATTTCAACCGGCGCATGAACCATGCGCTCGAAGCCAGCAAGCGCCAGGTCGCCGCCGTCAACGAGCGTGTCGAGGATGCGCTTGCCGGCATCCGTGTCGTCCAGTCTTTCGCCAACGAAGCATTGGAACGGCAGCGCTTCGCCACACAAAACCAGCGTTTCCTGCAAAGCCGCGCCGACGGCTACCGCAGCGAGGCCTGGTTTTCGGTAGGCACCGAAAGCTTCGCCCAGCTCGTCACCATATTGGTGATCATCGCAGGAGGCCTACGCATCCTGACAGCGGGCCTTACCATCCCGGATATGCTGACCTTCCTGCTCTGCGTCGGCGTGCTGGTCGATCCCGTGCAGCGGCTCGCGAATTTCGTGCGCCTCTGGCAGGAGGGTTATACCGGCTTCACGAGAGCCATGGAGATCCTGGAAATCAATCCCGATATCACCGATCGACCGGACGCCCGTCCGATGCCGGCGCCAAGGGGCGAGATCAGTTTTTCCGACGTCGCCTTCGGCTACGAAGCCGATGGTCCCAGGGTGCTGGAGCGGCTTTCCCTCACCATCGCCCCCGGAGAGTTTGTCGCGCTGGTCGGCCCTTCTGGAGTGGGCAAGAGCACGCTTTGCGCGCTGATACCGCGCTTCTACGATGTCGAAGCTGGGGCGATCCGTATCGACGGAACCGATATCCGCGACGTCACGCTGGCTTCGCTGCGACGCCATGTCGGGGTGGTGCAGCAGGACGTCTATCTCTTTGCCGGCACCGTTGCGGAAAACCTGCGTTACGGCAAGCTGGACGCGACCGATGGCGAGCTCGAAGCGGCCGCCCGCGCCGCCAATGCGCACGACTTCATCATGGCTCTGCCGAACGGCTATGACACCGATATCGGCCAGCGCGGCGTCAAGCTTTCGGGCGGCCAGCGCCAGCGCATCACCATCGCCCGCGCCTTCCTCAAAGATCCGGAAATCCTGATCTTCGACGAAGCGACCAGCGCCCTCGACAACGAGAGCGAACGGGCGGTGCAGCAGGCGCTGCTCAGTCTGGCGAATGGCAGGACCACCCTGGTCATCGCCCACCGCCTGTCGACAGTCCGCCACGCCCACCGCATCCTGGTCCTGACGGGCGATGGCATTGTCGAACAGGGCACGCATGATGATCTGATGGCGCAAGGAGGCGTCTACGCCAACCTGCACAGCGTTCAGGCCAGCATCTGAAGCCAATAAAAAGCCCGGTCGAGCCGGGCTTTTCATCATCTGTTTCGGGCTATCCTCAGCCGTTGACGACCATGCGCTTCTCGTCGCGGCCGCCCTTCATCCGCTCGGCAAGCAGGAAGGCGAGTTCGAGCGCCTGGTCGGAATTGAGGCGCGGGTCGCAATGGGTGTGGTAGCGGTCCTGCAGATCGTCGGCTGTGACGGCGCGGGCGCCGCCGGTGCATTCCGTCACGTCCTTGCCGGTCATCTCGACATGGATACCGCCTGGATGTGTGCCTTCGGCGCGGTGAATCTGGAAGAAGCTTTCGACTTCCGACAGGATTCGCTCGAAGGGACGGGTCTTGTAGTTGTTGAGCGTGATCGTGTTGCCGTGCATCGGGTCGCAGGACCAGACGACCTTGCGGCCTTCGCGCTCGACGGCGCGAATGAGACGCGGCAGGTTTTCGGCGACCTCTTCATGGCCGAAGCGGCAGATCAGCGTCAGACGGCCCGCTTCGTTAGCGGGATTCAGAATGTCGATCAGCTGCAGCAGATCATCGGCCTGCAGCGACGGGCCGCATTTCAGGCCGATCGGGTTCTTGATGCCGCGGCAATATTCAATATGGGCATGATCTGCCTGGCGCGTGCGGTCGCCGATCCAGATCATGTGACCTGACGTGGCATACCAGTCGCCGGAGGTGGAATCGACGCGGGTCAGCGCTTCCTCGTAGCCGAGCAGCAGCGCCTCGTGGCTGGTGAAGAAATCGGTCTCGCGCAGGCTCGGGTGATTTTCCGAAGTGATGCCGATCGCTTTCATGAAATCCATGGTTTCGCTGATGCGGTCGGCAAGCTTGCGGTAGCGCTCGCCCTGCGGGCTGTCCTTGACGAAGCCGAGCATCCACTGATGCACGTTTTCGAGGTTGGCGTAACCGCCCATCGCAAAGGCGCGCAGGAGGTTCAGCGTCGCGGCCGACTGGCGATAGGCCATGGCTTGGCGTTCCGGGTTCGGAATGCGCGACTCCTCGGTGAATTCGATGCCGTTGATGATGTCGCCGCGATAGGCGGGCAGCGTCACGTCGCCCTGCTTCTCGACATTCGACGAGCGCGGCTTGGCGAACTGGCCGGCGATGCGGCCGACCTTGACGACCGGCAGCTGCGCGCCGAAGGTCAGCACGACGGCCATCTGCAGGAAAGCGCGGAAGAAGTCGCGGATGTTGTCGGCGCCGTGTTCGGCGAAGCTCTCGGCGCAGTCGCCGCCCTGCAGCAGAAAACCGTTGCCCTCAGCGACATTGGCGAGATGCTTCTTCAGGCGGCGCGCTTCGCCTGCGAAGACGAGCGGCGGATAGCTGGCGAGAGTGGCCTCTGTTGCCGCCAAAGCGGCTGCATCGGGATATTCGGGAACCTGCAGGATCGGTTTCTGCCGCCAGCTGCTCGGGGTCCAGTTCTCTGCCATTTTACCAACCTCACTCACATCCATTCCTCGGATGCCCTGTCTTAATATCCGGCGGCTTATAGACCTTTAGATCAAGCTTGCAAAGGCCAATCACCGGAAGCTTTAAACCAGCATATACCATGTCGATTTCCCCATATTTCAGACTTTGCATGTAGAAGCTGAAGGAGTTTCAATTCGGGGACATGTCATGGCGATCCTTCCGCCCGGCTTCATATTGGACCGCTCGGGCAATTTCGGCATCATGACGGCATTGCTGATGGTGCCGCTCGTGGGTGCGGCCGGCATGGCGGTCGACGTGGCCCGCGCACTGAGCCTGAGAACGCAGCTCTACGCCGCCGCCGATGCTGCGGCCGTCGGTTCGATCGCCGAAAAATCGGGCGCGGTCGCCGCCGCAATGACAATGAACGGCAACGGCACGGTCTCGCTTGGCAACACCGACGCCCGCAACATCTTCATGTCGCAGACGTCGGGTGAACTGACCGACATTCATATCGATCTCGGCATCGACGTCACCAAGACCGCCAATAAGCTGAACTCGCAAGTTTCCTTCACCGCGACCGTGCCGACTACCTTCATGCGCATTTTTGGCCGGGATTCGATCACCATCTCCGGCACGGCGACAGCTGAATACCAGACTGCCGCCTTCATGGATTTCTACATCCTGCTCGACAACACGCCTTCCATGGGCGTCGGCGCGACCGCAACCGACGTTTCGAAGCTGCAAGCCAAGACCGGCTGCGCTTTCGCCTGTCACCAGATGGACCAGAGCACCAACAACTACACCATAGCCAAGAGCCTCGGCGTCACCATGCGCATCGACGTGGTTCGCCAGGCTACCCAGGCGCTGACCGATACGGCCAAGGCCGAGCGCGTCAGCAGCGATCAGTTTCGGATGGGTGTCTACACTTTCGGCACCAAGGCCGAGGACGCGAAGCTGACGACGATTTCCGGCCTCACCTCCGACCTGACAAAAGTCAAGAATTATACCGACGCGGTCGACCTGATGACAATTCCTTACCAGAATTACAACAGTGACCAGCTCACGAGCTTCGACAGTGCGATGACGCAGATCAACACTATCATCGACCCCGCGGGCGACGGAACCTCGAATATCAGCCCTGAAAAAATCCTGTTTTTCGTCGCCGACGGCGTCGGCGACAGCTACAAGCCCTCGACATGTACCAAGAAGACGACCGGCGGTCGCTGCCAGGAGCCGATCGACACGTCTTTCTGCAAGCCGCTGAAGGACCGAGGCGTCAAGATCGCCGTGCTCTATACGACTTACCTGCCGCTGCCCAGCAACAACTGGTACAACACCTGGATCAAGCCCTTCCAGAGCGAGATACCGACGAAAATGCAGGCCTGCGCCTCGCCCGGCCTTTATTTCGAAGTCACGCCGACCGACGGCATCGCCGACGCGATGAAGGCGCTTTTCCTCAAAGTCATCCGCGCGCCGCGCATCACTAGTTAACAGGGCTCAGAGGCGCTGCCCATCACGGATGCGGTAGCTCGGCGCATACATGGTGACGAGCTCTTCGGCCGCGGTCGGGTGCAGCGCCATCGTCCGGTCGAAATCGTCCTTGGTGCAGCCGGCCTTGAGCGTGACGCCGAGCAGCTGCGCCATCTCACCGGCATCGTGCCCGAGGATATGAGCCCCCACCACCTTGCGGCTCGCCGCATCGACGATCAGCTTCATGATCATCCGCTCGGACCGGCCCGAAAGCGTCGCCTTCAGCGGCCGGAACTGGGCCCGGTAGACTTCGAGCTCGCCATAACGCTTGCCCGCCTCCTCTTCCGACAGGCCGACGGTGCCGATCTCGGGCTGTGAGAAGACGGCGGTGGGGATCAGGTCATGGTCCGGCCGGGTCGGATTGTTCTTGTACTCGGTCTCGATGAAGCACATCGCCTCGTGAATCGCCACCGGCGTCAGCTGTACCCGATTGGTGACATCACCGAGAGCATAGATATTTTCGACGTTTGTACGGGAATAATCATCGACTATGATGGCGCCGCGCTCGTCGATGGCGACGCCGGCTGCCTCGAGACCGAGGCCTTCCGTATTCGGATCGCGCCCGAGCGCAAGCATCACGACATCGGCCTGCAGCGTGCCGCTGTTCAGCGTCTCCAGCACCAGCCCATCGTCGGTCTTCGAAACTTGCTGCAGCGTGTCATGACAGAGGATGCGGATGCCCTTGGCGACCATCGCCTCGTGCAGCCCCCGCCTTAAATCCTCGTCGAAGCGGGACAGGATCTCGGCGCCGCGATAGATCAGTGTCGTCGCCACGCCGAGGCCATGGAAGATATTGGCGAATTCGACGGCGATGTAACCGCCGCCTGCGATCACGATCGATTTTGGCAGTTCCTCGAGATGAAATGCGTCGTTGGAAGAAATGCAAAGCTCGTGTCCGGGAAGCGCGACATGCGGGTTCGGGCGTCCGCCGGTGGCGATTACGATCGTCTTAGCCGTCACCGTCTGCCCTGTTTTCACGAGCCGCACCGTATGGGCATCGACGAGTTCAGCGCGCGTTTCCAGAATCTCGGCGTTGGCGCCGGCGAGCCCTTTCTTGTAGAGGCCTTCCAGCCGCGCGATCTCCGCATCCTTGGCGGCCACCAGCTTCTTCCAGTCGAAGCTGCTTCGGCCGACCGTCCAGCCGAAACCCGCCGCATCCTCGAAGTGCTCGTGGAATTGCGAAGCATAGACGAAGAGCTTCTTCGGCACGCAGCCGCGGATGACGCATGTCCCGCCATAGCGATATTCCTCGGCAATCGCCACCCTCTTGCCGAGCGAGGCGGCGACGCGCGCAGCGCGCACGCCTCCGGAACCACCGCCGATGACGAAAAGGTCGTAATCATAGGAAGACATGAGAAGCTCCGGAAGGGAATCGCTGGAAGGACGTTGCTGATATAGGGGTGATCATCATAAAAACAAAAGCCCCGCTGCTGCGTCTTCCCGTACTCCATGGCCGAATCTTGATCGGAAGGTGCCCCGGTCACCGTTTACGGTTGACCGCGTCGGCAGAGGCTGGCAGGCAATGCACGAGACTGAAAGGATGCCGGAGCAAAAGATGGATCAAACTCTCTTCGCCAACCTGTGCAGGGCCGGCAAGTTCAAGGAAGCGCTCAACCTCGCCATCCAGGGCCACGAGGGCGAAAAATTCACGCCAAGCCGCTTTGCCATGGACAAGAAAACAGGGCTGCCGATCTTCTACCGCGGCAACAAGCGCGTAGAGCCGGATGAGACCGGCGTATGGCAGCTGGCCAAGAGTTCGAAGGATTGGGGCTGATCGCGCGTGGCATATTTTCTCTCTCGAGGATTTGACGCTCTCAGCCGGTAATGCGGAAATCCCTCGGCATATTCTCGAGCTGAGCCGCTTCCGTCTCGACGCTTGAGACCGATGCCCCTGCAGGTCCGCGCCTCAAACGCTCGATCATCATCGAAATCGCATTATCCGCTCCAGCGATCAAGACGGAGACAGATCCGTCGGCTTCGTTGCGGACCCAACCCGTTACGCCGAGCCGCAGCGCCTCATCGCGAGTCCACATGCGAAAACCGACACCTTGGACCCTGCCTGATATCCGCACTTGCACCGCCTCGTGATGATCGGACATGTAGCCTCACCAAAACCTCGCCGTTATTGCCGTATCCATCATAACAAAAAAGCCCGGACGATGCCGGGCTTTTGCAAATCTGCGGAGGCAGCCCTTACTTCTGGGCAGCCGGGGCTGGCGCCGGAGCGGGTGCAGGAGCCACTGGGCTCTCGGTTGCCGGCGGTGGCGCCTTGATGACCTTGGACAGCTCGGCATTGCTCTGCTTTTCCAGGTCTCGCGAAATGCCCTGCGCCCAGATGTCGGCAGCCTTGGCCGTTTCGCGGGAGGCGACTGGACCATCGCGCAGCAGCTTCTTGCCGACGTCGGAATTATAGAAATCCGCAATCGCCTTCAGCTCGTCGACCGTGAAGGCCTTGGCATAAGTGAGCGCCGCCTCCTTTTCCAGATCACCGCGGCGCGGCGCCAGCTTCAGCGCCTGCGCGTCGACGGTCGATGAAATGATGTCCTGATAGTTCGGCGAATCCTGGATCAGGCCGGCCTTCAGGCGCTCGGCGAGGCCGGGCAGGATATTGTCGAACTGGGCAGTGGCACCGATCGCGTCAATCGCCGCGCGCGCCGCCTTCAGCTGCTCTTCGGAAACTTCCTGCGCCTTGACGGCGGAGCCGAAGACAAGCCCGGAAAGAACGATGGTCGCAGCGGCAAGACGGCCAAGACCTGCAATGTTCATCATAAGTGTATGCTCCTGTTATCTGTTTGCCTGCAGCGTGCGCGCACCCGCAGGACCGGCGATGATCGCAAGTGCCGCCATATTGATAAAGAGCCCGTGTTCGACGACGCCGGGTATGGAATTCAGCTCGCTCGAAAGCGCCTCTGCATCAGGAATGCGGCCAAAAGATGCATCGATGATGTAATGGCCGCCATCCGTGGTAAACTCTCCGTCACCGGAATGGCGCAGGTTGAGCTCGCCGGAAAGCCCGAGCCGAGCGGCGACCTTTTCAATGGCGATCCGCGTCGAGACGAGACCGAACGGATTGATCTCGATCGGCAGCGCGAAGGCGCCGAGTGTCTCGACCAGCTTGCTCTCGTCGGCAATGACGATCATCCTCTGCGAAGCGGCGGCGACGATCTTTTCGCGCAGCAGCGCGCCGCCGCCGCCCTTGATCAGCCTGAGCGCCGGATCGACCTCATCGGCACCGTCAACCGTGAGATCGAGCGCCGGCAGCTCGTCTAGCGACTTCAGCGGCACACCGAGCTCGACACAGAGCCGCGCCGTTCGTTCGGACGTCGGAACACCTTCGACCTGGAAGCCGCCTGCGACCTTCTCCGCCAGCAGACGGACGAATTCTTCCGCTGTACTCCCAGTTCCGATGCCGAGACGCATCCCGCTTTCGACATGGGCGAGCGCGGCCTCGGCGGCCTTGATCTTCATTTCGCGCGCATCCATGCGCCGCCAGCTCCGAATTATTGCGTTGGATGTGCTGTTTACACGGCTCGCCTGGCAAACGAAAGTCAAAATCATCACGGAAAATGAAAAGCCGAAACAAACGCCTGCGGCTTCCCGCGAATCCTCAGGCCGTTGCTTTCCTCCCCACGATCGCCTACCGATATCATCATTCCTGGGAATGACGCGTCGTCCATCGAAGCCGCTCGCAAGACGCCCATCGCTCAAAGAGGCAAACCCCTTGACCCCTGCCCCCGCCCCGCTCGTCGTCTTCGATCTCGACGGCACCCTTCTCGACACCCATGCCGATCTCGTCGAAAGCCTGAACCATACGATCGCAGCCCTCGGCCTCGAACCGGTCAGTTATGACGACCTCACTCACCTCGTCGGCCAGGGAGCGCGGGTGATGATCGAGCGCGCCTGCCGGCTGCGCGGCCATTCGCTCGCGGAAGACGGCCTGCCGCTGCTGGTGGAACGCTTCGTCGCCCATTATGCCGGCAATATGCCCGGCCATACGGAACCCTATCCCGGTTTGGTCGCCGCGATGAACCGCCTGAAATCCGCTGACTACCGCCTCGCCGTCTGCACTAACAAGATGGAAAGCCTCGCGCTCGGTCTGCTCGGCAAGCTCAATCTCGCCCACTATTTCAAAGCAGTCATCGGCGGCGACACCTTCCAATACCGCAAGCCCGACGCCCGTCACCTCACCGGCACCATCGAGCGCGCCGGCGGCAATATTTCCCGAACCGTGATGATCGGCGACAGCATCAACGATATCGCCGTGGCCAAAAACGCCGCCGTGCCGTCGATTGCCGTGCCCTTCGGCTACTCGGATGTGCCGGTCTCGACTTTGAACCCGGACGTGATCATCACGCACTATGATGAACTAACGGTGGAGTTGGTGGAAAGGCTGCTGCGGGAGAATGCGGAGAAGGCTGCTGTTTGAGGGCTGGAAACTTCGCCGATGCCCTGCAGTTGTAGCCCCCTCATCCGCCTGCCGGCACCTTCTCCCTGCTGGGTAGAAGGGACAAGCCTCTGATCCCCTGCTCCCATCAAAACGTCCCATTGTTACGAGGTGTGCGCCGCTTGTTCCCCCTTCTACCCAGCGGGGAGCGGTGTCGTACGTGACCCTCAGCCTTGCCTTACCGGGATGGAGGGCAATGTCGAGATGGCTTTTGCCGACATCGATTCCGGCCAGATCATGCTATTATCGGTCATCTTCGTCGTCCCTGTCTTGGATACGAACCCCAAGGTTCCTGCAACCACACGGGCCAGATGAAGAGCCGGTTGCGATCCTGCTCCCCACAGCCCCAAAACGGCTAAGAAGGTGACGATCCGACAACCAGCTGCCGGGCGGGCGGCCACTCGCCCGGCAAGCATCAATATCCTACATTTTTTTCATCGGTGGCCCGAAGGGTCGGATGGGGGGCGGCACGGCGCATCCGATCCTCATATTGCAGCACGCAGACACCCCAATAACGAAACGGGCGGCCCGAAGACCGCCCATTCAATAGCCCAATAAACCTGTATTAGATCTGCGCCCCACGCGCCTTGGTCGTCGCGTCGAAAGCCTTCTCGACATAGGCGTCACGGCCGTAAACGTCATCGAAATACTCCACCACGCCGTCCTTGTTCGGCCAGGCGGTGAAATAGGAGACGTAGACCGGGATCTTCTGCGGCACTTTCACCGCATGGTTCTGGCCGCTTGCAATCTGCCTGGCGACATCGTCAACCGTCGTGCCGAGCACGGCGGCCGCCATCGCGCGCGGATTGGCAAGGCGGACACAACCGTGGCTGAGCGCCCGCATGTCGCGCTTGAAGAAGCTCTTCGAGGGCGTATCGTGCATGTAGATCGCGTGGCTGTTCGGGAACAGGATCTTCAGTTCGCCGAGGGCGTTATCGCCGCTTGGCGGCTGGCGCACCGAAACATTCGCGGTCGAGCCGTACCAGTCGACGCTGGACGAGGCGACGGCATGGCCATTCACCTCAACCTCATACCCGAGCTGATCGAGGTAGTTGGGGTCCGAGCGCAGCTTCGGCAGCATTTCGTTGATGATGATCGACTGCGGCACGCCCCAGAACGGGTTGAACTCCACCGTCTCGATCTCGTCGTTGAAGAAATAGGTCTGGTTGTTCTTGCCGCCGACCACCACGCGCATAGACAGCTGTTCCTTGCCGTCATTGTGGTAGTAGGCCATGTAGGCCGGCTGGTTGATCATGACGTAACGGGAACCCAGATCTTCCGGCAGCCAGCGGACCTGTTCCATGGCGACAACGAGCTTGTCGATCTTCGAGGCATTGGTGTCGCCGCCCGTCATGGCGCGCACCGTCGCCTGGCCGATAACACCATCCGGCTTCAGGCCGTGCTCTTTCTGGAAGTCCTCGACGAGTGAGACGATGTCTGGCGAATAGTCGCTGCCTCCGGCGTAAGCTGCGAACGTCGCCGCATGATCGGTCTTCAGTGTCTCGGACCCGTGCTTCTGCAGCGCCTCGACGATATTGGCGATCTCGGGCGAGCTGTCGCCGGGTCTGAGCAGGCCCTGGAGCGAAATGAGGATCTGCTCCTCATTGCTGTCGGCAGCGCGAAGCTTGGCAAGCTCCGCCTTCAGCGCCTCGAACTGCGTACTATCGGGCGAACGACTGGCGATGTAGGCGCCGGCATTGGGGCTCATGCGGGCAAGCTTCAGCACCGGCGCCAGATTGACGACCTTGCGCTGGAAATCGTGATAGCCGGAAATCTTGTTCGGATCGATGCGGCCGCGGACCGTGTCCTGCACGAAGGCAAGCACCTTGGCCGAAAGTTCCAGCTCGAACTGCGTCAGCGCCCGGTCGCGCGCAGCAGGATCGGGATTGGCCGGATCGACGGCCGGCGCCTGCACGGCGTAATCGGCAGGGTCGAGACCCACGGAAGCCGCATCGGCCAGCGCCGCCATTGCCGACTGGGCGCGCTCGTTGATCTGGTTGCCGTCGACCCAGACGAGCGGATTGCGGCTGTCGCTGTAATAGGTTTCGAGCGCCTTGGCGACGTCGGCATTGGCACGAACCTTGGCCTGCGCCAGGAAGCGGCGCTGCACCACCGGTTCGGAATCGCTCCCCGGCGAAACCTCAGCAACCGCACCAGTGACGATAGGATCGGCAAACTTGCTGGTATCGACGAACTGCAGGGCTTCGGTCTTATAGGTGTAATAACGCGGACCGCTCACCTTCGGCAGCGGCGCCTCCGGGTCAAGCCCGCCAAGCGATCCGCCTTCGCCGCCACGCGGCGCCACACGCCCGGGCGGCATCTGATCCATGAAAATGGTGCTCTGGGTCCGCTGCCTGTCGCCGCGCAGCATATCCATCAGCGTATAGGCATGCGCGGGAGCGGCCATCATTGCCAGGCCGCAGGAAACTGCCAATGCGGATACCGCGCTTTTCAAAACGAACGTCATATATATTCCAGTCCCGATGTCATGCTGTTCTCAGCTCAAATCCCGCGAAACTCAAGCAGCGTAGGGCCTCATTGATCAGAAACCGGCCTTCGCCGCCAGCGCTAGCGGACTCAATTTCATGTGAGAGGAATCCTGCGCGGCGCCGCACAGCAGTTCACACAAAATTATGAAATTATTAGTTAATTTTTTACCGAATTTTCGCCGCCGGACCAGTACGGCAAAAACGTGCCGATACATAAAATTTCCAACGTGGCCGAAAAAGCACGCCGCTCGGCCGGCGCAAACATGACTGTGAGTATCAATATCTCGCACAGCATCCTGTTTTCTTACCCTGGTTTCCAACCTATAAGACCACATCTTTCGAAGAAGCCAGAAAACAGCATGCGAGAGGAAGGCAAGGCTCATGACCGCAACCCGCACCGAAACCGATACTTTTGGCCCCATCGATGTCGCCGCCGACCGATATTGGGGCGCCCAGGCCGAGCGTTCGCTCGGCAATTTCAAGATCGGCTGGGAAAAGCAGCCGCTGTCGATCGTGCGCGCGCTCGGCATCGTGAAACAGGCGGCCGCCCGCGCCAACATGTCGCTCGGCCAGCTCGATCCGGCGCTGGGCAAGGCCATCGTCGACGCCGCCCAGGAAGTGATCGACGGCAAGCTCGACGAGCACTTTCCACTGGTCGTCTGGCAGACCGGTTCCGGCACACAGTCCAACATGAATGCCAACGAGGTGATCTCCAATCGTGCCATAGAAATGCTCGGCGGCGTCATGGGTTCCAAGAAGCCGGTGCATCCGAACGATCACGTCAATATGAGCCAGTCGTCGAACGACACCTATCCGACGGCCATGCACATCGCCTGCGCCGAACGGATCGCCCATCACCTGCTGCCCTCGCTGAAGCACCTGCATGCCGCCCTGGATATGAAGGTCACCGAGTTCAGCCACATCATCAAGATCGGCCGCACCCATACTCAGGATGCCACACCACTGACGCTCGGCCAGGAATTCTCCGGCTATGCCGCCCAGGTCGGCTCGGCCATCAAGCGCATCGAGATGACCCTGCCGGGCCTCTGCGAGCTCGCCCAGGGCGGCACCGCCGTCGGCACCGGCCTCAACGCGCCGGTCGGCTTTGCCGAGAAGGTCGCCGAAGAGATCGCTGATATCACCGGCATGCCCTTCGTCAGCGCGCCGAACAAGTTCGAAGCGCTCGCCTCGCATGATAGCATGGTCTTTTCGCATGGCGCCATCAATGCGGCGGCTGCCGCCCTCTTCAAGATCGCCAACGATATTCGCCTGCTCGGCTCCGGCCCGCGCGCCGGCCTGGGTGAACTGGCACTGCCGGAAAACGAGCCAGGCTCGTCGATCATGCCCGGCAAGGTCAATCCGACTCAGTGCGAAGCATTAACGCAGGTTTGCATCCACATCTTCGGCAACCACGCCGCGCTGACTTTTGCCGATAGCCAGGGCCATTTCGAACTCAACGTCTACAATCCGATGATGGCCTATAATTTCCTGCAGTCGGTGCAGCTGCTTGCCGACGCGGCCGTCTCCTTCACCGACAACTGCGTTGTCGGCATCGAGGCGCGCGAGGACAATATCAAGGCCGGCCTCGAGCGCTCGCTGATGCTGGTCACCGCCCTCGCCCCCAAGATCGGCTACGACGCCGCCGCCAAGATCGCCAAGACGGCGCACAAGAATGGCACGACTTTGAAGGAGGAGGCGCTCGCCAGCGGCCTGGTGACGTCGGAAGAATATGACGCGATCGTGCGCCCGGAAACGATGATCGGACCGAAGTAAAGGACAACAGGCGCAACGCCTCTCATCCGCCTGCCGGCACCTTCCCGCTTGCGTGGCGAAGGGGAGATAGCCGCAACCTCTCAGTCCCTCGCCAACCTCTCGCAGGGCACGTCCCCTCGCCCCGTTTTTACGGGGAGAGGGTTAGGGTGACGGGCACACACGGCACACCAGACAAGCCTCAAACCAACAGCGAAAAATTGTCCATCACCACCGAATTGCCCATGAAGTCGAAGCGGATTTCTTCGATGTCTTCGATATCGACCTCGAGATTGGGCCCGGTAACCTCGAGTTCCTGCTGATAGACGATCTGGCCGTCGCTCAGGGCTGTGAGCGTCAGGTGAAAGGGCGACGCCGACAATTCGGCGATCGAAACGCTCTGAAAGGTGAACTCCCCGCCATCGACCATTTTCAGGGTTACGGGCGCAGAACCCGGCGACAGAACGGTATCGCTGAAACCGTCCTCGGTAATGGCGTCGACGCCCGGAATGTTATCATAGACGATGCCGTTCAGAAGCGTCAGGTCGTGGCTACCGTTCACGGAGAGCGCAAAGCCACGGTAATTGGGAAGAGAGAAATCATCTGCCCTTGATAAGACTCCCATATCATCGAAATCCAGGACTTCGTGGTATTTTTCGTCTTCGTTGACGCCGTCGATCGCCAGGGTCAGCACGCCGAGATCCGTGCCCCCGGAGCCATCGGACATCTTGTAATTCAGCTTTTCGATGAGCTGATCGGACTTACCCAAATTCTTCACCACGTCGAGCGTGTAATCCAGCTCATATGTGAAGTGACCGTCAGGTGTCACTTTGAAGGTTCCGTACTTGCCCTCAATGATCGTTTCGTGGTCAGGCCCATGTTTGGCGTCGATGCGGACGCCATTGACGAAGCGAACATACATGGCCGCTCCTTCGGGATCGCTGGCGAGGCGCAGCAGATCGCCCCTGATCCAGTCATGTTCGAAAAAAACGAGAAGGTCGTCGACAGCAGTTGGCTTTGCATTTGTCATTGGAAGCCCCGGCAGGTTAACGCTGCCGGGAATATGAACCGGGCTTGAACTGAAGGCAACCTGAAGTCGGCCGCTTCGCGACAGATCTCGCTTTCGCCTCGCTTATTGCGTGTGCCGGGCAGGTTGCAAAATGTGGCACCATATGGCCCCAGCTCCAGACTCCGCCCCATCCTAATTGCATTTGCTTCGCAGCAGATTTAGACCGGTTCCAATTTTAGCGACGCACGCCCACCAGAAAGGTCACTTGGATGGCTGACGATCTCTTCCCGCTTGGCAAGGATGCCACCCCCTATCGCAAGATCAGCAGCGATTACGTCTCGGTCGACAATTTCAAGGGCCAGGAAATCCTGGCGGTTGATTCCGAGGGAATCCGGCTGCTTGCCGAAACCGCCTTTGCCGACATCAACCACCTGCTGCGCCCCGGCCATCTGAAGCAGCTTGCCGCCATCCTCGACGATCCTGAAGCGACCGACAACGATCGTTTCGTTGCCTATGATCTGCTGAAGAACGCCAATATTGCCGCCGGCGGCGTGCTGCCCATGTGCCAGGACACTGGCACGGCGATCATTATGGGCAAGAAGGGCCGCAGGGTCTGGACAGAGGGCGGTGATGCGGCGGCGCTTTCGAGAGGCGTGCTCGACGCTTATGAAAAGAAGAACCTGCGTTATTCGCAGCTCGCGCCGATCAAGATGTTCGAAGAGAAGAACACTAGGAATAACCTGCCGGCGCAGATCGATATCTATGAGGAAGGCACGGACTCCTACGACTTTCTCTTCGTCGCCAAGGGCGGCGGTTCAGCCAACAAGACCTTCCTCTATCAGGGTACGCCTTCGCTTTTGACCCACGACCGGATGATCGACTTCCTTACGGAGAAGATCCTGACGTTGGGGACGGCAGCCTGTCCTCCCTATCATCTGGCGATCGTGATCGGCGGCACCTCGGCGGAGATGAACCTGAAAACCATCAAGCTTGCGTCGACCCGTTATCTCGACGAACTGCCGACCGAAGGCTCCGAGAGCGGCCATGCCTTCCGCGACATCGAAATGGAAAAGGAAATCCACAAGCTGACGCAGCAGATGGGCGTCGGCGCTCAGTTCGGCGGCAAGTATTTCTGCCATGACGTGCGCGTCATCCGCCTGCCCCGCCACGGCGCCTCGCTGCCGATCGGCCTCGGCGTCTCCTGTTCCGCCGACCGCCAAGCCAAGGGCAAGATCACCCGCGACGGCATCTTTGTCGAGCAGCTCGAAACCGATCCGTCGAAATACATGCCGGAGATCGACGAAGCGAAACTGTCGGAATCGACCGTGCATATCGACCTCAACAAGCCGATGGCCGAAGTGCTCGCCGAACTATCGAGGCACCCCGTCAAGACGCGCCTTTCGCTGACGGGCACCATTATCGTCGCCCGCGACCTCGCCCATGCCAAGATCCGCGAACGGCTGGAGAAGGGCGAAGGCATGCCCGACTACCTGAAAAATCACCCGGTCTATTATGCCGGCCCCGCCAAGACGCCGGCCGGTTATGCCTCCGGCTCCTTCGGCCCGACGACGGCCGGCCGCATGGACAGCTACGTCGACCAGTTCCAGTCCTTCGGCGGCTCGATGGTGATGCTCGCCAAGGGCAACCGCTCGCGCGCTGTGCGCGAGGCATGCAAGAAACATGGCGGCTTTTACCTGGGCTCGATCGGCGGCCCCGCCGCCCGCCTCGCCAAAGACTGCATCCGCAAGGTCGAAGTGCTGGAATATCCTGAGCTCGGCATGGAAGCGGTCTGGAAGATCGAGGTCGAAGACTTTCCCGCCTTCATCGTCATCGACGACAAAGGCAATGATTTCTTCCAGGAATTGAATTTGGGGTGATTGTCTGGTGTGTCTTTGAAGTCAGGTGAAGGGGAAGCTGACGGCTTGCCGTAAAGCCCCTCATCCGCCTGCCGGATAAGGCGCCGCACGGCGCGACCTTCCGATATTTGCGCGCTTACTGATTATCTGCGGCGCTTATCACATCTCCATCATCCACCCGCGCCAGAATCTCCGTCCGGAATGCGCCGGCAAAGAGACGGGCATGCTCCAGCAGCAAGGCACCGCCTGCGAAGACGATGAAAACGAGGATAACGAAAAAATGGCGCGGCCGCTTTCCATGATCTTACGTCCTGGCTTTTTGGCGGTGTCGGGTTTGGCGGTGAACCGTCATTCCGCATTGCTTCCGAAAATAGGAAACAACCAAAACTTGCTGTCGACAAGATGAATACGATCTCTAAGGAGAAAAGAACTGTAAGTTTTTTAAATACCGCCTCCCGCGCAACGGGTATGCACTGTCCCGATAAGGATACGTTTTTCCTTGAAAAATCATAGACGTACTTGAAGTACTAACCGGCCGCGAAGTTTTCATATGTAATCTTTGGTATATGTCGCTTTAATCTTTTCCCAAGAAATTTAAGCTAACAAATAAATATTGCCTTCGAAGAAATGAGGAGTTTGCCGGATGAATACGGCTGTCGCGCCCAAGGTGCAGGTTCCCGACGTAGCGGGCCAGATCACCTACGCAATGCGCTCGATGGGCGTCGCGCCGATACCCCGCAATTACGAACTCTTCTACGAGGCCTATATCGGCTCCAATCCGGCGCTCACCCGTGAACTCGCAGCTCTCGGCAGCCAGGCGACCCAGGCCGAACTCGATGCGCTGGGCGCGCAGTATTTCACCAGCAGCCCCGCACGCGTCTTCGACGATGCCCATACGCGCATATCAGGCGAACTCGACGGCCTGCTGCGAATCCTGAGGCAGGAGCAAAGTTCGCTCGAAAGCTATACAAGGCTGCTCGGCGAGACCCATAAGCGCATCACCTCCAAGAGCAATGCCAGCGCCGAATTGATCGAAAGCGCTATCGAACTTTTGAGCCAGGCGACTGGCGATACCATGGCGCATGGCGAACGCACCGTCGAGGACGTCGTCCAGCGCTCGCAGGAGATGGACCAAGTCCGCAAGGAACTCGATGAATACAAGCGCATCGCCAACACCGATTCACTGACGCGCCTTTCCAACCGCCGCGCCTTCGATGACCGGCTGTCAGCGGTCTTCAACAATCCCGGCATGCGGCCGGTAACCGCCCTGCTGCTCGCCGACATCGACAACTTCAAGAAGATAAACGACACCTACGGCCATCCCGTCGGCGACAAGATTCTCGCCACGGTCGCCTCCGTCATCCGCAGCAATGTCCGGCGAGACGTCTTCGTCGCCCGTGCCGGCGGCGAGGAATTTGCCCTGATCATCGAGGGCAACACAGCCGAGGAAGTGACGGCGATCGCCGAACGCATCCGCCGCACGCTGGAAACTACGCCGTTCAAGAATTCCCGCACGCGGGTGAATTACGGCCCGATCACCGTTTCGATCGGCATCTGCATGGCCTCGAATGCGGAGGATGCCGGCGAGCTTTACAGCAAGACCGACATCGCCCTTTACGGCGCTAAGAACGCCGGCCGCAACTGTATCGTCCTCTATCAGGACGGCATGCAGAAGGACTTCAGCAAGAGCTGGCTGATCTACAAGGCCTGACACGGAACCCTCATGATAAGCACGCTGTCGCCACAAGGTGACAACCTTCTTTCGTCGTGCTCGGGCTTGTCCCTAGCATCTGCCGCCGGTGCAGCAGATCCTCGGCACAAGGCAGCACAAGGCCGAGGATAACATCGAGTAAAGGGCGAACTCTGTCAAAATTGCGCCGTCACAATGAGATGACAGCGGTTCACCACATCGTCTTCGCCGCCCGTCCCGGCCATTCCCGGTCGTAGGTTTCCTGATCGAAATCGCTGACGGCAGCCTTCAGCATCTGGCCCGGCGTCGGCAAGCTCGCCGGATCAGCAAAATGCCCGGCATTCCAGAGTTCGGCGCGTATCACGGCGCGCGCACACTGGAAATAGACCTCGTCGATCGAAATGACGATGACGGTGCGCGGATGTTTGCCGTCCATCTCGAAACTCGAAAGCAGCGCATCGTCGTTCGAGACGACGCCGCGGCCGTTGATGCGCATCGTGGTGTTGGAGCCGGGGATCAGAAACATCAGCGCGAGCCTGGGATCACGCACGATATTGGAGAGCGAATCCACACGGTTGTTGCCGCGCCAATCCGGCAGATACAGCGTCTCGTCGTCGACGACGCGCACTACGCCGCCGAGATCGCCACGTGGCGAACAATCAAGCCCTTCCGGCCCGACGGTCGCAAGCGCCGCAAACGGCGAGATTTCGATCATCTGACGGTAAAGCGGCGTCAACCGCTTGGTCACCTTGTCGACCGAAGCCTGTGATAGGCCGGCGCCATAGATGGTATTGAGCTCTTCGATGCTGCTGATGATTTTCATGAAGCGTCCCGCCGCGGCTGATCTTTGCCACGGACGCTACAATGCCACGCGCCTCGCCGGAAGCTCAAATAGCGGAATGATCTCAGCATCTTTTTTGATGCTTTCGTCGGTTCCCTCGTCCACGCCGACTGCGAGAAAGGCCGCGATCGCGCCGAGCACCGGAGGCGCGCCGATGATGCGCCGATGGCCGAAACCGTTCGCCCAGAACAGCCGCACTCTCTTACTCGCCGCGCCGTAACGCCGGGCATGGGCCGCTGACACTTCCTTGTCGTCCTCGGCGTGGATCACCAGGACCGACCGGCCGATCGAGCCCGCCGTATTGTTGGCGTCGAAATCTCCGAGTCTTCGCCCAGTGACACGATGAACCTCATTCTCCAACGCAGCCTGCGCGGCGGCGCGAAGCCCGATCATCCGTCCGAAATCAGTGAAAAGCCAGGCCATCTCGCTCGGCGCGCCGATCAGCACCAGTCGCTCCCCGGTAACGGGCGCAGCATCCGGGATCAGGCCCGCCGCCGAGACCATCAGCGCCGCGCCCCCGAAGGAATGGCCAATCGCCGCGTCGAATGCACCGAAGCGCTCCCCTGCTGCCGCGATCGCCTGGACCGCAAGCCCCATATGCAGGAAACGGCCACCCGCGTGCCCATGGCCGGGAAAATCGAGCGCCACCACCTCGGCACCTGTCGCCGCCAGCATCGAGACGAGATCTGCCATGTAGACGGTGCTCGAGCCCCAGCCATGCGTGACGAGGTAGCGCTTGCGCTGACCGATCGCTCCGCCGTTGAGGCGATAGGCATGCGCTTTGGCGCCGCCGGCAAGCCTGAGGACAAAGCGTTCCGCGCCGGCAAGCCGCGCCGCACCAGCCGCGTGCGCCGTCTTTGCCTTCTCTCCCTTCGGCCGCGGCGATGGTGTGCGGCAGAACAGCAGGAATGCCGCCCTGCCCGCCAGCCGCGGCGATATCGCCTGCAGAACCCGAAATCCGAGGCGGGTGACCTCAAGCGCGAAATTTGCCATAGTGGGAATCCAAAAGACTGTTCAACACTGAACAATAAAGTACAACAATGAACAAAAATCAATCCCTGCCCTGGGATCATCCGCGTTTTCGCAGCTGGATCGCGGTGGCACGCGCTTGCCAGCTGATGCAGCAGTCCCTGACCCGCTCGCTTGCCGATCTCGATATCAAGCCGCCACACCTCGATATTCTGGTCAATCTCTACCGTTTCGAGGGTATCTCGCAGCAGGAGCTGGCGCGCAAGCTTCTCGTCGGCCGCTCCAACATGAGCATGCTGCTGCCGCAGATGGAGCAACGGGGTCTGATCGAGCGGCGCGGCGACGAGCGCGACAAGCGGGTGCTGCGCCTTTATCTCACCGGCGAAGGCCGCAAAGTGACCGAGGCGGCGATGGCGATCCAGACCGATCTCATCGAACGCACCCTCTCGGACGAGCCGATCGAACAATGCATGGCGACGGCCACCTCGATGGAGCGCATCATCGCCGTGCTGCTGAAAGATCTGCGCGACGATGACTGATGCATGTTGCCCAAAAGTGTGCAGCGGTCTTGGGAGGACGACATGCATAAAAAGACCCTCAAGCGCCTCGCATGAACCAAGTTCGAGGCGAGGCGCTTGAGGTTCAATGCAGCGACGGCGCCGTCGATGTGCCGCTCAGCGAGCGATATTCCCAGGCGGCGACGATGATCAGCACCAGCGTCGCCAGGATGCCGAGCAGATAGACCTCGAGGAAGGGCGCTGCGAAGGCTAGCAGGATCACCAACACGAGGCCGGCAAGATGCGACAGTGGCATCTGCCCGCTGGTCGCGCCCTTGAACCAGAGATTGCCGGCGAGGAACAGACCGGAGCCGCCGAGCACCGCCGCCCCGACGCCGAAGTCACCCGTCTCGTGCGGATGCGAGAACATGAATTCGACCGCCACCGCATGCACGATGATGCCGGCCAGGATCGGGATATGCGCGTAGGTGAAAGCCTGCCGCGCCAGAGCCCCCGGCGTCTCCTCATGCTCGATGCGATGAGCGGCGCGCCCGTGGCCGAAGCGGAAATAGAGCCACCACATGGCGACCGTGCCGATAAAGGCAGTCACGAAGATCAGGCTGGTCAGACCCGAAATCGGCAGCTCGGAAAAGGTGCGGCCTGAAACGAGAATCGCCTCGCCGAGGCAGATGATGACGAAGAGCGCGCAGCGCTCAGCCATGTGCGCGCCGGAAACGTCCCAGTCGCCGGGCCTCGATCGGCCAAGCCCAGGCACCGCAAAGCCCGCGGCTGGCCCGGCATATTCGATCGAAAGTGCTATCAGCCATGCGATAAGCCGGGCTTCATGCTCCAAGAGCCCGCCGGCGATCCAGAAGACGGCGGCGACCGCAAGCCAGCTTGTGATGCGCGCGAAATTCAGCGTATTGGCCCGGTCGACACGCGTCATCGCATAGGTGGCAAACAGCGAGCGGCCGACCTGCATCGTCACATAGGCGCCGGCAAAAAGCAGTCCCTTGTCGCCGAAGGCCTCGGGGATGGAGGCGGAAAGCACTAGGCCCAGCATCATCAGCACGACCAGCATGCCGCGCACCGGCTTCTTGTCGGGATCGAGCCAGTTCGTCACCCACGCGGTGAATATCCACACCCACCAGACGGCGAAGGTCATCACTGCCGCTTCGGCAGCGCCGAGAGGCGTATAATGGGCGGCAAGCGCATGCGAAAGCTGCGAGATCGAAAGACGAAGACCAGATCGAAGAACAGTTCGAGGAAGGTCACCTTGCTGCCGGCGGCGCTGCCTTTGGCGCGCAGCCAGTTCTTTCTATTCGCTTTCGCCATGTGTCCCCCGATGGCCATATATTGAGATTCAGCGCGGCTTTTCCGCGGTGTCGCGGTTCATGCCCTTTTCCCGGAGTTCGTCCTCATAGGCCGAAAACAGCTCCGCCCCCCGTTCGCCCAGTTCGCGCAGGTAGGTCCAGGTGTAGATGCCGGTATCGTGCATGTCATCGAAACCGATTCGGACCGCATAATTGCCGGTCGGCGTCATCGAGACGATCGCGACATTGCGTTTGCCCGGCACCGTCACCTTCTGTCCCGGCCCGTGGCCCTGCACCTCGGCCGACGGTGACAGAACGCGCAGGAGTTCGGCCGAAAGATCGAAGCTCTGGCCGTCGTTGAAGGTCACCACCAGCCGCTGCCGGTCCTTAGAAACGCGAAGTTCG
The DNA here is from genome assembly GCF_002117485.1 of Rhizobium sp. NXC14. Classification (NCBI taxonomy): domain Bacteria; kingdom Pseudomonadati; phylum Pseudomonadota; class Alphaproteobacteria; order Hyphomicrobiales; family Rhizobiaceae; genus Rhizobium; species Rhizobium sp. NXC14. The sequence continues at coordinate 2,524,162 of NZ_CP021030.1, forward strand.
CTCGGCCAGATATCGCTCATCTCTATCACCCTCTTTCCCTTGGAGAAGTAGGCGTTCGGCTTTTTCGAGGCAAGCGCAAATTAGCGTGTGCGAAATCCGTTTCCCTTGACGGGGCAATCACATATGCACAAATAGAAAGATGTCGCTTGAAAACGGGGCCCATCCCGCTCGGCGCGCTTCAAATCCCCGCCGCGGAGGAATTGGTGAATAAGAGAGTGGGAACGATAGGCAACGCATCGCCGCTCACGGCAGATGCGCATCCGATGATCGACCCTTTCGGCCGGGCGGTCACCTATCTCCGCGTCTCCGTCACCGACCGCTGCGACTTCCGCTGCACCTATTGCATGGCGGAGAATATGACCTTCCTGCCGAAGAAGGATCTTTTGACGCTCGAAGAGCTCGACCGCCTCTGTTCGGCCTTCATCGCAAAGGGTGTCAGCAAGATCAGGCTGACCGGCGGCGAGCCGCTGGTGCGCAAGAACATCATATATCTCGTGCGCAAGCTCGGCGAAAAGATCGGCTCCGGTCTCGATGAGTTGACGCTGACGACCAACGGCTCACAGCTTTCCCGCTACGCCGCCGAGCTTTATGATTGCGGCGTGCGCCGCATCAACGTCTCGCTCGATACGCTCGATCCCGACAAGTTCCGCAAGATCACCCGCTGGGGCGATTTCGACAAGGTCCTGGAAGGCATCGGCGCGGCGCAGAAAGCTGGTATCAAGATCAAGCTCAATGCCGTGGCGCTGAAAAATTTCAACGATGCCGAGATGCCCGATCTCCTGCGCTTCGCCCATGGTCGCGACATGGACCTCACCGTCATCGAAACCATGCCGATGGGCGAGATCGAAGAGGACCGCACCGATCAATACCTGCCGCTCTCAGAGTTGCGCGCCGATTTCGAACGTCAGTTCACGCTAACTGACATTGATTTCCAGACCGGCGGCCCGGCGCGTTACGTCAGGGTTTCCGAGACCGGCGGCCGCCTCGGCTTCATCACGCCGATGACCCATAATTTCTGCGAGAGCTGCAACCGCGTTCGGCTCACCTGCACCGGCACGCTCTATATGTGCCTGGGCCAGAACGACGCCGCGGATCTGCGTGCCGCGCTCCGCGCCACCGAGGACGACGCCCTCCTCTGCGCCGCCATCGACGAAGCCATCACCCGCAAGCCAAAAGGCCACGACTTCATCATCGACCGGACTCATAATCGTCCCGCTGTGGCGCGGCACATGAGTGTCACTGGCGGGTGAGGCCCGGCCCCGCAAAGGGGGGAGCGATCAATCCAGTGAATCGATCGCAGCGCCGAACACCCTGAATTCGAACGAGGGGCAGGGATACGGTGCGGCAAACTCCCAAGTATTCAGCCGGGCTCGCGGGAGAGCCTCAGGCCACGACGATCAGCCGTCGTTCTAAGTGGACCCCCCGGGCGGGTGCGGCGGGCGCTATCCTACCCGTCAGTCGATCAATCGCTGCGCGGTAAATTTGTCGGTCACAAGCATATCGATCACCCCGACGCGAAGCGCGCCTGCGATCGCCTCGGTCTTCTTGGCGCCCCCGGCAAGAGCGATGACCCGATCCACCCGTTCGAGATCCTCGAGCGGAAGCCCGATGACCCGGTCGTCCAGCGGCGTCTTGACCGGCTTGCCGTTCCTATCGAAGAAGCGAAGCGAGATATCGCCGACGGCGCCCGCTTCCGCGAGATCGGAGAGTTCGCGGGACGAAAAGATGTTGCCGGACCGTGCGAGAAGTTCGGACGGTTCGACGGCTCCGATTCCGACGATCGCAAGCGTTATGCTGCCGAACAGGTCCATCGTCTCGCGCACGAACGGGTCGGCCTGCATCAGAAGTTTTGCTTCCCTTGATGTCGTAACGCCCTGCACGGGCAGCAGTTTCGGCTCGGCGCCGGTCAGTCGTGCAAGCCGCGTGGTCAGCTGCGTCGCATGCGTCTGCACCGAAGGATCGCCCATGCCTCCAAGGGTCTGGACGACGTATTTCGCCTGAGCGCTCTTCTGAGGATGGATGTTCTCGACCATCTTGAAAATGGTCTGGCTCCAGCTCGAAACGCCGATGATCTCCCCTGGCGCCAGCGTCACCTCCAAGAGATGCGCCGCTGCCTCGCCGATCCGGGCCATGATGGCCCCGTCCCGATCTTCCGTGCACTCGACGACGATCGCCTCCGGCAGACCGTATTTCTCGCGAAGCGCGCCCTCAAGCTCGCTATAGGTGCCGACGGGAGGGATCACGCTGGTTCGCACGATGTCTTCAGCCTCAGCGCGCTTCAGCATCCGCGACACCGTCGCCTGCGACAGGCGAAGGTGCTCTGCGATCTCCGCCTGTCGCCGTCCCTCTATGTGGTACATCTGGGCGACCCTTGAAATGAGGCGGAGTTCGTTGAGGCGAGTCATCGCTAATCCCAGATTGAATTTTTATTCACCTTTAGCCTGTGTTTCGCGGGACGTCGAGCGGGCGAGCGCATCATTCCAGGTATCGAGAAGTCCCGCGCGGTCCATGGGTTGCGGCTCGATGATCTCAGTGTTTCGCGGCAACGTCGCGACAACATGGAGATCGCTCCACATGCCGAGCGAGAGCCCCGCGAGATATGCAGCGCCCAAGGCCGACGACTCGGGTGCTTCGCACTGGATCACGGGATGTTCGATCAGGTTCGACACACACTGCATCAGGAAGCGATTCTGGCTCGGTCCGCCATCGACATAGAGCGCGCCAAGTTCGCCACCGCTCTGCCTCCGCATTGCCGCGATCACGTCATGCACCTGCAAGGCGATGGAGTCAGTTACCGAGCGAGCCATCTGCGCGCGTGTGGTATTGAAGTCGATCTGGGAGAACAGCGCACGTGCATCGGCATTCCAGTAAGGCGCACCCAGGCCGACGAACGCCGGCACGAATCCAGGTCCGCCCCGCTCGGCGCTCGCTGCAAGTTCGACAAGGGCCGCGACATCCGCGAGGCCGAGAATGTCAGCCATCCAGGGAAGACTGGCGGCGCAAACCAGAATATTGCCTTCGAAAGCGAAAGTCGGCTTTCCCCCGATACGCCACGCGACCGTTGTCGTGATGCCGTTGCGTGGAGGAATGAACTGGGAAAGCGTCGTCATGACCGAAGAGCCGGTCCCGAAGGTCACCTTGCCGTCGCCCGGCCTGAAGGCCCCATGACCGAACAGGGCGGCGTGGCTGTCGCCGATCGCGGCCATGATGGGAGTACCGTCAGGCACACCCGGCAAGCCTTGGGTCCTGCCGAAATCGGCGGAGCTGTCGAGGACCTCGGGCAGCAGCGCGATATCGACGCCGAAGATCTCGCCGAGCTCTTCGCTCCATCTCTGCTCCCTGAGATCGAACAACTGGCTCCTGGCGGCATTCGACGCGTCGCAGGCATACCGGCGCCCCCCCGTCAGGCAGTGGACGAGCCAGCTGTCGATCGTTCCCAGCCGCACCGATCGCCCGGCCGGAATGCGGTCGAGCAGCCATCGGAATTTCGAACCCGGGAACATTGGATCCAATGGCAGGCCTGTCAGCGCCTGCACCCGGGCAAGCTGGCCTTCGGCAATCAAACGTTCGCAATCCTGTGCCGTTCGACGGCACTGCCAGCTGACCACCGGTCCGAGCGCCTCTCCGGTGTCGGCGTCCCAGGCGGTGACGGACTCGCGCTGGTTGGAAATAGCTACGGCCTCGATAGTCACATCGGGGCCAGCCTTCAGGCAGGCGTCGACCGCTTCGCAGACCGATGCGTAGAGCCGTTGTGGGTCTTGTTCGACCCAGCCCGGCTTCGGATAGCCGATACCGACAGGAGCCGAACCTCTGCCGATGATTTTTCCCTTCTCGGAAACGAGAACTGCCTTTGAATTGGTCGTGCCCTGGTCGATTGCCAGAATTGCCCGCATTCTATCCTCCCCGGATCAGGTGCTGGCCGGGACGGCAAGCGTCCCGGCCGGTCACGTGATCCCAATCACTTGCGCTCGATCAGCGACTGCGCGGCGTCGGCGATTGCGGACGGCGCCATCCCGAATTCGTCGAGCAGGAACTCCGCTGAACCGGTCGGGGCGTAGACGCCGGGAACCCCGAGACGCTTCATCGGCACTGGAGCATGGTCGACCACCACTTCGGCCACCGCGGAGCCGAGCCCGCCAAAGATTGAGTGCTCTTCGGCCGTGACGATCGCTCCGGTTTCCCTAGCTGCGGCGATGATGGCCTCCTCGTCGATCGGACGAACCGTTGCGAGGTTGAGCACCCTGGCATCGATGCCGCGGTCTGCGAGAATTTCGGCAGCCTTCACAATGCGATGCGTCAATGTCCCATTGGCGATCAGAGTGACTTGGGAACCTTGGCGAAGGAGATTCGCCTTGCCCAGTTCGAATTTATGGCCTTCCCGAAGCAGGTCGGGCACACCGACCCGCGACAGACGCAGGAAGCAGGGCCCGCTGTAGGTTGCCGCCCAGGCGACGGCAGCGGCAGTTTCGATCCGGTCGCAGGGCGCGATGACCGGGAGATTGGGCAGGACCCGCGTCCAGGCGAAATCTTCGATCGAGTGATGGGTCGGGCCGAGTTCGCCATATGCCATTCCGGACGAAATGCCGACCAACTTGACGTTGGCGTTCGAGTAGGAAATGTCGGCCTTGATCTGCTCCAGCGACCGGCCCGTGAGAAACGGAGCAGCGCCGCACACGAAGGGCAGCCGTCCGCCATTGGCAAGCCCTGCACCGACGCCGACCATGTTCTGCTCCGCGATCCCGACATTGACGAGGCGCTCCGGAAACTTCGACTTGAAGCCGCCGAGCTTGGAGGAACCGACGGAATCATTGCAGACGGCAACGATCGTTTCGTTTTCGGCAGCCAGCCGCTCGAGCGTGGAGGCGAATGCGTCGCGGCAATCGTGAAGCTTGGGTGGGTTTACTGGCGCGTTCATTACAGTGCCTCCGACAATTCTGCCAATGCGATTTCGTATTGTTCCCTACTCGGAACCTTGTGGTGCCACTCGACCCGGTCCTGCATGAACGAGATTCCATGGCCCTTGTTGGTGTGGGCGACGATGCAATGTGGCCTTGATCCCCGGTGTTCGAGAGCAGGAACGACTTCGCTCATCTTGTTCCCATTGATTTCGGTGACTTCCCAATCGAAGGCTTCAAGCTTCGGACGAAGAGGGGCGAGATCATTGGTTTCGGCGAGCGCAGCTCCCTGCTGGAACCTGTTGTGATCGATGACCAGCGTCAGATTATCGAGCTTGAACTGGGCGGCCGCCATTATCGCTTCCCAGTTGGACCCCTCCTGCATCTCACCGTCTCCGGTGACGACGTAGGTGTGAAATTTCCCGCCCGAGAGTTTGGCGGCCTTCGCCATTCCGACTGCGACCGGAAGACCGTGGCCGAGCGGCCCCGTGTTCGTCTCGACGCCAGGAACCTTATTGCAATTCGGATGTCCGTTCAGCCTCGAATGCGGCTGCAAGAAGGTGGAAATCTCCTCTTCCGGAATGAAGCCGCGTTTTGCGAGCGTCACGTAGAGAGCGCAAGCCGTATGCCCCTTTGAAAGCACGAACCTGTCGCGGTTGGGGTGTTTGGGCTGATCAGGCCAGACATTCAGCGCACGAAAATAGAGGGCGGTCAAAATGTCGATGACCGACATCTCTCCACCAATATGGCCGGCGCCAGCTTCAAAAACCGCCTGGAGATCGCGCAATCGGATTTCGCGGGCGATACGCTCGAGTTCTGTCGTATCCATGGGCTCCTCGTGTGCATAAATATTCAATCATCAATATTTTTGCACAACAGATCGATTAGTCAACCCCTCTGGCGAAGCTCTCGAGAGCGTACGTGACCGGAAATGTTATTGACAGCCGGAAACCAAGTTGTTAATGAATTTTCCAGCAGGCATGAATATTTATTCTGCATTGAACGGATAACCGATAAAGGCCTAAAGCATAGGGAGGAGCAATGGTGGCGCTCGATATCAATGAACACAGGCTTTCGTCCGGTGCGTGGCTGGGCAAGCTCAAGGGAGCTACCGGCCCGCTCGTGGGTCTGCTCGCGCTATGCATCTTTCTGAGCTTCAGCACGGACACGTTTCTATCGGTTCGAAACGGCCTGAACATTCTCGACCAGATCACCGTTCTCGGCATTATGGCGGTCGGCATGACGTTCGTCATCCTGATCGGCGGCATCGATCTCTCCGTCGGCTCGGCACTCGCCCTGGCGATGATGGTCATGGGCTGGACCGCAAACGTCGCCGGCCTGCCCCTGCCCGTCGGCATCGCCTTTGCGCTGATCGCCTCGGCTGTTTGCGGACTGATCGTCGGACTTCTGGTGACGCAGTTCAGGGTTCCGGCCTTTATCGCCACTCTGGCAATGATGTCGGCCGCCCGCGGCGTTGCCAACATGATCACCGACGGCCAGCAAATCGTCGGCTTCCCCGACTGGTTCATGATGCTGGCGATCGATCGCCACTTTGGCGTCATGACTGCCACAGTCTTTCTTATGCTTGCGGTTGTTCTGGCGGCATGGCTTTTCCTGCACTTCCGGTCCGAAGGTCGCATGCTCTATGCCGTGGGCGGAAACCCCGAGGTTGCGCGCCTGGCCGGCATCAATGTTCCGCTTGTAACGATCAGCGTCTATGTCGTGAGTGCGGTCCTTGCGGGACTTGCAGGCGTCGTGCTCGCAGCCCGGCTCGATTCCGTCCAGCCCTCCAGCGGCCTCGGCTATGAGCTCGACACCATCGCCGCAGTCGTTATCGGCGGGACGTCGCTCTCCGGCGGTACGGGCGGCATCGGAGGAACTCTGATCGGCGTTCTCATCATCGGAGTGCTGCGCAACGGTCTCAATCTTCTCAACGTCTCACCGTTTCTTCAGCAGGTGATCATCGGCATCGTCATCGTGCTTGCGGTCGGCGCTGAAACCATTCGTCGGCGTCGAGCCTGACGAGCAGGCTCCGCCGCTTTGGCGGACCCGGAATTCCGCCCTGAAAGATCGGGGCGGATCAATAACCCGAGGGGGAGGACATACCCGAGGGTGCCATTAACAACGGAGGAACTACAATGAAAATAGCGCGCACCATGCTCGCATCTGCCGCACTGCTCGGTCTCATGCTTGGTCCGGTACACGCGGCGGAACTGAAGAAGCTCGGCCTCGCCGTCGCCAACCTGCAGGCAAACTTCTTCAACCAGATCAAGCAATCGGTCGAGGCCGAAGCCAAGAAGCGCGGCATCGAGGTCATTACGGTCGACGCCAAGGGCGACGGGCCGACACAGGTCAACCAGATCCAGGATCTTCTGACCCAGAAAATCGACGCGCTGATCTACATTCCGGCAGGTGCGGCCGCTGCGAGCGTTCCGGTCAAGCTCGCCAAGAATGCCGGCATCCCGGTGGTTAACGTTGACCGCAACGCGGAGGGGGCCCCGGGCGACACATTCCTCGCAACGGATTCCGTCGCCTCAGCCAAGGCCGTCTGCGACTATATCCTGAAGGAAGCCGGCGGCAAGGGGAAGATGGTCATCATTCATGGCCAGAAGGGCACGACCCCGGAAGTCGATCGCTCGAAGGGCTGCGGTGAATCTCTTAAGGCCAACCCGGATGTGAAGGTCGTCGCCGAGCAGTACTCCAACATCTGGAGCCAGGATGAAGGCTTCCAGATCATGCAGAACATGCTGCAGGCCAACCCGGACGTTTCGATCGTATTCGCTCAGGCTGATGCTCTTGCACTCGGCGCCGCCCAGGCGATCAAGGTCGCGAAACCTTCCCAGAAGATCGTGGTTGGCGGCTTCGACGGCGACACCGCAGCGCTCGAAGCCCTCAGCAAGGGCGTCTTCGACGTTACGGCCACTCAGCAGACACAGAAGATGGGCCGCGACGCCGTTGAAAATGCCGCCAAGCTTGTCGCCGGCGAGAAGGTACCCCCGGTCCAGCTCATGGATGCCACGCTGACAACCAAGGAAAACGTCGCAGGCTTCATCGCCAACCATCCCTGATAAAGCCGAGGTCTTGAGGAGGTGTGCCATGACTGATCCCGTTCTCTCCCTGAGGGGCATATCCAAGTGGTATGGGCCGCTCCAAGTGCTGAAGAATGTCAGCCTGGACGTCTGTCCCGGCGAAGTGGTTGCTCTTCTGGGTGAAAACGGAGCAGGCAAGTCCACGCTGTCGGGCATCATAGCCGGTTCCCGCACGCCGTCCGAAGGATCGATGACATGGCTGGGGCAGCCCTATGCCCCGGCCAATCCCAGGGAGGCGATCGACAAGGGCATTGTCCTGATCCACCAGGAACTGCAGCTTCTGCCACAACTCTCGATCGCCGAAAACGTCTTCATCGGACGCTGGCCGATGAAAAACGGCGTCGTCGATCGTGCCCAGATGGTTCGCCGCGCCCAGGACCAGCTTGCTCGCTTGAACCTTCACATACCGGCAACGCGGAAGGTCGCCGGCCTTTCCACGGCAAATCAGCAACTCATCGAGATCGCCAAGGCGCTGGCGCTCAACGCAAAGCTGCTGATCCTCGATGAGCCGACAGCCGCCCTGGGCGGCGCAGAGACGGAAGCTCTGTTCGAACAGGTTCGCAAGCTTCGGTCGGAAGGCGTGGGCATCGTCTACATTTCCCACCGTATGGAAGAGATCAAGAAGATCACCGACCGCATCGTCGTTCTTCGCGACGGCGAGCGGGTGCAGGAATTCGCAGACAGCGCCACCCCGGTGCGAACCATTGTCGAGAGCATGGTCGGACGCCCGCTTGACCGCCTGTTCCCCACCCTGCCCGTTCCGACAGATCGCCCGGTGCTTCAAGTCTCCGGCCTGAGCTCGCCGGACGACTCGTTCCGTCACGTTACCTTCGAGGTGCGGGCCGGCGAAATTCTCGGCATCGCCGGGCTGGTCGGCGCCGGCCGCACCGAACTGGTGCGTGCCATTTCGGGCGCAGATCCGATCAGCGCCGGTTCGATCAAACTGGAAGGCGAGGAACTGAGCCTGCGCGATCCCGCGGACGCGATCGCGAGGGGTATCGTGATGGTTCCCGAAGACCGCAAGGAGCAAGGCCTCGTCGTCGGGCACCGGATCAGCGAGAACATCGTCTACGCCAATCTCGACAAACTGGGCGGCGGCTGGATCACACCGCGCATCAAGCGCTCCTTTGCGGAAAAGGCCGTCGCCAAGTTCGGCGTCAAGGGCCGTGCCGAGCAATACGCCTCGGACCTATCAGGCGGCAATCAGCAGAAGGTCGTGATCGCCAAGTGGCTCATGCGCGATCCGAAGGTCGTCGTGCTCGACGAACCGACGAGAGGCATTGATGTCGGCGCCCGCGCCGGCATCTACGACATTATCGTCAATCTTGCCAAACAGGGCGTGGCGGTCATCGTTGTAAGCTCGGACCTCGAGGAAGTGCTCGGCGTCTCCAATCGCATTCTCGTGCTCGCACAAGGCAAGCAAGCAGGGATCCTCGATCGTGACCAGGCGAATGACGTTTCGGTCATGGAGCTCGCTACCATCTAAAGCAATTCCAGCAAAAGTGTGCAGCGGTTTTGCGTCAGGAATTGCGTGAAAACAAAACAACAGAGAAAGGAAGAGCGGTGTCCGACATCACTCTGAACGCCCCGAAGCTTTTCGATCTCAGCGGCCAGGTTGCCATCGTCACCGGCGCCGGCAGCGGCATCGGGCAGCGCATTGCCATGGGCCTTGCCCAATGCGGCGCCGACGTGGCCCTGCTCGACCGCCGGACCGACGACGGACTGGCGAGGACAGCCGAATATATCCGCGCCGCCGGCTGCCGCTCGATCGAGATCGCGGCTGACGTCACGAGCAAATCCTCCCTTGCAGATGCCGTCGCACGCACCGAAGCCGATCTCGGCACCCTGACGCTTGCCGTCAACGCTGCCGGCATCGCCAACGCCAACCCGGCGGAGGAGATGGAGGAGGATCAATATCAGACGCTGATGGATATCAACCTCAAGGGCATATTCCTGTCCTGCCAGGCCGAGGCCCGCGCAATGTTGAAGAATGGGCGCGGCTCCATTGTCAACATCGCCTCCATGTCCGGCGTCATCGTCAACCGGGGGCTGAGCCAGGCGCATTACAACGCCTCCAAGGCGGGCGTCATCCACATGTCGAAGTCTCTGGCCATGGAATGGGTCGGCCGCGGCATTCGCGTCAACACCATCTCCCCCGGATACACGGCAACGCCGATGAACACCCGTCCTGAGATGGTCCACCAGACCAAGCTCTTCGAAGAGCAGACGCCGATGCAGCGCATGGCAACCGTCGACGAAATGGTAGGTCCGGCGGTGTTCCTTCTGTCGAATGCAGCAAGTTTCGTGACCGGCGTCGATCTTCTCGTCGATGGCGGTTTCTGCTGCTGGTGATGAGATGAGAAGCCGGCCGCTGGAAAATGAACGGTCTCGCCTCCTCCCTGGCTGAGACCGAGGCGCAGAAGGGACTAACGGGCATGACGGCGTGCGATATCGCCGTCTGCCCGCCCTTCGCGCCGATCGAACGGGCGGTTGCGCCGAGATTTGCTGCTTATGTCAGGAGACGAGGAAAGAGCATGAAACGCTTTGAGCAAAAGACCGTCGTCATCACCGGGGGCAGCCGCGGCATCGGCGCTGCCATCGCCAGGCGCTTCGCGCGCGAAGGCGCCAATCTCGTCGTCTCGGCGAATGAGGACCTGGTCCACGGCGTTGCCGAACAGATCCGTGCTGAAGGCGGCAAGGCGATCTCCTTTATCGGCGACGTCACCGACAAGGCGAGCGTCATCGCGCTCTACGATGCGGCCGAAAAGGAATTCGGCGCGGTCGACGTGTCGATCCAGAATGCCGGCGTCATCACCATCGCGCGCGTCGAAGACTTGACGGAAAACGAGTGGGACAAGGTCATATCAGTCAACACCAAGGGCGTCTTCCTCTGCGCCCAGGAGGCCATTGCAAGAATGCGCAAACACAAGCGCGGCGGCCGCATCATCAACACCGCCTCCGGCCAGGCCCGCGACGGTTTCATCTTCACGCCGCACTACGCCGCCTCGAAAATGGGCGTCGTTGGCATCACCCAAAGCCTCGCCAAGGAAGTCGCGACCGATAACATCACCGTCAACGCCTTCTGCCCCGGCATCATCGAGACCGACATGTGGGCCTACAACGACCAGGCCTGGGGCAAGCTGCTCGGCAATTACGGCCCGGGCGAGCTGATGAAGGAATGGGTCGAGGGCATCCCGATGAAACGCGCCGGCTCCGGCGAGGACGTCGCCGGCCTGGTGACCTTCCTCGCCAGCGACGACGCCGCTTACATCACCGGCCAGACGATCAATGTCGATGGCGGGTTGATCATGTCGTAGGCGGGCTGGGAAGGCATTGAAGCTGGAACCTGAAGCAGCCATATACCTTTCGCTTGCCGCCGACGCTCCTCGCCCCCTCATCTGCCCTGACGGGCATCTTCTCCCCGCTCGGGAGAAGAGGGAGCAAGGCGCCGCCACGAGTCCCTTCTCCCCTCGGGGAGAAGATGCCGGCAGGCAGATGAGGGGGCCACACGGCACGCCCTTCATTGCCTGGCTTCGCGGAGCGCCAGCGAAGACAAAATGAACGCCCCTCACCCAATTACGTCCGGCTGATCGACACCCCACCATCCGCCAACATCGCCGTCCCCGTCACGAAGCTAGACAGGTCGGACGCCAAGAAGAGCGCCGCATTGGCGATCTCTTCTGGCAGCGCCATGCGTTTCAACGCATGAAGCCCATTGACGAAGGCGAGCAGTTCCGCGGTGGCATCGGGCGCGTTAGTGATGCTGGCAGGCGTATCGGTCCCACCAGGCAGCAGCGCGTTGACGCGGATTTTGCGGGACGCGAGTTCAACGGCCAGCACCTGCACGAGACCAATTAAGCCGGCCTTGCTCGCCGCATAGGCGCCCATGCCGGGCATGCCGGCAGTGTAGCCGACGAAGGTGGAGGTGAAGATCAGCGAACCGCCGCCCTCTCCCATCGCCGCCGACTGGTGCTTGGCGCCGAGGAAGGCGGCCGTCAGATTGGTCTCGATCGTCTCGCGCCAGCCCTCCAGTGACACTCCTCCGACCGGCCCCATCTCGCCGAGTCCACCGGCATTGTTGAAGGCGATATCGAGCGTACCGAACCGCGAAACCGCTGTTTCGGCCAGCCTTGCTTGCAGCGCCTCGTCCCTGACGTCGCCGGCAATGGCGACAGCCTCACCGCCCTCTGCCTCGATCTCGGCGACGACGGCATCGAGCGCCTCCTGCCGCCGGCCGTTGATTACCAGTCTCGCGCCTTGGCGTGCAAAAACCTTCGCGGCCGCATGGCCGATGCCCGAGCTTGCGCCGGTGATGATCGCGGTTTTGTCGGTCAGAAGGGTCATGTCCGTTTCTCCTCAGTTGTCGAGGCATCCCAGATCTCAGACATCAGTCGATGCAGCCACCCGTTTCCCGCGCGCAAAGGCAAAACTCGCGAATGCGGATGGTCTTGATCAGCGATCAGTTTCGCAACCGGGTTGGGAAGGAAATTATACTGGCCACATCGGATTCGCGAGCTAGATCGGCATTTGACGCAAGTTCCATATAGTCGCCTGCCGTAACGTCAGCGTCATTGTGCGCTGCATCATCGATTTATCCCAGGGTGTGACATTCATTCGATTCCCTTCATTTATCATCCCGACTAAGAAGGAGCGCACAGGTAAAGGGAATCTCTTCATGTCGCGGTCACGCAATACCGAGGGCGCCATCTATATGAGCATGGCGATGGCCGGCTTTTCCGCGAGCGACGCACTCTCCAAATCGGTGATCGCCCATATGAATGCGGGCGAGATCATGTTCCTGCGCGGCCTTTTCACAAGCCTGCTCGTCTACCTGATCGCCAGGAAAATGGGCGCGCTGCGCTCCTGGCGCGTCGTGCTGAAGCCGATGATCATTCTCCGCATCATCTGCGAGATGCTCTCTGCCGTCACCTATATCACCGCGCTCGGCATGATGCCGATCGCCAATGCCTCAGCGATCCTGCAGTCACTGCCGCTGGTCGTCACCTTCGGCGCCGCGCTCTTCTTCAAGGAGCCTGTCGGTTGGCGGCGCTGGTCGGCGATCATCGTCGGCCTCGTCGGCGTGATGATTATTATCCGCCCCGGCCCCGAAGGGTTCACCGCCGCCGCCCTCCTCTGCGTCGGTGCGGTCATGACGACGGCCGGCCGCGATCTCGCCACCCGCTCGATCGATCCGAAGATTCCATCGTTGATGATCACCGTCATCACCGCGACCTCCATCTCCTTCTTCGGCGCGCTTCTCATTCCCGTGCTCGGCGGCTGGCAGCCGGTCAGCGTGACTTCCCTTGGACACCTCCTTCTCGCCTCAGTGCTGGTACTCGTCGGCTATCAGTCCGTGATCCTCGCCATGCGCACCGGGGAAATTTCCTTCGTCGCGCCCTTTCGTTATACCAGCCTGATCTTCTCCTCGCTGCTCGGCTTTTTCTTCTTCGCTGAAGTGCCTGACAGCTGGACACTCCTCGGTGCCGCAATCGTCATCGCTTCCGGCCTCTATACGTTCTATCGTGAAGCCAAGCGCCGCGTGCCCCCGATCGCGCAGGAATCGGCGCCGCGCTCACCGGTTTGAGGCAGGATGATGGCTGAACTCCCGCTCGACAGATCCGACATAGCAGGCGTCGTGCTGGCCGGCGGCCGCTCGCAGCGCATGGGCCGCGACAAGGCGGAGGTGATGCTCGGAACCGAGAGCCTGCTTCGCCATGTGCTGCTCCGTCTCTCGCAGCAGGTCATCTCAGTTGCTGTCAACGCTGACGCAGTCGCCGAGGACGTGGCCGCGGTTCCCGACCGCATTCCTGGCAAGGCCGGGCCGATGGCCGGCATCCACGCGGCCATGGTCTACGGCGCCGGCCTTCCGGCGATTTCCCATGTCGTAACCGTCTCTGTGGATTGCCCGTTCTTTCCCATCGATCTCGTCGCCCGTCTGGCCGCAGCCCTGGAGCGCCCGTCGCAGATCGCCATTGCCGCCTCCGAGGGCCGCAGCCATCCGGTCTTCGGTCTCTGGCCGGTGACACTGGCCACCGACCTGGAAGACTGGATCGCCACCGACGCGAAACGCCGCGTGCGTGACTTCCTGTTGCGGCATGACGTTACGGAAGTGGCGTTTCCGCTGCATCCGACCCGCGCCAGCCTGCTCGACCCCTTCTTCAACATCAACACGCCTGACGATCTCATCGAGGCGGAACGCTGGCTGGAGGCCCTGCGCACATGACCGCACCGAAAATCTTCGGCATCGCCGGCTGGAAGAACTCGGGCAAAACCGGGCTTGCCGTCCGGCTGGTGACGGAGTTCACCCGCCGCGGCTACCGGATCTCGACGATCAAGCATGCCCATCATGATTTCGACATCGACAAGGTTGGAGCCGACAGCTACCGTCACCGCCAGGCCGGCGCCCACGAGGTCACCATCGTCTCCGGCACTCGTTACGCCATCATGCATGAGCTCCGCGGCGCGCCCGAACCCGAGTTCGAGGAAATCCTCGCGCGGCTTGCCCCTTGCGATCTCGTTCTGATCGAAGGCTATAAGCGCGAGCCGATCCCGAAGATCGAGGCGCGACGCCTGGAGGCCGCCAATCGCGAGCCGCTGGCGCCGACCGATCCTCATATCTGCGCGATCGCCGCCGATCACGCCGTAGCGGATACGTCCCTACCGGTCTTCGATCTAGACAACACAGGCGCCATCGCCGATTTCATCGCGGCTGTCGTCGGCCTTGGACAGGTTAGCGCCTGAAGCGCCTGCATTGCGGCCAGGTCTCAAAATCGGAGGCGCGGCGCTTGCCATTGCCTTGGTAATTTCCTTGGCGAGTTGAGCCTGATTGTAGGGCTTTCCCAATCGCGGAAGATCAATGTCCGTGCCGGCAGGAAGATCGGCATAACCTGTCGCCAGAACGATCGGCAGGTGCGGGTACAGGCCCCGCACCGACAGGGCGAGCTGCGCGCCCGTCATGCCGGGCATCGAATAATCGGTGATCATCAAGTCGAAATGCTCACCGCTCCTGATGAGCTCGAGCGCCTCGGAGCCGGAATTTGCTTCGACGACCTCGTGGCCGAGATCTTCCAGCATGTCGACCGAACTCATCGCGATTAGAGCATCGTCATCGACCAAAAGAATCCTCAGTCTCGACGCGGCTTGAGGTGCAGGCAATTCATCGACCGGCCGCTCGGGGCGCAGTCCGGTCGCCGGAAGCCACAATTCCGCGGTCGTTCCCACCCCGACTTCGCTTGTCAGAACAAGAGCCCCATTGAGCTGGACGGCGAGCCCATGGATCATCGACAGGCCAAGACCTGTCCCCTTTCCGAGCTCCTTGGTCGAAAAAAACGGATCGACTGCCTTCTTCAGCGTGTCCGCATCCATACCGATGCCGCTATCCGCGACCGCAAGCACAAGATAGCTGCCCTCGCCGACATCGCGATCATTACCGATGACCTGTTCCTCGCGCAGGGATATGCACAGCGTGCCTCCTTCCGGCATCGCATCACGGGCATTGACCGCAAGGTTGAGCAGGGCCAGTTCCAGCTGGTTCGCATCGGCGAGCGCCGGCGGCAACGCAGCCGGCAGCATGGTCTCGATGCTGACCGAGGGGCCGACCGAGCGCCGTAGCAGGTCGTTCATCCCAGAAACCAGCTCGGCGAGATCGACGGCCTTGACCTGCAGATCCTGCTGTCTTGCAAAAGCCAGCAATCGCTGCGTCAGCGCCGCTCCCCGCTGTGCGCCCTGCAGTGCACCCTCGACCAGACGCGTCGCCTTGGCATCTCCGGCGACATGCTTTCCCAGCAGCTCCAGATTTCCAAGAACCACCATCAGCAGGTTGTTGAAATCATGGGCGACGCCGCCCGTGAGTTGGCCGATCGCCTCCATTTTCTGGGATTGGCGAAGCTGCTCCTCGGCGCGCTCACGCTGGGCAACCTCCTCGATCAGGGTCTGATGGGCAGCGTTGACCTCCCTCGTCCGTTCCCTGACGCGTTCTTCGAGATTTTCGTTGAGCCGTCTCAGATTTTCCTCGGCGGTCTTGCGAGCCGTGGTGTCGGAGCAGACGCCGACGAGCTTCCTGGCGGAACCATATCTGTCGGCATAGAGCTGCGCGTGGACCTCTGTCCAATGCAAGGATCCATCCGGCCAGATCGTCCTGTGCTCGATCGAATAGTCCCGCCCGGTGTCGATCGTCTGGCGCAGGCTTGCCTGCACCAGATCCCGGTCCTCGGGATGAATGCTTGCGATCAGATCGTCGAAAGTCACTTCATCGTCTGGATCTCGGCCGAAAATTGCCTTGCATGTCGCCGAGACTGACAAGGCCGTCGAGGACAGTTCCAGCTCCCATGCCCCGAGACGACCCGCGGCGAGCGCGGCCTGCAGCCGCCGCTCTCCCTCGCCGAGGGCCTCGAGCTGCGCGCGCGCTTCGTACTGGCGCTGACGTCCCTTCAGGGCGGTCCGGGCAACGCTGATGAAGGACGTTGCATGGAACGGCCTTTCGAGGAAGGTGACGTTGCCGAGTACCTCGGAAAGCCTGGCCGCACCCGGATTTCGCTCAGGCCCGCCACCCCGCGTGGTGAGGACTATGAACGGCAGGTCCGACCAGCTCGGCTGTGCCGACACCCAGGCGGCGATCGCCTTCAAATCGCTCGAGCGAACCGCTTCTTCCGTCAGAACGCCGAACGCGATGTCATCGCTGAGTGACGAGGCGAACATGGAGAGGTCGGCCGCGGCAATGGATGCTAGTCCGGCCTCTTCGATCAACGAAATAGCCACCCAGGCGTCACGCCCGGCGGGGGCGTAGATCAGTGCTTTCGGTTTGCCGGAATTAGGAATTGCCGCTATCCCCAACATCGCTCGACAGCAGCGGCGCCGAAGTGCCGATGAATTCAGGCACGCCGCGAAGAACGCCCTGGAACCCGATGAGGGGCTCTCCAAGCGTCAGGCCGGAAGCGTCGATGCGGTACTCCCGGATGGTATCTTCGTGAAAGCCGGTCCGCTTCTTGATCACCGAAACCGCCCGCCGTACCTTTCCCGCAGCCTCAAAGTAGCGTAGCAGAATGACGGTATCGGCGAGATATGTAACGTCGACGGGTGCCTTCATGTCACCAACCAGTCCGTGTTGGGCGACGGTCAGAAAGGTGTTGGCGCCACGCCTGTTCAGATATTGCAGCAGCTCATGCATGTGAAGGATCAGCGAGTTCTCATCCGGCATTGAAGACTGATATCCGTTGATACTGTCGATGATGACTGTTTTTGCTCCCGATTTGTCGACGCAGTCGCGCACCCGGTGGGCGAATTCGCCCGGCGACAGTTCGGCGGCATCGAGCTGTTCGATGTGGATTTGATCCGCATCCCTCATCGCTTCGAGATCGATTCCGAGCGCCTTCAGGCGCGCAAAGAGCAAGCCGAGCTCCTCGTCGAAGATGAAGGCCGCCGCCTTCTCGCCTCGTGCGACCGCCGCCGCTAGGAACTGAAACGAAAACGTGCTTTTGCCTGTGCCGGAAGGACCGAGGATAAGCGTGCTGGAACCTCGTTCAAGGCCGCCCCCAAGAAGAAGGTCCAGCTTCGGGATATTGCAGGAAATCTGATCACGGAGGTACGTCGATCTGTGTTCGGCGGCAACAAGACGGGGAAACACCATGACGCCGCCGGTCTGAATGATGAAATCGTGATAACCGCCCCGAAAGGCTTGTCCGCGATATTTTATGATCCTTACACGTCGGCGCTCGGAACCGTAACTCGGCGCCAGTTCCTCGAGATGGATGACGCCGTGAACGACACTGTGCACCGTCTTGTCGAGCACGTCGGAGGTGAGATCGTCGAGCAGAAGGACCGTCGCGCCCCGTCGGGCAAAATAATGTTTGAGCGCCAGGATCTGCCGACGGTAGCGAAGCGAGCTTTGTGCAAGCAGCCTTATCTCGGAAAGGCTATCGACAACCACGCGGCGAGGATTGACGCGTTCGAAAGCGGCAAAAATCTCCTTTGTCGTCTCCCCAAGTTCGAGATCCGACGAATAAAGCAGGCTCTGCTGCTGATCGGCATCAAGCAGGCTTTCCGGCGGCACGACCTCGAAGACCTCGATATTGCCGTCGATCAGCATCCCATGCGACGCGGCGCCGGCCCGCAATTCGCTCTCCGTTTCCGAAAGGGTGATGTAGAGTCCGCGCTCACCAAGCCGTGCGCCTTCGATCAGGAACTGCAGGGCAATGGTGGTTTTGCCCGCTCCCGGATTCCCTTCCAGTAGAAACACGTGGCCCGTGGAGAGTCCGCCCGCCAGAATTGTGTCCAAACCGGACACTCCAGTCCGAGCTTTCGTGGCAGGCACAGCAGTATTCATTCATTGTTTCCTTCAGTTTTTATTTGAAGTAGCGGCGACCGATAGAATGTCAAATCAGCCGCGCAGTCCCATTTGCCGCGGCTTCAAAGAGCTACGGAGGTCCGTTTGGGAAGGTCGTCGGCGCTGATCTGCATGCGTGGGCTGTCGGCCGGGAAACAGGCCTCTATCGCCGAAGGCGAAGGGCATCTACGACCAGCGCGAAAGCCGCCGAAGCATGCCGGCGGCTCGGATAGTAGAGATGGTAGCCGGGAAACGGCGGGCACCAGTCTTCTAGCACGCGCGTGAGCCGGCCGCTGGCAACATGCAGTTCCACGGCATCCTCCGGCATATAGGCCAGCCCCGCTCCGGCCAGCGCCGCATTCAGCCGCAGCCCAATATTGTTGAACACCAACTGTCCTTCGACGCGAACCTTAAGTTCGTGTCCTTCCTTCTCGAACTCCCACGCATAGATGCCGCCATAGGTCGGCAGGCGCAGGTTGATTCAGTTGTGGTCCATAAGATCCTGCGGCCTTGACGGCTTCGGACGTCGTTCGAAATAAGCGGGAGCGCCGACCACGGCCATGCGCATGTCGGGACCGATGCGCACCGCGATCATGTCCTTCGCAACGTGTTCCCCCAGCCGCACGCCCGCATCGTAGCGTTCGGCGACGATGTCGGTCAGGCCGTAATCGACGATGATCTCGAGGTTAATGTCGGGATAGTCGGGCAGGAGTTTTTCCAGGACGGGCCAGAGCACCGTCTCCGCCGCATGTTCGCCGGCGTTGATGCGGATGGTGCCGGCCGGCTTTTCCCGAAACGCGCTGAGGGCTGCGAGTTCGGTCTCGATCTCGTCCACTCGCGGACCGATGGTGGCGAGCAGGCGCTGGCCGGCCTCGGTCGGCGATACGCTGCGCGTCGTGCGCGTCAGCAATCGCAGCCCGAGCCGCTCCTCCAGCCCCCCGATGGTGTGGCTGAGCGCCGATTGCGATACGCCGAGCTTCCCCGCCGCCTTCGTGAAGCTCTGCGCGCGGGCAACGGCTAGAAAGACGGTGAGATCATCAATGGTCGGGCGCGGCATTTATGAAACTTTCTCATAGGTCCTTGCCGGAGATACCATCTAATCCAGGCTAAAGCCACGCGCTACCTATCCTGGAACGCGGACGATCCTGTTCGAACGGCAGAGGGAAACACCCTCATGGAAATCAAACGAAACGGTTCGCAGCCATCGGCCAAGGGGCCGAAAGACTGGTTTACCGGCACGGTGCGTATCGACCCTCTGTTTTCCGTCACCTATCCCGCTCGCGCGGCCGGCGCCAGCGTCACGTTCGAACCCGGCGCCCGCACCGCCTGGCACGCCCATCCGCTCGGCCAGACGCTGATCGTCACGGTAGGCTGCGGCCGCGTCCAGCGTGGAGGCGGCCCCATCGAAGAGATCCGCCCCGGAGACGTGGTCTGGTTCGCTCCGGGCGAGCGGCATTGGCACGGCGCCGCGCCAACGACCGCGATGACCCACATCGCCATCCAGGAACAGCTCGAAGGTAAGGTCGTCGACTGGATGGAGCATGTCACCGACAGCGAATATCGAGGCTGAAAGGAAAGGGCTATGCGGTTGCGTCAACGTGGAAACAGCGGACTTCAAGTCTCGGACATCGGTCTCGGCTGCATGGGGCTGAGTTATGGTAATGGGCCGGCGACAGTATCCAGGATGCCGTCGCACTGATCCGGCGGCCATCAAACGCGGCGTGACATTCTTCGACACAGCCGAAGCCTACGGTCCCTACAACAACGAATCCGCAGAGCGAATATTCGCTCTGGTGGCGCGAAGCTGAGCAGGACATCCTGCCGGTGCTCGAAGAACTCGGCACCGGCTTCATTCCGTTCAGCCCACTCGGCAAGGGCTTCCTCACCGGCGCAACCAGCGAGGCTACTACATTCGACAGCAAGGATTTCCGCAACATCGTGCCGCGCTTTTCGCAGGAAGCACGAAAGGCCAACTAGGCCTCGTCGATCTCACGGACATCGCCGCGCGCAAGCGCGCCACCTCCGCTCAGGGGCGCTCGCGTGGCTGCTTGCCCAGAAGCCCTGGATCGTACCGATCCCCGGTACCACCAAGCTGCATCGCCTGGAGGAGAACATCGGGGCAGCGCAGCTCAACCTGACTGCCGAGGATCTCGGCAGCCTCGAAAGTGCCCTCGCCACGATGATCGTTGATTGAGAAGCGGCCGTCATCAACCGCAGCCGCTTCTCCATCGTTCACGTCATTTCCTTGGCGCCGGGGCATTCTCCTGAAATGCCGGTATCGCTTCGAGCTTCGCAACGATGTCCGCAATACCAGGCCATTGGGCGAGATCGAAGCCCAAGCGCCGGGCACTGATTGCCTGCGGGAAGAGGAAAATATCGGCAAGACCAGGCCGATCGCCGATGGCGAAGGCACCATGCCTGCGGCCAGCGATCATCCTCTCGACGGCGCCCATCCCTTCGCCGATCCAGTGACGGCTCCAGGCTGTGATGGCATCTGCATCCGCCTGGAAGGCGGTCTTGAGATGCAGGCCGATCCGCGGCGGCAGTAGCGCGTGGATCTCGGCGGCAATCGCCAGCGCGATCGACCGGGCCTGCGCCCTGTCTTCGGCGGTCTCAGGCATCAGAGGCGGCTCAGGCTGAATCTCGTCGAGATATTCGACGATCGCCAGCGACTGGGTGATGAGCGCGCCGCTATCCGTCAGCAAAGCCGGCACCAGCCCCTGAGGGTTGACGCTGCGATATCCATCCTGCCGGCTCTCGGCCTCTTCGCCGAGGATCGAGACCGGCAGTGCTTCGGCCGTCAGTCCCTTCAGGGCGAGCGCGATCCGGACCCTCGATGTGGCCGAAGAAATTTCATTCTGGTAGAGTTTCACTGTCTTTCTCCCTATTGATCCGAGGAGGCTGCGGACGCCGCCGCGACGAGGCTCGCCAGCGGCGAAGGCTCGCGCGAACTCACGTCATAAACGCAGGGCGCGGCGAAGACCGTAGCTCCCAGAATGCAGATGATCATCAATCTCATCAAATCCTCCATCATGAGGCCGACCGGCAATCCCTGTGCGTCAGGCAACGGTCACTTCGACGTGGATATTGCCGCGCGTCGCCTTCGAATAGGGGCAGGTCCGGTGCGCCTCATCCACCAGCGCCTTTGCCACATCCGCTTCGATGCCAGGTAGACTGACCTTGAGACGGGCCTGCAGGAAATAGTCGCCATCGGTCGTACCGAGGTCGACCTCCGCATTCACAGCGGTCTCTGCCGGCAGCCTGACCTTCAGCTTGCCGGCAGCAATGCCGATCGCACCAATGAAGCAGGCCGACCAGCCGGCTGCGAAAAGCTGTTCGGGATTGGTGCCGGGCCGGGCGCTGCCGGGAGGCGAGAGCCTGATGTCCAGCTCTCCGTCATCGCTCTGCGAGGCGCCGTCGCGTCCGCCGGTGGTGCGGGTCCTGCCGGTATAAAGTACCTTGTCGATCTTGGTCACGGAAACACTCCTTGTTGCGTCGCTTCATGCGACTGGCCGCTACCGCGGCCGGGTTGACGGAGTGTGGTTTGACGGATCGATATATCCAGCATGTTTCCGGACTCGGCCGAAATGTCACAAAACGTAGCATCCGGCGTCCAGGACATTTTCCCGTACAATCCATTCCGATAATTTCAACATCACCGAATGGTGACTTCAGCCGCCAGTCCGCCACCCGAGCGATTGTAGAGCTTCAGAGAACCGCCGATCTTGGCCGTCAGTTGCTGGGCGATTGCCAGCCCGAGACCTGTGCCGCCCGTCTCCCGATTGCGGGATTGCTCGAGCCGGAAGAAGGGCTGCATCGCGGCTTCGAGCATATCATCCGGAATGCCGGGTCCGCGATCCATAACGCTGATGACGACGGAATTGTCAGCGCCTCGCTCGACGCTGATCTCGGCGGCGCCGGCAAACTTCAAGGCATTGTCGATGAAATTCGACAGAATACGGCGAAGGGCGTGCGGCCTGGTGAAGGCGGCGCCTTCAACCAGACCGACGACCGTAACGGCCTTTCCAGTGTCCTGATAGTCGTAGGCTATACTGTCGATGAACGAGGCGAGATCGATGCGGGCGTTCTTCTCTCCGCTGCCGTGGGCGCTGCGCGCATAGGCGATGCCGTCCTGGACGAGACGCTGGATCTCGGCGAGATCATGCACCAGCTTGTCCTTCTCAGGTGAATCCTCCGCCATGTCGGCGCGCAGCCGCATGCGGGTGATCGGCGTCTGCAGATCATGCGAGATCGCCGCCAGTATCTGCACCCGTTCCTCGAGATAATGGGCGATCCTCTCCCGCATCGCATTGAACGCTCTTGCCGCATGCGCCACCTCGCTCGGACCGGCCTCGCTCAAAGCCTGACCGTCCTTATCAGGATCGAGCGCATCGGCAGCAGCGGCGAGCTCGCCGAGCGGCCGGATCGCCTGGCGGACCGCAAACCAGGTGCAGAGAATGAGCAGCGCCATCTGGATCGCGAAAACATAAGGCAGCCATGCGGCGATCGGCATCACGCCTCTCGGTGTGACATCGATCGTCAGAGGAGTTCCGTCGCTCAGCGTAAGATGCGCCTGCAGCCGGCTCACCTCACCCGGAATCCGTTCGACGCGGATTGGAAAGCGATGCCCGGCGGCCGCCTCTATCTTTCCTGCGATCTCCCTCGCCTTGCTGGAGCTGTCGGGCGCACCGGCAAGGCCAGTCCCAAGTTCGAAACGGTAGTTGCCGCGGCTCAGCCAGTCCAGAAGGTCGCCGCGCTCACTTGCCGGAAGCCGATCGAGAACGGCAATCGATGTCGCGACGTCGTTCTCCAGCGTGCCGAGCATCACCGCCTTGGCCGACATGTAGCGCTCCATGTAGAGAACACTGAAGGAGAGCCCATAGGCGAAGGCCAAACCGATCAAAAGAATGAGAAATATCCGCGATCGCAGAGTTCTCGGCCACGTCAGGTTCGCCAGGATGGCAATATCGGCTCTCATCGGCGCGGCTCAGAAATTTCGACCGGCACCGAGAAGACATAACCTTCGCTGCGCACCGTCTTGATATAGGTCGCCTCGCGCGCATCGTCCCCCAGGCGCTGCCGCAGGCGGCTGACAAGAAGATCGATCGAGCGATCGAAGAGTTCGGCGTCGCGGCCCTGCGTCAGGCTCAGAAGCTGGTCGCGGTTGAGCACGCGCTGCGGATGGTCGATGAAGACACGAAGCAGCCGGTATTCGGCACCGCTCAAGGCAATCGCGGTCCCTTCCTTGTCGAGAAGGTGACGTGCGACCGTGTCGAGCCGCCAGTCACCGAAGGTCAGCAATTGACCAGCCTCACTGATCTGCAGGTTGGGCGGCAGCATGCGGGTACGCCGCAGCACCGCCTTGATGCGGGCAAGAAGCTCGCGCGCGGCAAAGGGCTTGGCGAGATAGTCGTCGGCGCCCATCTCCAAACCGAGGATTCTGTCCATCTCGTCGGTGCGGGCCGTCAGCATCAGGATCGGGATCGCCTTGTGCCGGCCGGCGCGCAATTCGCGGCACAGCACCAGCCCGTCGTCGCCGGGCATCATAATATCGAGCACGATCAGGTCGACGGCGTTGGCTTCCAGGAAACTGCGCATCTGGCGCCCATCCGCGGCAACGCTGGTCCTGAGGCCATTCTTCTGCAGATAGCCCGAGACCAGCTCGCGGATTTCACGATCGTCGTCGACGATCAGGATGTGATCGACATGATCCATATTGCCTATTCCTCACGATTGCGGCCGCGCCCGCCGCCTCGCTCTTATCGAAGTGCCAGATGCGACCTACGCATATTCCGCCCGCGCGAGCAACGAAGCTTTGCCGCCAATCAGAAGCGGTCGACGTCGATGACCGCCTGGGCGAAGGCCTGCGGCGCCTCCTGCGGCAGATTGTGGCCGATGCCGCCACCGATCGTGCGATGTTCGTACCTCCTGGAAAATTTTCCGGCGTAGGCGGAAGGTTCCGGATGCGGCGCACCGTTTGCATCGCCTTCCATGGTGATCGTCGGCACCGAAATCATCGGCAGAGCGGCAAGCTTCTTCTCATAGGCATCATATTTCGCCTCGCCTTCGACAAGCCCCAGGCGCCAGCGGTAATTGTGGATGACGATATCCACATGGTCGGGATTATCGAAGGCGGCCGCCGATCTGTCGAAAGTTGCGTCGTCGAAATTCCACTTCGGCGATGCCGTCTGCCAGATGAGCTTTGCGAAATCATGCGTGTTGCTCTGGTAGCCCAGGCGGCCGCGTTCGGTGGCGAAATAGAACTGGTACCACCAGGCAAGTTCCGCCTTCGGCGGAAGCGGCTTCTTGTTGGCCTCCTGGCTGCCGATCAGGTAGCCGCTCACCGATACCATCGCCTTGCAGCGCTCGGGCCACAGCGCCGCCATGATATTGGCGGTCCGTCCGCCCCAGTCGTAACCGGCAATGACAGCCTTTTCGATCTTGAGCGCATCGAGCAGGGCGATCATGTCGGCGGCAAGCGCCGAAGGCTGGCCGTTGCGCGGTGTCTTGTCATCGAGGAAGCGGGTGGTGCCGTAGCCACGCAGATAAGGCACGATCACCCTGTAGCCGGCCGAGGCAAGCAGCGGCGCGACATCGACGAAACTGTAAATATCGTAGGGCCAGCCATGAAGCAGCAGCACGACCGGGCCGTCCGCCTTTCCCGCCTCGGCATAGCCGATATCGAGCACATCGGTTCTGACCTGCTTCAGCGCTTCGAAGGAGGTATGGCTACCGGCCTTCGCGCCAGGCAAAACGGCTTTGGAAGGCTGCGCCTGCTGGGCTGCGGCCGCGCCGGCTACTCCGAATTCGACGGCCGCAAGGGCGATGGCCGTCATGCCGAAGAAGCGGCGGCGGTGATGGTTGATTTGCTCTGACATCGGTCTCTCCTGTCGAATGGATCACGGCACTCAGATGACGTTCGGCTTGTATCGCCCATATGTCACAGGCTGCGGATTTTGAATGCGAGTGTAGCCTCCGCCTGCCGAGATACATTCTGATACAAATGCGCCGCCTCGTCAGAGCATTTCGCGCACCACAGCGGTTTTCGCCGCCGCCTCTGAGCCCCAGACACTGTGTATTCTTTTGTATCGCCCGCGCGCCGGCGCAATAGTTCGGTACATTTCTCCATCAAACCGGACACATCGGAGATACCTCCGCGCGGCTACATCGCCGCCGTTGCTGGTTCAGGCCCATCGCCGTCCAGAGCCCGATCACTCGGTTTCAAAGGAAACGATGATGACACTTCTGATCATTGCCTATCTTGGAGGCGTGCTGACCATCCTCAGCCCCTGCATTCTCCCCATCCTCCCCTTCGTCTTCGCCCGCGCCGGTCAGCCCTTCGTCAAGAGCACACTGCCGATGCTGGCGGGCATGGCCTCCACTTTCGCGCTGGTCGCCACGCTTGCAGCGGTCGGCGGTAGCTGGGCCATTCGCGCCAATGAATATGGCCGCCTCGCCGCGATCGTCCTGCTCGGGCTCTTCGGAGTGAGCCTGCTGTCGCCGCGCTTCGCGAGCACGCTGGCCCGCCCGATCGTCGACCTCGGCAACAATCTTCTGAACGCCGGCGGTGGCGGACGCACCGCGCCGTCGGTCAGGAGCGCGCTCATCCTCGGCGTCGCCACCGGCCTGCTCTGGGCGCCCTGCGCCGGACCAATTCTCGGCCTTGTGCTGACCGGCGCGGCATTGCAAGGCGCCAACCTGCAGACAACCGCCCTCTTGATCGCCTATGCCGCCGGTGCTGCGACGTCGCTTGCCGTCGCCTTGCTGATCGGCGGTAAAATCTTCGCCGCGATGAAGCGCTCGCTCGGCGTTGGCGATCGAATCCGCCAAGCTGTCGGCGCTGCCGTGTTGGCGGGCGTGGCGGTGATCGCGCTCGGTCTCGACACCAGCCTTCTGGCGCGCCTTTCCTATGCCAGCACCGCCTCGCTGGAACAGACCCTGCTGGACAGGCTGCATGCCAAGCCCGTCGCCGGCACGCCCTCTGAGGTGGCGAGCAGCGACACAATCATTCCCGCGGCCGATGGAAGCAAGCCTTTCCGCAGTGATCTGCCCGTCGAAGCTTACGCGCCTTCGTTCGACGGCGCGGTCGAATGGCTGAACTCGAAGCCTCTGACCAAGGAGCAGCTGCGGGGCAAGGTGGTGCTCGTCGACTTCTGGACCTATTCCTGCATCAACTGCATTCGCACCATTCCTTATGTCAGGGCCTGGGCGGAAAAATATGCGGATCAGGGCCTGGTCGTCATCGGCGTGCACGCCCCGGAATTTGCCTTCGAAAAGAAAATCGACAATGTCAAGAAGGCTGTCGGCGACTTTCAGATCGGCTACCCGGTTGCGATCGACAATGACTACAAAATCTGGCGCGCTTTCGAGAACAGCTACTGGCCTGCCGCCTATCTGATCGATGCCAAAGGTCAGATCCGCTATCACCATTTCGGCGAAGGCAATTACGGCAGGACTGAAAAGGCCATCCAGGACCTGCTGCGCGAAGCGGGCAACCAGATGGTGGAAACGGCCCCGGTTGCGCCCGATGCCAAGGGTGTGGAAGCGGGTCCCGACCTCGCCAACATCGGCTCCGGCGAGACCTATCTCGGCTACGCACAGGCCGAAAATTTCGTCTCTCCCGAAGGGCTGCAGGCCGATACGCCGCAGAACTACTCGATCGCCAAGCCCAGCATCAATGCATGGGGCCTGTCCGGCGCCTGGACCGTCGGTAAGGATCAGGCAACGCTCGACCAGCCGGGGGGCGGCATCGCCTATCGTTTCAGCGCCCGCGATCTGCATCTCGTGCTCGGCCCCGGCGCCGACGCCAAACCGGTCCGTTTCCAGGTGAGGCTCGATGGCAAGGCGCCCGGAGCCGATCATGGCTCCGACATCGACGCAGACGGCAATGGCACGGTCACCGCAACGCGGCTTTACCAGCTCGTTCGCGAGTCCGGCGCCGTCACCGCCCGCACCTTCGAAATCCGCTTCCTCGATCCGGGCGTCCAGGCTTACGCCTTCACCTTCGGCTGAACCCTAAGAATTTCATATCCCGCCCTTCAACATCACCACTAGGAGTAACCCCATGAATAAGCATCTGACTTTCATCGCAAGTCTTGCATTTGCCACCGCCGGAATCGCCTTTGCTGCCGAGGCTAGCTGGAGCGTGACATGGCCAAACGAGCCGGCAGCGACATGACCGAGATCAAGGGCAGCCACGCCGTCTTCGCATCCCAGCCGAAGAAAGTCGCCGACGTCATCGAAAACGCGGCTACGAAAGCCGGCCGATAGAGAGGGTAAGAAAAGGCCACTTCCCCTTCTCCCGGCGGGAGAAGAGGAGGTCAGCGCCCCTCCCTGACGCCAGGGAGGGGCGGATCAGCTACTGGTTGGCGGCGACCGGACGCACCAGCGGAGTGACGCGACGGATGGTGACGCGGCGGTTTTCCTGTTCGGGGCCTGACGTGTTGACCTTCAAGTAACGTTCGCCGTAGCCCTGCGTCGCCATGTTTTCCGGCGGAATGCCATAGACGTCGGAGAGCACATTGGCGACCGATTCCGCCCGCTGGTCGGAGAGGACCAGGTTGCTCTGGTCGGAACCGACGGCATCCGTATGGCCCTCGATCAGGAAGGTCTCGCTCGGATCTTTCTTCAGAACCTGGCTGATCGCGTCGGCAACCTTGCGCAATGTGCGCGCCTGGGTCATCGGGATCTCGGCGCTGCCGGTCGCGAAGGTGATCGTATCGAGGTCGATGCGGCGCACCTTGTCGCGAATACGGGCAGAATACTTCACTTCGTCAAGCGAATAGACACGCTCCACCTGCTCGACGGGCGGTTCGCTGAGGAATTCGTAATAGTCCCGGTCAGGATCGCTGCTGGTGTCGATGATATAGTCGTTAAGCGGGACACGCAGCCGCATCGGCGGCAGATCAGCGCCCGGGTCATCGAAATAGCCGCGATCAGGATCTTCGTAGAGATCAGGTGAGTAGTAGAGCACGTATTCGCGCCCGCGGGAATCGACGCGCGACCGCTGGATGATGTCGCCGTAGCGGTTGCGAATGGTGACGATCCGATAGCCTTCCGGCCGGGTGATGATCTCGCGATAGCGATTGTCCGGGAGCTCTTCATAGATCGGCCGTTCACCGTCGCGCAGGAACCGCCTGTCGTCGTCGCTACGCACGATCACTTGATTGTTGTACTGGATGATCACCCGGTTATCGTCCGTTTGATCCTCGATGCGCGCTCCCTCGGGACGGGCAAATTGCGGCCGGGTGTCGAGCCTCGTGCCCTTCTCGCTGGTGACCGCCTCGAGCTTGATCAACGGCGCCGCAGCGGCGGCAGGAGCCTGCGCATCCGCATCCGAGGTCGGCACCTTCACCTCCTGGCTTTCGGCCCGCAGCTTGTCGCGGTCACGGCGACCTTCCCGCCCCTTGCTGCGATCGGCATCCTTGTCGCTGTCAAGCACGGCGGCACCGTTCTCGACCGGCAGCACGACGGTCTCGTTGCTCTTGGCCGGATCTGCGGCGATCTTTTTCCGGCGCTCCAGCTCCTCGGGAGAAACCTTTTCCGGTGCCGGAATGGCCTGCTCCACCTGCTGTCCGCCGCTGGCTTCCGGCAGCGGCTGGGCCGTGTCGGTGGCGGGCGCAGCCGGCTCTTCGCCGGCGGGCTGTTTGGCGGCGGGTTGCTCAGCGGTGGGTTGCTCAGCGGTGGGCTGTTTGGCGGCAGGCTTGGCAGCCGTGCCATCCGTCGGCGCTTCGGCTGGCGCAGCTTCGGGAGCGGCCGCCTTTTCTTCGGCTGGCTTCACCGCCGGGGCTGCAGCCTCGCCCTTCTTCGGCTTCTTGGCTGGCGCTTCGGCAGCGGGTTTTGCTTCCGGCTCAACTGCGGGCTTGGCCTGTTCCTCGGTGGGCGTCACCGCCTCGGGAGCGGCGGTCTCGGTCTTAGCCTTGCCCTTATCTCGGCTCTGGGCCTTGTCCTGACCCTTCTTGCCGCCTTCCGGCTTGACCTCGGGCTGGGCCTGTTCGGTCTCCGGCTGGGCTTGCTTTGCCGCCGGCTGCTGTTCAGGGGCCGGCTGAGCTTCCGGCTCGGCCTGCTCAGTCTGCTGCTTCTTCGGCTTTCTCGGCTTTTCCTGCGTTACCGGCTGCTGTTCTTCCTGTTGCGGCTCGGCCTCCGGCTGGGCTGCCTGCTTGGCTTTCCGCTCCGGCTTGCTCTCGGCCTTCGGCGCGGGCTCCTCCTTCGGCGCTTCGGCCTTCGGCGGTTCCGGCTCCGCCTTGGGTTCGGGCGCCGGCGCCTCCTTGCGCTCGGCCTTCGGCTTCTCGGCAGGCGCCTCCTTCGGCTGCTCGGCGGCCGGCGCCTGTTCGGCCGGGGCTTCCCCCTTCTGCTTGCGCTTCTTCTTCAAGAGTTCCTCTTCGGAGGGCGCGTCCTGCGCCACTTCGAAGCTGCCCTGTTCGATCTGCCGTACGGCCGCAGCCTCGGTCGTAGCGCCGCGCGCGGCCGCCACTGCCGATGCCGGCTGCAGCGCCAACGAGAGAGAAAGCAGCGGGAAAGCTGCGCTTGCAAACAATCTTGATTTCTTGCCCATCGGGTTTCCTCGATCCTGTTTGAGCTTCCTGAAGGCCGACAGGCCTCGGTTCGCCCTAGTTTCGCAATGAGGCGAAACGGCGAATTGGCAAAGTGCCAAACCGCCGATTTGTTCCGTTTCTAGGAATCAGCGGATTAACCTCCGGTGAATGTTGCAGTCTGCTTTCGTTCATCTCACCTGTTATTTGCACCGCACAATTGGTGGGAATTTCTGTTGCATTTCCGTGAAAAAAAGTCTGATTATCGCCGCAAGGCGGTGCCCGTCACCGTTGAACAGCAGCCGTCAGCCCAAGAGAAAAAAGCGCGATGGCTACCAACAGAGAGGATCCTCATGCATATCTCCACCCGTATCTTCGCGGCAGCCTCGATCGCGGCAATGTCGCTCTTTGCCGGTTCGGCCATGGCCGATGGCGAGAAATACGTGATCGGCACCGATTCGACCTATCCGCCCTTCGAATTCGTCGATGCCAGCGGCACCATCCAGGGCTTCGACATCGATATCGCCAAGGCGCTCTGTGCCGAGATGAAAGCGGAATGCTCCTTCGTCAGCACCGATTGGGACGGCATCATCCCGGCTCTGAACGCCAAGAAGTTCGATATGATCGTCTCCTCCATGTCGATCACGCCGGAGCGCCTGAAGCTCGTCGACTTCTCCAACAAGTACTACAACACGCCTCCGGCCATCGCCGTGCCGAAGGATTCGAAGATCACTGACGTTGCCGGCCTCAAGGGCAAGGTGATCGGCGCACAGACTTCCACGACGCATGCCAACTACGCCGAGAAGCACCTCGCCGATACCGAGCTGAAGCTCTATCCCACCGCCGACGAATACAAGCTTGACGTTTCCAGCGGCCGTGTCGATGCCGTCATCGACGACGTCGTCGTTCTCTCCGAATGGGTCAAGTCCGACGCCGGCGCCTGCTGCAAGATCCTGACGACCCTGCCGGTCGACAAGGAAATCAACGGCGAAGGAGCAGGCATCGCCATCCGCAAGGGAGATCCGCTGAAGGAAAAGCTCAACACGGCGATCGCAGCGATCCGCGCCAACGGCGAATACAAGAAGATCCAGGACAAGTACTTCGATTTCGACGTTTACGGCGAATAAGAAATTCGGTATCTGGCCGATCAAGCGAATGGCGGAAGGCTTGCTCTTCCGCCATTTTTGTTTGACAAAGGTGGCAAGATCAAAACGGCAAAAGCCGTGAGGGGAATTCTCGCATGGGCGGATTGTTTTCCGCGCTTGGCTCCTTCTGGAGCTCACTTGTGCACATTTTCGATCCGCTATGCGGACCCGTCGGCATCTTCACCTGGTTGGGTCAGTCGACGATACTTGCCTGTGGCGATACTGGCTGGGGCGACGAGATCGCCCTTGGGCTGCAGGTCACCGTATCGGTGGCGATCGTCACCCTGCCCATCGGCCTCGTCATCGGTTTCCTTGTCGCGCTCGGCCAGCAGTCGGACGAAAAGTCCCTGAGGCTGGCGGCCGGTATCTATACGACGATCTTTCGCGGCCTGCCGGAGCTTCTGACGCTCTTCATCATCTATTACGGCATGCAGATGCTCATCCAGTCTCTCCTGGAGCTTGCCGGCTATGTCGGGCCGCCGATCGAAATCAATGCTTTCTTCGCCGGCGTCATCGCGCTGTCGGTCGTCTTTTCCGCCTATTGCTCGGAAGTACTGCTCTCGGCCTTTCGCGCCATTCCCAAGGGCCAATATGAGGCCGGAGACGCGCTGGGCCTGCATCGCGGCCGCACTCTGCGCCTCATCGTTCTGCCGCAGCTCATACGCATCGCGCTACCCGGCCTCACAAATCTCTGGATGGTGCTTCTGAAAGACACATCCTACGTCTCGATCATCAGCTTGGCCGACATCCTGCGCCAGACGAACGTTGCCGTGCGGGTGACCAAGGAACCCTTCTTTTTTTATGGCATCGCCTGCTGTCTCTATCTGGTGCTCGCCATCCTCTCCTCCTTCCTGCTCGCCTATGTCGATCGCTGGGCCAAGCGTTCGGAGGTCCGTCGATGAGCTACGCCGAAACATTGATCCCGCCGCAGCCCGCGCCGCGCCAGGTGGCGAAGCCGATGACAACGGCACGTTTTGCCGGCTGTATCTTCGTCGCATTTTGGGCCATGCTGGCCGCGCTGCTGATCTTCACCGTCATCAATGGCTGGGATATCGAGAAATTCACCCGCTATGGCCCCCGCTATCTGCACGGCCTCTGGGTGACGCTCAGTCTTGTAGCCATTTCGGTGGTCTGCGGCGCACTCCTGTCGCTGCCGCTTGCTATGGCGCGCTTGTCGAAAAACAACCTGCTGAACTGGCTTTCCTATGCCTATATTTATTTCTTCCGCGGCACACCGCTGCTTGCCCAGCTCTTCCTGGTCTATTACGGCCTCGGCGTATTCCGCCCCCAGCTGGAAGCCGTCGGCCTCTGGTGGTTCTTCCG
The DNA here is from genome assembly GCF_002117485.1 of Rhizobium sp. NXC14. Classification (NCBI taxonomy): domain Bacteria; kingdom Pseudomonadati; phylum Pseudomonadota; class Alphaproteobacteria; order Hyphomicrobiales; family Rhizobiaceae; genus Rhizobium; species Rhizobium sp. NXC14. The sequence continues at coordinate 2,556,466 of NZ_CP021030.1, forward strand.
AGACGCGTGGTATTGCGGCCTGTTCGCCATGACCATCAATACCGCGGCCTACCAGGCGGAGATTCTGCGCGGCGCAATCGAAAGCGTACCGCACGGGCAGCGCGAAGCAGCGGCTGCCCTCGGAATCCATAGGAGCATCGCCTTCCGCAAGATCATCCTGCCGCAGGCCTTCATCGTGGCGCTTCGCCCCTACGGCAACGAGATCATCCTATTGATCAAAGGCTCGGCCGTGGTGGCCATCATCACAGTGCTCGATCTGATGGGCGAAACGCGCTACGCCTTCTCCCGCACCTTCGACTACCAGACCTATCTCTGGGCAGCGATCTTCTATCTCACCATCGTCGAGGCGCTGCGCCATCTCTGGGCCTGGATTGAGCGTCGCCTGACGCGGCATCTGAAACGGTAGGCATAACGCCGAAAAGTACAATCGTTTCTGGGACAGCGATTGCTCAAACCGGCATGGCAGCACTCGCTTCGCTATGCTGCCAAGCACTTGAAAATAAAAAAGAATACTTCCTCGGCAACGTATCTGTTAAGCTTGCGTTAACCATTCGCATGTTTCCATTTCGCCTAGCGCTAATAAAGCGCGAGTGGGAACGAGAAGAAGCTGAATACGATGCACAAGGACATGGAAAAGCAACTGCAGGGCTACGGTCTGACAACTGCCCAGATCCTCTACCGCCTGCCGGATCACCCTACGATCCTGCAGACTTATGTCTGGCAGGATTATGACCTCGCCCCTGATTTTCCCGAAATGCGCGGTTTCCTGAAGTTCTGGCAGGAAAAGCTCGACGGACCGCTGCATTCGGTGCGCTACGTCCACCGCAAGCTGATCTCGGCCACCGAGTGGCGGGCGCTGAAGGGCGAGTTCATCCTGCACTGATCTGAGCGCGTCAGACATGCGCTTCGCCGTGGCCGAATTCGCCTTCGTCACGGTCCGGGCGCAGCGCGAAGACGAGGATGCCGAGGTAGAAGACGACGACGCCGATGATGACGGCAAGGCCGGGAACCGGCCCGAGCACTGCGTTGTCGATGACATAGGTCCAAGACTGCGCCTGCAGCGCTGGCATGCCCTCCGTCTGTAGCTTCGGCGTCGTGATCTTCAGACACCATGCCAGAAACAGGATGAAATACATCCAGCCGTAATTACGCTTAAGCCGCCGGTGCATCGCCTCATGATAGCTGAGCAGAAAACGCGGCTTGCGCAGGCTGTTGGCGATGACCGTGGCCCATTCGCCCCGGGCCGCCGCGTCAGGCGCCAGGATCTGCGCGAAATAGTTTCGTTCGATTTGCCGGATTCGGGCACGGTAGATGTCAAAGAAGCGGTAGCGCCGCGCCTCGATCATCAGAAGCAGCGTCACCAGCATGATACCGAACAACAGCACGCCGTGATGCGAGGTCGGCGTCGACAACGACACCGAAAGCAGCGCCGCCACCACGGTGATCGCCCAGTTGGACGTCCGGTCGATGCGGTCGCGCCAGCTCGTCATCCGCCCGAGCTCGCCGCGGTAATAGTGGCTAAGTGTATTGGTGATCTCGCCCGGCGTCGTGGGCAGCAGCAAGGGGCGCTCACCCTCTTCTTCCCTTGCCGGTCGCATCCTGTCTTGCTCCGCTTCCATGGCATTTCCTCCCGTCGTCTTCTTTTCGGCCATTCTGCGCCTGTAGCCGCGCCATTGCAAAACATCGAAAGCCGCCGTAGAGCCATGCCTGAAAACAGAAGGACATGGACCGCGATGGCAAAGAAGATCAACGAAGAAGCCCTTGCCGAGGCCTACAACCGCGCACTGGCGCTGGAGAAATCCGGTGATGTCGACGCGGCGGTGGCGGCCTACCAGGACGTTTTGGCGATCGATCCCGAGGATCACGGCGGAGCCGCCGTGCGCATCGCCGCGATGGGCCGCGGCGAAATCCCGGTCAAGGCTCCTGACGCCTATGTCGAAACGCTGTTCGATCAGCATGCCGAGGTGTTCGAGGACGTACTCGTCGAGCAACTCGGCTATCACGTGCCGATGCTGGTGCGCCAGCGCCTGCAGGCATTGAAGCTCGGCCCGTTCAAGCGGCTGCTCGATCTCGGCTGCGGCACCGGTCTCACCGGCGGTGCGCTGCGCGACCTGTGCGAGGACATGACCGGCATCGACATATCGGAGAAGATGGTCGAGATCGCGCATGAAAAAGATCTTTACGAGACGCTATTCGTCGCCGAGGTCGAGGATTTCCTCGACGACAACGACGAGGAGGCGTTCGACCTCATCACCGCCACAGACGTGCTCCCCTATCTCGGTGCGCTCGAACCGCTCTTCTTCGGCGCCGCCGAAAACCTGATGCCGGGCGGTCTGTTCATCTTCTCCTCCGAAACCCTGCCCGAAGAGACGCTTGCCGGCCGCGCCTACATGGTCGGGCCGCATCAGCGCTTCGCCCATGCCGATACCTATGTCAGGGAACGTCTGACGGCGACCGGTTTCGAACTCGTCGAGGTATCAGAGATCAACGTCCGCATGGAAGACGGTCAGCCGACACCGGGCCACCTGGTGATCGCTCGATACATCGGCTGAGGGAATAGTCGCACGACTAGCGAAGTATGTATTGCGCGGCGCTTTCGGACCTGATACTTAGTCATTCGGTAAAGTTTTCTACCGGATAAGAAAGGTCGCCGCATGTCGCTCGTGCTCTATGGGCATCCGCTCGCCTCCTTCTGCCACAAGGTGCTGATCGCGCTTTATGAAAACACGACTCCGTTCGAAAATCGCCTCGTCGATCTGTCCGACGAGGCTTCGCGCGCCGATCTCTTCCGCTTCTGGCCAATCGGCAAGATGCCTCTGTTGAGGGACGAGGCGCGCGACAGCACCATTCCCGAAACCACGATCATCATCGAATATCTCGACCATTACTATCCCGGCCCCGTGCGCCTGCTGCCGCTGGAGATCGATCGGGCGCTGCAGGTCCGCCTCTGGGACCGCTTCTTCGACCAATATGTCCAGGTGCCGATGCAGACCCTCGTCAGCCATCGCCGGCGTCCAGAGGGCACGGCAGACGAAATAGAGATGGCCGCCTGCAAAGCGACGCTCACCACTGCCTATGCGATGATCGAAAAGCAGCTGGGCGAAAGCCCTTGGATAACAGGCGATGCCTTCACCATGGCTGATTGCGCTGCAGCCCCGGCCCTCTTCTATGCCGAGACGCTGGTCCCGTTCTCACAGGAGCAGCCGAAACTTGGCGCCTATTACAACAGGCTGCTGGCGCGCCCGTCCTTCGCCAGGGCGCTGGAAGAGGCCCGCCCTTATTTCAAGTTCTATCCCTATCAGGACAGGCTGCCCGCCCGCTTTCGGGATGCGGCGGAATGATCGAAAACCAGGCGGATCTAGACCGCATGTTCCACGCGCTTTCCGACCGCAGCCGCCGCGGGATGATCGACCGCCTCGGCCGCGGCCCGGCCTCGGTCACCGAACTGGCCGCACCGCTCGCCGTCGCCCTGCCGACGGTGATGAAACATCTGCAGGTGTTGGAGGAGAGCGGCCTCGTGCTGTCCGAAAAATCCGGCCGGGTGCGAACCTATCGCCTGCAGCAGGATGCGCTCGCCGCTATCGAGCGCTGGGTGGAACAGCGAAAGACCCGCTGGAACGCCGCCTTTGACAGGTTGGATCAATTTCTCGCCGATGAGCCGGAGACCCTCCCCGAATGACGACACGCTCTGCCGAACATACCACCTTCGTCATCGAGCGCCGCCTGAAGGCGCCCGTCGCCCGGGTCTTTCGCGCCTGGTCGACGCCGGAGTCGAAGCGGCAATGGTTTGCCTGCCACGGCGAATGGGTGCCGCTGGAATATGCGCTCGATTTCAGGCCGGGCGGCACAGAGAGGAACTATACCGCCGACACCGATGGGCTTCTGCACGCCTATGACGCCCACTACATCGATATCGTGCCGGATACCCGCATCATCTATGCCTATGAGATGAAGCTCGGCCAAACCCGCATCTCAGCCTCGCTCGTCACCGTCGCCTTCAACGTCGAACCCAGCGGCACCAGAATGGTCTTCACCGAGCAAGTGGTTTTCCTCGACGGCTACGCCGACAACGGCGCTCGCCTTCAGGGCACCGAGATCGGCCTCGGCAATCTCGAGCTCTTTCTCGAACGCAAGGCATGCCCAATTCACTAACGCGGCCGGATGACCCGTCACGCGCTGCTTGATTTCTTCCGCGAGCCGGCCGCGCGCACCGACGTATTCAGCGCTGCCGCGGCTCGAATGAGCGCCTTCAGCGCCTCCTCGTCGATCTCGTCGCCTTCATGAAAGTCGATGGCGCGCCGGGTGTTCCCGTCGAGGCTGGAGTTGAAAAGCCCGTTCGGATCCTCAAGCGAGGCTCCTTTTGCGAAGGTAAGCTTGACCACGCTCTTATAGGTCTCACCGGTGCAGATGATGCCGGCGCGCTCCCACACCGGAACCCCTCGCCACTTCCATTCCTCGACCACCTCGGGTTCGGCCTGCTTGATGAGCGCGCGGACCCGCGCGAGCATGTCGCCGCGCCAATCCTTGAGCTCCTCGATCCTCGCATCAATCAGTTGAGAGGGAGAGGCTTGCCCGTTCCCTTCCTTGGAATCCGTCTTCTTCATGGTTGCCGTGGCCTCCTTCATCTTTGTCGTTCTCCCGTCGCCGCGCATCAAAACCTCACATCCGTTCGTCGGGCAACCGGCTCGCCTGCTCTACCCAGGAGGCGACTTGCGCCTCGTCGAAGGGATCGTCCTTGCGGATATCGAGGTAACGCACCTCTTTCTGCTTGGACTCGCCTGGCGGCAGAGGATGCAGCGACGCGCCCTTGAAGAAGGCCACCTTGACATAGCTGGCGTAGCAATGGACGCCGAGGAACCAACCCTGCCCTTCCATGCCGTAAAAGGGCGAGTTCCACTTGACCGCCTTGCAGACGCCGGGCACGGTTCTGGTGATCAGCGCATCGAGGCGACGCCCGATCTCATTTTTCCAGTCCGGCATGGCGGCGATGTAGGCTTGTACGGGCGCATCGCCGTAACCCTTGGGGATTTGCGGGTTGCCGCCCGACAGAAGCTTCGGCGCCGCCCCCGCCGGTTTGGCGGTCTTTTTCGTGACCTTCTCCGCGCCTTTCGACGTTCTGCCCGTCATAGATTTCCTCCTAACCGCCGATGCCTCCGTGTCGCGGCATATGGCAGCACGAACAAGGGTTAGACCGGCAACGGGAAGCAGCCCGGGCGGCAGCAGCGCCAAGAGCCCAATCCAGACCGCCGACTCCTCCTGCACCATGGCGATGATATTGGCGATGGCGACCAGCGTAAAGGCAACGGACAGCCAACGGTGGACCTGCCGAAACCAGTTGTTCAAGTTCAATGAAGCTCCTCGAAATCAGCGCGACGGCCCGCCCGCTTGGCGATGGATCAGTCAATCCGCGCCAACACCTGCTCCAGTTTGTCGAAGAATTGCGGCCACCCGCTCCTGGCGCCGCCATAGGCCTGCCGCTGATCCGCCCGGAAACCCGACTGCTCCATGCGCAGATGCGTACCCGCGCCCGTGGATGTGAGCGTCCAGGTCACGACGGTTTCGAGGCCATAGGCGCCCCAGCTGTAAGCGAGGGTCTTGTGGGGCTCGACTTCCAGAACGCGGCATTCGACCGCACCCCAATCGGCGTTGAAGTTAAAGCGATGGTCGACGACCGGCTTGAAGTCGCTTTTCATCAACCACTCCTGAATCAGGTGCGGCTGGGTCAGCGCCCGCCAGATCTTTTCCGCCGGAAAAGGCATCTCCCGCTCGATGACGACGGAACGTGCTTCGGTCGATATGTCTGTCATTGATCCATCCTCTTCAACAAATCTTCGAGGGCATTGAAGCGGCTTTGCCAGAAGCCGGCCATCTCGCTCGTCCAGTTGACGAGCGGCGCAAGCGCGCCGAGCTGCGCGCTGTAATGCGTCTGCCGCCCCTCATGACGGTCGCGCACCAGGCCGGCTTTCTTCAGCAGCCCAAGATGTTTCGAAACGACCGGCTGCGAGACCCCGGCCTGCGCCGTCAACGCTCCGACCGTCTTCTCCCCTTCCCGGCACAGCCGCTCGAAAAGCGCGCGCCGGGTAGGATCCGCAAGCGTCCTGAAGAGCACGTCCTGAGCGTTCGACATGAAGACACATACCTGTACAGCTATGAATTAACATATAGCCATCGAGATATACGTATGTCAAGCGACATAGAAAGCGACAAATGGATTGGAAAAGACTGGGGCCAGCCCGCGAGCATACAACAATCGAAAAGCCACGAACACATCCAGCATAGCCCATCGACTATGTATAATTGCGACTCGCCAGCCTGAAGGGCAACCGACATGCGGAAAAACGCCGGAAACCGCTGACGGCTTCCAGCGATACATGCTCTGCATCTTTTTGAATTCAGGAGCCTGAGACGACTTTCAGGTTGCCGCCATGGCTGCCGCCGGCGAATATCTGCTTGCGGCCGAATTCATTGTTGAATGCCAGACGCTGCTGCTCGCGAGTAATGCCGAGCTCGGGGAAGAGCAGCTCGGCCACACGATAGGCCTCTTCGAGATGCGGGTAGCCGGAGCCGATCACTGTGTCGATGCCAAGTCCCTGATATTCGCGCAGGCGGGCAGCCACCGTCTTCGGAGAGCCGACAAGCGCGGTGCCTGCGCCGGCGCGCACCAAGCCGACGCCGGCCCATAGGTTCGGCGAGACCTCAAGCTTGTCGCGGCGGCCGCCGTGAAGAGCGGCCATACGCTTCTGTCCGACTGAATCGGATTCGTGGACAAAGCGCTCCTGCGCCTCGCGGATCGTTTCGTCGTCGAGATGACGGATCAGCCGCTCGGCCGCCTCCCATGCCTCCTCGTCCGTTTCCCGCACGATGAAATGCAGGCGGATGCCGAAGGTCACCTCGCGGCCACGATCAGCAGCCGCCTTGCGCACCTTGGTGACCTTCTCGGCCACCTGCGCCGGCGGTTCGCCCCAGGTCAGGTACTTGTCGACGCGGCCGACCGAGAAATCGATGCCGGCATCCGACGAGCCGCCGAAATAAAGCGGCGGGCGCGGGTTCTGCACCGAGGGAAAGCCGAGGCGCGCATTGGTCGCCTTGATGTATTTGCCGTCGAAGCTCGCCGTCCCCTTGTCCAGCAGCTCTTCGAACACAGTAAAGAACTCCTCGGCATGGGCGTAGCGCTCGTCATGCTCGAGATGGATGCCGTCGCCGGCAAGCTCCGCCGGGCTGCCGCCCACGACGATGTTGAGCAGCAGGCGGCCGTTGGAAATGCGGTCGAGCGTTGTCGCAAGACGCGCATAATAGGCAGGCGATGCCGTGCCCGGGCGGATCGCCACCAGGAACTGCAACTTCTCGGTCTTTGCCGCCAGTGCGGCTGCCGTCACAAAGGATTCCTCGCACGCAACCCCGGTCGGCAACAGCACGCCAGAATAGCCCAGCCGGTCTACGGCCTGCGCGATCTGGGTGAGATAGCCGATCTCCGGCGCCCGGTTGAGGTCGGAAGAGCCGAGATAAGTGCCGTCGCCCGATGTAGGGATGAACCAGAGAAAATTGATGGGATCAGAGGTGGCGGTCATGAAAACGGTCCTTTACTGCGAAATTCGAAGATCAGCTCGCGCGGTGAGCCTGGCATGGCTGCACACCGCCGCCATGCGAATGCTCGGAAGGGCCGCGGTGGCGGTGCGAAAATGGTCCGGGCGCCTGTCTACGCTTGAGCATTTGAATGTCCTGTCGGTCGACGGCGGTTATCACGCTCCGTTCCAGAGCCGGCCCCCAATTCGCACAAATACTGACATAGACTACAGATTATATCGATAATACGAGTTTGCCATTGTTGCGCCGTTCGCGGAATATTTTTTCGCGTTTGACGTGGTGAGGGCTCTTCCCATGCCGCCTTCGGTAAACTCGCCCGGAATCGCGATCAGGCGGAGTTCCTCGCGCTCTGCCTCGCTACTTCTCTCGACGTTCGGCAGCCAATTGCTCGCGAATGAAGCCGGGCCCGCCGGCAAGACGTTTCGCAAGCAGGCTCGCCGGATCGACCATGCGCCAATATGGCGTCACCGTCGAAAGCGGTTCGCCCTTCTCCAGCGCGCCGAAGGATAATTCGGCGATCGCACGCAAATGCCGCTGCACCGTCACCGGACAGCAGGCATCCGCTCCGTACTGGGCCGCGAGCCGGCGGCGCAGGACGCCGGCCTCAGTAAGAACACCTTCAGGCGCCAATCGAATCTGATCTTCGATCATCTGCCGCGACGGAATAAGCATCGCCTGGGTGCCGCTGCGGCCCTTGCGACGTGGCTCGATCGTTGGAACTTCGTTCATGTCACCCCTCGGGAAACGTTATTCGTCGTTCCCATCTAGGGCTCGGCTGAATGGAGACCAGCCTCATATGCGCCAACCGGAAGGAAGTCCGTCTTCACGGCTTTTCTGCTTGCGCCGTTTCGGTTAATCCTCAAGGCCTCTCACTCAGGATAAGGATAGGACATATGGCTAAAGTCGCGTTCATCGGTCTCGGCGTCATGGGCTTCCCCATGGCCGGTCATTTGAAAACGAAGGGCGGCCACGATGTCACCGTCTACAATCGCACAGCCGAGAAAGCCGCTGCCTGGGCCGAGAAATTCTCCGGCAAATCCGCGCCCACACCGGCAGAGGCTGCGGCTGGCGCCGACTTCGTCTTCGTTTGCGTCGGCAATGACGACGATCTCCGTTCGGTGACCTCGGGTGAGAACGGGGCTCTGCACGGCATGAAGCCGGGTTCCGTGCTGATCGATAATACCACCGCCAGCGCCGAAGTCGCCCGCGAGCTTTATGCCGCGGCAAAGGAAAAGGGTGTGGATTTTATCGACGCTCCAGTCTCCGGCGGCCAGGCCGGCGCCGAAAACGGAGTGCTGACCGTCATGTGCGGCGGCGATGAAGCCGTCTTCGAGAGAGCCCGGCCGGTGATCGACGCCTATGCGCGCATGGTCGGCCACCTGGGGCCGGCCGGTTCCGGACAGCTTACCAAGATGGTCAACCAGATCTGCATCGCTGGCCTCGTCCAGGGGCTTTCTGAAGCGCTGCACTTCGGCAAGCGCGCCGGCCTCGATATTGAAAAGGTCGTCGAGGTAATCTCGAAAGGCGCGGCCGGCTCCTGGCAGATGGAAAACCGCCACAAGACCATGAATGCCGGCAAATATAATTTCGGCTTCGCAGTCGACTGGATGCGGAAAGATCTTGGCATCGTGCTCGCCGAAGCGCGCAGCAACGGCGCCAAGCTGCCGGTCACCGCCCTCGTCGACCAGTTCTACGGCGACGTGCAGGCAATGGGCGGCAATCGCTGGGACACCTCCTCGCTGCTCGCCCGGCTTGAGAAATGATCGGTCCCTCCTCCGATCCGGCTGAATTGATCGCGCATCTCGAAACGCTGCGCTCGGAGGAGAATGCCGCCGGAATGGCGCGATTCGGCATCGTCACCGACCGCGCCCTCGGAATTTCCAATCCTGATATCAGGGCAGTCGCCAGATTGGCGAAGAGGAATCACCTCAGGGCAATGCAGCTCTGGCGAAGCAATATCCGCGAGGCTCGACTGCTCGCTCTCTATACCGCCGAGCCGAAGCGGCTGACGCTAGAAGAGGCAAGAAACTGGGCTCATGATTTCGACTCCTGGGAAATCGTCGACTGCTCTGCCGATCTCTTCGTCGAGGCGGGCCTGGACGAGCTCATTCCGGAATTCGCTGCCGAAGAGCGCGAATTTGTCCGTCGCGCCGCTTTTGCAATGATCGCTGGCGCCGCCGTCCATCGAAAGGGCGAGATCGATATGGCCATCCTTTCCTGGCTGCCGCTGATCGAGGCGCATTCCGGCGATTCCCGCAGCTTCGTTCGCAAGGCGGTCAGTTGGGCACTGCGCAGCATCGGAAAGCGCAATCGCACCTGCCATGGGCCGGCGCTGGGGTTGGCGAAGCTGCTGGCTGAACGTCCAGATAAAACCGCCCGCTGGATCGGCAGGGATGCGGTCAGGGAGCTGAGCGGTGAAAAGCTGTTGGCGCGGCTGAAATAGCGCTGAGGATTTCGCCTCGTCGTCAATGGGGCCTGGATTTTTCCACCAGAAAGTCGATCAGCACTCTGACTGCCGGGGACATGGCCTTGGCCGTCGTGAAGACGATATAAAACTGGCTTTCCTCCGACTGCCATTCGGCAGCACCCGCACCAGCCTGCCGGCCTGCAGATTCACCTCGCACGCGCTTTCGAGCAGAAGCTCGAAGCCGAGGCCGGCGCAGGCGGCATCGTGAATTGTCGTCATTCGGACCGATGAGTTCCCAACTATGGAACGACACCCACGGGGTCATCGCCAGCGTCGGAAGCTCGGCGAGCTCGTCGACGCAATTTAAACCGCCGATACGTTCGATGAGCGACGGACTTTCTCGGTGACGATCGATTTGGCGCGATCGGCCTCCTGCAGAATGGTCTGGCATCTTTCGTAAAAAGCTCGATCTCTGTCACCCGGAAGTGACGGGTCGAACGCTCTATCAGCAGTGCGCCAAGCCCGTCCTCGAGGCGACTGACCCGCTTTGAGCGCGGTATTTTCAGATTGCGACTGGCAGAAGCAAAACCACCGCTGGAAACGACGGCTGCAAAATATCAAAGTTGCTGAGATCATCCATGCGAACAAGCCGAGAGTATGAATGAATGCCGCCCCGAAAGGGTTGTATCTCTCTCTCCAGCAAAGCTGTAATCACATTGTCGGCATTGGATTCTTCTTTCCACGAACCGTCGCGGCAAAGCCAACCAATGCCCAATGTCAACCCAAACTCTCTTGAGAATAAGAATGGCCTCAATCAAGGCCTGCAGGATGCCGACGTGCGATACACAATATGCCGGTTCGGCTTACCTGGATAGTGCTCCGAAATGCAGCCACGAGAGCGCGTGTCAAAAACACTGCAAGGACGGTCCGGCAGGGAAGACCGGACCCGTCCCCGTAGCTGGAGGTCACTCGGATCAGAAACTGATTTTAAGCGTCCCCGGCCCGAAGACCGGGGACACTCACCAATTGGATTAGAACGAACGCTGCAGGCGGAAGTAGCCCGTCGTGGAGTCGTCAGCGTCTTCCGGATCGAGGTACTGAACCGAAGCCTTGGCGTAGAAGTTGTCAACGATCTGGTAATCAACCGTCAGACCGACCTTCCAGGCATCGCCGTCGCTGAAGTCGTCGCCAGCAACGTAGTAGTCGCCGTAGTACTGGACGCCAGGAGTGATCTTGAGCTTGTCGGTTGCCTTGATAGCGTATTCGGCAGCGACAGCCCATTCAGCTGCGGAGTAGTAGGAGTTCGGGCCGGAAGAGTACACGGCTGCGAGGCCGAGCGTGCCGGGGCCGATGTCAACCGTGCCCATTGCACGGATAGCGCCGTCTTCGTTGTCGAAGTCCCAACCGCCGGTGAGCTGGTAGCTAAAGGCGCCAGCCTTGCCGCCGAGACCGAAGGCAACGCCTACGTTGTTCGGGCCTTCGCCAGACTTGTAGAAGCCGTCTTCCAGTTCGTCGACGCTGAGACCAGCGTAGAAGTCGCCGCTTTCGTACTGATAACGGATGGAGTTGTGCAGCGTTACGATCGAGCCGATGTCGTCGGTTTCACCCGAGAGACCATCGTCCCACCAGCTGTAGAACAGACCGGCGCGGAAGCCCGCGACGTCGAGGTAAGCGGAGTCGAGCTTGGCTTCCTGGTCGGTGGCATTGTCAGCATTGAACTGCATGACGATGACGCCGGTCAGCGGACCATATTCGGTGTCGCTCTTGGCGGTGAACTGAACCTGACCGCGGGTGACTGCATCCCAGTCAGAGTCGCCGCCGACGTCTTCGCCAACGTTAACCTGGAAACGGATGTAGCCTTCGATCTTGAGGCAGGTTTCGGTGCCCGGGATGTAGAAGTAGCCGGTGCCGTAAGCGTCGCAGACGCGAACATATTCAACCGGTTCCGGCTCAGCAGCAACAATAGCGTCAGCAGCAAGAACCGGCGTCGATGCAGCAAATGCTGCTGCTGATGCGAGCAAAACCATTCTGATGTTCATTTACCAATCCATTCCTTTGTCGATCGGGGCTGACGTCTCATCGGGTAGTCAATTTGAAGCCGGCCCAGTTTGAACAGCCATCTCGGCGTGCGGATCGATCGAACCGCCGAACCGTCATCACACAGAAGGCGCATTCAAGCAATTCTCAATATATCCGAGAGGGGTTCGCTGGAGCAACTTTCGCCAGCAACGTGATTTTTATACAACAATTCAAATAATTAGATGACAAACGCACAAAACGGCCCCGCAATGGAAACCTCCATCGCAAGCCGCAAACGCTATGCCGCATTCTCAAATCTCCATCGTTCGACCCCGCCGAACACAATGGTGAAGCACATCAAACTCTACCGCCAACTAATGAACCTATACAAGGTAGCGGTGTAGAAAATGGTGTTCTGATTTCGATACCAATGAGTCAAAATGATGACAGGATGCTCATTGATGCCACACATCATAGCTGCGCAATCGTTACCAGGCTATATATTTTTCTAGCATTTTGGTGAAACTGAAGCGTTTTCTCGCGATTTTTCCGGCTTTCTTTTGCAGCTAGAGCCACATTCTTCGAAAGCCGCTTCCAGGCGCCGCATTCCTGCGTGCGGGCGAATCGCCTCAGAGACCGGGGTTCCGGGGCGAATCCCACGCGGTATATGCGACTGCCGGCCAGCGGTCGGTCGCAACCTATTGGCGACTTCAATCTTCGTTGGATTTGGCGTTCTCAAGAATCATGTAGTCGAGCGGCAGCTGCGTCGAATACTTGATCTGCTCCATCGCAAAGGCGGAGGAGACGTCGCGAATCTCGATCTTGGCGATCATCCGCTTATAAAAGGCGTCGTAGGCGGCGATATCGGGCACGACGACTCGCAGGAGATAGTCGACATCGCCGCTCATTCGATAGAATTCGACCACTTCGGGGAATTCGGCGACCACCTCGGAAAAGCGGCGCAGCCACTCGATTGAATGAGTCGCCGTGCGAATCGATACGAAAACCGTGACCTTGGTGTTGACCTTCTCCGGATCGAGGATGGCGACCCGACGCTTGATGACGCCATCTTCCTCCATTTTCTGAATGCGTCGCCAGCAGGGCGTCGTCGAAAGCCCCACCTTCTTGGCGAGGTCAGCAACGGCAAGGGTCGAATCTTCTTGCAGCAGACGCAGTATTTTTCGGTCGAGGCGGTCCATGCGCACGTCAGTCCTTTCGAATTATTTTCTTTGTATAACCCGATTCCGCGCGAGGAAAAGAATTTTGTTTCAGGAAAGCAGCATTTTCACCCGCTCCTGCAACACAGGAAGCAATTCTTGCTCGAACCAGGAATTGCGTTTCAGCCAGCCGCTGTTGCGCCAGCTCGGATGCGGCAGCGGCAGCACCGCCGGGGACCGGCCGGACACGAGGCTGTCACGCCAAGCCCGCACGGTCTCCGTCATATTGCCTCGTCTCTCGTCAGCCACATGCCAAACCTGCGCATATTGGCCGACGGCCAGCACCAGCTCGATCTGCGGCATTGCCGCGATCGCCCTTTGCCGCCAGACCGGAGCGCATTCGCGGCGGGGCGGCAGGTCCGCGCCCTTGTCGTCGTAGCCAGGAAAGCAGAAGCCCATCGGCACGATGGCGAATCGGCTGCGGTCGTAAAAGCTTGCTCTGTCGACGCCGAGCCATGACCGCAGCCGGTCGCCCGATGCATCGTCAAACGGCAGACCGCTCTCATGCACCCGAAGGCCGGGCGCCTGCCCCGCGATCAGGATGCGTGCACGCGAAGAGATCACCGCCACCGGCCGCGGCTCGTGCGGCAGTCGGTGCTGAGGTCCGCTTGCCGGGGCGTCGCGACAGACGCGACAGGCGGCAATTTCCCGCCGCAGAGTTTCCAGCTTGGCTTCATCGGTCATCACCTTACTCCCATCCGACGATCCGCCTGAGGAAGCGCAGCGCGTCGCCGTAACCGGATTCGTGACGGGCATGATCGCGCACATCGCGCGGCCGCTCGAAAGTCCCGGCCCACAGCCCCGCCTTCGCTCCCCTCGCCTCGGCCTCCTCCTTACCGTAGCCACCATAGGAAACGGCCATGCCTCGGCGCACCATGCCGGCATTGATGTCGCCGCCCGTCCCGCTTCGGCAGACGACAAGCAGCCTATCGTAGCGGTCGCGCCGATCGCCCTGGCAAAGCGTTTCCGATGCCAGAACCATCTCCTGCAACACCTCCCGCGCCACGCGCCCGCAAGCCCAGGCCTTTCCCGCCCGTTCACAGCTTTGGTTGAGCTCCGGCGCGTCAATGCCTTCGAGGCGGAAGCGCTCCCCGCCCAATGTCAGACTGTCGCCATCGGCAGCATGAAAGGCGCCTGCACGCTTGATTGTTGCTCGATCGTTGATCTTGGCGGCAATCAGCGCCAGGAGCACCAGCAGGACAAAAGCGGTCACGCCGTCACGAATCAGGCGCAGGCCACGTGTCACGCTTTCGCCTCCTTAAAAAACAAATCCTTGGCAAAGATGGCAAACATCTTCTTAAGAATTGCCGGTTAAGCTCTTATCCACCCAGGGGTGAAGTTTCAACGTGCACATGAGTACCGGCGTAAGCACATCGACCGACAAGATTATCGTCGACAGGTCGCGCAGCCACCGCAACAAGGCCGTTTCCAAGGCTGTGCGGCAGACGCGCGAGCGCCTGCAGTCCGGTCATGCGTCTAATTCCGCCTTCGACCGTGACGTACTCAAGATGTATATAGCGTCGATGATGCAGGGCGCGACGATCATGCCGCTCTTCGTCGTCATCATCACCGCCCTCGGCGTCTATTTCACTCAAGATACCCAATTGCTCTTCTGGGCGCTGCTGACGCTCACCTGTCATACCTGCAACATCCTGCTCGCCCGGCGCGCGCGCCGACAGGAGATCACCTCCGAGAGCGCCCGCAAATGGCGCCGCCTGCTGCTCGCCGGCCAATTCCTGGTCGGCTGCTGCTGGGCCGTCTTTGCGCTGCAGGGGTGCGACACCTGCGAGCCGTCGAGCTTCATTCTCTACAAGGGCGCAACATTGCTGATTGCGCTTTCCGTCACCGCGATGTCGAACTTCATGCTGACGCCAGCCGTGCTGGTGGCCTTCGCGCCGACGGTCCTGGCGCTTGGCGCCAAGAGCAGCCTGTCACGCGACCTCCTCGAAATCAGCCTGACCGGGCTCTTCACCACCACGCTCGTCTTCTTCAACTATATCAGCGACCGGCTCTTCAAATCGAACCTCAGGATCCTCTCCTACCAGTCGGAGAAGGACGACCTAATCGCCGAGCTGGAAGTGGCGAAATCGATGTCTGATGAGGCGCGCCGCCGCGCCGAAGAGGCAAACCTCGCCAAGTCCCGCTTCCTTGCCTCGATGTCGCACGAACTCAGGACGCCGCTCAACGCCATTCTCGGCTTCTCCGAAGTGATGTCGGCCGAAGTCATGGGACCACTCGCCAATCCGACCTACAAGGAATATGCTGGCGATATCCATCGCTCCGGCCAGCATCTGCTCGATCTCATCAACGAAATCCTCGACCTGTCCCGTATCGAGGCCGGCAAATACGAACTAAGCGAGGAAGCGATCTCGCTGCTCGATATCACCGAGGATTGCATCGGCATGGTGCAGCTGCGCGCCCGCGCCAAGAACATTGCCATTTCGGATCAATTCGAACGGCAGTTGCCGGCTATCTGGGCGGACGAGAAGTCGATGCGCCAGGTGGTGCTCAACCTCCTCTCCAATGCCGTCAAATTCACGCCGCAGGGAGGTGAAATCCACGTCAAGGTCGGCTGGACGGCCGGCGGCGGACAATACATCTCGATCAAGGACAACGGCCCCGGCATTCCGGAAGAAGAGATTCCCGTCGTCCTCTCGGCCTTCGGCCAGGGTTCGATCGCCATCAAGAGCGCCGAACAGGGCACCGGCCTCGGCCTGCCGATCGTCCAGGCGATCCTTGCCAAGCATGACGGACAGTTCCTGCTGAAATCGAAGCTGCGTGAAGGCACGGAGGTTATCGCCATCCTGCCGGCCAAGCGCGTGCTCCAGAGCCTGCCGGCCGTCGAAGAGGCTCAGGCAGTCGCGCGCAAGCGTAAGAGTTTTGCCTGATTCAGCTCGGGAATGTCACGCGGCGCCGAAGAAGAGGTGCTTGACGATGACGAAGCCGAGATAAAGAGAGCAGGCGGCGATCATGCAGGTCACCGCAAAGGAGCCGAGATCTTTAGCATGTTTGCCGACAATCGAAATCTCCGGCGAAATCCTGTCGATCACCTCTTCGACGGCGGTATTCATGGCTTCCATCGAAAAAAGCCCGAGAAACAACAGCGCCGCGACGACAATCTCGCCGATGCTCGCCCCTACCAGCGCCAGCGCTGCCATTGAAATGACGAAGAAGCCGAGTTCCTGGCGGAAGGCCGCTTCTTTCAGCACGCGCAGAAAGCCTGCCCAGGAATAGCTGGCGGCGGCGATGAAATGCCCAAGCCCGGTCTCTTTCGTCACCGCAGGCTTCGTCAAGACGCCCCCTCCTCTTCCCGTTGCACCACGGTGCGGGGAAAAACTGTACCATCTCCCCTTGTTGACCAGCCAATAGCGAATCCACCCGGACGGCGCAAGCAAAGCCCGGTGGGTCGGCTGCGCCGGCCGCGGCCTTAATGTTTGTTGCTCACACCCGCCTGGGCGAAGGTCGCCATTCCGGAATGGCAGGCAGCAGCGGCCTTGACGATGCCGGCGGCAAGCGCCGCACCAGTGCCCTCACCGAGCCGCATGCCGAGCGCCAGAAGCGGCGTCTTGCCAAGCATCTCGACTGCGCGCAGATGGCCGGGCTCGCTGGACACATGGCCGATCAGGCAATGATCGAGCGCGGAGGGATTGGCGGCTTTCAGGATCGCCGCCGCGGCAGTCGCGACATAGCCGTCGATCAGCACCGGGATGCGCTCCATGCGGGCGGCCAGGATGGCGCCTGCCATTGCGGCAATCTCGCGTCCACCGAGCCGGCGCATGATCTCCAGGGGATCGTCGAGATGGTCGCTATGCAGCTCGACCGCTTTTTCCACCGCCGCAATCTTGCGCTCCAGCATCTCGCCTTCCGAGCCGGTGCCGGGGCCCACCCAGTCGCGCGCCGATCCGCCGTAGAGCGCATAGTTGATCGCTGCTGCAATCGTCGTGTTGCCGATGCCCATCTCGCCAATGCAGAGCAGGTCGGTGCCGCCGGCGATCGCCTCCATGCCGAAGGCCATGGTTGCTGCGCAGTCGCGCTCGGAAAGCGCGGCTTCCTCGGTGATGTCGCCCGTGGGGTAATCGAGCGCCAGATCGAAGACTTTCAGCCCGAGATCATAAGCGACACAGATCTGGTTGATCGCAGCTCCACCGGCTGCAAAATTCTCGACCATCTGCTGCGTCACCGCGGGCGGAAAGGGTGTGATTCCCTGTCTGGTGACACCGTGATTGCCGGCGAAGATCGCCACCAGCGGCCGGTTGACGGCCGGTTGACGGCCCGTCCAGGCGGCAAGCCAGAAAGCAATCTCCTCGAGCCGTCCGAGCGCGCCCGGCGGCTTGGTCAGTTGCGCGTCGCGTTCGCGTGCGGCCACCAGCGCGCGTGCATCCGGCCCCGGCAGGTCCCGGAGCAGGGTACGGAAATCGTCGAAAGGCAGGCCTGAAACGCTCATCGGTGCGTATTCCTATGAATGGCTATTCTTGTTTTTTTGACGCAAATCAGCTTCTTTGCGGTGGCTCTCTCTTAAAGCCGGCGGGCGAAGCGAACAACACCTAAAGCGCCGTAGCCCTCCGGCAGAACGAAACAGAATGAAGATCAAGGACTATGCGGTCGACACCGCCCGCGCCGTCGCCTTTCTTAGCCGCCTTCCGATGCCGCCAGCGCTGTTCGAAGGCTATGACGGCAGGCTCGGCCGCCTGGTGCGCGCCTTTCCCCTCGCCGGTCTTGTCATCGGCTTCGTCCCGGCGCTCGCCCTCCTCCTTCTTTCAGGCCTGCGCGCCGATCCCCTGATGGCGGCCCTGCTTGCGCTCTCGATCCAGGCTCTTGCCACCGGCGCGCTGCACGAAGATGGCTTGGCCGATACGGCCGACGGCATCGGCGGCGGCAAGAACCGCGAACAGAGCCTCATCATCATGAAGGACAGCCGGATCGGTACCTATGGCGCGATAGCGCTAATCCTCTCCTTCGCAATCCGTGCGGCCGCACTCGCCGCCATTGTCCGCCAGTCCTCACCGCTCGCCGCAGCGCTTGCCGTTGCCGCCGTCGCAGCACTCAGCCGTGGCGCTATCGCCTGGCATTGGCAACGGCTGCCGGCCGCAAAGGCCGATGGCGTGGCCGCCTCAACTGGCCAGCCGAATGAGGCGGCGATGCATTTTGCGCTCGTCTCGGCCGGTCTGCTCGCAGCACTTCTGATCTGGCCGGCATTCGGCCTGCGGCCGCTCGTCGCCGGCCTGCTCGCCACCGGTGTCGCAGGATTCGCCTTCACCGCCGTCATCCGCCGCAAGCTTGCCGGCCACACCGGCGACACGCTGGGCGCGACGCAGCAGATTTGCGAAATCGCCACCCTTTGCGCCCTTGCCACCACTCTTTGAAACTCCGATATATCAGCCATGCAAACACCCTGCATTCACGTCTGCTCCATGGTTTCAACCACCGGTTTTTGCGCCGGTTGCGGCCGCACTCTTCAGGAAATCGGTGGCTGGATGAACTATACCGATGCCGAAAGGCGCGGGATCATGGCGCAACTGCCGGCGAGGCTCGCAACCGCCGCGACGACGGGCCGGATGAAAACAAGCCTCGCCGAGCGGCCGGGGCGGCCTTCATGATCCGATTCACCGTCATTCTCGTCGTGATCGGCATCGGCCTTGCCGTGCTGATCCTCAACGGCGACAGCGGCCGCATTCTCGGCTTGCAAAGTGACGAGTTCGGCCGCTTCGTTTACCTGCTGCCGATCGCACTGATGTTGTCGGCCGGGATCTGGGCGCGCAGCGTCGGTGAAACGATGCGCCAGATGATAATCTGGTTGGTCATCATCCTGGCGCTCGTGACCGTCTATCTCTATCGTCAGGAAGCGATCGGCGTCGGCAACCGGGTGCTCGCTGGTCTCATTCCTGGCCGCGCCGTCGTCGTCGCGACCAGCGAAGGTGGCGCGGAAATCATCCTGCACAAGCTGTTGAATGGCCATTTCGAAGCGGACGTCAATGCGAATGGCCGGACTGTCGAGATGCCCGTCGACACCGGCTCTAGCATGGTCGCGCTCTCACACGAGGATGCTGAACGCATCGGCATCGATCTCACGGGCCTCACCTACTCGATGACGGTCATGACCGCCAACGGCCGCAGCCGCGCGGCCCCCATTACGCTCGACCAGGTGGCGATCGGTCCGATCGTCCGCAACAATGTTGCAGCCAGCGTCGCCGAGGACGGCCGGCTTGACCAGAGCTTGCTCGGCATGAGCTTCCTGGAGACGCTGGGCTCCTTGCAGATGCAGACGGACGAATTGCGCATGCGGGATTGATCCGACAGAACAAATCATGCCGCCGATCCGCTCTCGACCGGCTCTCCATTGGGCATACGGACCGCAAGTCGCCGGTCGATAAAAGCTGCAAAAAACGCTGCCGACAAGGCAAGTGACGCCGATGTCAGCAACATCGCAAACAGCGTCGACACTGCTCCTGCCTCTCGGAGAAACAGCCCGGCGATCGAAGCGATCAGCGCGGCGCCGGCGATCGACATGGCTGCGGCAAGGCCTGCAGCGGTGCCGGCGAGATGGGCGCGAACCGACATCACGCCCAGATTGGCGGCCGGAAAGGTCAAGCCATTGCCGATGCCGATGAACATACAGGGTCCGAAAAATGCCAGGACATGCGTGACGCCCGAGATCGACAAGATCAGCCCCAAAAGCAGACCCATGCACGTCGATAAACGCGCAATGACGAGCGTGGTGCTGAGCGATTTCCTCGTCAATCGGGCAGCGAGATAACTGCCCAGAATGAATCCCGCGGGAACCATTCCCATGAAGAAGCCCAGTTTCGCGCTCGACCCACCGAGTGAGGAACTGACTGCCAAGGAAGCGCCTCCGAGGAAGATATAGAGAGTGCCGGTGGGGCAGGCCATGCACAGCGTATAGGCCCAGAACCGCGCCGAACCGAGAATCTGCCTGTAGGAAGCAAGGTAATTGCCTGTTGGTCTCGACGCGGGTCCGGCTGTTTCCTTCAGCTCGCGCATGGAAACGGCGAGGATGGCTGCGCCTATCAGCGCAAGAGCGATGAAGATCGCCCGCCATCCGAACGCTTCGTCGAGAATGCCGCCGACGCTCGGGCCGAGCATCGGCGCGATAGCCCATCCCATGGCGGCGTAGCCGATCCTGTTGGCGGCCCCGCGTTCGCCCGCCGTCTCCTTGATGGCAACGAGAGCGACGCAGAAGCAGGCGGCGATCGACGCCTGCATCACGCGAAACAACAGGAAGATGCCGATATTGGGCGCCAGCGCGCAGCCGATCGACGCGACAATGAAAATGGAAACGGCGATCAGCGCGACCGGCCGGCGCCCATAACGATCCGACATCGCGCCGGCGACGATTTCCGTAAGGGCATTGATGATCGCGTAGCCCGCAATGGAAAGATTGACGATCGCGAAATCGGCCTGGAACGTGGCGGCGATATTTGGCAGCGCCGGCAGATATATATTGACCGGCAACACCGAGAGCGCCGTCAGCAGGAGAAGGATCGTACGTCGGGGCGCCGCAGTCGAAGTCGCCGCCGCCTTCTCGGTCAGGCGGTTGCCGGAAGTCTGCGCAGAATTGTCGCGTGACATGGTCTTGTCCATGGTGTCAGGGAGATTGTGGGAATCCGACGAGGCGCAGCGCAAATTCAGAGCACAAAAAAAGCCCCGTCAGGAGCTTGATTTACCGCGCATGGGGCTGATCGCCGGATGGTTACACCATCCTGCCCATGCGCCCTATCACCATGACAAGAACCATTGCGATCTTCATGACCGTACAGCTAGACAGAAATTTCCATCTCGTCAACGTGCGGTTTCAATGCTCGCAGAAAATGCCGCTCTCGAAACTCGCCCCGATCTGAGCGCTGCAACGTGCTGGTGACCCTAGCGATAGGCGCAGTCTTTCTCGGCGAAGCCTCCGAGCTCAACATGGCGCGGCTCGCAGCCGGCACCCTTTTCATCTGTTGGCGCCCTGCTCGTCAGAAGTGCCTGACAGACCCCGCATTGCGGCTGGATCGCCTTTGTTGATATCCTGCATTCGCGCAAATGGCGGAGCCCGACATGACCCCACGACAACTGAAGACTTTCCTGGCCGTCATCCGGCACGGAAACCTCACGCGCGCCGCTGCCGAGGTCAATCTCGCTCAGTCGAGCCTCAGTGATCAAATCCAGGCACTCGAAGAGGAGATGGGCGTTGAACTCTTCCTCCGCTCCCGGCAGGGCGTCGCTCCCACACCGGCAGGCATGACACTGAAGACCTATGCGGAAGAGATACTGGCGCTGAGCGATGAGGCGCAGACCGCCGTCCGTGTTGCCGCCGGCATTTCCGGATCCTCTATCACCCTGGGCACGCTCGAAACCATTGCCGCTGAAAGGCTGGCGCCCTGGCTCTCCCTCCTCCGCAGGCAAAATCCCGATCTCGGTCTCAAACTCAAGGTCGGTGGCAGTGGCGAATTGCATGCGAAATTGCAGCATGGCTCGGTTGATGTCGTCTTCACGTTCGATCGCGGCCAGCAGGACGAGCGCTTTGTGACACGCCGCGTCGCCAGCGAGCCGCTGGTGCTGATTGCCGCCGGCAGCTCGCAAATCTCGCCGCCGGAAAGCCTCGCAGCCCTGCACACCGCCCCGTTCATCGCAACCGCGGCCGGCTGCGTCTATCGCCGCCTGCTCGATACCGCCTTTGCCGAAGCGGGTTTTGCTCCGCCGGCCGTCGCCACGGAGGCGGACAGCATCGCAACAATCATCCGTCTCGTGGCATCAGGCGCCGGCTACGGCCTGGTCCCAAGTCTTGCGGTGGGGCCGTCCATTGCGCGCGGCGATCTCGTCGAACTGCCATGGCCCGGCCGACCACTTGCTACCTCGCTGGTGATGATGTGGCGACGTCGGCGCGTCCAGCCGCCGCACATCGCTTTCCTTCTGCAATCGGCCAGCGAAAATCTTTCGCCAGTCAGACCAGCCGATGCCCGCCTTCGACATGCAGGGTAATGCCCGTGGTGAAACCGTTGCCGATCAGGAAACGGATCGCATCGGCCATATCCTCGGGCTGCCCAACCCGCCCAACCGGCAGGCGCTGCGCCATCGCATCCAGCCTCGCCTGCTTGGCATCACCGGCAACGAAGCTCCAGATCGGCGTGTCAACCCAGCCCGGCGAGACCGCGTTGACGCGGATGGGCGCCAGTTCAACGGCAAGCGCCCTGACCAAGCCTTCGAGTGCCGCATTGACGGCCGCGACCATCGATCCGCGCGCGAGCGGCCGATAGGCCGCAATACCTGAAGTGTAAGTGATCGAACCTGACGACGGCAGTTGGGAGGCGCCATATTTCGCCAGCAGCAGCGGCCCGTATAACTTGCTCTGGACCACCTTTTCTGCCGCCGCCAGCTCGAGCGACGACAGCAGCTGATAGGCTCCTTCGATTTCCGCCGCCGTGCTGACGATATGATCGACCGGTCCGCACTCCCGGAACAGCGCCGCGACCTCCTCCTCCCGGCCTATATCGACGACATGGGTTCGGTGTTTCGGGTGGTCGCCGAGATGACGGCAAGCTGTCGCAAGCTTCTCCTGACCGCGCCCGGCAATCGTCACCGACGCCCCCTCCTCGAGCAGACGCCCGGCAAGTGCCAGCCCCATGCCCGAACTGCCGCCGACAATTATCACCTTCTGACCTTCGATGCTCATAACAGCTGTCTCGCCACTTCATTGGAATGAGACAGCAGATGCCTCCGCCGGACGCGAAAGAAAAACGGAAGAAGCCGATAGCACTATCGGCTTCTCCGATCATCGACGTTCAAGCGGTCAGTTGCGCAGCCGATACCCCGTCTTGAAGATCCAGCCGAGCGTTCCCAGGCAGATTGCCAGGAACATGGTG
Organism: Rhizobium sp. NXC14; assembly: GCF_002117485.1. NCBI lineage: Bacteria > Pseudomonadati > Pseudomonadota > Alphaproteobacteria > Hyphomicrobiales > Rhizobiaceae > Rhizobium > Rhizobium sp. NXC14. Next base: position 2,579,553 of record NZ_CP021030.1, read on the forward strand.
ATCATCGCCAGGCTGATCGCCGGGTTGACATCGGCGATCCCGTAAAAACTCCAGCGGAAGCCGCTGACGAGGTAGAGCACCGGGTTGAAGTGGCTGACCGCCTGCCAGAATGGCGGCAGCATGCTGACGGAATAGAAACTGCCGCCGAGAAAGGTCAGCGGCGGCACCACAAGCATGGGAATGAGGTTCAGCTGCTCGAAATTTCCGGCCCAGATGCCGATCATAAAGCCGAACAGGCTGAAAGTGATCGCGGTCAGCAGGAAGAACAGGATCATCATGAAGGGATGTTCGATCCTGACATCGACGAAGAGATTGGCGGTCATGAGAATGATGACGCCGATAATCAGGCCCTTGGTGGCCGCGGCCCCGACATAACCGAGCAGTATCTCCGTCATCGCCACCGGCGCCGACAGCACCTCATAGATCGTGCCGGTGAACTTCGGGAAGTAGATCCCGAAGGAGCCGTTGCTAATACACTGGCCGAGCAGCGTCAGCATGATGAGGCCCGGCGTGATGAAAGCACCGTAGGATACGCCCTCCACTTCCTGAATACGCGAACCGACTGCCGCTCCGAAGACGATGAAATAAAGTGAGGTCGAGATGACCGGCGAGATGACGCTCTGCAGCAGCGTGCGGCGCGTGCGCGCCATCTCGAAGAAGTAGATCGATTTGACCGCTTCGAAGTTCATTTGCCCGCTCCCACCAGCGCTACGAAGATATCTTCGAGCGAACTCTGCCGCGTCGAGAGATCCTTGAAATGGATATTGTTCTCGCCGAGCCGGGTCAGCAGCGTCGCGATGCTATCCTGCTCGTTATCGGCGTCGAAATCATAAGTCAGACGGCTTCCGTCGGCTTCGAGAGTGAGGCCATTGCCAGCAAAGCAGTCTGGCAGCCGGCTTAGCGGTTCCGCCAAATCGAGGATGAGCTGCTTGCGGCCGAGCTTGGCCATCAACGCCGCCTTTTCCTCGACGAGCAGCAGCTCGCCGCCATTGATGACGCCGACACGGTCGGCGATTTCCTCGGCCTCTTCGATATAATGGGTCGTCAGTATGATGGTGACGCCCGAAGCCCGGAGTTCTTCGACGACATGCCACATGTCCTTGCGCAGAGTCACGTCGACGCCAGCAGTCGGCTCGTCAAGGAAAAGAATATCCGGCTCGTGGGAAAGCGCCTTGGCGATCAGCACCCGTCGTTTCATGCCGCCGGAGAGCTGACGCAGCGTATTGTCCTTCTTGTCCCAAAGCGAGAGCGCCCGCAGCACCTTCTCAATATGCGCTGGATTGGCCTTCTTGCCATGCAGCCCGCGCGAAAAGCTCACCGTGTTGAACACCGTCTCGAACTGGTCGGTCGTCAACTCCTGCGGCACCAGCCCGATCATCGAGCGGGTCGCGCGGAAATCCTTTACGACATCCTGGCCGGCCACCAGCACGCGACCGCCGCTCGGATTGGCGATGCCGCAGATGATCGAGATCAGGGTCGTCTTGCCGGCGCCGTTTGGCCCGAGCAGAGCCAGGATCTCGCCCTTCTCGACATCGAGGTTGATGCCCTTCAGGGCCTCGAACCCGTTGGCATAAGTCTTCGTCAGGTTCTGAACGGAAATAATAGGGGTCATGCAGGACTCTTGCAGATGCTCGAAGTATTTCGGCCCGCTATATAGTCACTCTGTGACGCTTTGACATCCTTCGGGAACATGAACACTGCATTCACGCCTCGCCAACACCCTCGCCTTCGTGAAGCCGATCATCCATCGGCGACAAGCCGCCGATAGCCGGCTTCCGATTGCCGTCGCCCGCCGGCAATTCTCCCTGAAAGAAAGGCATCGGTCGGCTCCGGATGTCATCATCCGGTGATATTCATGCTTGATAAGAGAGCCGAGGCAAGCACCGGCATCCGCCCCGCCGCCCATTCCTTTGCGGAGCCGTCTTACCGGCGTTCTCGTTGCGCCCTTTTCCGCTGCCTCGGCATGTAATGAAGGTTATTGTTCAGTCACAAAGCGTTTGGAACCGGCCAGTATCCCTGTGCAGCCGCGTTCGTCTTAGCCGGCCTCTGCGCCGGCTTTTCTTTTGATGTGTCGTTGCAGCAGATGACCGCCCCTCGTCCTTCGAGGCGGATACATGTAGCCATTAATGCCTTTCGCCTGCCGCTCAAGGCTTTCGTCGCTAACGCTCCTCACCCCCTCATCTGCCCTACGGGCATCTTTCTCCCCGTTGGGGAGAAGAGGGAGCAAGCCGCCGACCATCGTTTCCTATCGTAAAGGTCTCAATGGGAGCGAGGTGCTGCCACGAGTTCCTTCTCCCCAGCGGGGAGAAGATGCCAGCAGGCAGATGAGGGGGTGAGCGACTTTAGGAGCGAATGCAATGAGTGAAAGCGAGGCGCAAGGATAAGGGCCACCCCTCACAATTCATCATAATTGAACCAATCGAAATCCGCCGTCTTCCCTCGCCCCGACGTATCGAAGGCGAACACGCCGGCAAAGGCGCCTGTGAAGGAGCCGTGCTCGCCGCGTCCGCCCTCGTCGGAAATCACGCCGGCGTCGAGGACAGGGCCGATCGGCTGCCAGGCGCCCTTGCCTTCCGTCTGCCAGAAGAATTGCAGGTCATTCTCGCGGATTTCCATCGCAAGCTGGACACGGCCCTCGGCCGGGATCGCTACACCGCTTTCAGCGGGAAAGCTCAGGCGACTGTTCGGATAGTCGCCATTGCAGGAGAGGATCGTCACGCATCGGCCGAGCGTTTCGTGCAGCGTCACGGCAATCGCGTGGAACTTATGGCGATTGTAGTACTGCGTCAGCCCCGCAACCTGCTGATAGTTGTCGGGTGAAAATTCGATCACAGTCTCAGCGCGGAAACTATGATGCTCTTGCCGGCGCGCGACCAGCGACTGCTCGAACCAGGAGCCGATGCTCTCGCGTCCGATCAGCCTGAGATGGCCGGGTCGATCCGTCAGGCTGAAGATGCGCCCGGGCTCGGGCGTGCGCAGCCACTGGAAATCAGCCGGCAGCTTGCCTCCATCGAAACTGTACTCGCTGCGCATCGGCTTCTCGACCGGCACAGCACCGAAGGGAGCCGGCACATCGACATCGGGCACCGAGGTGCCGTTTTCCAAATAGAGCCAATCGTCGTCGCGCCAGACGCATTTCTGCAGGGACGTTTCGCGCCCCAGCGTGCATCGCCGTTTCGGCGGCAGCGGCCGGCCGCTGAGATGAGTGTGATAGGCCTGACCATTGGGTGTCTCGACATATTGGCCGTGCCCTGCCCGCTGCAGCACCGCACCCGGATGATCCTTCGAGGTGATCAGATGCGTGTTTGGATGCATCTCATAGGGCCCGTCGATGCGGCGCGAACGCGCCATGGTGACGGCGTGGTCATAGCCGGTGCCGCCCTCGGCGGTCGTCAGATAATACCAGCCGTTCTTCTTGAAGAGATGCGGGCCTTCGACGAGGCCGAGCGGGCTCCCGGCGAAGATGTTGCGGATCGGGCCTTTCAGCACCTTCGCCTCCGGATCCCATTCCTGCAGCAGGATGCCGTCGAAGGCCGGCGATTTCGGCGAGCCACCGAAGCTTTCGGTACGGTGGTTCCACTGCATGTTGACGAACCATTTGCGGCCGTCATCGTCGTGGAAGAGCGAGGGATCGAAGCCGGAAGAATTTACATAGACGGGCTCGGACCATTCTCCCTCGATCGAGGGAGAGGTCACGATGTAATTATGCGCATCCTTGAAATTGCCGTCGAAACGCTTAACGTCGGTATAGACCAGCCAGAACTGCCCGTCGGCATAGGAAAGGCACGGGGCCCAGATGCCGCAGCTATCGGGATTGCCGCGCATGTCGAGCTGCGAGGCGCGCTCCAGCGGCCGGCGCACCAGAGTCCAGTTCACCAAGTCTCGCGAATGATGAATCTGCACACCCGGATACCATTCGAAAGTCGAGGTGGCGATGTAATAATCGTCGCCGACGCGGCAGATCGACGGATCGGGATTGAACCCGGGCAGGATGGGATTGCGGATCATGGCGGCTCCTCCGAAATAAAATGTGGTACGTACGTCAGATTAGCGTGGCTATCTCGCCTTCCCCTTCTTCCCAGCGGGGAGAAGAGGGAGCAAGCAGCACTCCCATCTCTCTCTTAGTCCCGCTCCGCCGACTTCGCCCAGAGATTGATATCGGCCTCCTTGGCATAGACATCAATCTCCTTCAGTTCCTCAGCCGAGAACTCGATATTATCCAGCGCCTTGACGCAATCGACGATCTGCGAGGAGCGGCTGGCGCCAATTAGCGCCGAAGTCACGCGTCCGCCGCGCAGCACCCAGGAAATCGCCATCTGCGCCAGCGTCTGGCCGCGCCGTTCGGCGATCTCGTTCAGCTTCCTGATATTGTCGATGATCGAGGGACGGATGAAATCGCGCTTGAGGAAATGATTCTGCGCCGCTCGGCTGTCGTCGGGAATGCCGGCGAGATACTTGGTCGTCAGCATGCCCTGGGCGAGCGGCGAGAATACGATCGAACCCATGCCGACGTCATCGAGCGTATCGAGCAGCTTGTCATCCTCGACCCAGCGGTTGAGCATCGAATAGCTCGGCTGGTGGATCAGGCAGGGCGTGCCGAGGCTCTTGAGGATCGCGGCGGCTTCGCGGGTGCGCTGCGAATTGTAGGAGGAGATGCCGACATAGAGCGCCCGGCCGGAGCGGACGATATGATCGAGCGCGCCGCAGGTTTCCTCGAGCGGCGTCTCCGGATCGAAGCGATGCGAATAGAAGATATCGACATAATCAAGGCCCATGCGCTTCAGGCTCTGGTCGCAGGAAGCGATCAGGTACTTGCGGCTGCCCCACTCGCCGTAGGGACCCGGCCACATATCGTAGCCGGCCTTCGAGGAGATAATCAGCTCGTCGCGAAGCCCGGAAAATTCGGTGCGCAGTATCTCGCCGAAAGCGGTCTCCGCGCTTCCAGGAGGCGGCCCGTAATTGTTGGCGAGGTCAAAATGGGTGATGCCGAGGTCGAAGGCCGTGCGGCACATGTCGATCTTGCGGTCATGCGACGTGTCATCGCCGAAATTATGCCAAAGGCCGAGGGAGACGGCCGGCAGCTTCAGACCGGAGCGGCCCGTGCGGTTATATTTCATTTTCGAATAGCGGTCTGCGGCCGGTTGCCAGCTCATCTGAATAACTCCTGATAAAATACAATACTGTCGTCATTCCACACCTCGACCCAAGAGATCTCCGACGGCAGCCCCTCATCCGCCTGCCGGCACCTTCTCCCCTAAACAGGGGGAAGGGAGATGCCGCACCGGCTTCCTCCAAACTCAAAACTGCGTTTTGGCACGTCCCCTCTCCCCGTTCCAACGGGGAGAGGGCTAGGGTGAGGGGCAGCCATCGTGAACGACCGGGTTGATGATCGACATTTTGGACCGGGATGATACCTGACAGTTTTCATTCTGTCGTATGTGCTGCTTTAGGCCTCATCGGCCCGGGCGGTCGCGGCGGAGCGAAGCGACGAAAGCGTCCGTCCGGGCCGATGAGGCCTATGTCGCGGTTGCAGAAGCGCACGACGTGGTCACCGTTTTCGAGCTCGCTCAGGCCGACGAGTTCGCCGGCAAGGGCTTCGCTGACAAAGAGTCGGCCTCCCTTCCATTTGATCTCACCGTTGTCTCGCACGCGACGCACTTGATGATCGGCATCATACCAGGGATCGTCGAGACGCTCGGGCATCACACGCGGCTGGCAGGGTCGATAGAGATCGGCCGGTGGTCGTTGACCCAGCGCTTCATGCGGGCGCTCCTCATTGTAGTGCCGGCGAAAGGCATCGAAACGGGCCTGCTGTTGGCCGGCATTATCGGCCGGTGGCTTGGATGTCTGGGCCTTGAGAGTACGATGCATGCGCTCGTGCCTGCCGTTCTCCTGGGGCGATGCCGGCGAGATGAAGTGCGCCTCGATGCCGAGCTTGATCCACCAAGTCGATAATCGGGTCAGGCCGCCGGCCCCATGGCTGCCGAAAGGCGAACCATTGTCGCAGCGGATCGCAAACGGTAGCCCATGGGTGCGAAAGGCTCGTTCGAAGACAGGCCGCACGCCGTCGATGGTCTGTGGAGCAATTTGGACATCGATCAGAAAACGGCTATAGCTGTCGCTGATCGTCAGTGGATCGATGCGTTGTTGGTCGCGGGTGCGGAACCAGCCCTTAAAGTCCACGCTCCATTCGTCATTGGCTTTTGTTGCCTCGGTGAACGGCCGGCTTTGGTCCAGTGCCCTGCGTCGCCGCTTGGCAGTGTCCACAAGGCCTGCCCGTTTGAGGATGTCGCCGATCGTCGAGGCCGCCGGCCAAGCGGTCTGCGCAGACTGGCGCTGCAACAGCGCCAGCAGCTTGCGCGGCCCCATATGCGGAAACCGCCGGCGTAGCGCAATCACCTCATCGGCAAGGGCTGACGGCGTGCGATGCGGGCACGAAACCGTGCCATGCGACCGATCGACAAACCAATCCGGCGCTCCGCTCATCTGCCGTTTGCGCCAGGCGTAAAATGTATCCCGGCTCACACCGTAGCGTCGGCAAAGATCTCTCACACTCCAGTGCCCCAAAGCATAGTCCGACAGCATCCGAACACGTTCTTCCATGCGACAAGTCTCCACAAATGGCATCGGAAGCCCTCCCTCCGACACACTATGACTTGTCGACCATCAACCCGGTTCATTCTGTCAGGTATCAGCCCGGGCTGTACCATCGGAGCGAGCCGGACAGCCGTGGCACATGCCCGAACGTGACGAAACTATTGGATCAAACGCGCCGATACGGCAAGCGAACGGCGCGAGTTTCTACTACCTCAACAGCGCCTGCGCCTCTTCGATACCAAGCGCGGCCGGCTGCGTGCAGGTCGTCGTGAGCTCGATGAAACGGCCCTCCTCGCCCGATTTCAGGATCGAAGTCATGACGTCGACCCCGTGCAGCGTGCGGTCGAGCGAGCAGCGCGCGTCGCGTCCCTCGATCAGCGCCATCGCCATATCGGCAAGGCCGGCCGTGCGATAGTTGGCGCGCGCCCCGTTCGGGTTTTCCTGGTTGATCTTGCCAAAGGGATGATCCCAGTCTTCCAGCGGTTTGATGTCCTTGTCGCGGCCGCTGGCTTCGACGGTGCCGCCGAAAAAGTTCGGGTCCGGCACGTAAAGCGAGCCGTCGGTGCCGTAGAGCTCCATATTGGCATGGCGGTGCGACCACACATCCCAGCTCGCCGACAGCGTCACGGTGGCGCCGCTGACGAATTCAAGCAGCGCCTGGATCGTTGTCGGCGTCTTCACCGGGATGATCTCACCATAGCGCGGCTGGCTGGTGATCGTGCGGGTTTCCGATGCCATCGAGGTCATCGCGCCGACGCGCTTCACAGGGCCGATCAGGTTGATCAGATTGGCAATGTAATAGGGGCCGAGATCGAGGATCGGACCGCCGCCCGGCAGGAAGAAGAAATCAGGGTTCGGATGCCACATCTCCATGCCGGGGCTCATGACATAGCAGGCGCCCGAAGTAACCCGGCCGATGCCGCCGTCATCGATGAACTTGCGGGCAAGCTGGTGGGCGCCGCCGAGGAAAGTGTCCGGCGCGCAGCCGACGGCTAGATTCTTCGCCTTGGCGATGCGGCGAAGCTCCTCGCCCTGCTCGAGCGAAAGCACCAGCGGCTTTTCCGAATAGACGTGTTTGCCGGCCTCGAGGATCGCCTTCGATACCGGAAAATGCGCATCCGGAATCGTCAGGTTGACGACGACGTCAATCTCGTCATTGGCGAGCAGTTCGTCGATCGTCTGCGCTTTGACGTCGTATTCCTTGGCGCGCGCCTCGGCAGCCTGAATATTGATATCGGCGCAGGCCAGCACCTTCAGCCCCTTGAAGAGCGGTGCCAGCGAGAAGTAGGTGGTGGAGATGTTGCCGCATCCGATGATGCCGACGCCAAGTTCCCTGGTCATGATGTACCTCAATAAGTCTGGAAGGATGCAATCGAACGGCTGATGTTGCGGTCGATGTCTTTCGGATTGTCATGTTCGACGACGAAGTGCTTCGCCTTGGTGCCACGAAGTGCGGCAATCAGCTTGGCCCACTCGACCCTGCCATGGCCGACATCGGCCCAGCCATCTTCATCTGTCGCCTCGCCGGCCGGCGCGATGTCCTTGACGTGAACTGCGGTGATGCGCGAGCCGAGCTTGTCGATCCAGGCGAAGGGATCGGCGCCGCCGCGGATGACCCAGGCGATATCGGCTTCCCAGGAGATGTCCGGCGCGCCTTCGAAGATGCGCTCAATCGGCAGCGAGCCGTCAGCAAGCTTGACGAATTCGAAATCGTGATTGTGCCAGCCGAACTCGTAGCCGGCATCTTTATAGGGCTTGCTCATTTCCTGCAGACGCTTGCCGAAGGCCAGCCAACCGGCTCCGTCCGAGGGGCGCTGGTCTGCCGCCAGATGCGGGGCATAGATCGAATCCATGCCAAGTATTCTGGCGATGTTGAGCGACTTCTGAACTTCCTTATCCAGGAAGTCGGGGCTGAAATGGCCGCTCGCCATCACGAGGCCGTTCTTGTCGAGATCGGCGCGAAGGCTCTTCAGTCCCGCATCGTCGAGATCGGCGTAGATGCCGCCGAAGCCTTCGACTTCGGCATAGCCTGATTTGCCGAGCTTTTCGAAAATCACAGAATAGGGCTGGAAGTTGCGCGCGCTGTAGAGCTGGTAGCTGAGTTTCGTCATCTTATTCTCCTTGGGCGTCGTACCCGTTTCTTGGAAGGATCAATCCGCCGATTGGCAGGAATGCAGGTCGTAGAAGCGGAATTCCGGCAGCTTGCCGCGTTCGAGTTGACGTGCCGGGGTGAAGGTGATGCGGCGGCTCTCGCCTGCCGCCAGATCGAACGCATTGTCGGAATATTTGCCGTCCGTCTCGCTCTCGATCATCACGAAGAGCGCAAGTCCCTTAGCGGTGATGTTGATGTCGACGACGCCGCTCTTCTCGACATATTCATGGGTAACGGTCAGGCCCGACGGATCCAGCTCCAGCGCCTTATAGGTGCCGTTGACATAGTGCCCCTCGCCGCCCATGCCGTTCGACGCGGTGAAATGCCAGGCAAGCAATGTTCCCTCGGCAATCTCGGACACATCGATTGTCGCAGCCGTCACCGCCGCATCCGGCGAACACATGGCCTGCACGTCTTTCAGATGCTTCCGCTCGCCTTTCATCGTCAGAAGCGATATCGACAGATCGATGCTGACATCTGAAAGCGTGTCGTTAACGAGCGAGAAGCGGATCGTCTTGCCGTCCTCGGCGGGAATGGCGGCGACCGCGACCGGCTGGAAGAAACGTTTGACGAGATAATGCATCGCCTTCCAGCGGCCGCCATAATCCAGGCTCGACCAGGAGGCGACCGGCCAGGTATCGTTGAGCTGCCAATAGATCGTGCCCATGCAATGGGGCTTCAGCGACCGCCAATATTCCACCGCCGTCTTGATTGCCAACCCCTGCTGGATCTGGGAGAGGTAGACGAAATTCGGGAAATCTTTGGGAAAGCGGAAATAGCGGAACATCGTGCCGGCGATGCGCTCGTTGCCGCCAGTATTCTTCTGGTGCAGCTCCATGACGGGAGAAGCGATATTCATATCCTTCTCCTCGGCATAAGTCCTGATGACAGGCAGCGAGGTATAGGACTGGAAGCCGAATTCCGAGCAGAAGCGCGGCCGTACCGACCGGTAATTATCGAATGACTTGTTCTCGTGCCAGACCGACCAGTAGTGCATGTCGCCGGACCCGTCCGCATGCCAGGCATCGCCGAAATCGAGATAGCCGGAAGCCGGGCTCGAAGGCCACCACAGCGCACCGGGCAACGCCTTCTTCACCGCCTGCTCGATCGTCCGGTTGAGGCGATCGTAGGAGACGAGGTAGCGGTCGCGGTCTTTCCGTGATTCCTCGAACCAGGTCAGCGCGCCGACAAGCTCATTATCGCCGCACCACAGCGCGATGGAGGGATGCGACGAAAGCCGGCGCACCTGGTAATCCACCTCGACCGCCACATTGTCGAGGAAGTCGTCGGTCGAGGGATAGAGATTGCAGGCGAACATAAAGTCCTGCCAGACCAGGAGGCCGCGCCGGTCGCAGAGATCGTAGAAATGATCCTGCTCGTAGAAACCGCCACCCCAGACACGGATCATGTTCATGTTGGCGGCTTTTGCCGATTGCAGCAGATCTTCAGTCTTCTCGGGCGAAGACAGCGAATATAGCGCATCGGCCGGAATCCAGTTGGCGCCGCGGCAAAAGATCTCGCGGCCGTTGATCCTGAAGGCGAAGCGGGCGCCTGCTGCATCCGGCGTAGTGACCAGCTCGATGGTGCGAAGGCCGATTTGCCTGGTCACCACCTCGTCGGACACTTCCACCGACAGCGTGTAGAGCGCCTGCTCGCCGCTGCCGGAAGGCCACCAGAGCCGCGGCTCGTCGATATGGAAGAGATAATTGACATCAGTCTCGCCCTTGACGCCGACGTCGAGGCGCACCCGTTCGCCGTCAAACTCGAAATAGATCTGGGCGACGCCGGCATGCTTGGAATAGAGGCTCGCGGTGACCGTCAGGTCGACCGAGCCGTCATTATTGTGGACCTGGCGGGTGACGACATGTTCGATGCGCGCAGTTTCGAGCTTCTTGAGAGCAACCGTGCCGTAGATGCCGAGCGGCGCAATGGCGATGTTCCAGTCCCAGCCGAAATGGCATTGCGGCTTGCGCAGCATGTTGCCATCGGGGATCGGCGAATTGCCGGTGCTGTAGGGAATGTAGAAGGGCTGCTTTTTCTGCCGTTCGGCGCCGACGCCGGGGTTGGAGGCAAAGACGATGCGGATGGAGTTGTCGCCCGATTTCAGCATGCTCGAGACATCCGGCCGGTAGCGGCGGAAGCTATTGTCAGCTTCGAGCACCAGAAAGCCGTTGACGTGGACGCTGGCGACCGTGTCGAGATAGTCGATATCGAGATACCAGTCGCCTTCGACCTCATGCAGCGTGAAGCTGCGCTCGACCGCCCATTCACGCTGGGCAACCCACTGCACCTTCTCCTCGTTGCGACCGAAATAGGGATTAGGGATCAGGCCGGCCCGATGCAGCGCCGTGTGCACGTCGCCTGGTAGGGTGATAACGCTTTTGATCTCGCCATCAACGGAGGTGAGCTGCCACGAACCGGAAAGGTCGATGCTGGAAGGGGTCGATTGTTGCGTCACGATTTCATTTCCGAATTGCAGTTTTTGAAGAGGACGGCGCATGATCGCCATCCGGTAGCTGTCGTTCGTCACGGCTCCTTCCGCCTGCCCCGCCTCCGTCATCCTCGGGCTTGACCCGAGGATCCACACCGCATCCACCAACAGCCACGGGCATGGATCCTCGGCACAAGGCCGAGGATGACGGAGGGTGGGGTAGGCCTTCTCGCCGAATTCGCCCGCCCGGAGAATCTCCTAAAGACGCAGCTCGCTCTCCGCATCGAACACCGAAGCCAGCGCCATGTCGAAGCTCAGCTTCACCCTGGCGCCGACATCAAAGCGGCGTGCGCCGTTGACGCGGACCGACATCGTGTGACCTGCATGTTTCAGCCACAGAAGGTTGTCCGCCCCCATCGGTTCCTCGATATCGACGGTAGCGTCATGTTCTTCGCCCCCAGCATTCTCGTTGACCTTGATGTGTTCGGGGCGGACGCCGAGTACCACCCTGCGGCCGGGCTGCAGCGTCTCGTTGGCGCCATAGGCGGCGAGCGAGAAGTTGACGCCGTTTGCGGTAAAAGCGATGCCGTCACCTGTTTTGACCAGTTCGCCGCGCAGAAAATTCATCGACGGCGAGCCGATGAAGCCGGCGACGAAGAGGTTGCGCGGCCGGTTGTAGATCGTCGTCGGGTCGTCGAGCTGCTGTATGATGCCGCTCTTCATGATGGCGATGCGGTCGGCCAGCGTCAGCGCCTCGATCTGGTCGTGCGTGACATAGATCATCGTGTTCTGCAGCGACTGGTGCAGGCGCTTGATTTCGACACGCAGTTCTGAACGCAGCTTGGCGTCGAGGTTGGACAGCGGCTCGTCGAACAGGAAGACGTCGACATCGCGCACCAGCGCCCTGCCGATTGCCACGCGCTGGCGCTGGCCGCCGGATAGTTCGGCGGGCTTGCGCTTCAGGAGCGGCTGGATCTGCAGGATTTCGGCCGCACGCGCCACGCGTTTGTCGATCTCGGCCTGCGGCACCTTGGCGACGCGAAGGCCGAAGGAGAGGTTCTTCTCGACGGTCATCTGCGGATAGAGCGCATAGGACTGGAAGACCATGCCGATGCCGCGATCCTTCGGCTCTTCCCAGGTGACATTCTTGCCCTTAATGAAGATCTGCCCTTCCGAAGCGTCGAGCAGGCCGGCGATGCAGTTGAGCAAGGTCGACTTGCCGCAGCCGGACGATCCGAGCAGCACCAAGAATTCGCCGTCGTTGATCTCAAGGTTGAGATCCTTGAGCACGCTGACTGATCCGAAGTTCAGCGACAGATCTTTGATCGAGACGCTGGAATTGGAGACAGTTGAATTCATGTTCATGTGATCACCCCTTCACTGCGCCAGCGGCGATGCCGCGAACGAAAAGCCGCCCGGAGACGAAATAGACGATCAGCGGCACCAGACCGGTGAGGATCGTCGCTGCCATGTTGACGTTGTATTCCTTCACACCCTGGACGGAATTTACGATGTTGTTGAGCTGCACGGTCATCGGATAGGTATCCGGCCGGGTGAAAACCACGCCGAACAGGAAGTCGTTCCAGATGCCGGTGACCTGCAGGATCATGGCGACAACGAAGATCGGCAGCGACATCGGCAGCATGATCTTCAGGAATATCTGCCAGAAGCCCGCCCCGTCGACGCGCGCCGCCTTGAACAGTTCCTCCGGCAGCGACACGAAGTAGTTGCGGAAGAGCAGCGTCAGGATCGGCATCCCGAAGATCGAATGCACTATGACGAGGCCGGTCAGCGTGCCGTAGATGCCGATTTCACGCAGGATGATGACGATCGGATAGATCATCACCTGATAGGGAATGAACGCTCCGATGATCAGGATCGAGAAGAAGAGCTCCGAACCCTTGAATCGCCAGTTTGCCAGCGCATAGCCGTTCACCGAAGCGATGGCGATCGAGATGATGACAGACGGCACCGTGATGCGCACCGAGTTCCAGAAACCGCGCGAAAGGCCGTCGCAGTTGAGGCCAGTGCAGGCCGCCGCCCAGGCCTTGACCCAAGGTTGGAAGGTGATCTCCACCGGCGGCGAGAAAATGTTGCCGAGACGGATCTCCGGCATGCCCTTCAGTGAAGTCACGACCATCACATAGAGCGGCAGCAGATAATAGAGCGCTGCAACCGTCAACGTTCCGTAGAGCATGATGTTGCGCGCTGACAGCGTCGGGCGCGGCTTCGGACCGCTCGGCCCGTCGCCGAGCCTCCGTGAGACGGCGTCGAGGCCGACAGCCGTGGTGTTGAGAGTTTCGATATCAGCCACGCTTGCGCCCTCCTCCGAACTCCAGATAGGCCCACGGAACGATGATGATCGCGACTGTGACCAGCATCATCGTCGATGCGGCGAAGCCCTGACCGAGATTCTGCGCCTGGAACATGTAATCGTAGACGTATTTGGCCGGCACTTCCGATGATATGCCGGGACCGCCCGAAGTCTGCGCCACCACGAGGTCGTAGACCTTGACGATGCCGGAGGCGATGATGACGATCGTCGTGATGAACACGGGCCGCATCATCGGAATGACGACGAGCAGGTAGGTCTTCCACACCGGGATGCCGTCGACGCGGGCCGCTTTCCAGATATCCTCGTCGATGCCCCGCAGACCTGCAAGCATCAGGCACATGACGAGGCCCGTTCCCTGCCAAAGCGCCGCGATCAGAATCCCGTAGATGACGATTTCGGGCGTATAGAGCGGATTGAAGGTGAAGCTTGTCCAGCCGAGCGAACGCACCACCGACTGGACGCCGAAATCTGGGTTCAGAACCCATTGCCAGACGAGACCGGTCACGATGAAGGACAGCGCGAAGGGGTAGAGAAAGATGGTGCGAAAAGTGTTTTCGAAACGGATCTTCTGATCCATGAGTGCGGCGAGCACAAATCCGATGACCAGGCTGAAGATCAGCGAGAGGACGCCGTAGAGCGCCAGATTTTCGATCGCAGTAACCCAGCGGGGTGCCGCCCAGAGACGGTGATACTGGTCAAAGCCGACGAAGCTCAACCGCGGGAGGAGCTTGGAATTGGTGAAAGAATAAAAGACCGTCCAGAACGTGCCGCCGACAAAGATCACCAGCGCTGTCAGGATCATTGGGATGGACGCAATCTTGGCGTTCAGATTGCGCAGTAACTTGTTTGGCCGGCCTGCTTGCGCTTGACCCGTCATGAACACTTCTCCTCAAATCGCAGCTGCGGCCGGTGACGGCCGTCTCTCACCCCTGCCCGCTGGATCGGCCGGATGGGCCGGCAAGACCATCGAAACTTGCGGGAGGATCCGGCTCCGCGGAGCCGGATCGCAAGGGCAGTGAATCTGCCGATCAGTCAGCCGAGGCGATGATTTCGGCGAAACGCTTCTGCGCGGCCTCCGGCGTCATCGACGGGTTGGCGAAGAATTCGGAGAAGAGGTCCTCCTTCTGCTTCTGGCTGTCGGCCGAAAGCAGCTGGTCGGTGCCCTGGATCACATTGCCCTTCGCCAGGATGTCGAGACCCTTCTTCATGCAATCGTTGGCGGCGGCAAGATCGACATCGCCACGAACCGGCAGCGAACCCTTCTTCAGGTTGAAGGCAACCTGGGTCTTGGGATCGAGCAGGGTTTTGGCGAGCACGGCCTGTGCCTTGGACTTTTCCTCATCCTTCAGCAGCGGGAAATAGAAGGCGTCGCCGCCGGTCGAGATGATCTCGTTGACGCCGAGGCCCGGAAGGCAGGTATAGTCGGTGCCGGCCTTCTGACCGGCGAGTGCGAATTCGCCCTGCGCCCAGTCACCCATGATCTGGCCGCCGGCCTTGCCCGTGATGACGAGATTGGTCGCCTGGTTCCAATCCTGGACATTGCTGCCCTTGGACATGCGGCGGGCGTCGTCGGCAGCCTTGAAGACCTTGGCGATCTCGGGTCCGGCGGCGACCTCTGCATCCTTGTCCTTGAAGACCTTGTTGAACACGTCCTTGCCGGCGACCGCGACCATCAGCACGTCGAAGGCGCCTGTCGCCTGCCATGGCTGACCGCCGACAGCGAGCGGAATGATACCGGCCTTTTCGAGAGCCGGAGCGGCAGCGACGAATTCGTCCCAGTTCTTCGGAACCTCGACACCGGCCTTCTTGAAGGCAGCGTTCGAAAGCCACAGCCACTGCCAGGAGTGGATGTTGACCGGAGCGCAGTAGATCTTGCCGTCGATCGTGCAGGAATCGAGCAGGCTAGACGGACGAATAATGTCCTTCCAGTGCTCCGCGGTCGCGACATCGGTCAGGTCGCGCATCAGGCCCGCCTGGACAAGCTCTTCCGCCTGGCGGCCATGATTGAACTGGGTGGCGCCCATCGGGTCACCGCCGGTGATGCGGCTGATCATGATTGGGCGAGCAGTTCCGCCGGAACCGGCGATAGCGCCGTCGACCCAGTGGTTGCCGGTAGCGTCGAATGCCTTTGCCAGCTCGGCGACAGCAGCGGACTCGCCGCCGGACGTCCACCAATGGGTGACTTCGAGGTCGGTGGCGCTGGCGCTGATCGGAAGTGCTGCTGAAGCGGCGAGCATAGCCGCCATCATACGGATTTTCATGAGTTCTCCTCCCTCACTGAAACGTTGCCGGAAAAACTTAGATCAATCGATTTCCCCACGCAACTGCCCGCCCGTAAATTTTTCTTTAAAGATCCTGATTGCTACTTCTGACTGTTTCGGAAGGCGGCTTCACACCCGTTGAATCGGCGGACGAGCAGACTTTTCCGCAGGCGCTGTGTCTAACCAGTGCGATGAAATTTAACATTAATTTTTATAATTCAATCTCGAGATCCCCATTACCTTTTTCGCAGCTGCAGAAAAATCCTATAGGAATCACCGATTCAACCTGTGCGAACAATGTTGCGACGCACACAAGAAAAACCACTCGACATTTCTACTGTATCGTTACAGATTGAATTCCTCAGGGAGGCGCGATTTTGGCAGGCGGCGGGCTTACGGCGCCTGAGAAAGCCTCTATAAGCGAGACCAATTCGCGCAAGGCGGCCTACAGGGATGGAAAACAAGGGAAATTTCGGACAGGCGACATCGACGGCGGTGACGCGCGAGCGCCCGACATTGAAGACGATCGCCTTCATGACCGGCCTCGGCGTGACCACGGTATCGCGTGCGCTGAAGGACGCGCCGGATATCGGTGCCGAAACCAAGGAGCGGGTGCGCATGGTCGCCCGCCAGCTCGGCTACCAGCCGAACCGGGCGGGCGTGCGCCTGCGCACTGGCAAGACCAACGTCATCGCCCTCGTTCTCAGCATCGACGAGGAGATCATGGGCTTCTCGAGCCAGATGGTCTTCGGCATATCCGAAGTGCTGTCTGGCACGCCTTATCATATCGTCGTGACACCGCATTCGCACAGCAAGGACCCGATGCTGCCGGTGCGCTATATTCTTGAAACCGGCTCGGCCGACGGCGTTATCATCTCGCGCATCGAACCGGACGACCCGCGCGTGCGGCTCTTGTCCGAACGTGGCATGCCCTTTGCCACGCATGGGCGCACCGATGCAGGTCTCATCCACCCCTTCCACGATTTCGACAACGAGGCCTTCGCCCATCAGGCGGTGGAACGCCTTGTCAAACGAGGCCGGCGCCGCATCGCCCTGCTGCAGCCGCCGAGTAAGCTCACCTATTACGCCCATATCCGCATCGGCTTTCAGACCGGCCTGCACGACTACGGCGCCGAGGAGGTGCCGTTGCGCGTCAACACCGACGCAGCGCTTGCCGATATCCGCGACATCGTCGAGGTGATGATGCGCTCGGCCAATGCGCCTGATGGCATCGTCTGCTCGGCCGGCAGCGCCGCGATCGCTGTCAATGCCGGCATAGAAGCCGCCGGCAAGGCGCTCGGGCGCGATCTCGACATGGTCTCCAAGCAGTCGGTGCCGATCCTCAACTGGATCCGCCCCGAAATCATCACCGCTCAGGAGGACGTGCGTCAGGCCGGCCGCGAAATGGCCAAAGCCGTCATCGCCCGCATCGACGGCGTCGAACCCGAACTGCTGCAGAGCATCAGCCAACCGATCTGGCCGGAAAACACCAGATAGGGCGATGGCGGAATAAGAGCGGAGAAAAGCCGCGGCGCGGTTGACTGGCGGCTGCGGTGTAGTTCACCGGCCGTTAGTGGTAAAACCCGCCTGTGGCTACTCTCGGCCCGAGGCGGACTGCTCAGTCCGAATGAGACGGAAATTTAAACCCTGCCCATTCAACCCGTTCCTGCCAGTCCGGAAGACCAGCAGTTCGGATACGGTCAATCTGTCTGTGCTTCCGAGCAATTTGGCGTGGGTCACCACCATCCCTTTTCATGTGACGTAGCTGCTCACGGGCGACCCAGAGTGCGTCACGCCAAACTTCTTCTGAAATCCATTTGCCACCCATGGCTTTCTACCTGTTATTTTCATCCCTGTATCGATGCACCAGACCACACTGTCCGCTACTGGCGCAAACGGACCATCGCCAGATCGCAATGATCGGCTTTCATCGACGTCAAGGCCGACCTGGAAACCCTATATCAACCTCGCCTGCATCCCTCGATCCGCTCCTCGCCAATTGCTCCTGCACAGCCTTGATCTTCGGATTGCAGCCCTCGCCGCGGCGTCGCGTGATCGAGTGGATGCCGCGATAAGCAGGTGGGGCAAGCGGTTTGACGATCACCCTGCCGCGGAAATCGCGAAGCGCCAGGCCCGGCACCACCAAAATCGAGCAGCCGGCTTCGACAAGCGCGAAAAAAGCCTTGATTGCCAGCCATCCCGCATACGAGCCACGGGGAAATCGACAGAATGCATGAAAGCAGCGTGCCCTATTTCAGCCAATGGGAAACACCCGGCATGACGCTGCCGGTGCTTGCCGAGGGATCGCAAGCGCTGCTCAGCGACCCGCTCTGGCGCCATTCGGGAGCCGTGACCATCGAGGAATATGCGTGCTGGGCGGTGAATATCTGCGGCATGGCCTGCCTGAAGATGATCCTTGCTGCGCGCGGTGAGATCCATCCTACTCTTGAGCTTGCCCGCGCCTGCACGGTTTACGGCGGCTATGTCGTCAACGAGATCGACGCCTCGATCAAGGGACTGATCTACGCTCCCTTCGTCCGCTTCGTGAGCGAGCGTTTCGGCCTCGGCGCCGAGACGATGACCAATGTCGAGACGTCAGCCATCCCGGAACTTTTGTCGAAACGCCGCTTCTTCATCGCCTCGGTGCATTCGGCCATCCGCTGGCCGGAGCAGGAGCCGCCGGCAAAGGGCGGTCATCTCGTGCTGGTGACATCAGCCTCGCAGGAGACGATCCGATTCCACAATCCGTCCGGCCATGACGCGGCGAGCCAGGCCGATGTCACGCTGCCGCTTGCCGTCTTCGATCGTTTCTTTGCCAAGCGCGGCATATCGATCGAGGCCTGATCTCTCAGACATCCCATCGCTTCGGAGGCTTTCATGACCCCTTCTCCCAACAGGCTGCGCATCGCCGTGCTCTTCGGCGGGCGTTCGGCCGAGCACGAAGTTTCCATCCTCTCGGCGACCAACGTGATGGCCGCCCTGGAGCCTGAGAAATACGATGCCTTTCCCGTCTTCGTCACCCGCCAGGGACAATGGCTGCTGAGCAGTTTCAAGGACGGTAGGCTCGCCACGCCCTCGTCAGGCACGGAAATCTGCCTCATGCCGGGCGGCCGCGGGCGTATGCTGGCCACCCCCTCTCATGGCGCGCCGCATGAATTGCCAAAAATCGATGTCCTGTTTCCCGTGCTGCACGGCCCGCATGGTGAGGACGGATCGGTGCAGGGCGCAGCTGAAGTGGCGCGCGTGCCGCTCGCCGGCTGCGGCATCCTCGGTTCGGCCACGGCCCTTGACAAGGATATCGCCAAGCGCCTGCTGCGGGCGGCAGGCCTGCCGGTGGCGCGCGCCGTGACGATCCACGAGGGTGCGGCCCCTTCATTCTCCGCGCTCGAAGGCGAACTCGGCCTGCCGCTCTTCATCAAGCCGGCACGGCAGGGATCGTCGGTCGGCGTCGCCAAGGTCCATGCCAGCCAGGAATTCGCCGCAGCGCTCGAGCAGGCCTTCCGCCACGACCGCACTCTGCTCGCCGAGGAATTCGTCGCCGGTCGCGAAATCGAATTCAGCGTGCTCGAGGATACCGACGGCAAGCTCTTCGTCTCCCGCCCGGGCGAGATTGTGCCGGCCGAAAGCCATGGCTTCTACAATTACAACGCCAAATATATCAATGAGAACGGCGCCGCCTTGAAAGTGCCGGCCGACCTGCCGGCGGAGATCGAGGCCGCCATGCGCGACGTGGCCGCAAGGGCTTTCCGGGCCGTCGGCTGCGACGGCATGGCACGCGTCGATTTCTTCCTGACATCGGACATGCGCTTCGTCATCAACGAGCTCAACACCATTCCCGGTTTCACCGATATCAGTATGTATTCCAAGGCGATGGCGGCAAGCGGCGTCAGCTATGCCGAGATCATCGACCGGCTGGTGGACCATGGAATGGCGCGCGCCCACAGGGAAGGCTAGTGTCGGTTCTGATTTCCGGATGTTCCGGCGGCGGAAAATCGACGCTGCTTGCTGAGCTTGGCCGTCGCGGTCATAGGATCGTCGAAAAGCCTGGCAGGCGGATCGTCAAGCAGGAGCTCGAGAGTAGTGGAACCGCCCTGCCCTGGATCGACGCGATTGCCTTTGCCCGCCGCGCGATCGAGATGGCGATGGCCGACTACACGGCAGCGTGCGAATGGACGGGCTGGAGGTTTTTCGACCGCGGGCTGATCGATGCCGCCTCGGCCTGCAGCACATGACCGGCGAACCGGTCCTGGAACGAATGACCGCCGCCCATCGATATAACGGAAGCGTTTTTCTGACGCCGCCACGGCCCGAGATCTACACGACCGACCCTGAGCGCCGCCATGGCTTCGAAGAGGCCGTCGCAGAATATGATCGGCTCGCCGCGACCTATCCGACCCTCGGTTACGAGGTCGTCATACTGCCAAAAATCGGGGTTGCCGAACGGGCCGATTTCATCCTCGATTGCCTTGGGGCGAGAGCTTTTCGGGTTAGATTGAAGCATTCTGTTGGCTCAAACGGAGTCGGATGGTCGACCGGCCGGCGCGTATCGTAGCCCAGTTCTACGGCCAAGCCGGCCGGTCGATCAGGCGGCCCGTTTCAGCCAACCCTCCCGCAGATTAGCCTGGCAAATCTGCAAGACTTCAGAATCGCCGGATGCACTTATCGCTTCGCCACGGCGAAGCGGTGCGGCCGGTGGGTCGGGCATCTCTAGCCAGGATCAAAGGCGATCGGCTCGGACGTACCTCGGGGGTATGCCCGTCGCCAATCGCCTTTACCCTGACGAAAACCTGCTCCGGCAGAATGCTTCAATCTAGCCCGGAAAGGCTCTAGTCGCCTTAACGCCGACGAAAGACGCACCACTGAAACGACTGCCGGCCCCCGGCAGGCGTCCTATGCTCCTCACGCCACTCGCTTTCCAGGACGAATGCGGAAGAGAATTCCGACGCGAGCGCCGCCGCATCGTAACGCTGAACCGGCAGACCGCTGCACCGCTCCGGCCCGTCAGGTGCGAAGGTGGCGATGATCACGACGCTGCCCGGCGCCGTGCCGGTTTCCAGGGCGCGGCGATAGGCGATCCGCTGCTCCGGCTCGGTGAGGAAATGAAAGACGGCGCGGTCGTGCCATATGTCGTAGCACCGCCCTGGTCGCCATTCGGTGACATCGGCCATGAGCCAGGCGACCCGGGCGGCGTCACCATGCAGCCGTGCCTTGGCGACATCCAACGCCGGCGCAGCGATATCGAGAACCGTGAGGTCGGACCAGCCGCGCTCGAGGAGACGGTCGACAAGGCTCGACGCGCCGCCGCCGACATCGATCAGCGCGGCCGTAACCGGCACATGCAGCTCGTCAAGCGCCCTGAGCGAAGGCACGGGCGTCGGCTGATACCAGCTGACTTTGTCAGCTGCTTTCGTGCGGTAAACCTCGTCCCAATGTTCCTGTTTTGCGGCCGTCATCCGCTATTCCCATTTCTTGCAGCACCGATCCTGACCTATCAAGATGTAAGGATTGAGACATGCCTCATCGCTTACCGCCCGGTCTTAGGAAGTAGGTGACGATAGACGAGATCGGCAGGATCAGTTCGAGGCGCTGCCGGATCAAGACGCGCCCCCAGCCGTTCGGCAACGGCAACGGATGCAGAATTGTCAGGCGCGATATAACTGACGAGCGACTACAGTTTGAGCGTCTGGAAGGCCCTCCCGCAGCGCCGAAGCCTCCTCGGTCGCATAGCCGCGGTCCTCGAACCCGTCATAAGCGAACCAGCCCAGCTCCTTTTCCGGAAAGAGCGGCCCATGGTTGATCCCCACCTGGCCGATGCATTGGCCGGTTTCGCTGAGGTCGATCATCATCGCGCCGTGCCCGAAAAGCTGCCAGAGAGCGACGTCGTGACAGAACATCCCCCACGCCGCCCGCAGATCAAAGGGGCCGCCCATCCCGGCGGACCGTGGCGAGGCCCATTATCGGGGCGTAGGCATCGAAGTCGTCGATGTCAGGCATACGAAGCTTCAGACGCTTGGTTCGGAGGCTAATAGCGCCCGCCTCTGACATGTCTCGCCCTTCCACTACTTTTCGAACGCTGGAGCGAACCGAAGCACCCCGCTCGGCGCCGGTCCGTGAAAAACAATCCGCTGCACAAGCCGCGTATCGAGATCCTGATATGTTAATTGGCCGTCGCTGCTGAAGCCCGCACCGCTGTAGACCTCGGGATTGCCGATCAGCGCGCACCCCCTCGCGCCCATCTCCTTCAGCAATTCGAGCCCCTTCGCCGTAAGCGCCCTTCCGATGCCCTGCCGCTGTCTCTCCGGCGTGACCGCTATCGGCCCCAGCCCGAACCAGCCGTCATGTACTCCGTTGACCGTCACCGGCGAGAACGCGACGTGCCCCAGGATCTCGCCATCCTCCTCGGCAATCAGCGATATCGCCAGATCGCCGCTCAAGCGAAGCCTCCGGATGATCTCCGCTTCCGTACCCTCGCTATAGGGCATCGGCTTGAAGGCGGCCGAGGTCAAATTCTGAATCGCTTCGATATCTGCCGGCGTCTCGTATCGGATGAGCATTCCTTTAGTTCTCCGGAACGGTCTTCCGCAAATGCTATGAAGGGAAAGTCGGAAATCAACAAGCCAGTTTGCACAGGCAGAAACAACACAGTTGTCGGGTCAGGCAGCGATCTCACAAGAAAGCCCGGCGCAACGCCGGGCTTCCTCGATGTCTTTCTCCGCAAACCTCAGAAGGTCGCAGCACCGCTGCCCCAGGGGCCGTGGTGGAAGTCCTTGCCATCGAGGCGGTCGAAGCCGTGAGCGCCGAAGAAGTCGCGCTGGGCCTGGATGAGGTTGGCCGTCCCCCTGCCCTGGCGGTAGGCGTCGAAATAGCTGAGCGCCGAGGTCAGCGCCGGCACCGGCAGGCCGGCGGCGAGAGCGGCGGTCACGACGCGGCGAAGCGCCGGGATCGATTCCTTGACCATGGATGAGAAGGCCGGCGTGACGATGAGGTTCGCCGCATCGGGCGCATCGGTGAAAGCCCTGGTGATCTCATCGAGGAACTGCGAGCGGATGATGCAGCCGGCACGCCAGATCTTCGCGATAACAGGCATCGGCAGCGACCAGTTGAACTCCTTGGAAGCTTCCGCCATCACGGCGAAGCCCTGCGCATAGGCGCCGATCTTGCCGGCAAACAGTGCCAGTTCCAGATCCTTGTTGAGCTCGGGCCCGTAGGCGGTCGGGAAGACGCTGCCGAGATTACCGAAGATCTTTTCGGCGGCTTCGCGCTCAGACTTCATTGAGGAGAGGCTGCGGGCGGCAACCGCGGCCTCGATCGCCGTTGCCGGAATGCCCATGTTCTGCGCCTCGATCGCCGACCACTTGCCGGTGCCCTTCTGGCCTGCCTTGTCGAGGATCATGTCGACCATCGGCCCCCCGGAGACGGGATCGCTCGCCGCAAGCACCTTCTCGGAGATCTCGATCAGATAGGAGTTCAGCCGGCCCTTGTTCCACTCGCCGAAGATGCCGGAGATTTCGGAGGCACTCTTGCCGAGACCGTCTCGCAGGATGCCGTAGATCTCGGCGATCATCTGCATGTCGGCATATTCGATGCCGTTATGGATGGTCTTGACGAAATGGCCGGCGCCGTCATTGCCGAGCCAGGCGACGCAGGGCTCGTCATTGTAGCGGGCGGCAATCGACGTCAGCACCTTCTCGACGCGCTTCCAGGACTCTTCGGTACCGCCGACCATGATCGACGGGCCGTGGCGCGCACCCTCTTCGCCGCCGGAAACCCCCATGCCGATGAATGTCAGTTCAGTATCCTTGAGACGGCCGAAGCGGGCGACGGTGTCGCGGAAATTGGCGTTGCCGGCATCGATCATGATGTCGCCCTTGGCAAGATGCGGGCGCAACGCCTCCATCTGCTGGTCGACAGCGTCACCGGCCTTGATCATGATAATGATCGGACGCGGCGGCCGGATTGCATCGACGAACTCCTCGATGGTCTTGCAGGGAATGATCTGCTTCTTCAGATCGCCGGCGCTTTCGTAGAATTCGTCGGTTTTCTCAGGCGTGCGGTTGAAGACCGCGATTTTATTGCCTTTCTCCGCGATGTTGAGCGCCAGGTTGGAGCCCATGACCGCAAGGCCGATCAGTCCGATTTCTGCCTTTTCCACGACAAACCTCCGATGTGTCATTTGGACCGGTGTTGTGGCACTGTCTCGCTCAAACGGCAAGTCTCGCGAGGGTCTAATCGGTTCGCAAAAGCCATTGAAATGCAGCTTTGATCGTCTGACTTGTCCGACAACTTTTCATCTGCAGCCCGATCCGGAAGCCGCAAAATATTCGCGATCGCCCGTACTGCCCTATCTCATGTTATCATGCGGACCTCGGGAGATATCGTTTGGTTTCGAAAAGACGAAAAGACATGGCGATGCTTGCGCCCCGCGCCGGCCGCTACCGCGAATATGCGCCGCCGCCAGCGCTACGGCGCCATTTCAGCTGCCTCTGGTCGCATACACTTAGGGACGGGGCGGCGGCCACGGTGGCGATCGTGCCGGATGGCTATTGTGATCTCCTCTGGATGGACGGACGGCTTGTCGTCGCCGGTCCTGACCGGATCGCGGCCTTCCCGATCATAAGGCCGGGCGCGACCGTCATCGGCGCGCGCTTTGCGCCGGGCGCCGCAGCATCCTGGCTGAAGACGCCGCTCTCGGCGCTGGTCGGCCTGTCGGTGCCGCTTGCCGATATCGGACGGAAGGATACCAGCGAATTCGAGGCGCGGCTGCGGGATTGCCCGGACCCCGCGGCCGCCGCGACGCTGTTCGGCCGTCTGCTTGAAGGGGCCGCGCGCGATGAGGAGGAGCCCGCCCAAGACGCCGCCGTGATCTTCGCCGCCGCCGACAGCGGCCGCCCAACCTCCGGCCTGCCCGACCAGCTCGGCATGAGCGAAAGGCAACTGCGCCGCCGCTGCCACCATCATTTCGGCTATGGCGCAAAGACACTGGAACGCATCCGCCGGTTCCAGCGTTTCCTCGACCTCTGCCGCAGGGTGGACACGATGCCACTCGCCCGCATCGCGCTCGAAGCGGGCTTTGCCGACCAGGCCCACATGACACGCGAGGTCGCAGAACTCTCGACTCTCACCCCTGCGATCATTCTTAACCAACTCGGCACGCGGGAAGGATCCGGCTGACCGTTTTGTTCAAGACACCGCCGGCCGGCCTTATTATTCAGGGAAACCCAAATACAAGGACCTGCACCATGGCGACAATGCCTGCAAAAATCATCCACCAGTCGATCGAGCGCGACTGGCGGGATGTCTACGACTTCGCCCGCAAGCCGGAGAACATGCCGCTCTGGGCCTCCGGCCTTGCCACCGGTTTCGAGCCCGACGGCGCCGACTGGATCGCCCACGGTCCCCTCGGCACCATCAAAGTGAGCTTCGTTCCCGCCAATGAATTCGGCGTGATCGATCATACGGTGACGATCGAATCCGGGCTCCGGGTTTATAATGCCCTGCGCATCGTACCGAACGGCGATGGCTGCGAGGTCATGTTCACGTTGCTGCGTCTGCCCGGCATGACAGATGCGCAATTTGCCGCTGATGCCGCGCATATCGAGAAGGATCTCGTCATGCTGAAAGCCCTGATGGAGAGATAGATGTCTGAAAACTCCGAACACAACGACCGCCGCATCGACTATGTTGAATTCAACGTCTCCGACATCGCCGCCGCCAAAGCCTTTTACGGCTCGGCCTTCGGCTGGCGTTTCACCGATTACGGCCCGAATTACTGCGAATTTGACGACGGCCGGCTGAAGGGCGGCTTCACCGATTTCGGCCCCGTCAGGCCGGGCGGCCCCCTCGTCGTCGTCTACGCCAGGGATCTGGAAGAAGTGCTGACTTCGGTCGAAAGGGCCGGCGGCACGATCTGCCGGCCGATTACCGATTTTCCGGGTGGCCGCCGCTTCCATTTCCTCGACCGCGACGGCTACGAGCTCGCCGTCTGGGCGACGGCGTAAATTAGAGCAATTCCAGCAAAAGTGTGCAGCGGTTTTGCGTCCGGAATTGCGTGAAAACAAAGAGATAGAACAATTCCGTGATTCGAAGAAAAACGGACTTGCTGTAGACTACCGATCCATCACGATCAGAGCGCCGATGACAATGCCGCCCGCATCGCGCAGCGGCGACATGCGACAGCGCACCTGGCGGGATACACCGCCGCCGGTCCGGCGCTCATAAGTGTAGTCGACCTCCCCGCCGGCAAAACAGACGTCCAGCTTATGCTTGGCGCATTCGGCGAAGCGCTCCTCGCCGATGAATTCGGAGAGGTGACGCCCGATCAGTTCCATCGGCTTCCTGTCCAGATGGGCACTGTTGGCCGCGTTGGAATAGAGGTAGCGGTAGTCCCTGGTCAGCACCGCCACCCGATCCGGCAGGCTTTCGAGGATCGCGGCGTTGAGGAAGTGGCCATTGTCGGTGTCGGGCACATAGGCTGCCGGCGGCTCGATGCGCACATCCTGCGGCGAAGGCACCCGCCAATCCGGCGCATGCGTGCCGAAATAACAGTCGAGCAGATAGGAAAGCACCGCCGCATGTTCTCTGACACTGGCGCTGTCGTCCGCGTCCCGGGCGACAAGATGGCTGACGAACTGCAATTGCATGTAGACTTCGAGCAGATTGGCCGCCCGGCAGGCCAGGATGGCCTCGACCAGCGGCTCGACATGACGGTCGAGCAACATGACGCGCTGATCGTCGCCTTGGCGTATGGCTTCCTCTATTTGCGCGCAGCGCAAGGAAAAGGCTCGAAAAAGCTCCAGCAAGACGCCTCCCACTCCCATTGTCCCACGTGGGTGTCCAAATTGTGTGGCTGCATTTCCCAAATGCGCCCTGAGGTGGATATTATTCTCGCCCTGGTAGTGACGGCTAACATGAAGTTTACTCGTTTTCAATCCGAGAGCACCTGCCGCTTTTCACCGCTGATAAATCAGGGTTTGATTTTCAAGGCGCGAGCGTCTTCTTGATCTGCCAGCGGTCGTGATACCAAAGCCACTGTTCCGGATATTCCCGCACCCAACTTTCCACCTTGTCATTGAGTAGCTGGGCGGCGGCAGGCAGGTCGAGATTGCCTTTGGCGTCGCGCGGCATCTCCAGCCGCGGCTCAATTTCCAGCCGGTAGCGATTCTCCGGAAGGCGGATGCAGCGCGCCGGATAGACCTCGCAATCGAACTGGCGCACCAGCTTCGGCAACAGCGGATTGGTCTTCACCTCTCGCCCGAAGAAGGTGCCTTTCAGCCCCTTGCCGAATTTCTGGTCGACGAGCACGCCCACCCCCTGGCCCGCCTCCAACTGGCGTGCGAGCGCGAAGGAGGAGCCGGCATGCGAGGGCACCAGCTTGCCCATGCGCGCACTGCGGAAATCGAACACCTTCTTGGCGACATAGGGATTGTTCGGCGGCCGGAAAAGTACGGTGACGGTGAGCCCGAAGGCCGCGCCCGCCACCGGCAGCAGCTCGAAATTGGCGGTATGGCCGGTAAAGACGATGAAGGGGCGCGGATTGTCGCGCAGGTCGAGGAAGATGGGGATGCCCGACACCTCCACCCTGCCCGGCTCCGGCCGTTCGGGGTCGTAGTCGAACAATTCGTCGAGGAAGACGTATTCGGCCGCAAGCCGGCCCATATTTCCCCAGCTGCCGAGCGCGATCTCTTCGATCTCGGCCTCGCTCTTCTCAGGGAAAGCGTTGCGCAGATTGACAAGCATCAGTCTATGACGGCGCGTCCGCCGGCCGAGGCGGCGCATCATCCGGTCGGCGAAGCGAATCGCGCCATCGGCCGGAAACAGCTTCAGCACATTCAGGAAGCCGAACATCACCTGCGCCACCAGCCATTGCTGGAAATTTCTGAGCGCCAGAACGACCCGGGTAATGAACAGCTTCACGTGAGGTCAGTCCATCTTCAGAATGATCTTGCCGAAGATCTGGCGGCTTTCCATCCGCTCCAGCGCCCGGTCGATATCGTCGAATCCGACTTCCGTATCGATGACGGGATGGACGAGCCCGCGGCCCATCTTCTGCATCGCATCGGCCATGTTCTCCATGCGGCAGCCGAAGGAGCCAAGCAGCTTCAATTGCTGCTGGAACAGCATCATCAGGTTCATCTCTGTCGAGACGCCCGAGGTCGAGCCGCAGGTGACGAGGCGCCCGCCGCGCTTCATGCAGAGTATCGAGCCTGCCCAGGTGTCCTTGCCGACATGTTCGAAGACGACGTCGACGCCCTTCTTCTTGGTCAGCTTGCGCACCACGCCTTCGAAGCGGTCGGTGCGGTAGTTGATGACGTGATCGGCGCCGAGAGCCTTGGCCCTCTCGATCTTGTCATCGGAACCGACCGTGGTAATCACGGTGCAGCCGATCTTCTTGGCAAGCTGGATCGCCGCAGTGCCAATGCCGGAGCCGCCGGCATGAACGAGGATCGTCTCGCCGGGCTCGAGCTTGGCATTGTCGAACAGCATATGCTCGACCGTGCCGAAGGTGACGGGTGCCAATGCTGCGCCGATCGCATCGACACCGGGAGGGGCCGGAACCAGCAGACGCGCCGGCAGGTTCACCTTTTCCTGCGCGAAGCCGTCGAGATGGAAGCCGTGCACGCCGGAGACATGTTCGCAGAGATTGTCGCGGCCTTCGCGGCAGGGACGGCAGAGGCCGCAGGTGCGCGCGCCGTAGATCGAAACCAGCTGGCCCGGCAGGACGTTGGCGACACCGGGACCGATCGCCTCGACGACGCCGGAGGCTTCCGCGCCGATGACGAGCGGCATCTTGCGCTTGGCGAAAGCCATGCCGCGCCAGCCCCAGACGTCGATATGGTTGAGGGCCACCGCCTTGACGCGCAGCGTCACCTCGCCTGCAACGGGTGCGTCCGGTTCTGGCAGGTCGGTGATCTCAAGCTTGCGGTCATCGATCAGTTGCAAAGCGCGCATGGCAAAATCCCTCGCCTCGAAGGCGTTCGTCTCGTCTTAAATTAGTCGGGAACCGCTTAAGCCGGTTCGAGCGCCATGACAAGGCTGGCATTCTGCCCGCCGAAGCCGAAGGAGTTGGAAAGCACGGCCGAAACCTGGGCTTCCCGCTTCTTGTTCGGCACGACATCAAGCACGATCGACGGATCGGGATTGGTGTAGTTGATCGTCGGCGGCAACGTGCCCGTCAGCATCGTCTGCAGCGAGAACACCGCTTCGACCGCACCCGCTGCCGTCAGCGTATGGCCGATCATCGATTTGTTCGACGAGACGGGAATGCCGACGAGTCGTTCGCCGAAGACAGCCGACATCGCGCCGTATTCCATCTTGTCGTTCTCAGGCGTCGAGGTGCCGTGCGCATTGATGTAGCCAATGCCGCTCTCGTCGATGCCGGCGTCGGCAAGGGCCGCGCGGATCGTCGAGATAGCCGGTCCGCCGTCGGGCGAGGAGCGAGTGCGGTGGAAGCTATCGGCCTTGTCGCCGGCGCCCTTCATGATGCCGAGCACCCTGGCACCGCGGGCGACCGCCGCTTCCAGCGATTCCAGGACCAGCGTCGCCGCACCCTCGGCGATGACGAAGCCGTCGCGGTCCTTGCTGAACGGCTTGGAGGCCTTGGTCGGCGGATCGTTCTGCGTCGAAAGAGCCGACAGAAGCGAGAAGCGGATCAGCGCTTCGGCGCTGAGCGACCCATCGGTCGCAACCGTCAATGCGCGATCGGTGCGCCCCTGACGAATCGCCTCGATGCCGAGCTGGATCGCGGTGACGCCGGAAGCGCAGGCCGTCGACAGCGTCACGGGAAGGCCGCGCGTGCCGAACCGGTCGGCCAGACGCTCGGAAATCGCACCGAACAGCGCCGCCTCGTGGAAGGCCGGGTCGGGCCGCTGGCGCAGCGCGGTCAGGAAGCGCTCATAGGCGTCGCCTGGATGATCGGCGGCCGGCGAACGGTCTGCAAGTTCGAAGCGGGCGCTCCATTCCGGCTCGATCGGCGGCGCGGCAAGGAACAGCGGACCGTTGAAATCGCCTGAAAGACCGGCGTCGGCCAATGCTTCGATGGTAGTCTCGCGGGCAAAGGCATAGGAACGCTCGACGGCGTTCGGCACCGGAATTTCGATGAAATCGACGGTGCCGGCGATGCGTGTCGACAGGCCTTCGGTCGGAAAGCGGTTGATTGCGTGGATACCAGAGGTGCCCGAGGAAAGGGCCGCCCAGTTGTCCTTCAGGCCCTGGCCGAGCGAGGTGATGATGCCTATGCCGGTCACTGCGACGATCGGTCGGCCGAGATGATCTCTGTAAGCGGAAGCTGTCATATCTCTCTCCTCACGCCTCTGCGGAAAGAACGGCGACGCCCTCGCCGCGCTGATGTCCGACCATAGTTACGACGGCCGCCTTCGTTCCCGCCTTCATCGGCGCTTCATGGGCGACGTCGAAGGGTGGAACCTTGGCCTCGGCATCGATTGCAAGGGCTGCGAGCGCCAGCCCTAGCGGGAATTGCGCTTCGATCGTGTGACCGGAAACGCCGCCGAAGCCGCGGATCGCCGCACCCGGAAGCTGATGTTCCAGCACCGCCTTTTCGCGGGCGGCGATGTCATGCATGCCGGTCGAACCGGAGAAGATCGCCATGCTCTCTGCCGGCAGCTCGGCGGCAGGCTTCAGCAGCCGTTCCATCCGCACTTCGAAATTGCCGGCAGCGCGGTTGCCGCGATCGCCTTCAACGGCGCTGATCGTCGCATAGATGTGCGCGCCGCGCTCTTCCGCGTGCTTGCGCGATTCCAGCACCAGGAAAGCGCCGGCCGAACCGGTGATCATGCCGCCGCCCTCGAGGTCCGAGCGCGACCAGAGCGGCGCCCATTCGCCGCGCGTATGCGCGCCGATCGCTTCAGTGAGCAGGATCATGTCCGGACGCTCGGCAGCAAAGGCGCCGCCGACCAGCGCATGGGTGGATTCGCCGGAGCGAATGCGCCAGAACGCCGTCTCGACGGCGGAAACACCCGACGCTTCTTCGCCCATGAAGGTCCGCGAGGAGCCAGTGACCTTGTGAACGATGGAGATATTGCCGGCAAGCAGATTGGAAAGCTGCGCCAGGAACAGCGTCGGCCTCAGCTCCGTCGTCAGCTTCTCATTGAGCAGCAGTTCGCGGTCGTTGCGCTTCAAGCCCTCGTCGACGATCAGCGTGTCGACGTTGATGTCGCGCTCGCCGCCGCCGGCCGCTACGATCATGTCCATCGTGCCGCAGGCCTCGATATTGTCCTTGAATCCGGCATCGTCGAGCGCAAGACCCGCGGCGAAGACGCCGATGCGCTGCCAGTTTTCCATCTGGCGCTGGTCGCCGCGCTTGGCAATCTGCTGCGACCAGTCGATCTCAGGCAGCGGATGCACCGGATAGGGTTTGAATTTCTCTGTCTCGACGATCGCCCTTGGCGTGCTGTCGGCCGAAAGCAGCGCGACATGCGCCTCCTTGCCGACGCCCTGACAGGTAACGATACCGACGCCTGAAATGACGACGTCGTTTGCGGCCTTGCTCATCCAACCACTCCCTGCGCTGCGATCGCTTCGAGAAGCCCGACCTCGCCGGCGCGTTTTTTCACGATATCGCCGAGCGGAACTTCGCTGAAGGGCATGGTACGCAGTTTCAGCTGCGCATCGCAGACCTTCTTGCCGCCGCTGGTGATCTTGGCTTTGGTGACCGCAAAACCCGACCCGTCATGCTCCAACACCGCCTCGATATCGAGCACGGCTTCCGGCTCGACAAAAGTGCGCATCTTGGCGCCGTCGACGGACATCAGGAAGGGCATGGCGGCAAAGTCGGAGGCGGCAAGCACCAGCATGCCGGAAGCCTGCGCCATGGTTTCGATCAGGAGCACGCCGGGAACGAGCGGCATACCGGGAAAATGGCCTTCGAAAACGGGGCTCTTGGCCGGCACGACGGATCGCGCCGTCAGCGTAGCCTTCTTCAGGTCCACCGCTTCGACGCGGTCAATCATCTGGAAATATTCCAGCAGCATTCGGATCCTCCGGCCCGGAAGGCCAAATCCGCCCGCCGGTGACGCCTAATTAGGAACGAAACCGCCCGGCCGCCATAGTCAGGGCGGCAGGGCGTTCGAAAAAGACTGATGTGTCGCTCAGGCCTTGGCCGCTTTGAGCTCGTCGATCTTGGCACAGAGGTTCTTCAGCACGAAATATTCTTCGGTGGAAACCTTGCCTTCGTTGACCTCCTGCGTCCACTTTTCGAGCGGAATCTTGATGCCGAATTCCTTGTCGATCGCAAAGACGATATCGAGGAAATCGAGGCTGTCGATACCGAGGTCGTCGATCGTATGGCTCTCCGGCGTGATCGTGGCGCGATCGATCTCGCTGGTTTCTGCAATAATGTCGGCAACTTTGTCGAATGTAGCGGTCACGCGCTGTACCTCATGAAATGACGATTTAAACCCCCTCATAGGCAAATCCTTTTCAAAAGCCAATGCTTTCGTCCGGGCGTCGCGGCAATTTGACAATAAGGTGTTGCCTAAACAGCAATGGAACGCCGGCGAGTGCTGGCGCCGAAAACAGGATGCGGCTGTCCAACATCCGCACCGGTCTTTGATCTGAATCAAATTATGCGCGCCGGCATTTGATAATCATCAAGCTGGGCTGGAAGGAATTGCGATCGCGTTCCAGCATGTCCGGCTATTTGAAGGATCGCGACGATCGACGTTGCCAGCATTGAGATTTTTGAAGCAGGCACGCCCGTTGCACGTCCTTCCCGCCAGGCGCGGCACGGCGTCGTCTGCGGTCCGACGCCGAATTCAGGTTAACGCGCTGATCCGGGATCAACGCGTGATGACGACGCGGGTATTGGCAAGACCTGCCTGCCGCGCCAGTGAGAAGAACTCGGCCGCATTGTCGGGATGCAAGCGAACGCAGCCATGCGAGGCCGGTGTGCCGAGACGCTTCAGATCGAAGGTGGCATGAACGGCGTAACCGCCGTTGAAAAATACAGCATACGGCATCGGCGCATTGTCGTATTTGCGCGAACGGTGATCGCGCGATAGCCATTTGGCGCTCCAGGAGCCGGTCGGCGTGACATAACCATTGCGCGCGGTCGAAACCTTCCAGCGATATTTGACAAAGCCGTCCTCGGTGACGGTCATGGTCTGTTTGCCGATGCTGATATTGGCAACCAGCGTTGCTGCTTCAGCGGCAACCGGAGAAAACTGCAGCAATAAGCTTACCGCCGCGGCGGCAAAAATCGTCTTCATGATAATCCCTCTTCGCACCCGCGCATTTGATTGCGCCCTCACGCCAGAGAGACTACGACGATACTTGATTATATAGCTTTAACCCGAATGGTAATCACAATTCTAACAGGGCAATGACGGATTTGAGCGCCGCAGGACGGCCGCTCCGCCTCACTGAAGCTTGCGCGCCGCCGGCCTCTGCTTGAGCTGCTGATAGGCCTTGTTCATCCTTTCGCGGATGGAGGCCATGGTGCCGAGATTATGGCCGCAAGCCGCGCAGCTTATGATATCCGTCTCCCGGATCTCCGGACGCTCGAATTTCATCTTGGTGCTTTTGCACTTCGGGCACGGTAGTTCAATCTGAACTGTCATCGCTCTGCTTCCGGTCTGATGGAGATATGAGGCGTTTCGCATAAACGTTTGGGACGGGACTGTCCACTGGGGCGTGAGCTCTACCGCAAGCCCCTCACAGAGAGCACAAAAACAATCCGAACGTCACGCCGGCAAGCACCATGCAGCTCGCCTGATACACTGAGACCCCGTCTTCGATGTCGCCGGATGTCGCGACATCGCGTCCGGGATTGTTGATCATCGGCTCGGTAACGAGCACACCGCCATAGATGCGCGGTCCTGCGAGCTGGACATTCAGCGCACCAGCCATTGCCGCTTCCGGCCGGCCGGAATTCGGCGAACGGTGCAAGCCGCCGTCGCGCATAGCCACCCGGATCGCCTCGCGGCAGGCGCTGGTGCCGCGCCGGATCCAGGCGCCTGCAGCAATCAGCAGGATCGAAAGGCGCGCCGCCGGCCAGTTGGCGAGATCGTCGAGCCGAGCGGCCGCCCAGCCGAAATCGATATATTTTTCCGATCTATGGCCGATCATCGAGTCCGCCGTGTTCAGCATCTTGTAAGCGAAAAGCCCTGGCAGGCCGAAGATAGCGTACCAAATCGCCGGCGCGACGACGCCATCGGAGAAGTTCTCGGCAAGGCTTTCGATCGCAGCACGGCAGACGGCCGGCTCATCCAGCGTCTCGGGATCGCGCCCGACAATGCGGGAGACGGCGGCCCGTCCACCGGCAAGCCCCTCCTCGCGCAGGGCGACGGCAACGGCAGCGACATGGTCGGCAAGGCTCTTCTGCGCCAGAAAGACCGCCACCAGTCCGGTCTCCAGCAGGATGCCGCCGAGGCCGAACAGCGCGAAAAACCGGTTGAACACGAAGCCGGCCCCCACAGCGAGCAGCAGCAGCGCCAGGATGGCGGCAACGCCGTTCATCCGCCGTTGATGCCCCGTAAGGCTTGAAGGATTGAGCTGCTGGTCGGCATAGGAGATCACCGCTCCAAAAATCGCGACAGGATGCGGCACGCGCGACCAGAGCCATTGCGGATCGCCGACAATCCGGTCGAGCAGCAGCGCCAGAAGCAGCACGAGAAGGTTTAGGTCGATCGTCATCGCTCAAATCTCTGAAGGACTTCGCCAAGCCGCCGGTCCGCCGCCGGATCGGGCGCCAGCCCGAAACGCAGCCATTCGGGCGCATAGTCGAACTTGCGGACGAGAATATGATGCCGGCAGAGATGCGTGTAAATGTCGCTCGCCCTGGCATCGTCGACAAGGGCAAACAACCCTGTTCCCCCTGCGATCCGGAGGCCGACCCCGCCCAGCACCGCACGAAGCCCGGCGCTGCGTTCATCGATAAGCCGGCGGATGGAAGAAACGTCCGAACGCAGAAGCGAGCCTGCTATCGAAAGCGCCGGCCCGGAAACCGCCCAGGGCCCGAGCCACTCCTCGAAACGCTTGAGAATGTCGTCACGTGCAATCACGAAACCGAGCCGCAGGCCGGCGAGCCCAAAAAACTTGCCGAAAGAGCGAAAGATCACCAGGTTTGAGAGCCTCTGCGCGACGCCCGCAAGACTCAGCGCTGGATCGGCATCGCCGAACGCCTCGTCAACAACGAGAAGCCCATTGACCGCCTTCATCCTCTCGTGCAGTCCGATCAGCGTCTCGTTCGGCCATGTCAGCCCATCGGGATTGTTCGGATTGACGACGACGGCAAGCCGATGCTCGGTTCCGATCGCAGCGACATCATTGACGGTCTCGACGGCAAAACCGGCCGAAATAAAGGCGCGCGCATACTCGCCATAGGTCGGCGCCACGACGGCGACCCTGGCGCCCTCACCCTTTGTCAGCAACCGCGGCAGAAGCTGGATCACCGATTGCGTTCCGGGCACCGGCAGCGGCAGGATCTGGCCGCTCCCATAGTAATCGCGCGCCGCCCGCCTTGCCTGATTGACCAGATAACTGTCCGGCAAGCGGTGCCAGGCCCTTGTCGGGATTTCTGGCAGGGCAGCCGGGCACGGGTTAATGCCGGTGGAAAGGTCGAGCCAGTCCTCCGGCCTGCCGCCAAAGGCGGCAGCAGCGGCGGTAACTTCGCCACCATGGACGATCGGCGCGCTCACGCGGCAATCCCGGCGAGATCGATCAGATGCATGTAGGAACCCGCAACCTGCCCGCGCCGCAGCCCCGCCCGGCCGAGATCGGTTCCGATCGCATCCCGGACCTGAAACAGCCGTTCGCCCTCGCCTTCGGAAATGAGGGTCGAATAGTGGAACTCATGCGCCGTCATCGCCCGCTGAAAGATTGCACCGTCGAGCGGCATGACGTGGCGATAACCGAGATGGCGTTTGCGCGCGGCATAGCTAGTGACGACGGGCAGCAGGCCGAGCATCTCGTGACGCTTCCTCTCTGCGTCAATCAGCCCTTCGCCGAGCACCATATAGCCGCCGCACTCGCCATAGATCCGGATGCCGCGCGCCGCCGCATCGAGGAGGGCGGCGCGGAAATTGGGCGCCTGGGAAAGCGTTCCGGCATGCAGCTCGGGATAACCCCCGGGCAGATAGATCGCATCGGCGTCGGCAGCAGGCGCCTCGTCGGCAAGCGGCGAGAAGAAGGAAATCGAAGCCCCCCGCCGCCGCCAGCCAAGCAGCATATGTTCATAGGAAAAGGCGAAAGCGATATCGCGGGCCACTGCAATGCGACTGCCGAGCGGCGGCAGACGATCAATATTGGCAGCCGACGGTCGGTTGAGGCCCTGCCTCGCGATGCGCAGCAGAAACTCGAAATTGCATTCCTCGGAGACGGCATCCGCCGCATGCTCGATGAAACCTTCGAGGCTCGGATGTTCACAGGCCTGAACAAGGCCGAGATGGCGATCCGGCAAGGCAAGCGCCTTGTCGCTGCCGATCACGGCGATCACGGGCATCCGGATCGCCTCGAGCGCCTGACGCAGCATCGCCTCGTGCCGTTCGCTGCCGACCTTGTTGAGGATGACGCCGGCAACGCGGACATCGGCGCGGAAACCGGCAAAACCCGCCACCAGCGGTGCTATCGATTGCGACATGCGCGAACCGTCGACGACCAGCACCACGGAAAGGCCGAGCTGGGCGGCCAGATCCGCTGCCGTCCCCTTGCCGTCGGCCGCCCCATCGAACAGTCCCATCATCGCCTCGACGACGAGAATGCGGTCGCCGGAGCGATGCAGCGTCGCATTGGCCGAGATCAGCTCCGGCCGCATCGCCCAGGGGTCGAAGTTCAGGCAAGGCGTGCCGCTTGCCGCCGCATGGAAGGCGGGATCGATATAGTCGGGGCCGGCCTTGCCCGGCGCGACCGCGATGCCGCGCCGGCGAAGCGCCCTCAGGAGCCCAAGCGTCACCGTCGTCTTGCCGGCACCGGAGGAAGGAGCTGCGATCAGGAGGCCGCTCATGCCCGCACCTGGCCGGACTGGCGGAACGGATCGGGCTGCAGGCGTCGTCCGGCGAGAGCGCCAACCCAGTCGAGCGAGGCCCGCAGCCGCACTACCTCGCCAACGACGACCACCGCCGGCGGCTCGAGCCCGGAGGCGGCAACAGCCTCGGTCGCCTGCCCGAGCGTCGTCTCCAGCACCTGCTGCGCACCGGTCGCCGCATTGCAGACGAAAGCTACGGCCTCGGACGGCGAGCGGCCCGACGCAATGAGATTGGCGCTGATCTGGGCGATATGCTTCATCGCCATGTACATGACGATCACGGGCGAACCCTTGCCGATCGCTTCCCAATCTATCCTGTCGGGCACGATGCCGGAGGAATCATGGCCGGTAAGAAACGTCACCGCATGATTGATCTCGCGGTGCGTCACCGGAATGCCGGCATAGGCAAGCCCGCCGATACCGGCGGTGATCCCCGGCACGATGCGGAAAGGGATATTGTGCTCGACCAGCGTCAGCGCCTCCTCCCCGCCGCGCCCGAAGACGAAGGGATCGCCACCCTTCAGCCGCAGCACCCGCTTGCCGGTGTGCGCCAGTTCCACCAGACGCAACGAAATATCCCGCTGCTTGGCCGAGGGTTTGCCGCCGCGTTTGCCGGCATATTCGAGTTCGGCGCCGGGGTGCGCGAGCCTCAGACAGTCCTCATTGACCAACGCATCATGGACGATCACATCGGCCTCGGCGAGCCCCTTGGCGGCCAAGAGCGTCAG
The DNA here is from genome assembly GCF_002117485.1 of Rhizobium sp. NXC14. Classification (NCBI taxonomy): domain Bacteria; kingdom Pseudomonadati; phylum Pseudomonadota; class Alphaproteobacteria; order Hyphomicrobiales; family Rhizobiaceae; genus Rhizobium; species Rhizobium sp. NXC14. The sequence continues at coordinate 2,617,034 of NZ_CP021030.1, forward strand.
CAGACCCGGATCACCCGGACCGGCCCCGACGAGCCAGACGCTGCCCGGCTCCAATGCCGGCAAATGGGAGAATGCGCTATTCAACATTTTGTTGATCTAGGCCCAGCGAGGGCCAAGGTCAACGCCGCCCGCGCTGCCTCACTTGAAGTTGCTGAGATAACGATGACTCACTTTGCAAGCAAGCGGATTCAATATCGCAGGAAAGCGACGCAACAGCGTGAATATATTATAATATACCCAAACGAGACCGCCCGCTGCACGGACTGCTGACAAAGTCGTCCAACTCCTCTTCGTCATTCTCGGCCTTGTCCCGAGTATCTGTGGCGGCCGCGGCAGACCCTCGACACAAGGCTACACAAGGCCGAGGGTGACCCCGAAAAAAGCAAGTCGAAAGTTGGCGCCTGCTGCAATCAGCCTTCAAGGCCCTCAGCCGCGAAGCAGCGTATCGCGGATCAGCTTTAGGACCTTTTCCGACTCGATCCCTGTGGTGACGATTTGGCTCGGCCGATCATCCCAATCGCCGGGCGGGAAGCGGCGGCCATCCGGCTTGACGATCGTCTGGCCGTCGGCAATGCCGCCGCAGACGACGCGCACCGCCCCCGATATCGACGAGAACAGTTCCGGGGCCACGACGTAGACTGCGGCGCAGCTGTCATGCACCATCATGCCGTCCTCGACCGCATGCTTGTAGAAGTCGATATAGGACTGCGAGAGTGCATCGAGCAGTTTCACGGCGCCATCTCCCTCGGCCGCCATCCTGCCAAGATAACTGCGGCTCATCGTGGTGATCGAGGTGACGTCGAGGCCGATGACGACCACCTTCCAGGGCGCGGTCATGACAATGTCGGCGGCCTCAGGATCGCCGTGAATGTTGGCCTCGGCGACCGGCGAGACATTGCCGGGCACATAGAAATTGCCACCCATGATGACGACGTCCTTGACCAGGGTCGCAATCTCGGGATCCTCCTTCAGCGCCATTGCCAGATTGGTCATCCGTCCGACCGCGACCAGGCGCACTTCGCCGGGATTGGCACGCACGGTGTCGATGATGAAGCGGTGCGCCGGGCGCGGATCGAGCGGCAGGTCGATCGCTGCGGGCACCTCGATATCGCCGAGGCCGTTGTCGCCATGCACCATGGAAGGCCATTCCCGCTCGGCGCGCGAGGCATCGATGGTGACGCTGGCGCCTTTGGCGACCGGCGCGGGAATATTCCACTCGCGCTTGAGGAAGAGCGCATTGCGCGTCGTCGTCTCCACCGATGCATTGCCAAAGACCGTGGTGATGCCGATCAGATCGATTTCGGGATGGCGATGTAGGAAGAGAAGCGCCATGGCGTCGTCAACGCCCGGGTCAGTGTCATAAATGACCTTGTGCATAATATATCCTCTAAATGTGAATCGCGAGCCTGCCGGTTGGCGCCGCGAATTGCCGCCACCATAGCGACCGTCAGGCTTTCTGCAACCCGCCTCGGGCGACTGCCGCCGTCGCCTGCGCCGACTTGATTTTGCCAAGCACCAGTTCGGCATCGTCGCCGATCGCAGCAAGCGCCGCCGATTCCGCAACGCCATGGCAGCCGACGCGAGCAAAGACGACGGCCGATGGATTTCTGAGCCGCGGCGTTTCCCGCTCCAGCCGAGGAGCGTCGAAGAATCGGGCCGGCACGGCAAAATGCCTGGCGACTGACCAGATTGCCGCCTCCTGCCGGCGGCTGCCTATGGAAGCGACGGCGGCGAGTTCATCCGCGCCGATACCCGCAGCCTTGAGCGCCTCAAAGGCGAGCGCCAACACCTCCGCAGGCTGTGCCCCACGCTCGCAGCCAAGACCGAGCACATGGCGCCGTGTGGGATTGAAAGAAATGTCGCTCATGGAAGCAGCCGATTGTGCCGTTGCTGTGTCCTTGCAGCCATTGCAGCTTGGAGAGGGAAATGCAACAAGGCGGGCTGAAAGCCCTTCTGGAATAGCATCTTGCCTGACATTGCCCTCCATCTGCTTCTGCTGCTCTGCGCGGCTGCCTTCTTTGCCGGTTTCGTCGATGCAATTGCCGGCGGCGGCGGTCTCATCACCGTTCCCGCCATGTTGATCGCCGGCATCCCGCCGCTGCAGACGCTCGGAACCAACAAGGTGCAATCGATCTTCGGCGCAGCTTCCGCGACGCTCGCCTATGCCCGCAAGGGCCATGTGGAGCTTTCCGAACAGCTGCCGATGGCGCTGATGGCCCTCATGGGCGGGGCACTCGGCGCCGCTCTTGCGACGATCGTCCCAGGCCAGGTGCTTCAAGCGATCATGCCTGTGCTGCTGCTGGCAATCGCAATCTTCTTTGCCGTCAAGCCGAACCTCAACGATCTTGACAAACACCGCCTCATCACGCCCTTCGCCTTCGGCCTGACGCTGGTGCCGGCCATCGGCTTCTACGACGGCGTCTTCGGCCCCGGCACCGGCTCTTTCTTCATGCTCGCCTTCGTCACCCTCGCCGGCTTCGGCGTGCTGAAGGCGACGGCCCACACCAAACTTTTGAACTTCGGCTCGAATTTCGGTGCACTGATCGTCTTCGCAAGCTTCGGCGCGATCCTCTGGAAGATCGGCCTGCTGATGGGCGTCTGCCAATTCCTCGGCGCACAAGTGGGCTCACGGCTTGCCATGCGCATCGGCGCAAAGCTGATCAAGCCGCTGCTCGTGATCGTCTGCGTCGCTTTGGCGGTCAAGCTGCTCGCCGATCCGGCAAATCCCCTGCGGATCTGGCTCGGCGTTTAGTCGCAAAGCACCTGACCTCAGAACTCCACGCCGGGCTGCCCTTTGATGCCGGAACGAAACGGGTGTTTGACGAGTTCCATCTCCGTCACCAGATCGGCGATCTCGATCAGCTCTTCCTTGGCGTTGCGTCCTGTCAGCACGACATGCGTCATGGCGGGTTTCTCATTCTTCAGGAAGGCGACGACATCGTTGATGTCGAGATAATCGTAGCGCAGCGCGATGTTGATCTCGTCGAGCAGCACCATGGAATTGCGTTCGTCGCGGATCAACTCCTTGGCCTTTTCCCAGGCCGCCGAGGCGGCGGCGATGTCGCGGGCCCGGTCCTGCGTTTCCCAGGTGAAGCCCTCGCCCATCGTGTGGAACTGGCAGAGATCGGAAAAATGCTTCTCGATCAGGTCGCGCTCGCCGGTCCACATCGCGCCCTTGATGAACTGCACGACGGCTGACGGCTTGCCGTGCGCGATGTGGCGGAAGATCATGCCGAATGCGGCTGACGACTTGCCCTTGCCCTTGCCGGTATGGACGATGATCAAGCCCTTGCCGTCCGTCTTGGTCGCCATGATCTTGTCGCGCGCAGCCTTCTTCTTCGCCATCTTCTCGGCGTGGCGCGCATCATCCTTGGCCGCTTCGTTTTCCAGGATCTCGTCGCTCATCAGTGCACCTCATTCAGTTGCGTGGCTGCCAGGTCGAACCGGGCCGAATTGCTGCGCGGCGTCCAGAGCCCGCGATCGATCGCTTCGCGCAGCCGCTCTCGCATCTCGTCGAATGCCGCCGGGTTCTTCTCGATCATGAAGTCACGCACGCCTGGATCGGCGACGAAGGCCCGAAAGACCGCCTCGAAATGATGCGCGCCGACCGCGCCCGTCGTCGCCGCGAAGGCGAAGAGATAATCGACGGTGGCGGCGATCTCGGCCGCTCCCTTGTAGCCATGGCGCATGACGCCCGTTATCCATTTTGGATTGACCACGCGCCCGCGCACGACGCGGCCGATTTCCTCTTCAAGCGCGCGGATCACCGGTCGTTCGGGCCTGGAATGATCGTTATGATAGATTGCGGGGCGTTTACCGGTGAGTTCCTCAGCCGCCGCCGCCATGCCGCCTTCGAACTGGTAGTAGTCGTCACTGTCGAGCAGGTCATGCTCGCGATTGTCCTGGTTCTGAATGATAGCTTGCACAGAGCGCAACCGCTCCTCGAAAAGGCCGCGTTCGGCCCTGCCTTCCTCGCCGGCGCCATAGGCATAACTTCCCCACACAAGATAGGCCTCGGCAAGATCGGCACGCCGCTCCCAGCCCTTTTCATCGATCAGTGCCTGCAACCCCGCGCCATAGGCGCCCGGTTTCGAGCCGAAGATGCGATAGCCCGCCCGCTTCGCCGCCGTGTTCTCATCGAGCCCAGCCGCAGCGAGCCGCGCGGTCTCGCCGCGCATTCGCCCGGCAATCGGATTATCCGCCGCGTCCTCTTCGAGCGCGCCGACAGCGCGGATCGCCTTGTCGAACAGCGCGATCTGCTCTGGGAAGGCGTCGCGGAAGAAACCGGATATGCGCAGCGTCACGTCAACCCGCGGTCGCCGCAGCAGAGCCGGCGGAATGATTTCGTAGCCGGTGACACGCCGTGAGGCCATGTCCCAGACCGGCTCGACGCCGATCAGCGCTAAGGCCTGAGCAATATCATCGCCGCCGGTGCGCATGTTGGACGTGCCCCAGGCTGTCAGCCCGAAGGAGACAGGCCATTCGCCGTGATCCTGCACGTATCGGCGGATCAGCAGTTCCGCGGATTTCTTGCCGAGTTCGTAAGCAGCCGCTGTCGGCACCGCCCGGCTGTCGACAGAGTAGAAATTCCGCCCGGTTGGCAAGACATCCGGCCGTCCGCGCGTCGGCGCACCGGATGGGCCGGGCGGCACGAAACGGCCGTCGAGGCCCCGGAGCAGGCTGGCGATCTCGGCCGGACCACAGGCAAGGATGGATGGCTTGAGACACGCTTTGATTTCGTCCAGCACAGCTCTGGTTTGGACCCAGAGGGTTGGGCACGCCATTTCACCGGAAACGAGCTTGGCGGCGAGCAGTTCAATGCGCTCGACGGTGTCACCGTTACTGCGCCAGGGGGCGTCGAGGATATCTGCGAGGACAGCCGGACGCGGGCCAGTCCAAAGAGTCGCCATATCGCAATCGAGTGGGTCGAACGGACGCTGAAGCGCGCGACTCCCCTCCTCCCCGGCGGGGAGAAGGTGGCCCGAAGTGTCGGATGAGGGGACCGCAGACTCCGCCTCGCTTGCGCTCAGCCGCTCGCTCCTACCGTCGCTCGCCCCCTCATCTGTCCTGACGGACATCTTCTCCCCGCTGGGGAGAAGGGGGAAACTCAACCCAGCATCCCCCGCAATCGCCCGCTGCAAACTCGCATCGCCACCCACTCCCAGCCCGCGCGGTACCCGCGCCAGCGCCATGGTGAGATCCGTCAGCAACCGCCCCTCCGGCGACACGCCGAAGACATGCAGCCCATCGCGGATCTGCATCTCCTTCAGATCGCAAAGATAGGCGTCGAGCTTCTTCAGCGCCTCACCTTCGCTCTCGCCTTTCGCAATCCCCGCATCCCGATCCAGCCCGATATCGGTGACGAGATCGAGGATCTGGCGGCTGAGCAGCCGAATGCGGCGGGGATCGCCGCCCGAAGCTTCGTAATATTCATCGACCAGCGCCTCTAGATCCTTGAGCGGCCCATAGCTCTCGGCCCGCGTCAAAGGCGGCGTCAGGTGATCGATGATGACTGCGGCGGTGCGGCGCTTGGCCTGGGTGCCCTCGCCCGGATCATTGACGATAAAGGGATAAAGATGCGGCAGCGGTCCAAGGATCGCTTCCGGGTAGCACGTCTCCGACAGCGCCAGCGCCTTACCCGGCAGCCATTCAAGATTGCCATGCTTGCCCATGTGAATGACGGCATCGACGCCATATTCGCGCCGCAGGAAAGCATAGAACGCGATATAGCCATGCGGCGGTACGAGATCCGGCGAATGGTAGCTGTCCTTTGGATCGATATTGTAGCCGCGCGCCGGCTGGATGCCGATCAGGACACCGCCGAAGCGGGCGAAAGGCAGGGCGAAGACGCCATCGCGAAAATAGGGATCGTTCTCTGGCTCGCCCCAGCGGGCCGTCACCTCCTCTTGAATCTTTTTGGGAAGCGATTCCAGGAAATCTTTGTAGCGACTGAGCGAAAGCGCCTCGCGGATAAGCCGGCCGTCATGTCCCGAATTGGTCGGCCCCTCCATCAGATGCTGGATCAGCGCGTCACCATCGGCCGGAAGATCGGCGACTGGATAACCCGCGGCCGCCATTGCCCGAAGCACCTCGATGCTGCCGGCCGGCGTGTCGAGCCCGACGCCGTTGCCGAGCCGGCCGTCGCGGTTTGGATAATTGGCCATCACGAGAGCGATGCGCCTCCTATTGGCTGGCGTCCCGCGCAGCCGCGCCCAGTTGGCGGCCAGTTCCGCCGTGTAACGCACCCGACCGGCATCGGGCATGCTGGCTACGATGTTCGCCTCGACAACAGCGTCGTAACGCGCCGCCGTCTTGAAGGACACCGCCCGCGCCAATATTCGCCCATCGACTTCAGGCAGCGCCACATTCATGCCGAGGTCGCGCGCCGACAGACCCTGCGACGAAGCCACCCAGGCCTCCCTCGACGAAGCCGACAGGATTGCCTGCAGCACGACGGCGCCATCCGCCTCCAGCACCGTCGGTTGCCGGTCCGCGCCCGGTGCGGAGACCGCAAAGCCCGTTGTGTTGATGACGACATCCGGTTTCAACGCCGAAAACACGCTCTCGAGAACGCCTGTCGAAACGGGATCCTTTAGGCTGTAGGCAAAGACCGGCAGCGGCCGCAGGCCAAGCGCGGCCAGGGCCTCGATCAGCGCCTCGACCGGCCCGGTCTCGCCGCTCTGGACTAGGGCACGGTAGAAGCTGATGGCGACGATGGGGGACGTGGGTTCGAATTCCACCTCTTCTGTCGAGCTTGGTGTCACACGCTTGACGGACGACGTTGGCGCGACATGCGAACCGACGACCCGCCGCCACTCCTCGACCCCGATCGCCCCTCGCCCCGGCCACCAGATGCCCGCCTTCATCAGCGGCACTGCCGGCGCCGGCTTCTCCGCCGCTGACAGCATCGCCGAAGCATAGGCGAGAAAATCCCGCGCATTGGTGTCGCCGCCTTCGATCAGGTAGGCCCACAGCCCGTTGAGATCGTCGAGGTCAACATTGGAGAAAGGAACCAGCCCGGCATCCGGCTTGGCATCGCCAGGCAATACCGCAATCTTCACGCCATTGCGGGCAGCAACGGCGTGCAGCGCCTCCAGCGCATAATGGAAATAGCTGGCGCCGCCGAGCGCACGCACGACGATCAACTTGGCGTGCCGGGCCGTTCGCTCGACATAGGTATCGACCGACATTGGATGCTTGAGGCTCATCAGATTCGCGAGCCTCAGCGAATGCGGCATCCCTTCACACTCGTGATAGGCGGCAGCAATCGCGGCGAGTTCGGTGTCGGCAGCCGAAAGAAACAGGATATCGCCGGGCGACTGGCCGAGGTCGATCGCCTCCTCGCCGTCGCTGATCGTTCCCTGCTGGGCAAGAAGCAGATGCATCGATTATCCCTGAACGAGCGCTTCGATCGCCTTGCGTACCGCGTCCTCGTTCATTTCATGCAAGCCGATGACGACGAGGCGCGTGCGGCGCGCCTCGTCCGCTGCCCAGGCGCGGTCGAAATACTGGTCGATGCGGCTGCCGACGGCCTGCAGTTGCAGGCGCATGGGCTTGCCCAAGACGTCGATGAAGCCTTTGAGGCGCAGCACATCATGCTCGGTGATGATGCCCTTCAGCTTCTCGACAAAGCCCGTCGGATCGGAAACAGCGCCGAGTTCGACAACGAAGCTTTCGAATTCGTCGTGGTCGTGTGGCGCCCCCTCCTCGTGCTCCAGCTCGTGATGGGACTTGCGGTTGGCGATATCGTCTTCGGTGCCGATGCCGAGGCCGAGCAGCACGCCTGCCGGCACCTCGCCATTCCTGGCTTCGATCATGACCGGCTTGCGGGCAATGCGGGAGGCGACTTCGCTCTTCACGCGGTCAAGGCCATCGCCATCGATCAGGTCGGTCTTGTTGAGCACGATGAGATCGGCGCATGTGAGCTGGTCTTCGAACAGCTCCTCGATCGGGCTCTCATGATCGAGCGAGTCGTCCTCGCTGCGCGCCGCCTCGACTGCATCATGGTCGTCGGCGAAACGGCCGGCGGCAACGGCCGCACTGTCGACGACCGTAATGACGCCGTCGACGGTCACCTGGGTGCGAATATCGGGCCAGTTGAAGGCGGCGACCAGCGGCTGCGGCAGGGCGAGGCCGGAGGTTTCGATGACGATATGGTCGGGCCGCTTTTCGCGCTCCAGGAGCTTCGTCATCGTCGGAATGAAATCGTCGGCGACTGTGCAGCAGATGCAGCCATTGGTGAGTTCGATGATATCGTCCTCGCTGCAATTCTCCGCTCCACAGCCCTTCAGGACCTCGCCATCGACGCCGAGATCGCCGAACTCGTTGATGATAAGCGCAATCTTTCTGCCGCCGGCATTGGTGAGCAGGTTGCGGATCATCGTCGTCTTGCCGGCGCCGAGGAAGCCGGTGATGACGGTTGCGGGAATTTTCTGCTGGTTCATGGAACTTCAACCCTTCATTTTCAGCGGCAGACCGGCCGCAATGAAATAGACCTCGTCGGCCTTCGCCGCGATTGTTTGGTGCAGCCGTCCGGCATGATCGCGAAAATCGCGCGCCATGCGATTGTCAGGGACGATCCCGAGACCAACCTCGTTGGAAACGAAGACGAGTTGCGCCTTGGCGCCGGGGAGGAAATCGGCGAGCGCGGCAAATTCCACAGCCATCTCGCGCTCCGCCATCATCAGGTTGGTCACCCAGAGCGTCAGGCAATCGACAAGCACAATGCGTCCCTCGCCATCGATGGCGCCAAGCACGCCGAAAAGATCGAGCGGCTCCTCATGCGTCATCCAGGAAGGGCCGCGATCGGTCCTGTGCTGGGCTATACGCGTCTGCATCTCCTCGTCCCAGGCACGGCCGGTGGCGAGATAGTGGCGCTCGAGGCCGCTTGCCATAACGAGATTTTCGGCGAAACGGGATTTGCCGGAGCGTGCCCCGCCGAGGATGAGCGTGGTGGTCATGCCCGAATATTCCTCTGAGGAGGCGTGCCGCTGCAGCTTGTTCTAGTTTTAACTTTATGAGCCACGGTAGCCAAAACTTTGCTTGGGAAAGCCGCGCCACCCCATTCACTTCCCTCATTCCTGTGCTTGTCACAGGAATCCAGCTTGCCCAAGTCCTTGGGCACGGAAGGCTCATTCGTTGCCTGCGCATAGTTAATCACGGCGCGGACGCGCCGTGGCCGGATTCCTGTGACAAGCACAGGAATGAGGGAGGAAAGGAAGGCGCGTAATACGCAGACATAACCTGCAGGCGACGAACCGGCACCTCTCATACGCACCACCAGAGGCGGCGCTGAATTCGTTCTTTCAGCCAAAACAACCTCCGTGCTGGCAGCGGGTCTCTTGCCCAGGTTTGGGCTGTTCGCCCGGCACGGAAGGCAGGTCTCCTGGCTCGCGGTTATCGGCGGCGATCGGGGGCGAACCGGAAGCCCGGTCGCCCCTGATCGTGCCAGCGGATCTGCCTCGCCTTCCCGGCTGCCTCGGTGAAAAGGTGGACGATTCGTAGAGTTAGAGGCGTCCGACCCCGGTTGATCACCATGCATCTCCAGTGGCTTTTCCGGCATGTCGCCCATCCCGCCCGCCTGCACTATTACGGTTAGGCCGGAAGAGGTCCGATGCCGGATGGAAGACCCTGACCGCTCTACAGTCGCGGGGTCGGCTGTGATGAAGGCGCCCGATGTGGGTCCGCCCCGTCACATTCCCTTTTCATCCGGAAGGCGAAATGCCGATCCGGAACCATCCGTTATTCCTCGGATGGTTAGGCAAGCCGGCGGGTGAAGTCAACCGACCTTCGCCACCGCCTTCCCGCTGGACTGCGCGAAAGGCCGGCCAACACCACTGACCCTACCGGAAGTATCGTCTTTTATCAGCGGCTTACGTCATGAATGTTTGATGTGGCCGTCGGCTTTTCGCCGCAATTGCGTTGCAAGGCGACTGCACCTCCGCCCTTGACCCGGCCTCTCCTCGCCTAGTTGTCTAGCCATGCTTATGAAAATGGATCGGCGCCGCCTGAGCGCGCTGCGTGTTTTCTTCGATCCGGGGCGACTGCGCGCCCTGACGCGCCGCAGCGAAGTCGGCCTGTCGCTGGCCGGCGCCATCGTCGGCATCGCCTCGGGCCTTGCCGTGACCGGCATGAGCTATGTCTCCAGCGAGCTGCACCAGATTGTTTTCGGCATCGCCGACAGTGAAAGGCTGAGCGCGTCGGCAATCCAGGACAAGATGCTGCTGCTCACCGCCCCTCTCATTGGTGGCGCCCTGCTCGGCCTGCTGCTCCTGGTGCTCGCCAAACGGCGCAAGAAACCCATGGTCGACCCGATCGAGGCAAATGCGCTGCACGGCGGCCGCCTCTCCCTGACCGATAGCATCATCGTTGCCGTACAGAACCTGATCTCCAACGGCTTCGGCGCCTCCGTCGGCCTGGAAGCCGGCTATACCCAGCTCGCCGCCGGCATCGCTTCCAAATTCGGCCTGAAGCTGCAGCTGCGCCGCTCGGACCTGCGTATCCTCGTCGGTTGCGGCGCGGCCGGCGCCATCGCCGCCGCCTTCAATGCGCCGCTGACGGGCGCCTTCTACGCCTTCGAGCTGACATCGGCACCTACACCATCGTATCGTTAACCCCGGTTGTGGTCTCCGCCCTCGTTTCGACCCTCATCGCAAGGTTGCTTGCCGAGGGCGATTTCACCATCGATATTGGCAGCTTCGGCTCGGTCGTGCCGGCCGATTATGTCCCGGCGCTGCTGCTCGGCGTCTTCTGCGCCGGCGTTGGCATTCTCCTCATGCAGGGCGTGGCCTTCATTGAGGAGGTGGCGCGCAAAAGCTCGATCGCTCCGCCCTTTCGCCCGGCGCTCGGCGGCATCATCGTCGGGCTTCTCGCGATGATCTCGCCGCAGGTCCTTTCGCCCGGCCACGGGGCGCTGCATCTTAACTTGTCCCGCGACGTGGCGATCCCGGCGCTGATCGGTCTCTTTCTCCTGAAATCGCTGGCTTCGGCAATCTCGATCGGTTCTGGCTTCAGGGGTGGTCTGTTCTTCGCCTCGCTGTTCATGGGCGCCCTGCTGGGCAAGCTCTTTGCTTATTGCGGCCCCTATTTTGCCGATGCGACATTGACGCCGGTTATTTATGCTGTGGTCGGGATGAGTTCCCTGGCGGTCGCCGTCATTGGCGGGCCGCTGACGATGACCTTTCTGGCGCTCGAAATCACCGGCGATTTCCCGATCACGGCACTGGTTCTTGCGGCCGTCATCACCTCCTCGCTCGTCGTGCGCTCGACCTTCGGCTACTCCTTCGCCACATGGCGCTTCCATCTGCGCGGCGAGAGCATCCGCAGCGCCCACGACGTCGGCTGGATCCGCAATCTCACCGTGAACAAGCTGATGCGCGCCGACGTGAAGACGGCAAGGGCCGATATCTCGCTGGAAGACTTCAGGAGGGCCTTCCCGATCGGCTCGACCCAGCGCGTCATTCTCGTCGACGAGAACGATAAATATGCTGGCCTCGTACTAGTCCCGGAGATCTACGCTAACCCGACCGACGTTCAGGACGAGGGCCAGACGCTTGCCGATTTCGTCCGCTATCGCAATGATTTCCTGCAGCCGCAGATGAATGCCAAACAGGCGGCGGCGATCTTCGACAAGAGCGAAAGCGAAGCGCTCGCCGTCGTCAACAATCTGATCGAGCGCAAGGTCGTGGGACAGCTCAGCGAAAGCCACACGCTGCGCCGCTACAGCGAAGAACTCGACCGGCGCCGCCGCGAGGTGTCGGGCGAGATCTGAGCGAGCCTAAGAAGCGGCGCCGGCAAGCCTGTAAACGTCGGCTCTCTTCGAGACGCCGCGCAGCTCGAAAGCGCCGAGATAGTCGCAGGGCACAGCGCAGGTCGCTGCGAAGCTTTCCGACAGCAGCAGGGGCTGCTCAAGCGTTCCGCACAGCTTCTCGAGCCGCGACGCCTCGTTGACCGCCCTGCCGATCACGGTGAAGTCCAGCCGGCCTTGGGCGCCGACATTTCCGTAGAAAACCTCGCCGAGATGCAAGACGACATCAATCCCGATATCGGGGCCGCTATTCAGCGTTCGCTCGCGATTGAGCTCCTCGTTTGCCCTCAACAGGTTCTGTGCCGAAGCCAATGCGGCCTTGCAGGCCTTTTGCGGATTCTCAGCGTCCGTCGGAAAGATCGCCAGCACGCTATCGCCCATGAACTTGAGGATCTCGCCGGAATTTTCCTCGACGTGCCGGTCGATCAGCTCGAAGTGCTCGTTGAGAAAGCCGACGATCTCCCCCGGCTGATACGCCTCGGTCAGCGCCGTGAAGTTGCGGAGGTCGGCAAGCAGGATGGCGGCGTCGATGGAGCCGCCCATTCCCCTGCGGGTTTCACCGGCAAGGATGCGCGCGCTCGTCCTGGCGCCGGTATAGACGGCGAGGATATCGGTCGCGGTCTTGGATACCGCGACACGGTAAGCGGCAAGCCCCAGCGCTGGGAACAGTTCATCGATGATCGCCAGCTGATCATCTGAAAATCCGCCCCGAGCGTCACTCGTCAGAGAGAAACCGAGCCCGCGCAGCGCGACTTCCTTCGGGAACTCGAAAAGAGTGACCACATGGTCCGTGCCGCCGGCAAGCGCAAATTGGTGGAGCTCGCCGTAGTGGAGACCCTCGCCTTTCGCCAGGTTCCACCGCCCCGTCTTCTCACCGCGGTTCAGAAGAAAGAATATCGGCGTCTTCTCGAAGTTGCGCTCGGTCTCGCTGCCGTGCTCCGCATTCTCGAGAACGGTCTCACCGCCCCGCATGAAATTGGCGGCGATGCCGCGATACATAGGATGTAGGGACGGCATGCGGATGCTTGCCCGCCAGATCGGAAACCCGTCCGCGATCAACCGTTCACACAGGCCGGCGACGAGATCGCCGATATGCTCGCTGGTGATTCCCTGCTCTATAATCCACTGAATATGATCTTTAATTTTGAAAACCTCCGCATGAGGTGGGGAACTTGGAATGGCGTCACCATCGAGGTCGGCGCCGGGAACAACAGGACAGGCGCCGAAAGGCCTAGCCGCACACACGACTTTTTAGCCTGCTTCGCATTGCGATACTACTCCCGCGAGAATGATGTGATAGAGAATTGGATACACAGTATAGGTATGTGCCTGTGGCCCCCGTATCTGCCGCCGGCATCTTCTCCCCGCCGGGGAGAAGGGAATCGCGGCTATGTCCTGCCCTCTTGAAGCGTTTGCGATAGAAACGAAGGACGGCAACTTGCTCCCCCTCTTCTCCCCATCGGGGAGAAGGTGGCCCGAAGGGTCGGATGAGGGGGCTGCACGGCACGCCCTTCACTGCCCTTGCGCTCAGCAAATTCTCCCGACCTCCAGCAACTCACCCAACCACCGCGCATCCAGGCAGCGCTCCAGTTCCCCTGCAACCTCGTCAAGCGCCCGCTCCACGCTCTCACGGTAGTTCCCCTGTCCGCCGGAAAGCCCGAAGCTCTCCAGCAGCCGGGCGCGGTAAGCGTCACTGCCGAACAGCCCGTGCAGATAGGTGCCCATGATCCGGCCGTCCGCCGAAACCGCTCCATCGGGGGCGCCGTCGATGATCGCGGAAGGCCTGACACAATCCGGGCCGCGGGTGATGCCGAGATGGATCTGGTAGCCGGCAAGCAGCACGTCATATTCGGTCGAGCGGGCATGGCTGTTGCGCACGGTCTTCTCCGGCGCCATCTCGGTCTCGACGTCGAGCAGCGCCAACCCCGGCGTCTCGCTCGTGCCGCCCTCGATGCCGCGCGGGTCATGCACCATACGACCGAGCATCTGGTAGCCACCGCAAATGCCGATCACCCGTCCGCCGCGCCGGACATGCGCCGCAAGATCGCGGTCCCAGCCTTGAACTCTGAAATCGGCGAGGTCTGCTATCGTCGATTTCGACCCTGGAAGAATGACGAGACCGGCATCGGCAGGCAACCGTTCGCCCCCTCGGACGAAGACCAGCTCGACATCCGCCTCCGCCCTCAGCGGATCGAGATCGTCGAAATTGGCAATGCGCGGCAGCATCGGCACGGCGATCTTCAGCGCCCCGGTCCGGCTCCTGGCAAGCCGTTCGAGCACGACCGAATCTTCGGCCGGCAGGCGCGTGGCAGCCTGCAGCCACGGCACGACGCCGAAGCAGGGCCAGCCGGTGAAGCCTTCGATCGCGCGAATCCCGTCATCGAAGAGCGAGACGTCGCCGCGGAACTTGTTGATGAGATAACCTGCGATCATCGCTCGATCGCCCTCATCGAGAATCGCCTGCGTGCCGACCAGCGAGGCAATGACGCCGCCGCGATTAATATCGCCGACGAGCACGACGGGCACGCCCGCCTTCGTCGCAAACCCCATATTGGCGATATCACCGGTCCTAAGATTGATTTCCGCCGGCGAGCCGGCACCCTCGACGACGACGAGGTCGGCGCCGGCAGACACATTTTCGAAGCTTTCGAGCACGGCGCCGAGCAGTTGCGGCTTCAGCCGCTGGTAATCCCGCCCCTTCGCCTGCCCGAACACCCTGCCCTGCACGATGATCTGGCTGCCGTTTTCCGATTGCGGCTTGAGCAGCACCGGGTTCATGTGCACCGACGAGGGCGTGCGTGCAGCCATCGACTGCAGCCACTGCGCCCGGCCGATCTCACCGCCGTCATCGGCGACCGCAGCGTTGTTCGACATATTCTGCGGCTTGAACGGCCGCACGGTGAGCCCGGCATTTGCCGCAAGCCGGCAGAGCCCCGCCACCAGCACCGTCTTGCCGACATCCGAGCCGGTTCCCTGCAGCATGATCGCTCTTGCCATGGCGGCCGCCTTTCCCTAGCGCATCGCGCGTCCGAAAATAGGTTCAGATTTCGGGCCGATGCACGAGCCGGAGGCCTACAATGGCCGCCGATCCCGGGTCAAGACTTCGACTATTCTCGCGAAAGCGCGAAAACCGCGCATGGCCTTGGCTCTGCGCGGTTTGCCGAAAACTCAGGCGTCTTCGCCCCTACACGGCGAAGCTCGCTTTCTCCGGTACGCACTACCTGAACCGGAGAAGCAGCGGTCGTTGCCGCCACGCCCCAACTGATAACGGCACATTCTTACCGGAGAGTTATTGAAGCCTTACGCAAACGTTAATTTTGACTTTTTTTGATCTGCTCGGCGGAATTTTCGCCACCATTGCGCCGGCGTTCGCAGACAGCATCCATTTTCGATCTGGGGAAATTTCAGCCGAAATTATATTATTCGAATTCAATAATTTAGTACCGCAACCACCAGCAGAAGACAGTTGATTTCTGCGAGCGAACGCGTAGGCTTCGACAAAATACGCCCAAACATGTCCGCGACGAGTTGCCGGAGCCGGTAGGACGGCGCCCGTGAACCGGAAACCCCTGTTGCGGGATCGCCCAGGTGAATCCCGGCAGCACGTTCTTTAAGAAGAATTCGGGGAAGACTATGAAGACGCTTTTGATTTCGGCCGTCTTTGCCGCGGCTCTTTTTAGCGCGACCGCGCCGGCCGAAGCCGCCGAGTGCGGCAAAGTTTCGATCGCCGAGATGAAATGGGCCTCGGCCGGCATTGCCGCAAACTTCGACAAGATCATCCTGGAAAAGGGCTACGGCTGCTCCGTCACCATCGTCGACGGCGACACTCTTCCGACCTTCGCCTCGATGAACGAAAAAGGTACCCCCGATATCGCTTCAGAATACTGGATCAATTCCGTCAGGGCCCTGCTCGATCAGGCCGTCAACACCGGTCGGCTGGTGCAGGGCGCCGAGATACTCGCCGATGGCGCGGTCGAGGGCTGGTTTATCCCGAAATTCATTGCCGACGCCAATCCCGATATTCGCTCGGTCGAGGACGCGCTGAAGCACCCCGAGCTTTTCCCTGCCGAGGATGATCCGTCGAAAGGCGCGGTTTACAACTGTCCCGCCGACTGGAGTTGCCAGATATCGACCACCAACCTCTTCAAGGCCCTCGCCGCCGACAAAAAAGGCTTCGAACTTATCGAAACCGGCAGTCCTCAGCGGCTCGACGCCTCGATCGCCCGGGCTTTCGACAAGAAGACCGGCTGGCTCGGTTATTACTGGGCGCCGACCGCCATCCTCGGCAAATACGACATGACGCGGCTGAGCTTCGGCGTCAGTCACAACAAGGCCGAATGGGACCGCTGCACCGCGGTTGCCGGCTGTATCAGGCCTGAGCTCAATTCCTATCCGGTCTCGCGCGCCTTCACGCTGATGACCAGGTCTTTCGCCAGCCGCGCCGGACCTGTCACGACCTATCTCAAGACCCGCAAATGGGACAATGAGACGATCAACCAAGTGCTCGCCTGGCAGGATGAAAATCGCGAAAGCAACGAGGATGCCGCGATCTATTTCCTGCGCAATTACGAGAACCTGTGGATGAAATGGGTGCCGGCCGATGTAGCCGAAAAAGTCAAAGCGAGCCTATAACGGCAGATGGCGCCAACGACCGGACGATTCGAATGACAGGCAACCTTCCCTTTCCCGACCGCGATACCGTTGCGGAAAAGCTCGCCGCGTTGTCGGAAGCCGATAAATCATATCTGGCCCTGCTCATGGAAAATGCCGCCCAGGACGACAACCTGCTCGACGGCCTGCGACGCCATCTCGACCTTGCCGCGAAGTCGCATTTCCTGAACTCGCTCAAGCTCGAAAATCTCGGATTGTGGCTCGGGGCCGAGGCGCCGCATCGCCTGCAGATTCGGCTGATGGAAACCGCTCGCTCAAGCCAGCATCCCGCCTATCAAGCCTTCCGGACCGGTCTTAGCCGATCCGGCGGCCTCGAAAAGGCATATCCTCCGGTGCCTTGATCCGGCCTCGGATGGCCTTTCAGTCCGGCAAAGCTGCCGGCCGATTACTTCCTCGCAGCCCGGTCGACCGAGCGGCCTGCATCCTGGGTGGCGTTGACGGCGTTCGCCGTATCTTTTCCCATACCGCGGATCGTGTTGCCGCAGGAGGAAAGAGCAAGAAGAACCATGAAGGCTGCGGCAATTTTGGCCGTTGTCGTCATTTCGAATATCCTTGTTTGAAATCAACCCCGAACGGCACTCATGCCATCCGCGCCCCTAACGCACAAGTGGCGAAAAAGTTCACGGTTGAAAGACATCCTCAGGCGGCGACAGCCTTCGCTCTCTCGGCAAACGCGCTCCGGATGCTGTCGGCCACCGTCTCGATCGGTCCCGACATCTGCGAGGCGGTCAGCAGCCGGATATCGAAGGAGCCGAGCTCCGGCAGCCCTTCCTGCAGGCCGAGGATCGACATGTCCTCGCTGACATAGGAGAGCGGCAGCGGCGCGATGGCGAGATCGGAAAGCACGGCGGCGCGCTGCGCCATCGTGTGACCGCTGAGATAGGCGACGCGATAAGGCCGCTTGTTGCGTTCAAGCTGGGCAAGTGCCTCCTGCCGCCAGATGCAGCCATCCTCCCAGATCGAAATCGGCAGGGGATCGCGCCGATGCGCCGAGCCGCACCTTGCGCCGGCCCAGACCAGCCGCTCTCGAAACACCACTTCGCCACCGGTCGGAAACGGCCGAGTCGCGCAGTTGATCAGCGCCAGGTCGAGCCTCTGCTCTTCCATGCGCTTCTTCAGTCCGACGCTCATGTCGATCGTCACATCGACCATGATGCCGGGATAGCTCTCGGCGAAGCTCTTTAGGATTCTCGGCAGCAGCCGCTCGCCGATATCCTCCGGCGCGCCGAGCCGGACGACCCCGGTGAGTTCCGGCATGATGAAGCGCGACACCGCCTCGTTCGACAGCGCCAGGATGTTGCGGGCGTAAGAGAGCAGCATTTCGCCATGGCGCGTCAGCGACACCGAGCGGGCATCGCGTAAAAACAGCGTCGCTCCGAGCTGCTCCTCGAGCTTCTTGATCTGCATGGAGACCGCCGACGGCGTCCGGAAGACCGCTTCGGCGGCGGTGGAAAAATTGCCCGTCTCGGCGATGGCGACGAAGGTGCGCAACACATCGTTGTCAAGCAAAGGAATGGGACGGCGAAAGGGAAGGCTCATCGTCGCATCTTTCAATTTTTCTGATCTTTAACCCCATATCATTTTGTTTGATTGAATGTCAATCGCTCCCCATAGTCTATGTATCGGAACTGATGCAGCAAAGGAGGCTAGACATGGCGCAATCAAGCACCTGGAATATCCTACAGGCCGTTTCCGCATTCAAGACGCGCCGGCGCAGGGATGCGAATCACGAACATGCGCTCCGGGAATTGAAGCGATTTCCGTCGCACCTCTTGGCCGACTGCCAGCGTGAAATGGAGTTGCCGCTCCTTAACGTCGCTGCGCGACCAAAGCGGGGTCTGAGACTCGTGGAAACGCGCGCATGATGCTGACCTCTGGCTCGGATCTGACAGGCGCCGGGCCGATCGCCTCACACGGCGATCGACTCACATCCCGCCTATCAGCTTGAAGGCGATAATCCACATCGTCGCAGCGACGAGGGTCTCGAGCATCCGCCAGGAGGCCGGCCTGGAAAAGAACGGCCGCAGCCACGTCGCGCCATATCCGAGCGCAAAGAAAAATAGGAAGGAGCCGGTTACGGCGCCTGCGGCAAAGGAAGCCTGCTGCCCCGGATAGCGCGTCGATATCGTGCCGAGCAGCACGACCGTGTCGAGATAGACATGCGGATTAAGCCAGGTCAGCGCGAGACAAGTCGCAAGCGTCCGGGAAAAGCTTGCCGTATCGGCTTCCGTAACTGTGAGCACAGCGGACGACCGTAAGGCGGAATAGAAGCTCTTGGCTCCGTACCAGGCCAGAAACGCGGCTCCCCCGTAGCGCATGACCGGATCGAGCCAAGGCAGCAATCCGGCGATCTGCCGGAGGCTGGTCACGCCGAGCATGATCAGCGCCGCGTCGGACAAGGCGCAGGTAAGGCAGACGGCGAAGATATGTTCACTACGCAGGCCCTGTCGAAGAATGAAGGCGTTCTGCGCGCCGATCGCGACGATCAGGCTGAGGCCCATCATCAGGCCCGTGATATAAATTGAAAAATTCATCGTTTCGCCAACCGCTCTCAGCTTAGACAGAGTTGCGGTATCGCGTGAAGTTGGCTTAGTCTAATTAATCCATCTTACCTTGATTAAGCGAAACTAATCCATGCTCGACTATCCCGCTCTTCGCGCCGTTGCAACCGTCGTCCAGACCGGCAGCTTCGAAAGGGCGGCGATCGTGTTGAATGTGACGCCGTCGGCGGTGTCGCAGCGGGTGAAGCAACTCGAAGAACGCCTCGGCGTTATCCTGATCGCCAGAGGCACCCCCTGTACGGCAACCGAAAAAGGGGAATGGCTCTGCCGTCACATCGAGAATGTCGGTATGCTTGAGGTTGAGCTTTTCGGGCAGCTCCCGGCTCTCGTCGATCCCGACGAGCCACGCCAAAGGGTTACGCTACAGATCGCGACTAACGCCGACAGCCTCGGCACATGGTTTGTGGAGGCCATGTCGAATTTCTCCAAGACCTCGTCCTATCTGTTGAATGTCGCCGTCGACGATCAGGATCACACCGCCGAATGGCTGCAGCGGGGACGGGTGATCGCAGCCGTCACCAGTCTGGAGAAGCCGATCCGGGGATGCCGGCGCTTCGCCCTTGGAACTCTCCGTTACAACGCCACCGCGACACCCGATTTTGTCGCCCGCCACTTCCCGGACGGCGTGACATCGGAGGCGATCCGCAACGCTCCGGCCCTGACCTTCAATCAAAAGGACAGGCTTCAGAGCAGCTGGGTAAGGCAAACCTTCAGCCAAGATCTGGACTACCCCACACATTGGCTGCCCTCGCCGCAAAGCTTCGTCGAAGCCACTCTTTCCGGAATGGGATGGGGAATGAACCCGACCCAGCTCACCCGCGATCATCTCGCATCGGGGCGGCTCGTCGAACTTGTTGCCGACACGCCGCTGGACGTCCCACTCTACTGGCAGATAAACCGCCTCGCCGCCGACCGCCTGGCGGAGTTGACGCGCGAGGTCGTCGCCGTGGCGAAGCGTCGGCTTTAATGACCGTCAAGATGCCTCTTCTCCAGGCTCCACCCCGGCAGAGGGATTTAGTCGGTCGGAACGATCACACGTAGGCCGTGCGGCTGCCGAACTCGCTGGTTTCGTCAAAATCCTTCGTACCGATCCGCTCGCTCTCGCCGGAGAATTCGGCGGCGTCTCCGAACTCGGCATACTTTGACGATCTTCTCTAGGAGATGGCGAGAATCTCCAGCTCCTGGCCGCCTGTCTCCACCACATCGCCGACAGCCTTGCCCATCAGCAGCTGCGCCACCGGAGAGACGTAGGAAATCGATCCCGCCTTGGGATCTGCTTCGTCTTCTCCAACGAGCCGATAAGTCTGCACGCGTCCATCGTCGCGGCTGAAAGTGACCGTATTGCCAAAGGCAACCACGTCGGCTGACGTAGGGTTAGGCATGAGCTGGGCGGTGCGAAGTCTGGCGGATAAGTATCGGAGATCACGTACAGGATTGGCAGCCTGCCGCCGCCGCTCATTTACGTCTTCGATGGCGCTCGTCGCATCATAGGCCGCGCGCGCCTGCTGAAACTGCAATTCGAGAGCCCTGAATCCCGCTTCCGTGACGAGGTTGGGATGCGGCGAAATTGGCCGGTCCGGCAACAGGGTTTCCGAAGCGGTTTCGAAACTCTCTTCCTTGGTGAAGGCAACAGCCAATCGATGTCTCCGTTTTAAACGCAACGCACTCTTATGATTGGTGGGGGAATTGCCCCGCCGGAACCATACACCGATGACCGACAAACCGCCAATCTTGCCCTGTTGCAAACGTCAACGCTCCTGGCGTTCCGGGAACGTCCTGGCCGACATTGCGTTTATCTCAACCGATGCACTGTAGCCCAGGAGGAACGAATGCTTGGCCGGCAGCGAAAGAGCGGCAACACAGTCGGGATCAGACCATGCCTTCATTCCTGACGGAAGCGATGCCGCTCACGCCAAGCTGGTGGGAGATCGCCTTACGGATGATATTAACGGTGATCGCAGGCGGACTGATTGGCCTCGATCGCGAGCGCGGCGGTCACGCGGCGGGCTTCAGGACTACGATCCTGGTGGCTCTTGCCGCCTGCCTGGCGATGATCCAGGCAAACCTCCTTCTATCGACCTACGGAAAAACCTTTAGTTATTTCACTCAGATGGACGTGCTGCGCTTTCCCCTCGGCGTGCTGACGGGCGTCGGCTTCATCGGCGGCGGCGCCATCCTGAGGCGTGGAGACACGATGACCGGCGTCACCACGGCCGCGACCATGTGGTTCATGACCGTCGTCGGTCTCTGCTTCGGCGGCGGCCAGATTCTGACCGGAACGGCAGCGACCGCGGTCGCCTTCATTATCTTGTCGCCGATGAAGCAGTTGGACATGTGGCTGCGTTGCGAACAGAAAGCGACACTCGTCCTTCACAGCTCCGAAGCCGAGTTGCCGGAACTGTCGGAGGTGCTTGCACCGTTCGGTTGCGCTGCCCAATTCGTTTCCTTTGGGCAGACCAGCGAGGGCCGCCCTGGCGTCACGTTCGAGCTGCGATGGATGGCCAAAGACCGTGACGGCTCCGCCCGCGCGATTTTCGGTGCCCTTTCAGAGGCCTATGACGTCGCAGGATTTTCGATGCTTTCGACCACGACATAGGTCTCGCGGGGTCTTGAACGATCATTTGGAGACATGCTCGGGTTTGCCCTTGGTCTTGGTCGACGCGAATTCCTCGAGCTGTTTTTCACTCATGGATTTTTCCATCTGCTTCGAAGCGCCCCTGAGTTCCTTCTTCGGCGTCTCTCCGCGTTTGGCTGAAAGTGCGGCACCTGCCGCTTTCTGCTGGGCCTTGGATTTGGCTGGCATTTCGATCTCCTCTCGTCCGGACGAGGAATGAGGCCCCTTGCAGGAGGAGGCCGCAGCCTAAGCCGCAGCCTCGCACTCCTCAATTGACGGTGGCCCACTGGCTGCGGACATCCCGGGCATTCTTCGACAGGTGAACATGGGCGTCGACGTGATCGACCCAATCGAGCGGAATCAGATGATGTTTGCCGTCCTCCGAGTCGGTTTTCGTCAACTTGATGCGGGTCGGACCGTCAAGCTGATCCACGGTTCCGACGTGAGTGCCGTCGGCAGCCCGCACTTCCATATGTTCACGGATCTGATCTGCGGAAATCATCGTTTCCTCCTTGCATCATTGGCAGTTACCAAGCGGCAACGACGTGGGAGGGACATGGTTCCAAAGCTTTTTGCAGCACGCTCACGGACATGAGCACGGCTTTCTATGGGCGATCGACATTCGACTTAAGAGCGGCCTGATGCAGCCGCCTCGCATCGATCAAGGCTGCCGCGACATAGGCAATACGGCTCGCCAAGGATTCCGCGGCGATGCCCGGCAGCGGAGATACCCTGGTACCGAACAGGATAAGGAATATCCAGGACGCCCGCGAACACGCGAGCGTCTTTCGAGGGAGCGGCAGCGCGCCCTCCGACGAGCAGGGCGACGACCAGCAGAATCAGGAAAATAGAGAGAAGGCTTGGGCTCAGCGATAGCGCGGCATATGCAACGGGGGCCAGCACGCCGCTGAAGAGATTGACGAACACCCGTCCGATCGCCGCCAGTTGGATGTGGTTCGGCATGTCCGCTCCGTGGGGTTATCGGGAGTGAGGGGCAAGGCCCGAAGGCTCAGCGCCGTGCTATGCCGTTGTGCATCTCTTTAAGAAGATTAGGTGCCGTTCGTCGCTAAGACCTATGACAAGTTCATAAATCCGTGACGCTGGCCTCGCCGCCGACACGCAGCGAGACATTCGATTATGAACCTAGAGTGTAAGCGCATGCCGCTTCGCAAGGTCGCCAGCTGGCCTCTATTCCCAACAGTGCGAGCCATAGGCCATTATTGGAAGGCGCTGAGATCGTTCAATCTCCTTGATGTTATCCATAAGCTCTATTCGTTTGAATGATGAGTTCCCGACGCCCATATTAACTGTGTGGACATGGACGATCCTCCCATCGATGACCATGCCGCTGACTTAGGAAAGGAACTGAATAATGACCACGCTCACCTATCGGGGTGGTGGCAAGACCCTCCCCTCCGGCGAAGGCCGCTTCGATCTGGGCCACTACGCCCATAAGCTCGTGCTTGCCTGGACGCGCTGGCGGACCGCCCGTGAAATTGAAGCCATGCCGTTTGACGTCCGCAAGGATATCGGCTGGCCGAGCACCGACGACAGCAAACACCGGACCATGTAATGAATGCGACATTCCTCCTGAGATGAGGGCGGCGTCTGCCTCGCGCAACGCCGCCTTCTTCGTGCCCGCTGTGCAGTGCCCCGCCGTCTTCAGTCTCGAATTTCAGCCGTCCGTGAGCCTTGTTTCTGCCCCGACCGGCGATGTGACTGGTCAAATTCCGGTCAATGTCGCATATTTGCTCTTACCGGCCGCATTTTTCCATGCCACTGTCGCTTTTAGGACATCGGCGCGACGCATTCCGCGCAACGAATATGTCATCGCCCCTCGAGCATGGATTTCGCTATGAACAGGATGCAGATCAAGAAGCGCTCACTGGTCTTCTTTATGGTACCGCAATTCACCATGCTGCCCTTTTCGGCAGCGGTGGACACCTTGCGCATCGCCAACCGCATGCTCGGCTATCAGGCCTATACTTGGCGGCTTGCCTCGGTCGACGGAGAAAAGGTCTATTCCTCCTGCGGCATCGGCATCGAGGCGAATTCCTCGCTCGCCGAGGAACGCCGGCATCTCGGCGGCGAAAACCGTCCCGGCATGGTGCTCGTCTGTTCCGGCATCGATATCGAGGAATTCAACAACAAATCCGTCAATGCCTGGCTACGCGAATGCTACAATCGCGGCGTCGCCGTCGGCAGCCTCTGTACGGGCGCGCATGTGCTTGCGCAGGCCGGTCTTCTGAACGGCAAGCGCTGCGCCATCCACTGGGAGAACTTGCCCGGCTTTTCCGAAGCCTTTCCGCAGGCAGAGGTCTATGCCGATCTCTACGAGGTCGACGGCAATCTCTATACCTGCGCCGGCGGCACCGCCTCGCTCGATATGATGCTGAACCTGATCGGTGAGGATTTCGGCGAAAGCTTGGTCAACCGCATCTGCGAACAGCACCTGACCGACCGCGTGCGCAACCCGCACGACCGCCAGCGCCTGCCGCTGCGCGCCCGCCTCGGCGTGCAGAACGCCAAGGTCCTGTCGATCATCGAGCTGATGGAAGGCAATCTCGCCGAGCCGCTGTCGCTGATCGAGATCGCCGATGGCGCCGGCCTCTCCCGACGCCAGATCGAACGGCTGTTCCGCCAGGAGATGGGCCGTTCGCCGGCGCGCTATTATCTCGAAATCCGACTTGACCGTGCGCGCCACCTGCTGGTTCAGTCCTCGATGCCGGTTGTCGAGGTCGCCGTCGCCTGCGGCTTCGTCTCGGCCTCGCATTTCTCCAAGTGTTATCGCGAACTCTACCACCGCTCGCCGCAGCAGGAACGCGCCGAGCGCAAGATGACCATGGCAACGGCAAGGCAGGCCGTTGCGGCGTGAGGCTGATAACGCCGAGTAAGCGCAAGCAACCTACTGCGCCGCCTCCTCCGTCATCTTGGCGTCGGAATAGACCTGGTTGCGGCCGCGATGCTTGGCCATGTAGAGGAACTGGTCGGCGGCGTTGAGGTAGTTTTCGAAGGTTTCGTAACTGCCGATTTCGGCAATCCCGATCGAGATGGTGACGCCGAGTTCCTCGTCGTCGGCCGTTACCTTCAGCCGCGAAATATCCGAGCGGATCTCGTCGCAGAGCTTGGTGGCGGCGGCCGAATCCATCTGCGGGAACAGGATGGCGAACTCCTCGCCGCCGAGGCGCGAGAGCAGGTTGTCGCTGCCATCGAAGATCGTGAACAGCCTGTTTGCAACCGCCTTCAGCACCTTGTCGCCGATCTCGTGGCCGTATGTGTCGTTCAGCCGTTTGAAATGGTCGATATCAAGAATGGCGACCGAGCTTGGCACTTTGAGCCGCAGGCATTCGTTCACCAGCTTCGGGCCATTGTCGTAGAAATAGCGGCGGTTATAAAGGCCGGTGAGATAGTCACAGGCTGCAGCGGCCCTCAACTGGCGCATCTGCGCCAGTGTTTCCGCATTGTTGGCGATGCGGCATTGAAGCTCCTCGGGCACGAAGGGCCGATAGACGAAATCGCTGGCGCCGGCTTTCAGGAAACTCGCGGACAGCATGCGATCGTTGGAGGAGGAGACGCCGATGACGCGTAACCGGTCTGAACCGAAGCGATGGCGGATGCGCCGCGTCAGCTCGTAACCGCTCATGTCGGGCATGTGATGATCGGTGACGACGAGTTCAATATCGCTATAGGCTTCGAGCGCCGCCAGCGCCTCGAGCCCCGAGCTTGCCTCGACGACCAGATATTGCTGTGCCTTCAGGAGATCAACGAGAACCTGGCGTACCGAGACCACGTCGTCGACGACGAGCACCCGGGTTTTGCGGTTGGAGATCGCACGGCGGACGGTGGCGACCAGATTGTCGAGCGCGAACTCATTGTCTTTCAGCACGTAATCGATGACATTGCGCTCCATGATCTTGTTGCGCGTGTTGAGATCGAACGTGGCGGTGAAGACGATTGCTGGAATATCGTGCTCGATCGTACAGTCGAGCGCCTCGCCATAGGGCGAATCCGGCAGGTTGAGATCAACGACGGCCATGGTGTAGCCGTGACCGTCTTCGGCAAGTTCCCTGCGAAGCGCTTTCAGCGACGAGCAGGATTTGACAGCAAGGCCAAGTTCCGTCTGGAACCGATGACAAAGCACGGCGGAAAACATCCGGGAATCTTCAACCAGAAGTATCTTGAGCCCGCCGGAACGCAGCCCAAGCCCATCCCGCTGAAAATCCGCCTGAAAAGCCACAGCCGCTACTCCCCCATGCGCCTGACGAGCTCGACTCGGCCCTGCCTACGGCGCGGCGGACGATAACCGAGACCCTCGTCCACGTGAAGAGGACAAATACTAGGGTTACCTGTAATTGCAAAAATCCGGCGCCCTGCAGCGGCCATCGCCACTGGCTTCATCTCAACCCTGATCCTGGAAGAGCCATCAGGCAACTGCCCGCTCCTTGCGCATGGACTGGATCTGCAGCAGCGTGTCGAGATTTTGGTTGACGCGGCAGTAGAACTCCTCGTCGATGAAGGGACGCAGCATGAAATCGTTGCCGCCGGCCTTCAGAAACCGCGCCGAAAGCAGCCGGTTCGAGGACGAGGAAACACCGATGATGCGCAATTCGTGCGAGCCGATATGGGCCCGGATGCGCCGCGTCAGTTCAAAGCCGTCGATATCGGGCATATTGTAATCGGTGATCATCAGGCCGATGTCGCGATTGGACTTCAGGATCTCCAGCGCCTTGGCGCCATTTTCGGCGGTGCTCACTCGGAAATTATAGCGCTTCAGCCGGCTCGACAGCAGGGCGCGCGCCGTCGCGCTGTCGTCGACGATCAGCACGTGATGGCGATGATTGGTCAGGAACCGGCAGATCGACTCCGCCAGAAGGTCGACGGCGAAAATATTGTCCTTGAGGATGTAGTCGACAATATCCTTCGCGATCAGCTTGTCGCGCATGCCCTCATGGAAGGTGCCGGTAAAGACGATGGTCGGGATGGAGAGGTCAACCAGATATTCCAGCGCTTCGCCGTTTTCGGCACCGGGCAGGTTGATGTTCGAAATCGCCAGCGTGATCGGATCGGACGATTTGTCGTAGGAAAACTGCAGATCCTCGAAGTTACGGCAGATCTCGACATCAATGTCGAACAACTCCTTGAGACGTTTGCTGATCATCGACGTGAATACGTTTGAATCTTCCGCGACGATAATACGCGCGCCGGCAAACATCTCTCCGGAATATTGCATCCCCGAAATACCCAAAAACGCCATGGTAAACCTTTAAATTAAAATCCGTCCCCAGCCCGAACTGATACATCAATTAATTTGACTAATTATTAATCGGCACGTCCCGGTATAAAACGAAGAAGCGGCCCGGTGAGGCCACCCCTTTGTTGACAAAGTCTCCTCCGGTCATGCTCGGCCTCGTGCCGAGCATCTGGCCACAGCGATTGCTTGACGGAAAACATTTATTCTCAGACACTTAATGGATGTGAAACAGATCCTCGAGAGGACCGAGGATGACGCCCGGGGTTCTGCGCGTCACCAGCCTTGACCGCCGATGGGCCGCATCCAATTTCTTGCAGATATGATTGAGGATCAATGCGGCAGCGCGGGATATGGGTAACTGGTCGTTCGTGTGAAAGGCCCACCCCGCCCCGTCGCGCTGGCAGCACGCGGTCAAAGCGATTATAACAGGTTACCGACCGTTCCGCCGAAGAGGTCCGCCCATGACCAAACCCGACCCGGTGATCGAATGGCTTCTCGATTCCGACCCCTCGATCCGCTGGCAGGTGATGTGCGACTTGCTTGACGCCCCGCAGCCGGAATGGATGGCAGAGCGAGCCAAAGTGGAGACCGAAGGCTGGGGCGCAAAGCTCCTCTCCTTTCAGGACGACGATGGACAATGGGCCGGCGGCGCCTTTCTACCGGCCGATTTCGATCCTCGTGAGTGGCGCGAGCACGGCCAGCCCTGGACGGCCACTGCTCGGTGCCAGCGCCCACTGGGAAGAAGGCGGCCAGCTTTACTGGGAGGGTGAAGTCGAGGAATGCATCAACGGCCGGACCGTCGCAGACCGCGCCTATTTCGGCATCGACGTCTCCCGCATCGTGGAGAGGCTCACCGGCGAGCGCCTCGACGACGGCGGCTGGAACTGCGAACGAGTCCGCGGTTCCCTTCGCTCCTCTTTCGCCAGCACGATCAACGTGCTGGAAGGCTTGCTCGAATTCGAAAGATCGACGGGCGGCACGCCCCAGTCTCGCGAGGCGTGCAGCACCGGCGAGAAGTTCCTGCTCGAACGCAATCTCTTCCGCCGCCTCGGCACCGGCGAACCGGCGGACGAACGCTTCCTGCGCTTCCTCCACCCCAATCGCTGGCGCTACGACATCCTGCGTGCGCTCGATTATTTCCGCTCAAGCGCCATGTTGACCGGCGCCGATCCCGATCCACGTCTCGGCGAGGCGATCGGCCACCTTCGCTCAAGGCGCTCGAACGACGGCCGATGGCTGCTGGACTGGACCCTGCCCGGGCGCGTCTGGTTCCATGTCAACGAGGCTCAAGGCCAGCCGTCGCGCTGGATCACACTGCGGGCGATGCGGGTGCTCAGATGGTGGGATAGGCAGGCATCAATCAGACACTGACGGCAAACCCAGCGAACGCAGGAAGCGCCTCGATCTTCTGCAGCAATTCCCAACGATATCACACGGTGAAGCGGACGACGCCGACATTAAATCGGCGAGTTCCATCTACATGCCGGCGCTCAGTCATGAAATCTTCACATCGCCCGCGCGAAATCTCATGCATTTATGCGCAGCAACCGCTCCCTGCCACTGGCGGTCCGCAGCAAGCCGCCGCTCTCTTGTTTTCTTCCGCCAGCCAGCGGTCGCGGGGCTTACAGCTTGCCGGCCGCGGCGACAACTCGACATGCACTGCGCCGGCGCGCGAAACCGGCATCGCCGCGCAATAAAGCTGCATCGGGCCCACGCCGTCGCTGACCTCGAAGGTCAATTTGGCTGAACCGTCGAGTTGAACATGCTCCGTCACCTTGCGGATGATGGAGTAAAACCTGCCGGCCGGCAGGTGTGTGCGGTCGCCTTCCTCGATATCTAACAGCTGGATGAATATCTCAGTCCATGCCTCGGGATTGGCGCCGCAATCGAGGCCCGAGAATTGGCCCGCCTTGACCTCGGTGATATGATAGCCCGGCTTCACCCGCCGGCCGTCGTAATAGAAAACCAGTGGCGCGTCCTTGTCGCCGGCGAGCGCGGTGAGCAACAGGCCGAGATTGATGTCCTCAGCATGAACTTTCGAGTTGTCGATGACGTTCATTTGCGCTAATCCTCGTTTCAATTATTCTAGGATTATTGAAATATGGATCAACGTCAAGCCCTCGCCGCCTTCGGCGCGCTTTCGCAGGAAACGCGCCTTCATATCATTCGCATGCTTGTCGTATCGGGTCCGGAGGGATTGGCAGCGGGCATCATCGCCGAAAGAGCGGATGTTTCGCCGTCCAACGTCTCCTTCCACTTGAAGGAGCTGGAGCGAGCTGGCCTGATAACCCAGCAGCGGGAATCCCGCTCCATCATCTACACCGCCAACTACGAAGCGCTTGGCGGCCTGATCCGTTTCCTGATGGAGGACTGTTGCGGCGGAAACACGCAAATCTGCGCGCCCGCCGTCGCCATCGCCACATGCTGTGCGTCTGCAATCAAGGAGGAACTGCAATGACCGCTGACCGTGTTTACAACGTGCTCTTTCTTTGCACCGCCAATTCGTCCCGCTCAATCCTGGCCGAATCCATCCTCGAGACCGAAGGCAAGGGCCGATTCAGGGCCTATTCCGCCGGCAGCCAGCCGAAGGGCGAGGTCAATCCCCGGGCGTTGAAGGAGCTTGCGGCACTGGGTTATCCCTCGACCGGCTTCCGCTCGAAGAGCTGGGACGAGTTCGCCAAGCCCGACGCACCGGAGATGGATTTCATCTTCACCGTCTGCGACACCGCCCACGGCGAAGCCTGCCCTGTCTGGATCGGCCATCCGATGACCGCTCACTGGGGCGTCGAGGATCCGGCCGCCGTCGAGGGCAGCGAGGTCGAGAAAGCCCACGCCTTCGCACAGGCCGCCCGCTTCCTCAAGAACCGGATCATTGCCTTCCTCAGCCTGCCGCTGTCGTCGATCGACAAGTTGGCACTGGAGCAGCACCTGCGCCAGATCGGCGGTATGGAAGGCACGACCGCGAAACCGGCGAGGGACGGCTGATGGCGCCGTTCGATCTATCACGCCGGCTGGTCGCAGAGGCGCTCGGCACTGCAATGCTTGTCGCAACCGTCGTCGGCTCCGGCATCATGGCGACATCGCTGACTGACGATATCGGCCTCGCTCTCCTCGGCAACACGCTTGCGACCGGCGCGATCCTGGTGGTTCTGATTACCACCCTTGGACCGATCTCCGGCGCGCATTTCAATCCGGCCGTCTCGCTGGTCTTCGCTATGTCGCGTTCGCTGCCGAGACGTGATCTGGGCGGCTATGTGCTCGCGCAGATCGCCGGCGGCATCGCAGGGACGATCGCCGCTCATCTGATGTTTGCGCACCCCCTTCTGGAAATATCGAGCAAGGTCCGGACCGGCGGCGCGCAGTGGTTTTCCGAAGGTCTGGCGACCTTCGGCCTTGTCGCGGTCATTCTCGCCGGCATCAGGTTCGAGCAGAAGGCGGTGCCATGGCCGGTCGGTCTTTACATCACCGCCGCCTACTGGTTCACCGCCTCGACCTCCTTCGCCAATCCGGCCGTTGCATTCGCCCGCTCACTGACCGACACATTCTCCGGCATTCGCCCGGTCGATCTTCCGGGTTTCTGGATCGCTGAAATCCTGGGCGCGGCCGTCGCTCTTTTTCTGTTCACCTGGCTGCTGCAGTCAGCCGAGACATCCTCATCGACCCTGCCATCAGAGGCGAAGCTATGAACGTCACCATCTACCATAATGCCGGCTGCGGCACCTCGCGCAACACGCTGGCCATGATCCGCAATGCCGGCATTGAGCCTGATATCATCGACTATGTGAACAACCCGCCATCGCGTGAGGAGCTGGCGAGAATGATCGCCGATGCCGGTCTCACCGTGCGCCAAGCCCTTCGCGAGAAGGATACGCCTTATGGCGAACTCGGCCTCGACAATCCTGATCTGACTGATGACCAGCTTCTCGACGCCATGCTGGCGCAGCCGATCCTGATCAACCGACCCTTCGTCATCACGCCCCTCGGCACGCGCCTGTCGCGACCGTCCGAGGTGGTCCTGGAAATCCTGCCGGAGACGCACAAGGGTGCCTGCACCAAGGAAGACGGCGAGAAGGTCCTGGATGCGGACGGCAAGCGCGTTATCTGAGCCGTCCAGCCTGACAGGTCCGCAATCCTACTTGACGACCGCCGAGCCTTTGACGATGTCGATCGTCTCGCCGCCATCCAGCCCGATCCGGTCGCCGTCGGGTGTCGTCATGAAGCAGCCGGAGGAACAGAGACTTTCGGAAGCGCCGGCATCGACCACGACTTCGACGCGCTGCCCACCCTCGGTGATGACGAGCACCACGGCGGCAGGATCGGTATTCGTGATGGATGCGGCATTGACCGCGGGCGCGGCAAGCAGCGGGACAAGCAGAACGGCGGCAAATCTTGCCATCATGTGCGGCGGCGCTAACGCGCCCTCCCCTCGAAAGATCGGTGCTGCCCTCGGCAGCGATCCCGATGGAAGGCATCATGCACATAGACCTGTGAATGATGGCTGAATAAGCTGTTCAGCTCTCCGCTGCGCGCCCGCGCAGCTGGCGCACCGGCCGCTCTTCTTCCTCCACCGGTCTATTCTCGGAATTCTCATGGCCGTCCGCATGCCTGACCGCATTGGGAAGGACGGGGGCAGCCTCTCGATGGATGGTAAGGTCGCTCTGTGGCAGTGGGATCTCTATGCCTTCCGCCTTGAAGCGCTTGAGGATATCGATCCTGAGATTGTTGCGCACCGTCAGGCCGTCGCCCATGTCGGCGAGGAAGAAGCGCAGCTCGAAATCGAGCGAATAGGGGCCGAAGCGCAGGAATTCGACATGCGGCTCGGGATTGCGCATGACGAGCGGTATCTTCGCCGTCAACTCTAAGAGAATATCCATGACCTTTTGCGGATCGGCGTCGTAGCTGACGGAAACCGGGATTTCCGAGCGACCGATCTTGTTGCGGTGCGTCCAGTTGCCGACGAGGCCGTTGATCAGTTCCGAGTTCGGCACGATGATCGCCTGCTTGCGGAAAGTCTCGATCTCGGTAGCGCGCACCGAAATGCGCTTGACGATCCCTTCGGCCGTGCCGGAGACGACGTGATCGCCGACCTTGAACGGCCGCTCGACCAGCAGAATAAGGCCTGACACGAAGTTGGAGACGATGTTCTGCAGGCCGAAACCGATACCGACCGAAAGCGCCGAGGCGACGAGCGCGAAGCTCGACAGATCGATGCCGGCGGCGGAGACGCCGATGATCGCCGCAATGCCGACGCCGAGATAGCCGATACCTGTCTTCACCGAATTGCGTACGCCAAGATCGACATGGCTTCGAGCCATCACATTGCCGTCGAGCCAGCGCTGCAGCCAGCGGGTTAGCAGGTAGACGCCGGCAAACAGCAAGATGCCGGTGCAGATGCCGAGCAGCGAAATGCTGATGCCGCCGAGCTTGACCTCGGTGAACAGCCGGTAGGCGATCAGCTGCAGGTCCTGCACATGGAAGCCCCAAAGCAGCAGGATAAGCGGAATGCCGACGAGCAGCGCCACCGCATAGATGGCAAGGCCGACGAGCAGGCCAACCTGATCAATTGCCACGGGTCCGAGGTTGAAACGGCGTGTCAGGAAGCGCGCGAAGAAAGTATCGCCGAAGCTCTCCTGCCGAGATATCGCCTTGCCGGAGAGCAGACCGACATACATGGTGGCAACGACTGCGCCGGTGATGATGAGCTGTGTGGCGACGAAACGCGCCAGCCCCACATAACCCGCGAGCGCTGAAACGATCAGGGCAGTGCCGACGACGCGCAGGATGATTGCCATGCCGCGCGGCCAATGTCGGCCCGGCGCGTCGGGATCACCGTTCCTCGCCAGCATCGGCTTGCCGAAGGAGGCTACGATCAGGATGATGCCGATGATGAGCGCGGCGACCAGGCTTCTGACCACGGTCAGCACCAGCGGCGAGCCCATCGCTTCGCCGATGCTGCTGAAGAGATAGTCGAGTCCGTTGATGACTGCCATCGCCAGGAGGCAATAACCGATTGAGCGCGCGCCGAGGTTGGAAAGCTTGACTAACCGCCAGCGCGGTTCGTGCGGCGCGAAGATAGCATTGACGAAGCGGCCGACGAAATAGACCAGCCCGATCGCCCCGAACAGAGCGCCGATGACGGGCGCGATATCCGGCCGCAGCACGTTGAAACTGTTCAGGAAGAAGAAGGACGTGACGAGCAGCACCGAGAGCGCCAGGGTGCGGATCAGCGTCGACCAGAAGGCGATCGACAGCCGGCCGATATAGGACGGGTTCTCGACAGCCTTGTCCCGGCGCAGATATGAGCCGAACAGCCGGTAGCTGCCGGAAAGCAGAATGAGTGCCGAAGCGAGCGACAGGAAGATCGCCGCAAAAAGCGGGAAGCGCTTGAACTTCCAGACGAAGGTGGCCCAGCTCGACAGCGCCGTGGCAAATTCGCCAGTCTCCCGCACGAAGGAAGTCGCCGCATCGTCGAGGACGGAGACCGAGATTTCGGTGCGCTTGAAGAGCGTATCGGCAAACAGCTGCCGCCGCATCTCGATGATCTCGTTCATGAGCTTCGTCACCGCGATCGACAGGTTTTCCGCATCGCCCGTCACCGCGTTGATCTGCGCGCGCTCGGCGGCGAGCGCATTCCGCTCGTCCGTGACGATCTGCGCCTCGGGAGGCTGCCCATCCTTTGGGGGCTCGCCGATCTCGGCCAGCCGGTTCTTGATCTGGTCGAAACGCGGTCTCAGGTTGACCGATATGGTGATGACGGCGCGGCTGAGCTCGTCGGCCTTGGTTGCAAGCCCGACCAGCGCATCGTCATTATCGGCGTTCGCCTTGACGCTGTCCTGAAGTGAGCCAAGCTGGACCTTCGCCTTCTCGATCTCCTTCGCCGCCTGGGCGGAAGGCGTATCGACAAGCGGCGCCTCTGCTGCTGCCCCCTGCGGCTGCGGTTCCTGCGCGAAGGCTGCTGCGCTCTCGAAATGCGCACCGGCGAGCGCCAGCGTCACGAGAAGAATGGTGCGAAGCAGGATGGATCTCAGCCGCAAAAAAGCCTCCGAAAAGGTTGTCATCGAAATTGAATGCTCGCTTTTCATCGCAAAGAAAGGCGACAGAAAGGCGGGAGATGCCTAAAGCGCCCGGCCCACCGAGCTTGTCCATGCCGCGCTCATTCGTCCAAACAGCTCAGAACCCTGCATCGGGCTTAGAGAGATAGTCGAGTTCTGCTGCCGTCGATTCCCGCCCGAGCATGGCATTGCGGTGAGGAAAGCGCCCGTAGGCGGCGATTACCTCGCGGTGACGGATCGCATAATCGAGATATTCCTCGTCACCGAGCGCGGTGAACAGGGCCACCGAACGGTCCTGCTCGTCGAGGTTCTCGGCGTGTTCGAAGGGCAGGTAGAAGAAGGTCCGGCAAGCATGTTCAACCGCCTGGTCGGCACCGGCCGCAAGCGCAAGCTTGGCTTCCCGAAGGGCAAGCCCGTCGGTAGCAACGGCAAGCCCCGTGCCGCGATAGATGTTGCGGGGAAACTGATCGAGCACGACGACGGCCGCCAGCCGGCTCACCGGACCGGCCCGCCATTCATCGCCGACGCCCGCGGCAAGCGCCAGATGCGTATCGCGGAAAACATCCCGGATCTCGACATCGAGTTCCCGCGGGGGGCGAAACCATAGGTCGCGGCCACATCGAACGAACCAAAAATCGTAGACTTCGCGAGGTGTGCGGATCGTTGTCATGCTTTCCTCCCGCCGCGTTAGGTTCGATGACGTTATGCCGGCAAGCTCTAGTAAAAATAGGACAAGGTGTGCCTGCGGCACCCTCATCCGCCCTACAGGCACCTTCCCCGTTGGGGAGAAGAGGGAGTCGAGACGTTGCCGCCAATCTCTTCTGCCCAGAGGGGGCCGAAGGACGGGTCGAGACCCGTGGCTCGACCCCGGTCGTCGGTGCCGGCAGCCAGATGAGAGGGCCGCAGGCACACACCCTTCATCGTGACCTTCCACCTCTACCTACTTCTCCTCATGCAACGAAAACACCAGCATCGCCCTCGTCCCATCATGCCCGGGATCGTAAGTGAAATCCGATTTCAAGCTTGCGGCCATCGCCGTCAAAATCCGTGTGCCGAGGCCCGTTCCCCTCGCCGAGTTCTCTGGAGCAAACCCCGCTCCGTCATCTTCGACGATCAGGCGCAATTCGCCGTCGATCTGATCGACAACAACGCGGATCTCGCCTGAGACGCCGTCGGGATAGGCATATTTGAAAGCATTGGTGACGAGTTCACTGACGATCAACCCGAGCGTGATCACCTTGTCGGTCGCCAGATTGACCGGTTTTGCCGTCAGCACGATACGGTGCGGCCGCTTGTCGTCGCGCATCGAAGCTTCAAGCTCGGTCAGCAGGCTGTCCAGATATTCATCGACCTGCACCGAGCCGACCTGCCGGTTGGTGTAGAGCCGGCGGTGGACGCTCGCGATCGCGTTGATGCGCATCTGCGTCTCGTGCAGCGCATCGATCGCCACCTGGTCCTGGGTCATCGAGGATTGCATGCGGATCAGCGCGCCGACGAGGCCGAGGCTGTTGGCGATGCGGTGGTTGACTTCGGCAAGCAGCATTTCGGCATGGTCGCGCTGCTGGCGGATCACCTCCTGCGCCTGCGCCGTCTCGCGGCGGAAGCGGGCCCGCTCCAGCGCCTGTTCGAGGGCGGCGGCGAGCAGGTCGAAATAATCGGCCGAAATCCCCTTCAGCATGTAGTCATCGGCACCCGCCTTCAGCGCCGCGACCGCAATGCTGGTGTCGTCCGACCCCGTTGCATAGATGACCGGCGGATGATCCGGCACGGATGTGATGCAGGGCAGAATGTCTAGTCCGGTCTCGCCGCTCAGGAGATGATCGAGCACGACCGCATCGATGCCGCCGTCGGCGATCCGCGCCAGGCCGGCAGCACCACTCTGCGCCCACTCGACCGAAAAGCCGCAGCGCGCAAGGTTTTTCTGCATCAGGAGCGCGAGCCCCTCGTCGTCGTCGATATAGAGGATGTGGATCAGGGCATCCGCATCGCCGCTAGAATTGCTCATTCCGTCTCCCGGCGTTCTCTCTAAGCAACGACCGCCCGCAAGCGTTCCGAGTCGTCGGCATGAGCACTGTCGTATTGCATTGACCGCCTGAGGTAAACATCGCTCATCGCTCGCTCTTGTCGCAGGCGACGTTAGCGCTTCTGGAATTTCCGATGGCCGGAAACTTCGGCGCCCGCCTCCTTCGGCAATTGCAGAAAGCGCAGCGACGAGACGATGCCGATTGCGCCGACCACGACGAAGGCCCATCGGAAATCGGCCATGACGGGATTGTCAGCACCTCTGAGAGCAGAGGAAATATTGAGCACGGCGGCTGCTACCGCAACGCCGAGCAGCATCGACATCTGCTGCAGCATGCTCGACAGCGTCGAGGCCGAGCTTCGCTGCGCCGGGCCGATATCGGCAAAGGCGAGCGTGTTCAGCGCCGTGAATTCCATCGACCGCGACAGGCCGGCGAGAAAGAGCAGCGCATGGATGAAAAACGGCGGCGTCTCCGGCGTCAGGAAACCGCAAGCAACGATCGAAAGCGCGGCAATCAGTCCATTGAGCCCGAGAACGGTGCGGAAGCCAAAGAAGCGCAAGAGCGGTGTCGTCACCGCCTTCATGCTGAAATTGCCGAGAAAATACACGAGCAGATAGGCGCCGGCGGCAATCGAGCTCAGTCCGAAGCCGAGCTGGAACAAGAGAGGCAGCAGGAAAGGCGTCGCATTGATGGCCGTTCGGCAAGCCGTGCCCGCCGAGAGCGTCGACATCGAAAAGGTCTGGACGCGGAAAGCCGAAAGATCGAGCAGCGGATTGTCGACGGCAAGGAAATGCCGCGTCGCCATAACCGATAATACGACGCCGGCCGCCAGCATCGATATGACCGGCCAAATCCCGCCTTCCCATTTGACCGAAAGCTCCAAGGCCGCGAGCAGCAGGGTCAATCCGGCCGCGCTCAGGACAAAGCCGAGAACATCCAGCCGGCCGGGATCGGCCTCCCGCTGTTCGGGCACGAAGCGCAGCACCAGCCCCATGCCGACGATGCCGATCGGAATATTGATCAGGAAGTTCCAGTGCCAGCTGGCATAGGTGGTGATGAAGCCGCCGAGCACAGGGCCGACCACGGGCGCCGTCAGGGCCGGCCAAGTGATGAGCGCAATCGCCTGGACGAGTTCGGACTTGCGGGCATTCTTCAGCACGATGATGCGCCCGACCGGCGTCATCAGCGCGCTCCCTGCCCCCTGCAGCGCCCGCCACAGCACGAATTCTGTGAGGCTGCCGGAGAGCCCGCAGAACAGCGAGGCGCCGGTGAAGACGCCGATCGACACCAGGAAGACGCGGCGCGCGCCGAAACGATCGCCGAGCCAGCCCGACAGCGGAATGAAGGCCGCCATCGTCAGCATGTAGACGGTGATGCCGATGCTCATCGACACCGGCTGCACGCCGAAGCTTGCCGCCATCTGCGGCAGCGAGGTGGCGACGATCGTGCCGTCAAGGATCTGCATGAAGAAGGAAACGGCAACGACCAGAGCCACGATCTTCGCCTGGCGGCCGTTTGCCGCCTCTTGTCCCTGCTCGCTCGTCTCTGCCGTGGTCATGGATCTGCCAATGAAAATTACGAATGACGCGGCAGGGAAGCGGGAGGAAGCCGATCGGAGATCTGCCGCGAGGGGAGCGCGGTTGAACCACGCACTGGCTGAATACGCCTGTTGCATCAGGCCCGAAAGGCTAAATATCGCACTGCGCCGGAATTTCCCGAGACGGCCGGCATGGACAAAAGAAGAAGGCCTCACCGGAGGCGAGGCCAAGTTTGAACCGCTCCCGGGAAAACAGGAGCGGCGTCGAGGTCCATACCCTGCGGTCCATCCGCCAGCGAGGCCGGATTTCGTCGTATCGGTACGCCTGCACGGGAAATTTTCACGAGTTGCGAGGAGATCGGTCGAAACCCGCCCGGCAGCACCTGTGCGCCGCAGTAACTAATATCACTTGCAATGTTTATAAAATGCGCTATCACTAAACACATTGCTAAACATGATGATTGAGGAGTTCATGTGAGCATTTTCTGAAACGGGTGAACATGCGACGCCGGTGGGGAGCCGGTCTTGGTTCTGGGAGGAACTTATGCAGAAAACATCGAAAGCCCTTTTGGGGCTGGCCACGGCGTTCGTAATGTCGTCGGCATTGCCCAATCTCGCCAAATCCGATGAACTT
Organism: Rhizobium sp. NXC14; assembly: GCF_002117485.1. Classification (NCBI taxonomy): domain Bacteria; kingdom Pseudomonadati; phylum Pseudomonadota; class Alphaproteobacteria; order Hyphomicrobiales; family Rhizobiaceae; genus Rhizobium; species Rhizobium sp. NXC14. The sequence continues at coordinate 2,655,184 of NZ_CP021030.1, forward strand.
ACGCTGTGCTGGGCCGCATGGGACCCTGCCAATGCACTCGTTGAGCTCTCGAAGGACTTCACCGCCAAGACAGGCACGCAGATGAAGTTCGAGTTCGTTCCCTGGACGAGCTACGCCGATCGCTTCCTTAACGAGCTGAATTCTCACGGCAAACTCTGTGACCTCATCATCGGCGACAGCCAGTGGATCGGCGGCTCGGCCGAGAACGGCCATTACGTCAAGCTGAACGACTTCTTCGACAAGGAAGGCATCAAGATGGATGACTTCGTGCCGGCGACTGTTGTCGGCTACTCGGAATGGCCGAAGAACACGCCGAACTATTGGGCGCTGCCGGCCATGGGCGACGTCGTCGGCTGGACCTACCGCAAGGACTGGTTCGAAAAGCCGGAACTCCAGAAGGAGTTCAAGGCGAAATACGGCCACGATCTCGCAGCTCCGAAGACCTACGATGAGCTGAAACAGATCGCCGAGTTCTTCCAGAAGCGTGAGATCGACGGCAAGACCGTCTATGGCGCCTCGATCTATACCGAGCGCGGCTCCGAAGGCATCACCATGGGCGTCACCAACGTCCTTTACGACTGGGGCTTCCAGTACGACAACCCGAAGAAGCCCTACGAGATGGAAGGCTTCGTCAACTCGGACGACGCGGTCAAGGGCCTCGAATTCTACAAGTCGCTCTATGACTGCTGCACGCCGCCCGGCAGCTCCAACGTCTACATGGTCGAATCCGCCGACGCCTTCAAATCCGGCCAGGTCGCCATGCAGATGAACTTCGCCTTCACCTGGCCCGGCCTCTACAAGGACGAGAAGGTCGGCGGCGACAGGATCGGCTTCTTCCCCAATCCGGCGGAGAAGGCGCATTTCGCCCAGCTCGGCGGTCAGGGCATCTCGGTGGTTTCCTATTCCGACAAGCGCGACGCCGCCCTGCAATACATCAAATGGTTCGCACAGCCCGAGGTGCAGGCCAAGTGGTGGGAACTCGGCGGTTTCTCCTGCCTCAATTCGGTCGTCAACGCGCCTGATTTCGCCAAGAGCCAGCCCTATGCCCAGGCCTTCCTGGACTCGATGGCGATCGTAAAGGACTTCTGGGCCGAGCCAAGCTACGCCTCGCTGCTACAGGCCATGCAGAAGCGCGTCCATAACTACGTTGTCGCCGGCAACGGCACCGCCAAGGAAGCGCTTGACGGCCTGGTGAAGGACTGGAGCGACGTCTTCAAGGACGACGGCAAAATCTAGTGCCTGACGGGACTGGCGGCATCCCTCTGCGCGCCATCCTCACCAGGATGGCGGCCCGGATCGGCAGACGAGCCGGGCCGCCGGATCTTTCATACCCTAAAAGACCGGGTGAAACCTTGACCATTTCCCATCCCTCGATTGTCGAGAAAGCCGCCGACGCGACAGCAAGGGCAACGCCCGCCTCGCTCGCCCGGCACGTCCGCGGCCTCTCCGACAGGGCGATCGCGTGGCTGTTCATCGCGCCTGCCATCACCCTGCTCCTGGCGATCAACATCTTCCCCCTCATCTGGGCGGTCTATCTCTCCTTCACCAATTATCGTGCCAACCGGCCGAATGCGCCGGTCCAGGGCGTCGGGTTGGGAAATTATGAGCGTGTTCTCAACGATCCCGACATATGGCAGGCGATGCAGACCACCGCCCATTTCGTCTTCTGGACGATCCTGCTGCAGACGGTGATCGGTTTTGCGCTTGCCTACCTGATCGACCGCAAGTTTCGCGGCCATGCCTTCTGGACGACCATCATCCTGATCCCGATGATGCTGTCGCCCGCCGTGGTCGGCAATTTCTGGCGCTTTCTCTACGAACCGCAGATCGGCCTGTTCGCCTATGCCGTCTCGCTGGTATCGGGCATTCCGACATCCGATGTCCAGATGCTCGGCAATGTCTCTCTGGCGCCCTGGGCGATCATCATCGTCGATACCTGGATGTGGACGCCCTATGTGATGCTGATCTGCCTCGCCGGGCTTCGCTCGATCCCCGACTATATCTACGAGGCGGCCGAGGTCGATCGTGCATCGCCCTGGCGTCAGTTCTGGTCGATCACCGTGCCGATGGCCCTGCCCTTCATCATGCTCGCGGTGCTTTTCCGCGGCATCGAGAATTTCAAGATGTTCGACATGGTGACGCTGCTGACCGGCGGCGGACCGGGCTCGGTCACCGAGGTTGCCTCGATTACGCTGAAACGCGCCGCCTTCGAAAGCTGGGCGACCGGCCGGGCCTCGGCCTTCGCCATCGTCCTCTTCGTCGCGGTGTTCGGCCTCGCCAATATCTACGTCAAGGCATTGAACAAGGTGAAGCAAAGATGAGCGCCGCCAATACAGCCCATTCGGTCGTCGAGCCGAGCCTCAACAGCAAGCGCATCGCCGGCACGATCGTCGTCCTCTATGCGCTGGTCACCCTCATCCCGCTCGTCTGGATCTTCCTGACCAGCATCAAATCGCCGCCGGATTCGATCAGCTATCCCCCGAAGATCGTCTTCACGCCGTCGCTCGAGGGCTATTGCAATCTCTTCACCACGCGCACCCGGCAGACGCCCGATTATATCGCCTCGCTGCCGGCGCCGGTCGGCACCTGCGATGAGGTGACGCGCAAGCGCAACATGGTGATCGCAGGCCCGTCAAACTTCCTGCCGCGCTTCGTCAACTCGCTTGTCATCGCCTTCGGCTCCACCTTCCTGGCAGTCTTCCTCGGGACGCTCGCCGCCTACGGCTTCTCCCGCTTCAGGGTGCCGCTCGCCGACGACCTGCTGTTCTTCATCCTGTCGACGCGCATGATGCCGCCGATCGCCGTCGCCATCCCGATCTACCTGATGTATCGCGAGCTCGGCCTGTCGGACACGGCGCTCGGCATGATCCTGCTCTATACCGCCGTCAACGTCTCGCTCGCCGTCTGGCTGCTCAAGGGCTTCATCGACGAGATCCCGCGCGAATACGAGGAGGCGGCGATGATCGACGGCTATACGAGGCTGCAAGCCTTCCGCAAGGTCGTGCTGCCGCAGGCGACCACCGGCATTGCCGCGACTGCGATCTTCTGCCTGATCTTCGCCTGGAACGAATATGCCTTCGCCGCCCTTCTCACCTCGGGCGAGGCCCAGACCGCGCCGCCTTTCATCCCGACGATCATCGGCGAAGGCGGGCAGGACTGGCCGGCGGTCGCCGCCGGCACGACGATCTTCCTGATCCCGATCCTCGTCTTCACTATTCTCCTGCGCAAGCAGCTGCTGCGCGGCATCACCTTCGGAGCCGTCCGCAAATGAGCCACCTGATCGAGACACGCACCCGCACCCCTGCCCGCCCGAAACGGCCATTCTTGCTGCGCCGCGGTCCGATGGAGAATATCGCCACCGTGCTGATCGGGCTCGGCTTCCTCATGCTGTTCCAGCCCTTCCTGCTGGTGCTCTACACCTATTCGCTGGTGACCCTGCTGATCGGCACCGTCATGTTCATCATCGTCTCGAAATTCCCGGAGTAAACCATGGCGGACATCCGGATCGAAAATCTCCGCAAGGAATTCGGCAACTTCGTCGCCGTTGAGAATTCGACCTTCAGCGTCCATGACGGCGAGTTCCTGGCGCTGCTCGGGCCTTCCGGCTGCGGCAAGACGACGACGCTTCGCATGATCGCCGGCCTCGAGTTGCCCTCGAGCGGCAAGATTCATCTCGACGGCGAGGATGTCACCTTCAACCGCGCCAGTGCCCGCGACATCGCCTTCGTGTTCCAGCTCTTTGCGCTCTACCCGCATATGAATGTGCGCAAAAACATCGGCTTCCCGCTGCTGTCGCAGGGCATGCCCAAGGCCGAGATCCGTCAGCGCGTCGAAGAGACCGCCCGCCTGCTGCAGATCGACCATATTCTCGACCGCTCGGTCTCTGGCCTTGCCGGCGGCGACCGGCAGCGCGTGGCGCTCGGCCGCGCCATCGTCCGCCGCCCGAAATGCTTCCTGATGGATGAGCCGCTCGGCACGCTTGATGCCGAGTTCCGCGAGATCATGGTCCACGAGCTTCGCGAGCTGCACAACCGCATCCATGCCACCACGGTCTACGTTACCCACGACCAACACGAGGCGATGGCGATGGCCGACAAGATCGCCGTGATGAACCACGGCGTCATCGAGCAGTTCGGCACGCCGCAAGAGATCTATGCCAAGCCGGCGACCATGTATGTCGCCGACTTCATCGGCTCACCGCCGATGAACTTCATGCGCTTCACCTCCGGCCTGAAGAGCGGCGACACATCCATCCTGCTCGACGGCGTCAATGTCGCCGTTCCCGAGATTCATCAGGACATGGCAGAAAGCGAACTGGCGCTCGGTGTCAGGCCCGAGCATATCCGCTTCAGCGACGCCTCGCCCCTTCGCGGCGCCGTCTATGGCAGCGAATATCTCGGCACCAACCAGGTTGTTGCCGTGGAAACCCCGGGCGGTCTGATCAAGGCCCGCGTTCCCGCCAGTCGCAGTTTCCGGATCGGCGAGACCGTCGGCCTCGAATTCAATCCGGCGAACCTCGCGCTCTTCGACTGCGTCTCGGGCCGCGCGGTGCCATCCCAGCTCTATAAGGAGACCCGGCATGGCTGATGTCGTCCTCAGAAATCTCAGCAAGCGCTTCGGCGACACCCAGGCTCTTGATGGGCTCGATCTTTTTATCCGCGACGGCGAGTTCGTCGTGCTGCTCGGTCCCACAGGCGCCGGCAAGACCACGACGCTCAGGCTGATCGCCGGCCTCGAAAGGCCCGACAGCGGCCGCATCGAGATCGGCGGCCGCAATGTCGCGGCCGAAGCGCCGGCCGGGCGCGACGTCGCCTTCGTCTTCCAGCAATATTCGCTCTACCCGCACATGACGGTTTACGAGAACCTCGCCTTCCCGCTGAAGGCGCCGGTGCGCAAGCTGAGTGCGGAGGAGATCGACCGGCGCGTGCGCGAGGTTGCGCGCATGGTCCGCATCGACCACAAGCTCGAAAACCGCTCGACCAGGCTCTCCGGCGGCGAGATGCAGCGCGTCGCGATTGGCCGAGCGCTGGTGCGCCGGCCGGCGATCTATCTGATGGACGAACCGCTGTCCTCGCTCGACGCCAAGCTGCGCGCCGAACTGCGCCTGGAGCTGAAGCGCATCCAGAAGGAGCTCGGTTCGACGCTGCTCTATGTCACCCACGACCAGGTGGAAGCCATGACCATGGCCGATCGCATCGGCATCGTCGCCGAGGGCCGGCTGATGCAGGTGGGAACGCCGCGCGAAATCTATGGCAATCCCGCCAACCTGCATGTCGCCGCCCGCCTCGGCCAGCCGCACATCAACCTTCTGCCGGCGGATCTGCTGCCGGGCGGCCGTCCGCCATTCGGCACAAAAACCGTCGGCGCCCGCACCGAACATCTCGATATCGTCGTCGGCAAGGATGCCAATGCCGAGGTCGACTGGATCGAGCATCTCGGCGACCAGAACCATCTCCATATCCGGGTGGCCGATCCCAAGCAGCCTGCGCGGGATCACAAACTCGTCACACTCGCGGATCCATATCTGGCGATCGCGCCGGGCGACCGCATCAGCCTGACGCTGCGCGATCCGCTTTATTTCGATGCGGCTGGACAGCGCCTGTCGTGACCGGCAAACAAAATGATGATGGCATGAAAAACAAACGGACGGGTCTCAACCGATGAAACACTTCTTCAACCGCAGGGAAACGATCGTCACCGAAGCTCTGGACGGCCTGCTTCTGACGACGAGCAGCGGCCGTCTCGCCCGTCTCGACAGCTTTCCCGACATCAAGGTGATCCTGCGTGCGGACTGGGACAAGTCAGAGGTCGCAATCATCTCGGGCGGCGGCGCCGGCCATGAACCCTCCCATGCCGGCTTCGTCGGTAAGGGCATGCTGACGGCGGCCGTCTCCGGGGAGATCTTCGCCTCGCCGAGCGTCGATGCGGTGCTGACGGCGATCCGCGCCGTGACCGGCCCGAAAGGCGCCCTGCTGATCGTCAAGAACTATACCGGCGACCGCCTGAATTTCGGCCTTGCCGCCGAAAAGGCGCGCGCCGAGGGCTTCGACGTCGAAATGGTTATCGTCGCCGACGACATCGCCATCCCCGGCATCAACCAGCCGCGCGGCGTCGCCGGCACACTGTTCGTCCACAAGATCGCGGGCTATCACGCCGAAAGAGGCGAGGAGCTGAAGACGGTCGCGGCCCACGCCTCGGCTGCTGCCGGCGATATCGTCTCGCTCGGCATGTCGCTCTCGACCTGCAGCGTGCCCGGCCAGGCGCATGAGGATCGCCTCGGCGCTGAAGAAGGCGAACTCGGCCTCGGCATCCATGGCGAACCCGGCGCCGAGCGCATCGCGCTGCAGCCGGTCGCCGATATTGTCGCCACCATGGCGGCGCGCCTGACCCCGGCTTTGCGCGAAGGGGCAGACCACGCCCTCCTCCTCAACAATCTCGGCGCCGTGCCGCCGCTCGAAATGACCGTCATCGCCAAGACAGTGCTGTCCTCGCCGCTTGGCCGCCACATCAGGCTGATCGTCGGCCCGGCGCCGATGATGACCGCGCTCAACATGAACGGCTTCTCGCTGTCGCTGATCCGGCTGGATGCCGTGCGCGAAGCGGCGCTGACGGCAGTGGTCGAGCCGCATGCCTGGATGCCGGCCGTCAAACGCCACGAGATCAGGGTTATCGCCGCGCCGAGAACGGCGAGCCACTTGAACGGCGCAGCCACACCAGGGGAGAACAGCCGCTACCGGCGCCTGATCACGGCACTCTGCGAGCACCTGATCGAACAGGAAAACGAGCTCAACCGGCTGGACGGCCGCGTCGGCGACGGCGATACCGGCTCGACGGTGGCGACAGGCGCGCGCAGCGTGCTTGCCCGCCTCGACACGCTGCCGCTCGATAAGCCGGCGGCAACGCTTGCCTCGCTCGGCGACATCCTCGGCACCAGCATGGGCGGATCGAGCGGCGTGCTGCTGTCGATCTTCTTCACCGCCGCGGCAAAGGCGATGGCCGATAGAGCGGATATATCAGCAGCGCTTCTTGCCGGGCTCGACAGGATGACGTTCTATGGAGGAGCAGGAGTCGGCGACCGGACGATGGTCGATGCACTCTCGCCTGCCCTGCAGGCGCTCGCGTCAGGCGATATCGCTGCCGCGGCAAGGGCAGCGGCATCAGGCGCGGAGTCGACGAAGACGATGACGAAGGCGAGAGCCGGACGCGCCTCCTATGTCGGCGAAAGGGATCTCGCGGGTGTCGCCGATCCCGGCGCGGTCGCGGTCGCCGGCGCGTTCGGCGTGGCGGCAAGCCTCGCCTGACCGGGTAAAGTTTGAAAGCCCGCGGGAGACGGGCGTCAGGGAGGAAGGCAGTGCAGGCGGAACCGGTGCTTGTGGCAGAACTGATCGAAGTGTGCCGCGCGACGATCGCGGAAAACGCCGATCACCTCTGCGCACTCGATCGCGCCATCGGCGATGGCGATCACGGAACCAATATGCGGCGTGGCTGCGAGGCGGTGAGCGCCGAGGGCGAAAGCCTGTCCAGCCTGCCCTTCCCCGACGCCGTCGAAAAGATCGGCCTGACGCTGGTGATGAATGTCGGCGGTGCGGCCGGCCCGCTCTACGGAACGCTGCTGATCGAGATCGGCCGCGAGCTTCGTAAAAGCGAGGAGAAGGCCGATTTTTCCCTGGTGCTGAAACAGGCGATTGACGCGGTGGCAAAACGCGGGCGGTCGCACGCCGGCGACAAGACGCTGCTCGACGTGCTCTATCCCGTCCATGCGGCGCTGGCCAAGCGGTCTCCACTCGGTGACGTCGCGCGCAAAGCCGAGCGCTCCGCCGACAGGACAGCCGCGATGAAAGCGATGCGCGGACGCGCCGCCTATCTCGGCGACCGCTCGATCGGCCATGTCGATCCCGGCGCGTCGAGCTGCGCGCTGCTGACAACGGCGATCTGCCGCTATCTCGGGGAGCGCCGCCCCGATGAATGAAAGGACCGAGATGAATGGAAAGACAGCAAATGTGGGCATCGTGATCGTCTCCCACTCGCCACTGGTGGCAAGGGGCATCGCCGACATGGTGCGGCAGATGGTCGGCGATTGCGTGCCGCTTGCCTGGTCGGGCGGCAACGTCCATGGCGATCTCGGCACCGATGCCGGCGGCATCCTGAAGGCGATCGAGGCCGCCTGGTCAGATGCCGGCGTCGCCGTCTTCGTGGATCTCGGCGGCGCCGAGACCAACAGTGAGATGGCGATCGAAATGCTCGGCCTTCCCCGTTCGGCGCTCGTCTCCATCTGCAACGCCCCGCTCGTCGAAGGCGCGGTCATCGCCGCCGCCGAAGCCTCAGGGGGCGCGTCGCTTGCCAAGGTCGTCGCCACGGCAGAGGAACTGTCGCCCTGATGCCGAACCGATTGCGTGGTGAAAAACAGGAGCCCGATCAATTGCACCTGAACTGCCAGATAGAGGTGGAAGTCAAGCACGGCGTCGGGCTGCATGCCCGCCCCTCCGTCACCTTCACGCGCCTTGCCAAATCTTTCCCCTGCTCGATCGAGGTCGCCGTCAACGGCAGTGACGTCTGGCTGAACGGCAAGAGCATCATCAAGATTATGGGCGCGAGGATCCGCAAAGGTTCGATCCTTAGAATACGCGCGGACGGCATTCTCGCCGAAGAGGCGATCCGTGCCCTAAAGGACCTCATCGAGCGCAACTTCGATGAGGATAAGAAACATGGCAGAACCGCTTAGGCTGAAAGCAAAGAGCGCATCCCCGGGAATCGCATTCGGCCCTGCCTTTCTCGCGGAAGAGCCGAGGGCTGCTTCCGCGCCCGAGACTGCCGGCGGCTATGGCGCGCTTGAAAAGGCGATCGATATCTCGATCGGCGAACTCGAGCGCCTCGCCGAGGGCGCCGATGCAGAAAGCCGCGATATCATTGATTTCCAGATCGAGGTGCTGCGCGATCCGACCATCCCGGAAGCAACGAGCGCGCGCATGCAAGCCGACGAGAATGTCGTCTTCGCCTGGGTCGCCACGCTCGACGCCTATATCGGCGAACTCGAAACGGCCGACGAGGAACAGATGCGAGCGCGCGCCATCGACATTCTCGACATCAAGAACCGCGTGCTCGGGGCGCTTGCCGGCACCCCGGTCGCCGATTTCCCGCCCGGCTCGGTCTTCGTCGGCAAGGATATGGAGCCGAGCCGCTTCCTCGCCCATGACTGGTCGAAGGGCGGTGGTATTGCGTTGTTTGCAGGCAGCGCCGCAGGCCACGTCGCTTTGCTCGCCCGGGCAAAATCAGTGCCGATGGTGGTCGGCACAGGCCGTTTTTCAGTCGCGGACCGCGATCCTGTGGGCGTCGATGGCGACGCCGGCGTCGTCATTCTCAAGGCGGGTGGCATGCTGATCCCGCCGCTCGCGCCAGCCGGCGACACCAAGACCGAAAGCCGCGAACTGCACACGGCGGACGGCGTACCGATCCTCGTCTCCATTAATATCAACGACCCCGCCGAGATCGACGCGCTCGATCCGGCAACGGCGGGCGTTGGCCTGATGCGCTCGGAATTTTCAGTCACCTCGATCGCCGATGCCGCCAATGAGGAACGCCAGCTGGCGATCTATCGCCGCGTGCTGGAACAGGCGGGCGAAAAGCCGGTAATCATAAGAATGCTGGATATAGGCGGAGACAAGCCGCTTGCCGGCCTCGAAGACCTGCCGGCTCTCGAGCCGGGCCTGCGCGGCATCCGGCTGCTGCTTGCCCGGCCGGAAATCGCCCGCGTCCAGGCCCGCGCCCTGCTGCGCGCTGCCGTCTTCGGCAAGCTTTCGGTGATGTTGCCGATGGTGACCTTTCCCGATGAGATCGCCAGGATGCGCGAACTGTTCCGCGAGGAAGCCGAAAAGCTCGGCCGCCGCGCCCTACCGCACCGGATGCCGCCGATCGGCATGATGGTGGAGGTGCCATCGGCCGCATTTATGCTCGACACTTTCAGATCGGCCGCCTTCTTCTCCTTCGGCACAAACGACCTCACGCAATACCTCGTCGCCTCCGCCCGCGACGGCAACGAGGCCGATGCCGGCAAGGCAGCACCCGCCGTACTCCGGCTGATCGAGCTGGCGGTAAGACTTGCCGGTGGCAAGCCCGTCAGCATCTGCGGCGACATGGCCGGCGATCCCCGCTATCTCCCGGGGCTGCTTGCCGCCGGCCTCCGGAATTTTTCCGTGGCGCCGGCCCGCCGTCCCGCGATAAGATCGGCGATAACAGGCCTCAACGCCGATGGCACAAGGGCAGCCGGAGAGTAGGATGGCGCGCGAAGACACCGAAGACGCCATAATCGCCTACAAGTCCATTCTGGCGCAGATCATCGACAATAGGCCGTCCGGCACGCGCCAGCGTCTGGCCACGGCGCTCGGCAAGCACCGCAGCTTCGTCACGCAGATCACCAGCCCGACTTATGCGACACCGCTGCCGGCACGCCATCTCGCGACAATCGTGCGCGTCTGCCACTTCAGCGCCGCCGAAGAAGAACGCTTTCTCGAAGCCTATCAGGCCGCCCATCCCGGCAAGCTCCCGGATCTCGGCCATTCCGAGAAATTGCGGCACTTGTCGCTGATGGTGCCCGACTTCGGCGACGACAGGAAAAACCGCCTCCTGGAAGAGGCGATCTCCGATCTGGTGCAGAAGATCGTCGCGATATCAGGGGCGAGCGAGCAGTGAAGAGTGAGAGAACTGACGTAGCGTAATGTTTTTGGCCTTGGGAGGGGCTTGATGAAGAAGTTCATGAACACCGCGGAAACCATGGTCGCCGAAAGCGTCGAAGGCTTTGTGCGCGCCCATGAGGCCTTGGTGGTGTTCGGGGCCGAGCGCAAATGCGTCCGCCGCAGCCAACTGACATCAGGCAAGGTGGCGCTGATATCAGGCGGCGGCGCCGGCCACGAGCCGATGCATATTGGCTTCGTTGGCCAGGGCATGCTGGACGCCGCCTGCGTCGGCCATATCTTCACCTCGCCGACGCCCGCCCAGATCATTGCCGCCATCGAAGAGACCGATACCGGCGCCGGCTGCCTGCTCGTGGTCAAGAACTATGATGGCGACCTGATGAATTTCGAAATGGCGATCGAGATGGCCGGTGACCGCCACGGCCTCGACATGATCGTCGTCAGCGACGATATCGAGACGTCGAGAACAGGCGAAGGCCGTGGCCGGCGTGGCGTTGCGGGGACGCTGATTGTCGAAAAGATTCTGGGTGCCGCCGCTGAACGCGGCATGCCGCTCGCCGAATTGAAGCAGCTTGGCGAGAGGTTGAACACCCGCGTCCGCTCGATGGGGGTCGCGCTGAACGGCGTGACGGTGCCGCAGACCGAGCGCACGACGTTTTCGCTCGGACCCGACGAGATGGAAATGGGCGTCGGAATCCACGGTGAGCCCGGCCATGCCAGGCAGCCCTTCACCGCCGCGGACGCCATTATCGGGCATCTTTGCGAGACCATCATCGCCGACATCACGGTCACGCCGGGTGCCCGGGCGCTGCTCTTCATCAACGGCCTCGGCGGCACGCCGCCTGCCGAACTCTACCTCGCCTATGCCTGCGCCCGCCGTGTCATCGAGGAGATAGCCGTCCCGATCGAGCGCTCGCTTGTCGGAACCTACGTCACCTCGCTCGACATGCAGGGACTGTCCGTCACCCTCGCCTTACTGAGCGACGAGGAGATCGCGCTCTGGGACGCACCGGTGGCGACGGCGGCTTTGCGCTGGCCGTGAAGGCGGAAGTTGCAATTAACAATCACCAGCGCTTCGTTAATGTGGAATGAGGAATCAAAGCTTGCGATTTAATCGGACGCGATGTATATGTATCGGCATTCATCAAGCTGGACGGATAAAGCCATGCCCGCATTTAAAAACACAAAAGCACCCGACATGCCCGCCTCCCCGCAACCCCGCGAGAGCGGCAAGAAGCTTTCGAACTTCCTGTGCTTCGCCGTCTATTCCGCCAATCTCGCCTTCGGCCGCGCCTATAAACCGATCCTGGACGAGCTTGGCCTGACCTACACGCAATATATCGCCCTGGTCGCCCTTTCCGAGGAGGATGGCCAGACGGTCAGCATGCTGGGGGAAAAACTGTTCCTCGAATCCAACACGCTGACGCCGATCCTCAAGAAGCTGGAATCGGCAGGCTATCTCACGCGCCATCGCGATCCCGCCGATGAACGGCAGGTCCGCGTAAGCCTGACGCCGGCTGGGCGCGATCTCCTCGTCGAGGTCGACCCCGGCGGCACGCTGATTGCCGCCAGTGGCCTCGGCGATGATTTCCCCGTCGTACGGCAATCGGTGACGAGGTTGCGCGACAACCTGTTGCGAGCGCAGGCCGAACCGGAAAAGCCATGATGGCGACAGCAGTCACAAGCTGGTGACATGTTTGCGGCGACGCATTTTCTTCCGCAGCGAGGAGACCACATGCCCGAGATCGCGATGGGTGCCTTGAACCGCTACGGGATGCTGCTTCTCGCAAGGCGAAATTCGGAGCGCAGGATCTATCCGGGTCGCTGGAGCCTCCCCGGCGGCCATATCGAGGATGGCGAAGACGCCGAGACGGCCATGCGCCGGGAATTAATGGAGGAAATAGGCATCACGCCGGAGCGGTGGCGGCTTGCGGCAAAGTTCGTATCGCAAGCTCCGCCTGAGTCATCGGCCACCTTTCACGTCTATCACGTCGATCAATGGCAGGGATTGCCGCAACTCGTCGGTGATGAACATACCGAACTCAGATGGTTCACTGCCGCCGTGATCGAACAGGAAACCGAGTTGGCGCCGTCCCAGCTCGGTGACATCCTCTCAAGCCTCGCGATACGAGGAACCGCCAAGGACTGAAAGCGCGGCGCGCTTCGTGATCTACTGCCGCAGCGGCCGGAATGCCGTCCTGAGTTCGGCAGCGAAAGCCATCGGCTGCTCCCATGCGGCGAAGTGACCCCCTTTCTCCAGCCTGTTGTAGTGAATGAGCTTCGGATAGGCCTTCTCCGCCCAGCTCTTCGGCGCCTGGTAGATCTCGTCGGGAAAAGCACTGACGGCGACCGGGATCTTGATGCCCCTGGCGTCGAAGAAACCTCCAGTCGGATCATACGCGTTTTTCCAATAGAGGCGTCCCGAGATTGCCGATTCGTGAGCCCCTCGCTCTCTCCGTCGAATAGCCGCGCGATCATCCGTAGCTGCGGATGTCGCGGTCGAGCATCCACGGTCGGGCTATGCCTCTGCTGCCCTGATTGCTCTTTCAGGCTGGCGCGACGACGTTGCTGCAAGCGCGCCCTCCTCCATCATCTCGGCCGCTTTCGCGTAGCCGCCGCCCATTCCGTCCAGAAAATGCAGATGCGAATCCGGCCGGCCCGATGGCACGAGGCAGGTCATCAGCGCATGCGACTGGCGGTGCAGGCCGAAATCGATCTCGCCACGCGCTCTTGCCGCAACGAGAATGGCTTCGACCCTGTCGATCTCCTCCGGCGTGCAGTCCAGCGTCAGGCGCAGACCGTCGTCGAATTTGCGGAAATCCGAATTGGAGGCGACTTCGGACCAGGCTGTCGCACTGACTTGCTTTGCGCCATCCCTCGGCACCGCGCTCTCTGCCGAAATCGGATAAGACCGGTGCGATGCAGTATCGAAAGCAGCAAGCAAGCGCTTCGCCAGCGCCGCAAAAATCTCCGGGCTGGTGTGGTCGCGAGGCTCGACCAACAGCGACAGAATCTCGCCCTGCCGGCTCGGGAACGGTGCCCAATCACAGCTGAGGCCTGTGAGGTCCGGCCTCGCTGCGCAGCGCCCAGGCTTGACCAGATAGCGGCCATTCTTGATCTGCTGCTCCGCCCATTTGAGGCCGCCGCCTGCAAACATTGCATAAGTCGCGGTCTCGGAGGCGGCATAGTGCGCGATCTTTACGTCGCGACCGGCGGCGCGGATCTCGCGCACGGTCAGCAGCCCGACACGAAGGTCGAGGTGAAGATCGGTCGCAGCGAAGCCCGCCACCTGCCGCAATGCCGATGTCGCAGCCATGATCCCGTGCGGCGGCAGGGCGAAAGCCGCCCCGTCCCCGCGGAACACGAAGGGGAAATCGAACGAGCCCCAGGCATTGCCGAGTGCCGCGATGATCGAGGCGCCGGCATAATTGACGTCTTCGTAGCGCCCTGCCCCGATTGCCACGGTCGAACTGATGACGTCGGTGATGCCGATCAGCCAATCATCGGGCAGCGGCTCGTAGACATCGGGGTCGACGACGAGCGAAAACTCGTCATAGGCCCGGTGTGGCTCTGTATGGCTGTCGATCATGGCATGTTCTCCGGATCGGTCGATAGAGACTAGTTTAGGAACGGGTCTGCCGCAAAACGGTAGACCCCCGCTTCGAAGATGACGGCGAAAGGCGCCGGCCCTTCCGGTCAGACAAGCCGGGTCTCGACGTCGATATTGCCGTGCGTCGCCTTGGAATAAGGGCAGATGCCATGGGCTGCTTCGATCAGTTCCTCGGCGACACCGCGTTCGATGCCGGGCAGGCTGACGTCGAGACGCGCACGCAGGAAGAAGGAGCCGTTGCCAGTATTGAGGGTGATCTCGGCGTCGACCTCGGGACCGGCGGGCAGCGCGATCTTGCGCTGCGAGGCGGCAAGCCCGATCGCCCCGATATAGCAGGCCGACCAGGCTGCGCCGAACAGGTTCTCGGCCGCCGGATGCGGCTGCGGCAGCTTGATGTCGAGCGTGCCGTCGCTGCTGCGTGCATAGCCCTCGCGGCCGCCGGCGATGTGGGTCTTGCCAGTGAAAAGAAGCTTCTCGGTCATAACGGTGTCCTTTCGATGAATTTATATCGCATCCGCTTTATTCGGATGCGCCTTAATATGCCTATTGGAAATCGATGTCAACACCATTCCGATTTAATCGGATACGATTTATTTTGACCGCAGGTGAAAGGCTGCCTCGCGAGCGCGTTGTTGCTGAGCCGGAAAACGGCCTGATTGGCGTTACGGTCTTAAGACCGCGGCCGGCCGTCGTCGAAGAGGGTGGCGAGCCACTGATAATATCGCGGCTGCTTCTGACGCAACTGGCTGCGCGAATAGGGCGGCCGTTCGATATCGCCGAACAGGTACACGCTCGCCGTGACCGCGAAGAATTCCCGATCGTTGCTCATCATGTAGGAATCGCCGGGCCAAAGCCCGCGGCCGTTGTTGAAGAATTGCCCGACATCGCCATTGCCGAATCCGCCGGGTAGCATCCGGTCGTTATAAGCGTGCAGAAGCTCGTGCAGGATGATCGGTTTGTCGGGATCGAGGCTCCTGACACGCAGGTCGATGCCGGTCTTGCTGCTGTAATGGCCGGGACCGAAGCCGGCGACGGCGGCGTTGGCCCAGATCGGAATCGTCCGCATGAAGGCGAGGACATCGGGCTTCAGACTGACATGCTCGACGATGTCGAGCTGCCTTTTGACGGCCGCGACCATCTCCTTGTCGGGCTCCGCACCTCTGGCATTGGTGAGATCGACCCGCCATCCATGATAGCTGAAAACGAGCGGATCGGCGGCCGCCACTCCTGCTGTCGCAACACTCATGGCGATGGCGGTACAAAGCTCCAGGATCGTCGAAATCGTCCGCACCGGCCCCTCCTCGGCGTGTCACGCTGCCGACTGTCGCACAGGCGACCAGAGGGTACAATCATGTCGCCGCAGCATTGATGCCGTTGACGTAAGTCCGGCGCTCAGACCTTCTCTTTCTTCCGAACCTTTTCCTTCGGCTCCGCCGGCGCATCCGGTGTCGGGGCGAGCAGCTTGCGCAGCGATGCGATCTTGTCCTTCACCAGCGGCCGGAACCGCGTCGCGCGATAGGGCATGTCGGCAGCGCCATAACCTTCCGGGCCGTCATCATTGCCGCGGTGGATTTCCGCGAGCTTGACGCCGATGAAGGTGCCGTCGACATAATGGGTATATTCGCCCACCCAGCGGATCGTATAGATCTCACCCTTGCGAATAAGCTGGTCGATGCTGACATGCTTGAAGGTATCGTTGATGCAGACGACCTTCTGGCCGACATGGAATTCATAGCTCATGGATCAGACTTTCCAATAGCAATCCGCCTCGCCGGTCCATAGCGCGTCCGGCGGCTGGGATGAACTCTTTTCTTGGAACCAGGGCCCAATTGCCGCGGCGGGCAACCGCGCCTTCGCCTAATCGCAATAGACCTTGCCGCTCTTGCGGGAGCGCAGATCAAAGTGGAAGTGGTTCCAGTGTTCCGGGTTGCTGCCCGGCCCGAGCACGGTATTGAAATAGCGGCAGCTGTCGGTGCGCACCGCCTTCAGAAGCCGGCCCTCGCGATAGGAGAACAGGCCCTTCTTGCGCACGTCGATCGCGTGGCCGTTCTTCAGCACGAACTTGCCGACGTCGATCGCGTTGCCGCGGGCATGTTCCGACATCGGATTATATCTCTGCCGGCTGTTGTTCATGCGCCGGCAGGAATAACCGCCGAGCGGCTGGATCGTCTTGATGCCGCTCCAGTAGCGAAAGCGGGCCGACGGCGCCAGCTCGTTCTTCACCCATTTGGCGAAGGCGAGCGTCACCTGGCAGTTCAGCGTCACGGCCGGCTTGACGCCGATATTGCCGGAAAGCCCCTTCAGCGATACCGGATAGGGCACCTGGCAGGCCGGCCCTTGCGAGATCGGCGGCTTCTCGTCGAAGAGCACGCCCAGGCGCTTCAACTCGCGCCGGCAGGCAAGCTCGGAGGCCGGCATGACGCTCGGGTCGACAGGCGCAACGGGCTCGCTCATCATCGGGTTGTTCGGCCGCAGCATCGCGACTTCTTCGCTCTCGTCCTCTTCGGGAACGCGGGTTGGCTCCAAGACCGGGCTGCCGTCGTTCCAGGCCGGCGCTCGACTCATCTCAGCCTGCGCTGCCGGATGCGGCATTGACCGGGGTGCGGACTGGCGCATTGGCTGATTGATCTGAGCCGGGTTGTCGGTGCCGATGCCGTCGACGACGGGTTCGCTGGCATTGCCCTCGGCAATCTGCTGCTGCTGTTCCTGCGCCAGCCCGACGACCGGTTCGGCCCCAAGCTCTTCATCCATGTTGACGCCGCCGGACGGGACAGCAAGGTTCTGCGTGCCGCCCCAGTTGCCGTTCGGCTGGCCTGCCGCCAGCGCCTCATCGCTATCGATCATCGGCAGCTTGCGGCCCTGGGATTCCGGCGCGGCCAGCGTCTGCGGCGCCTGTGCCGCGTGCCCGGTGCCGGCAAGGTTCGGCGTATCGAGATAATCGACCGAGCCCTGGCTGCTGCCGACAGGCCGGCCGAAGACAGGATAAGAGGCCTGAGTTTCCGCCGGCGCAAGGCGCTCCGCCCGCGCCATACGCGCTGCACCGCGAGACGGTGAAATCGAACTGACCCGGGTGCCATTGTCGACATTGGCCGGGGGCACTAGCCCGTCGCTGATCGAACAGGTGGTCAGCGCCGCCGAGAGCAGCACGGGCAGGAAGGCTCGCCGCGGAAAGGAAACAAACGCCATACTCTTATCGCTTCCATGGGCCGGCCGCAGAGTGACCGAAAAAACTCGGTCCAATTTTAGTTAAAAACGGTGAATGAAAACTTACCGGCACAATCTGAAGGCGGTGGAAATGAAAAAGGCCAGTCGCCCGGCCTTTTATCTTTGCTGTTTTTCACGCTGCCCGTGTGTACCGGCTCTCGGCCGGCCGCCCCGCCTCGCGCAGGCGGAAGTTCGAAAGCAGGGTCTTCAGCTGGGTACTCTCGTCAGCGAGCGTGCGGCTTGCCGCCGTCGTCTCCTCGACCATCGCCGCATTCTGCTGCGTCATCTGGTCCATGTGGTTGACGGAGCTGTTGATCTCGTTCAGTCCGGTCGACTGCTCGCGCGCCGCCGTCGCGATCGAAGCGACATGGTCGTTCACCTGGTTTACCAGCGCCTCGATCTCCAGCAGAGCCTCACCCGTCGAGCGCACCAGCGCAACCCCGCCCTCGACTTCCGCAGCCGACCGGCTGATCAACTCCTTGATCTCCTTGGCGGCGTTGGCCGAGCGTTGCGCGAGTTCGCGCACTTCCTGGGCAACGACGGCAAAGCCGCGGCCAGCCTCGCCGGCCCGCGCAGCCTCGACGCCGGCGTTCAGCGCCAGCAGATTCGTCTGGAAGGCAATCTCGTCGATAACAGAGATAATCTGGTTGATGCGGCTCGACGATTCCTCGATCCGGCCCATCGCCGTCACGGCGTTGCGGACGATGTCGCCGGAGCGGCCGGCGCTCGCTTTGGTTTCGGCCACCATCTCGCGCGCCTCGTTCGCCCGCTCGGATGCGGTCTTGACCGTGGCTGTGATCTCATCGAGTGCCGCCGCCGTCTCTTCGAGTGCCGCTGCCTGCTGTTCCGTACGCTTCGACAGGTTGCCGGTCGCCTCGCTGATGTCGGATGCGCTGTCGTTGACCACCCGGCTCGATTCAGCAATCGCGTGGATGACGCCGTTCAGCGCATCGACGGCGGCGTTGAAATCATTCCTGAGCTTGGCGTAGTCCTCACCGATATCGCCGATTGCAACGGTGAGGTCGCCGCTTGCAAGCCTCTCCAGGCCGACGCCGAGCGCCTGCATGGCGCGGTTTTGCCGCTCGGAAGCCGAGCGCAGGCTCGCTTCATTGCCGCGGCGTTCGTCCTCGATCTGCCGCTGCCTTTCGTCTTCACGGCCGCGCAGCGCGCTGCGTTCGTCGACGGAGTCGCGCAGCACCAGCAGCGCCTTGGCCATCTGGCCGACTTCGTCGCGGCACGCACTGCCGGCAATCTCCACCGATGCTTCCTCGGCGGCGATCGCATTCATCGCCGTCTTCAGCCGGGCGATCGGCGCCGTAACACTGCGCACGATGGCGTAGGCGATCGCGATCGTAAGTGCTGCGCCGAGCAGGCAGAGCGCTGCCGCCCAGAACGCATTCTGGCGATAGAGCGCCGCCAGGTCATCGGCGTAGACGCCAGTTCCGACGATCCAGCCCCAGGGCTCGAAGCCGGCGACATAGGAATATTTCAGCACCGGCTCATCGGCGCCGGGCTTCGGCCAGTAATAATCGACGAAGCCCTTGCCGTCCTTCTTCACCTTGTTGACGAACTCGACGAACAGGAACTTGCCGGTCGGGTCCTTCATCTGGGAGATATCGGTGCCGTTCAGTTGCGGCTTGATCGGGTGCATCACCATGGCGGGGCGCATGTCGTTGATCCAGAAATAGCCGTCGGCGCCGTAGCGCATCGCGCCGATCACGTCCTTGGCCGCCGCCTGCGCCTGCTCGCGGGTCATGGTGCCCGCCTGTTCCATCTTGTAATATTTGTCGAAAATGCCGAGCGCCGTCGCCTCCATCTTCTCCAGCCCCGCCTTCCGCTCCGCTTGCAACTCGGAATAGGAATAGTTCAGAAAGAAGACCATCGTCGCCGCCAGCACGGCAAGCGTGAAGCCGACGAGGCAGTAAAGACGGGTGGAGATCTTGACGTTGCGCATGAGTGTTCCCGGCGATTCTTACATTTGTAGTTCGTCACATACTGGAACAGCTGAATTACCGGACGGTAAAGTTGGATTAGTGGATTCTCACATAACGTAAGGTGAGGCGACGGGTTGCAAAATTCAACCACCTGAATTTGAAGGGAATTAAATCGCTGCGAGCTGCGAATATTAGTTCCGCAGCGGCCGTCCCACTGAAAGGCATTGGTAAGGACACGGAGTTCGCCTAACGTCACGACAGAATCGATCCAGACAGTGAGGGATTTTCCATGACCGACACCGCCAAGCCCAGAGGCGAACTGACGCTGCGCACGCTCGCCATGCCGGGCGATGCCAATCCGGCCGGCGATATCTTCGGCGGCTGGGTCATGGCGCAGATGGACCTTGCATCCGGCATCCGCGCCGCCGAGCGCGCCAAGGGCCGCGTCGTCACCGCAGCGGTTAAGGAAATGGCCTTTGAGCTGCCGGTCAAGATCGGCGATACGCTGTCGGTTTATACCGATGTCGAGCGTGTCGGGCGTACCTCGATCACGCTGATCGTCGAAGCCTGGGCGCATCGCTCGCGCTACGCCAAGATGGAAAAGGTAACCGCCGGCACCTTCATCATGGTGGCGCTCGACGAGGAGGGCAAACCCAAGGCCGTCCCCGCGGAGTGACAAGCTTGAACCCGAGGGGATAAGGCATGGAAACGGTCAGCTCGCCGGAGGTCTTCCTTCACATCAAGGTGGTGATGGGCATGGTCATCAGCCTTTCACTCGCGAGGCTGCTCACTGGCATCGCCGGCATCGTCCAGCATCCGGCCAAGGCGGAGGTTTATCCCGTTCACCTTGGCTGGGCCCTGTCCCTGTTCCTCTTCATCATCCATATCTGGTGGTGGGAATACCGGCTGCAGGCCGTGCCCGCCATCGGCTTCGGCATCTATCTCTTCCTCGTCTGCTTCTGCAGCCTGTTCTTCCTGCTCTGTGCCCTGCTCTTTCCGGCAAGCCTCGACGAATATGGCGGCTACGAGGAATATTTCATTTCGCGGCGCAAATGGTTCTTCGGCGTCCTCGGCCTGATCTATGCCGTCGATATCCTCGATACGGCGATCAAAGGTCCGGAGCGCATCCTATCACTCGGCTGGGAATATCCCGTCCGCAATCTCGTCTACATCCTCCTCTGCGCCCTCGCCGCCTGGACCGCGAACCGCCGCTTCCACACGACCTTCGTCATCGTCAACCTGGTCTATCAGGTCAGTTTCATCTTCCGGCTTTACGACGTGTTGGGGTGAGGAGCGGTCGGGCGAAGCCCGAGCAATCGATCCAGTGAATCGATTGCAGCGACGAACGCCCTGAGCCCAAGCGAAGGGCCCGGCAGCGCCTCACACCTTCAAAAACTGCGACCCCTTATCAAACGCCAGCCCGGAAAATATCTTCCCTGTCAGATCATCCACGCCGACATCGAACTGCCGGTAGAGCATCGCCGCCGCCACCTCGCGCACGTCAGCCGTCGGCATCAGGTCGCGGTTGTCGAGCAGCTGACCATCGCCGATCCCCGGCCAGCGGCCGAGGATGCGCCCGCCGTTGATCGCGCCGCCGGCAAGGACAGCGCAGCCGCCGGTGCCGTGGTCGGTGCCGGCGGAGCCGTTCTGGCGGACGGTGCGGCCGAATTCCGTCATGGCGAGCACCACCGTCTTTGCCCAGATCTCCGAGCCCAGCGCCGCCTTCAGCGTGTTGATCGCCTGGGCGAGATCCCCTGCCGGCCGCTTGAACTGGCCGGCCTGGCCGATATGGGTGTCCCATCCGGTGATTGAGAAGCTGGCGATGCGGTAATCGCCCTTCAGCATGTTGGCCGCGAGCGCCGCGACGTCGCCGATCTTCTCGCCGCGCTCACCGTCCGGCTCGACCATCATCGCGGCGCTGTCGGCCCGCGTCGCCTCGGCAAGTGCAGCCGCGAAGGGCGGATCGCCGGCATAGAGCCGCGCAAGGAACTGCATCTCGTCACGCGCCGGCGCCAGATTGGAATCCGATGCCCAGACGTCGACATTGTTCGGCCCGGAGAGGATCAGCTCCGTCGACGTATTGACGTCGATCGCCTTACGCGCATCCGAGCGGGGAATGACCGCGAGCACCCGGTTCAGCCAGCCGGTCTTTTCTTCGGCGACATGTTCGCCGCCGGACTCAAGCATGTCCTGCCCGTCGAAATGGCTGCGCTGGTCGCGATAGGGCGTCGACACCGCATGGATGAAGGCGAGTTCTCGGCTCTTCCAGAGCGGCATCAGGTCGGCGGCGGCGGGATTGAGGCCGAAATGCCCATCGAGATCGAGAAGTCCGCTGTCCGGCGTCAGCGCCAAGGTTGGCCTGAGCGCGGCAAAACCGGCGTCGCCGTAAGGCTGCACCAGGTCGAGCCCGTCCATCGCGCCGCGCAGGACGATAGTGACAAAACGATTATCGCCCGGCATCGCCGCAAAGGTGACCGGCGTGAAGACGGGGGCGGCGGCAAGACAGCAGGCAGAGGTCAGAAAGCCGCGGCGGGAAAGCAAAATCCGGTTCATTGGGAGCCTCCTATCGGCGGTTGAATTCCGGCGATGCCAGCACCAGCGTCAAACCGCTGATCTTGTTCGGCGCCTGCGACACCACGCGGATCGTTTCATCGCGCGCGGCATCGGCAAGCGTCGATCTCAGGAACTCGCGCGGATCCTCGTCGCGGCCGAACTGCGCCGCAGCCCGCCTTGCCCAGGCCAGGCGCTCGGCAAGCTGGCTGCCGGTGATCCAGGCGGAAAAGCCTTCCTCGAAACCGGCCGGGCTCGGCGGCTGCCAGGTCGGCTGCCCCATGCGCTTCAGCGCCCCCTGCCCCAGTGCGCGCGCCGCCCGAAAGGCCTTGAGCCGTTTGTCCCGCGCCTCTCCGGCGGGATCCGTCGTCACTGGCGCTCCCGCCATGCCAGGCGTATTTGCCGCCATATCGCCCTCATCCGTTCCTTGCTGATTGGCCGCCAGGAAGCTGCCGACGACGCCGTTGACCGGCCCTGCATTCAGCGCCCTCAGACCAGCAACAACAAAATCGAACGGCTGACGTGCTTTGGCGCCCTCGTTTTGCCAGGCGGCGGGATGATCGAGCATGGCGGTATAGACGGCGATGAGGTCGCCATCCGTCTTCTTCCACGCGGCCGCCATATCGGAGACCATCCCCTCGTCTGGTTGGTCGGAGACGAAATGCACCGCGAGCTTACGGCTGATATGGGCCGCCGTCTTCGGATGGACCGAGAGGTCATCGAGCATGTCGAGATAATCCTCGCGCGAGCGCCGCCGCCCGCCATAACTGACGCCGAGCACCTCATGCGTGCCGGGCTCCGAAATGTTCGGCCGAAAGGCAATATCCATCTCCTTGCGGTCGATAGTGAGCCCCGTCAGCACCATGGCCGCGGCAGTAACATCCGCCTGGGTATAGCCGCTGCCGGCGCCGAGCGTGTGGAGTTCCAGGAGCTCGCGTCCGAGATTTTCGTTCAGCCCCTTGTTGCGCTTGACGCCGCCGGCCGAATCCGGCCCGAGCGAATCCGCCTGATCGAGGTAGATCAGCATGGCGGGATGAGCGGTGGCGCTACGCAGAAGATCGCCGAACCTGCCCGAAATGAACGGCCGGATTGCCTCGGCCTCGTAGAGCGGCACGATAAGGCGCATCGGCAGGCTCTTGTTGGCGCTGGTGGAGAAATGATCGGTCCAGAAGGTCGAAAGCCGCTCGTAAAAGCCGTAGGGCGACAGCACCGCCTGCATCAGCCGCAGGTTCGCATCGTGCTGGAACTGCTGCTGCGCCTGGCGCTGCACAGCCTTGCGCATCTCGCGCCGCGTGGGATCGTCGGTGACCGTCTTCGCATCTTCCCTGATCTGCTTCAGCTGGTCCTGCAGGCTGAGGATCGCCCGATGACGCATGTCGGGGCCGCCGAGCGGAAAGTCCGGCGTTGCCGCCGCGCCTTTGAACAACTGCCCGATCAGCTCATCATTGCTTTGCGGCGCCACCTCGCCCGGCCGGAAACCATAACCGAACCGGATCGCCGCCATCGTCGGGAAAGAGAGGCTCATGCCCGATCACCTCCTGATCACTTGATGGTGACAGGCTGACAGCCGATTGCGACGGCAATCTGTAGGAAATGCGGCGATATCACGACATGGACGATTTGTAATCTGCTGAAAAGGCTCAGGTTTCATGCAGCACAGAGAAGGCGGGAACGTCTGCATGGAATTCCTCGCCGATATTTTTGAGCACGAAGACGATGATGAAAAATGAAACACATCGTCCAGCCGAGATAGCTGGCAATCCGCTACTGTGCTGCTGCGGCCCTCGCTCTTCGAGGCCCCTGCGGGGCACATCAGGATGAGATTTTAGAGCCGTGGCGCACCTGCTTAAACCACCTTGCCCCGGCACGCCCAAGCTACAGACGCGAACGACCGCGGCCCGTCCGGCTCGCCCGCTTCGTAGGCTGCCCTGAGGGCGGCATCCACCGCTTTGCGCTTCTCCGGCTCGAGCCCGGAGACATATCTCCCAAGCGGTCCCTCGCCGGCAGCGATCGGCTGCCAGTAATCGTCGAAGGAACGGTAATTCATCCGGATCAGAAGCGACGTCTCCTCGACATCAGCGAGGCCCTCTGCCATGAAGCTCTGCTTCATCTCCCCTGGCCGCATCATTGGCTGGAAGCAATATTTGCGGCGTAGCGGCAGCGCGTTCTCGTCAAGCATGACGACCGTATCCCACATCATCCGCATGCCCGACATGCCGCCGTAATGGTCCCAGACCGCGGCGGCGACCGTGCCGCCGGGCCGCACGACGCGGGCCATCTCGGCCACCGCCTTGCCCGCCTCCGGCACGAAATGCAGGACGAGCAACGACATCGCTCTGTCGAAACGGTCATTCTCGAAGGGCAGCGCGCAGGCATCCGCCTGCTGGATGGTGACCCGCGGATCGCTATTGGCCCGCTTCGCCGCCTCGACAAACACAGGCGAATAGTCGATAGCGGCGATTTCCCGCAGCCCCGGCCTCTGCGCAAGCGTGAACGTCAGGCTGCCGGTGCCGCAGCCGACATCGAGCACGCGATCCCCATCCGCCAGCCCCGCGAAGTCGATCAGCATCGGCGCCAACGTCCGGCTCCACCGGCCCATAAGCCGCTCATAGCCATCTGCACTTTCGACATGGAAACTCGACGGCATGGAAGCCTCCCCTCCAAGGACGACGGCTCATTATGAACTGGCCGACGCCCGCCGCAAGGGGATAGTGGTTCTGAAACTGGAGGGATTTCTCCGTGGTCCTCGGCCCGCGCCGAGGATCTGCCATTCTTGATGGCCGCGAGATCGCCTCACCCGGTCGCCCTCTCGAGAACGCTCCAGTCAAACGCGCGCGCCCAACCGCGGTAGCGGTGCCAGCCGACCTCAGGGAAATCCCGGCGCAGGGCGGCGATGTCGGCGTCGTAGCCGGTGCGGTCGAACCATTCGAACATCAGCGCCGCATCCTCGCTCTGCTGCCGCATTGCGGCAATCGGTAACTCCTGGTAGGCGATCGGGCGCCCTAGCGTTTCGGAGAGGATCCTCACCTGCTCCTCGCCCGACAATTCGTCACCCGCAATGTCGAAACGCTGGCCGAACACCTTTTCGCGCCGTTCGGCCAAGGCCGCGACGAAGGCGCCGATATCGGCGAGGCAGATTTGCTGCAGCACGCGCGCGGGCGGCAGCGCCGCGGCATAGACACCCTGGCGCAGCCCGTCGATAGCCCACGGCGCCGCGGTGTTTTCCATGAAGGCGACGGGTGCACTGACCGTGTAGGGAATGCCTAGACCGGCAATATGTTGCTCGACCAGATATTTGCTGTCGAAATGCGGAATGCCGGTCTTCTTGTCGGCATCGCCGACGGAGGAATAGATCAGGTGGCCGATGCCGGCGGCCTTCGCTCCATTGGCGGCGGTTATGCCCTGGCGGGTTTCCGCTTCCGTTCCGGCCTCATAGCTGTTGCCCATCAGGAACATCGTGTCGACGCCGCTTGCGGCCTTCGTCACCGACGCCGCATCATCGAGATCACCCCCGACGATCTCCACTCCGGCGGCGGCCAGCCGATTTGCGGCGTCGCTGTCCGGCCTGCGGCTGATCGCCTTGACGCGATGCCCCCCGCGCCATCAGTGCGCGCGCGACCGCGCCGCCCTGCTGGCCGGTGGCGCCGGCTACCAGAACGCTTCTTCCATTGCTCATCTCTCTGCTCCTTGTGGTTGGCGATCAGCCAGAAGATAAGACCTGTCGAATTGAACCATAATAGGCTACATCAGGGAAACATCGTGCCACTGGTGAATACAATGCTGGATCTCAACGACATCCTTATCTTCGCCCGCGTCGTCGAGGCCGGCAGCTTCACCGCCGCCGCCCGCCTGCTTGCCATGCCGAAGACGACGGTCAGCCGCCGTATCGCCGCGCTTGAGCGCGAGGTGGGAGTGTGGCTGCTGCAGCGCACCACTCGCAGCCTCAGGCTGACGGATGCGGGGCGCCTTTATTACGAGGAGTGCAGCGCGGCGCTCGGCGCCTTCGAGCAGGCAAATCTGCGCCTGGCCGAGGCGCGGGCGGAGCCCGCCGGCACGATCCGCATCTCCGCACCGGTCGGCTTCGGCGGTCATTTCCTTTCCGCCGCCATCTCCGATTTCCTGGCAATCTACCCCAAGACGAAGGTGGAATTGCGCCTGACCGACGACAGGCTCAATCTCATCGAGAACGGCATAGACCTCGCCTTCCGCACCGGCATTCTGGAGGATTCGACGCTGATCGCCCGCAAGCTCGGCTCGACCTACAGGATTTTCTGCGCCAGCCCCGACTATCTCGCCCGCTGCGGCGCGCCGGATCGTCCGGCGGACCTCGCCCATCACGCCTGCGTCATCGCGGGTCCGTCGGCGGCTGGTGCGCACTGGGTGCTGGAGAGCGCCGGCATCAAGGAAACGGTCACGGTGTCCGGACGTTTCGCCGCCAACGAAATTCAGGCGGTCATGACTGCCGCGATCGCCGGCTTCGGCATCGCACAGTTGCCGCAAAGAATGGCTGCGGCTTGCATCGCGGACGGCCGGCTGCGGCGCGTCCTCGACGGCTACACGACCCCGCCCGGCGGTCTGCATGTCGTCTATCCCAGCAACCAGCACCTGTCGCCGCTGGTCAAGGCATTCATCCAACTGGCGATCGATCACCTGAACGTCGGAAAAGACGCAATCGAGGCACCGGCGATCACACCTCGATGAGCCCGCGGGACTAGCGGGATAAAGAGGAAGGCCCAGCCGTCGCTAGGCGCCCCTTTCACCGCCAAAGGAAATCTGGCCCCGTGCTTTGCGACGTCAATTTGAGCGTCCCGTCCGGTTGAACAACATAGGTCTCGAAGACACGGTAGCCGAACGCACCGAGAAAGGTGTGGTTGACCACTGTTCCCGGGCGATAGGGCGAATGAATGACCTTACCGCCATAGGTGAGACTGCCCTGTAGCGGCTGCGGTTCGCCTGAAGTACTGGCGCAGGCCGTGAGGGCGAAGAAAACGGCAATGAGCGCGTGCTTCATCCTGGCATCTCCTCCCGATGACAATGGCAGCGGAAGAATACGACTTTACGCAGTCAGAAGACAGCGTTCTTGCCTTCGTAATCTCTGCGCAGGGACTGCGCGCGCGAAAGCGCGCTGGCGATCCTCTCGTCGGTGAAGGGCTTGGCGATCACATCGAGAGCGCCCTCGATGCCGTTTCCGACGCTTTCCGGACTGCCGGTGACGAAGATCACGTCGACGCCGTGGCGATCGATCAGCCGGCGCGCGAGCTGCGCGCCGCTCAAGCCGTCGGCAAGGCTGAGATCGACCAGTGCGACATCGCTTCTCTGAGCATAGGCGAGCGCCTGCTCGATTGTCGAAACCGGCCCGAGAGTCTGGTGGCCAGCATCCTGCGCGATACGCTCGAGTTCCATGGCAATGATGTTCTCGTCTTCAACGATCAGGACTTTCATGGATCTTGCTCCTCCCATGGGCAAGCGGGCCGCCGGGCACACCGACGGCAACCGCTACAACGCGACTTTCCCTCGAAAGTTTCCGAGGTAGAAGGCATGCGTGTCGAAATGGTAACTGATTTCCTCGTGTCATCGGCGCTACCGTTCGATGCTGCCATTGCGCCGGATCTTCCTTTGCAGGAGCAGGATGCCATAGAGCAGCGCTTCGGCCGTCGGCGGACAGCCGGGAACATAGATGTCGACCGGCACCACGCGGTCGCAGCCGCGCACGACGGAATAGGAATAATGGTAGTAGCCACCACCATTGGCGCAGGAGCCCATGGAGATTACGTAGCGCGGTTCCGGCATCTGGTCATAAACCTTGCGCAGCGCAGGCGCCATCTTGTTGCACAGTGTGCCCGCGACGATCATCAGGTCCGACTGCCTTGGGCTTCCGCGCGGGGCGACGCCGAAGCGCTCGACATCGTAGCGCGGCATGGACATCTGCATCATTTCGATGGCGCAGCAGGCCAGACCGAAGGTCATCCACATCAGCGAGCCCGTGCGCGCCCAGGTGATGAGTTCGTCGGTGCTGGTGACGAGAAAACCCTTGTCGGCAAGCTCGGCATTGATTGTGCCCATCATCGGGTCGCCCTGCCGCTGTTCGCCGGGGAATTGGAAATTGCCGGGCGCCGGGCGCGGCTGCGTGAAGGACGGCATCGTCTTCTCCTGTGAGCCGACCTCAAACCCAGCGCACACGACAAAGTTCCGGCCGCGCCGGTCCCTGTGCGATAACGGACACGCTTCCTGATTTCTGTTCTGAGATGCGGCGCTCAATGCCGAAGGATTGCCCGGCCCGATCGCTAGTCCTTATCGAGGAACCAGCGGATGGCGGCGTCGTTCCGACACCGCGAGAGCGGCAATTGCCGCACGGAGTAAATACGGGTGATTCCCTCCTCACCGTCCGTGTCGACGTCCATGCAGGCGCAGGCATAACCATGCGCGGCATAGGTGTAGACAAATTCGCCGGTCGTCAGGTCCGGGATCTTGTCCATTCCCTCGGCCGCCTTGTAGCCGCTGCCATTGTCCATGATGGTCCAGCCGCCGCCGGCATCCATGAGCAACCATTTGGCCATCGAGGGATTGTCCAGCCAGCCGCAGCGGCGTTCGGCATGCGCCGCGGCGGGCAGGAGAAGCATCATCAGAACAAGCGCAGGCAATCTGGCCATCGACCCCTCCAAGTCACCTCCCACTATGCATGGTCGGTGCCCGGCAAGGCAACAGCGGTTTTCCGATTGGCCTGGGACGATGTCCACAGGTGTCATCCATCCGCCCTCGCCCTTCGAGGCTCCGGCCTACGATTTCGCCTTTGCTGCTTCCTCCCGGAACGCCGCCTCGCCGGCATCGGAGACTTCGACCCATTTTTTGTCTGGCTCGGCCTCGGCAACGTAACTGTCGTGCCAGTTCCACCATTTATAGGTCGGGGTCTGCGGATAGCCAGCAGGGGAGTCCTCCCAGACTTCCTGGCGCCCGAGCGGCGTGATGTCGAGATAATTCCAGGTGCCGCCCATCTGCTCGTCGCCGCGGTTGTTGACGAAATAGGTGCGGAAGATGCGCTCGCCGTCGCGGTAGAAGACATTGGTGCCGTGCCACTCGTCGACGCCGAAATCCTTGTCGAAGTCGTCGGTGATCGTCACCCAGGGCATCGTCCATCCCATCCGTTCCTTCAGCCGCGCTATGTCGGCCTGCGGCGCGCGCGAGGCGAAGACCAGCGTCGTGTCGCGGGCGTTGAGATGGGCGACATGTGCGACCTGATCGGCAACCATCGAGCAGCCGCGGCAGGCATGCTCGGGCCAGCCGAAGACGCCGGGCTCGTAAAAGGCGCGGTAGACGATGAGCTGGTGCCGGCCTTCGAACAGGTCGAGCAAGCTGATCCTGCCCTGCGGCGCTCCGAAAGCATATTGCTTTGCGACGGCCATCCACGGCATGCGCCGCCGCTCGGCGGCAAGCGCGTCACGAGCACGCGTATGCGCCTTTTCCTTCACCAGAAGCTGCCTGTGAGCCGCCTCCCAGGCCTGCTGCGGCACGACAGGCGGCCGCTGCATGGCCTGTCCGCCCTTTCCATTCTCTGTTGCAGTCATCGCTTCAATCTCCTCGATGGGGCGAGTTCCCGCGCCTTCTTGTCCGAAGGCCGGTGCATCGCGGTTGGTCGGACATAGTTTCGCATCGGGCATCGAACAGTGGGAGTAACAAGTGTGTCTGTTATCCCGCGGCCAACGCAGTTGGTCCGCAGGCCAACGCAGTTGGTCCGTAAGCCAACGCAGTTGGTCCGTAAGCCAACGCAGTTGGTCCGTTGGCCAAAGCAACTGTTCCGCCCGCGGCTGACGAAACCTGCTCAACCAACACAACAGTTGCCAAAACCCACATGTTGACGGAAGCTTCACCACGGCCATTGGATCGTACGACATGACAACAGAATCCACCTTCACGGAGCAGGCAAGGCACGGCAGCGCCAGGATCTGCCGCGGCTGCTGGGATCAGATGCATATGCCGATCCCGATCGGCGGCCCGCTTGCGCTTCCCTTCCGCGCCCTCGGCATTACCCGCAGCAAGATGAATCCCGATATCTGCACGATCTGCGAGCGCTCGTTCCAATATGTGCAGAAGCAGCGCCAGATCACTGTCGACGCCACCATTCTGTTCGCCGACATCAGGGGCTTTACCGATCTTTCCCAGCGTATCGAGGCAGTGCACTTGAGTGAAATCGTCAGCCTGTTCCAGGATCGCTGCGCCCAGGCGATTTGGGCGCATGACGGCATCGTCAACAAGCAGATGGGCGACGGTCTGATGGCGATCTTCAATTTCCCGATCATCCGCAAGGATCACGCCGGTGCGGCGATCAGGGCCGCCCAGGAGATCCAGCGCAACTGCGCCGCGGCGCTGAGCGGGCTGGCGCTCGACGCGCTGTCCGGTCGCACCTTGGGCGTCGGCGTCGGCATCCATTCCGGCGAGGTGCAGATCGGCGAATTCTCGAGCTTCCGCAGCGATTTCACCGCGATCGGCGGCGTCGTCAACCAGGCCGCAAGGCTCGAATCCCAGGCCGCCGCCGGCGAGATACTGATCTCGGCCGAAACGGCCGCGAAGGCTCCCGACCTCGCGGCAGACGCCGAAACGCGCATGCTGGCGCTGAAGGGCATTGAGCAGCCGGTGCGAGCAAGCGTGCTGCTCAAACGCTGAGCGACGGCGATACAGCCTTCTCAAAGCATTATCGCGCCGTCAACATGGCAGCTGCAATTTCTCAAGCTGTGATTGCGAACACATCGGATCACAAGCAAGTTAATCCTCCGGAAACAAACATCGCTTATCTCTGAGCTGTTCTAACCGCTGGGGTATCTCATGGGCAATTTTTCACTGTTTCATTGGTTGATCGTCTTGACCCTGATCGGCGTGCCATTGATCTTCGTCTTCCGAAAACCGCTGGTCGGGCCGAACCGCTTCGGCGGCCCGCCGCCGGCCATGGGTTTCGGCCAGGCCATCGGAAGCTTTTTCAAGAACTATGTGAACTTTAGCGGCAGAGCGGGCCGATCGGAATTCTGGTATTCTTTTCTCTTCTCCTTTCTTGTCTCCATCGTTTTGTACTTCGTGGATCGGAGCGAAACCTTGAGACTGATCTGGTCGCTGGCCACGCTTCTTCCATGGATATCCATGGCCGCCCGACGCCTTCATGACATCAACCGAAGCGGATGGTGGCAGCTTCTCGGACTGTTAGTTCCCATTGGATCGGTCGTCCTGCTCGTATGGTACTGCAGGGCGTCGACAATGGATGATTCAAGGGAAGCCGTCTTTGCTTGAGCAAGGTGTGAGGATGGTCCTCGAGGGTTAGCTGTTGCCTTCGCTGGCACGGCCTATCCGCTGCGCGGACTGCGGGATGCGCAGTCCGCTTCCAGCAGCGGGAGGTTGGAAGATGCCGCAGCCCCTATCGGCGCGCCGGCTATGTCGGCGAGGCCCACGAGAGCCTCACCGAGGCGCCTCGAACGGCGAGGCGGGCGCGCCGGCGGTCGATGGCTACGACCAGCAAAACCCGACGCGGGCGGAGCCCTCGCAGCCGCGTCAGGTCTTCATGCCGGTCAGCTCAGGAAACGGATAGTAGTGCAGCCGCTTGTCCTTGCAACGATAGTCATTCGCCGTCGCGCCGAGGATTTGACCATCCGTGAAGGAGACGCCGAGATAGGCCCAGTCGCCCCAGCTGTGCTTGGGCACCACACGCACACAGTAAGCATAGATCTTTTTCTCAGGCTCAAGCAGCACCACGCTGGAAATCCGCGCCCAAACCACTTCTCCCGCTTCGTGTCTGTAACTTCTCTTGAATACGATGTTGATGAAGTTCTGTCGGACGTCACTGGAGGGCGCACGTTGGGAATCCGCAACGGATTGCGACACTGGGGCATTGCAGCCGACCAGCATCAGCAGGGCAGCGCAAGCGAGGATTTTTATTCTCATTCGGTTGTTTCTCCAAAGAATCGGAGCGTGATAAACGCTGCGCATTTCTACAAACACAGCGCGAATAATATTTGCAATACATAAAAATTGTTCGACGCCGCGCATTAGACGCGGGTCTGGCTGAATAGCTCTATTTATGCCCGGGGTTTGAAACCGAACTTGGGGTCCCATTCCCATCATCATCATCATCATTGATCGCCACGCCAGCCTCCAGCGCCGCGAGGATAAAGGCCTGCCGCACCGTTTCAGCCGGCATGCGCCCGGCAAGCCAGGCACGGCAGAAATCGATCGCCCTCTGCTGATGGACGCCGCCATTGATCGGCCAGTCGGAGACGAGTGCATAAAGCGCATCCTGCGGTGAGCGGAGAACCAGCCGCTCGCCGGTATCAAGTTCGATCCAGATCGATTTTTTCCAGAAGGCGGAATGGTCGCTAATGGCAGTCGCACCTGAAGCTGAAATGATATCCGATTAACTGCCGAGGGCCGATCCCGGTTCCAGCGCAGGCGAGACGATGGCAACGGTGCCCCCGCCCAAGAGAGCCTCATCCTCAGGCCGCCCCGCAGGGGCCTCGAAGGACGAGGCGGGTGCCCGCTGACAGCCACAACTCGAGGAATTGTTGAGCCAATCCGAACGATTCATTCGTTTCCCTTTTGTACTCTTTCCCTCTTCCCTTTCGCGCTGACTCTCTCCATATTCGCGCCATGGCCAAAGCTCCGAAAAAATCTCCGACCTCGAATGGTTTCGAGGAAGCCCAGCAATCGTCCTTTGAGGGCGCTCCCCTCTCCGGCTCCGTCGCCGATTGGGTGAGGCAGTTGGAGGCCGATGCCGAAGCCTCCGGCGTCGAGAGCCAGCGCGAGATTGCCTCCAAGGCTGGCAAGCACCGCAAGAAGGTTGAGAACGAGGCGCGCAAGCATACCGAAGCCGTCAGCGTCAACAAGAAAGCGACGGCAAGCAAGACCGCACGCGGCGTCTCGATCGGTGGCTCCTCCGACCCGAAGACCCGCGCCGCCGCCGGCCTGAACCCGGTGGCGGGTCTCGATATTTCGCTCGAGGATGCCGGCAGCATCTCGCCCGGCGGCGTCACGGCCACTGTCGAGGCGCTGTCGAAGCTGATCGAGAGCGGCAATCCGCTGCACAAGAACGGCAAGATCTGGACGCCGCACCGCCCTGCCCGTCCGGACAAATCCGAAGGCGGCATCACCATCCGCATGGCTTCCGAATACAAGCCGGCCGGCGACCAGCCGACGGCGATCCGCGATCTCGTCGAAGGCCTGCAGAGCGGCGAGCGCAGCCAGGTGCTGCTCGGCGTCACCGGCTCCGGCAAGACCTTCACCATGGCCAAGGTGATCGAGGAAACGCAGCGCCCAGCCGTCATCCTGGCGCCGAACAAGACGCTGGCCGCCCAGCTCTATTCCGAATTCAAGAACTTCTTCCCCGACAATGCGGTGGAATATTTCGTTTCCTACTACGATTATTACCAGCCGGAAGCCTATGTGCCGCGCTCCGACACCTATATCGAGAAGGAAAGCTCGATCAACGAGCAGATCGACCGCATGCGCCACTCGGCGACGCGCTCGCTGCTCGAACGCGACGATTGCATCATCGTCGCCTCGGTCTCCTGCATTTACGGTATCGGCTCGGTCGAGACCTATACGGCGATGACCTTCCAGATGAATGTCGGCGACCGGCTAGACCAGCGCCAACTGCTGGCCGATCTCGTCGCCCAGCAATACAAGCGCCGCGACATGGATTTCACCCGCGGCAGTTTTCGCGTGCGCGGTGACACCATTGAGATCTTCCCCGCCCACTTGGAAGATGCGGCCTGGCGCATAAGCATGTTCGGCGACGAGATCGACGCCATCACCGAATTCGATCCGCTGACCGGACAGAAGACCGGCGACCTGAAATCGGTGAAGATCTACGCCAACTCGCATTATGTCACGCCGCGCCCGACCCTTAACGGCGCCATCAAGGCGATCAAGGAAGAGCTCAGGCTGCGCCTTGCCGAGCTGGAAAAGGCCGGCCGCCTGCTGGAGGCGCAGCGCCTGGAGCAGCGCACCCGCTACGATATCGAGATGCTGGAAGCCACCGGCTCCTGCCAGGGCATCGAGAACTATTCGCGCTACCTCACCGGCCGCGACCCCGGCGATCCGCCGCCGACGCTGTTCGAATACATTCCCGACAATGCCATCGTGTTCATCGACGAGAGCCATGTCACTGTGCCGCAGATCGGCGGCATGTATCGCGGCGACTTCCGCCGCAAGGCAACGCTGGCCGAATACGGCTTCCGCCTGCCCTCCTGCATGGACAACCGGCCGCTGCGCTTCGAGGAATGGGACGCCATGCGGCCCGACACGATCGCCGTCTCGGCGACGCCGGGCAGCTGGGAGCTGGAACAATCAGGCGGCGTCTTCGCCGAACAGGTGATCCGCCCGACCGGCCTGATCGACCCGCCGGTCGAAGTCCGCTCGGCCCGCACCCAGGTCGACGACGTGCTCGGCGAGATCCGAGAGACCGCCGCCAAGGGCTATCGTACGCTCTGCACCGTGCTGACCAAGCGCATGGCCGAGGACCTGACCGAATATCTGCATGAGCAGGGCGTGCGCGTGCGCTACATGCACTCCGATATCGACACGCTGGAACGCATCGAGATCATCCGCGATCTACGCCTCGGCGCCTTCGACGTGCTCGTCGGCATCAACCTGCTGCGTGAGGGCCTCGACATCCCCGAATGCGGCTTCGTCGCCATCCTCGACGCCGACAAGGAAGGCTTCCTGCGCTCGGAAACCTCGCTGATCCAGACCATTGGTCGTGCAGCGCGTAACGTCGACGGCAAGGTCATCCTCTATGCCGACAACGTCACCGGCTCCATGCAGCGCGCCATGGACGAGACCGCCCGCCGTCGCGAAAAGCAGATGGCCTATAACCTCGAAAACGGCATCACGCCGGAATCGGTCAAGGCCAAGATCTCCGACATCCTCGACAGCGTCTACGAACGCGACCACGTCCGCGCCGACATCTCGGGCGTCTCGGGCAAAGGCTTCGCCGACGGTGGCAACCTCGTCGGCAACAACCTGCAGGCCCACCTCAACGCCCTCGAAAAGAGCATGCGCGACGCCGCCGCCGACCTCGACTTCGAAAAAGCCGCCCGCCTCCGCGACGAAATCAAACGCCTCAAGGCCGTGGAACTCGCCGCCATGGACGATCCGATGGCAAGGGAGGAAGCCCGCAACCAGGAAGGTGGCAAGAGAAGTGGTAAAGCCAGCCGCGAATCCCTTCTCCCCAGCGGGGAGAAGGTGCCCGGCAGGGCGGATGAGGGGGCCACACCCACCTACTTCTCCAAACCCACCCTCGACGACATGGGCCCAGGCACCGACACGTCAACCCCCCTCTTCCGCAAGCCGGACCTCAACGAAATGGGCCGCCATGTCGCCACTCCCGCCGACAACAAGAGCCTCTTCCGCCGCAACACCCTCGACGAAATGACCGTCGGCCGCACGGAAAAGCCGGTGATCGGCCATGTGCCGGAAAAGCTCGACGCCGCCAAGGGCACGAAGCGCTTCTCACCACTGCTGGAAGGGCAGCCGGAACGCGACGATGGTGTCAGGCCGGTCGTGCGCGGCCGGGTTGGAGCCGGCAGTTATGAGGAGCCGGGCGAGCAGAAGCGCAAGGGACGGACGAAGGGCAAGACCGGACGGCCGGGACGCTAGCGCATTCCGCTCTTTTGGTGCAGTAACACCTAGCGATGTTTTAAGCACAAAGGAGGGCGCC
Source organism: Rhizobium sp. NXC14 (assembly GCF_002117485.1). Taxonomy (NCBI): domain Bacteria; kingdom Pseudomonadati; phylum Pseudomonadota; class Alphaproteobacteria; order Hyphomicrobiales; family Rhizobiaceae; genus Rhizobium; species Rhizobium sp. NXC14. The sequence continues at coordinate 2,690,863 of NZ_CP021030.1, forward strand.
GATGTCCGAAACTTCCCGCGCTATGTCCCCGCAGATCCTTATTGGCAGCCCTCCCCCGACGTCGCAGACAGTGCGGTCTCCCTGCTAAAAGCCATCGCCACCAAAGCGGACGAAGTGACTGCAAGCTTCGAAGATGAGGTCAGATTCTACGATCCCGGCGAGAACTGGTCCGGCGTGGAATGCAGCGCCTGCGGCGCGGACGCCGAGGAATGGTGGGGAGACGCCATGGATACCGCTTCTGCCGATGGCTTCAAAGACCTGAACACCGAAGCCCCCTGCTGCGGCGGCACCGTCTCACTGAACGACCTGCGTCACATCTGGCCCGCCGCGTTCGGCCGCTTTGCGCTTGATGCGCGAAATCCGAATATTACCGATACGACTGAGGAGCAGGATCGGGAGATGGCCGGGTGTGTTGGCATGCCGCTTCGGAAGATATGGGTACGCGTTTAGGTTCTCGCCGGGCGCTTGCCAATAGTCGCTTTCGCGATTTGCCTAACGCCGAGAATTAAGGCTTCCCTCTTTGCAGGTCGGCCGTGCGCCTTGATGTCGAGATAGGTGCAGAGGAATTCCGCCACCTCGTCTGCGATCGCATCGATGACATCAGGCTTTCGGCGCTTGCCGATCTCATAGCCGCCGAAGTCCCGGATCCGGCGCTGCGTCTGCTGCGAACAGCATTGTTGCGAACGATCGTAACAGCGTTCCGGCATCGTCTGGTATGCTTGTCCTCTCCTCGTGAGGATGTCTTGCCGCATGGTTTCGTGAATGGCTCCCGCCTGAGCCGGTGAATGGGGCCTGTTATATCAGGCTCGCGCACGACGTCCCTGACGATGATGGGTAATCCAGCGACGGCGCGCCATTCCATCGGGGAAAGCGATATCCGAGCCCGTGAATATCCCCGCCCCTGACAGCAAATGGGAAATTGCTGATCAGCTCTTCAAGCGAGGTCTTGACGAATATGCGTCCGCACATGGACCTTCTCCGCAGCCGAGTGATTAGATCTTCTTATTATGTTCCGGAACAGGATCCGGTCAACAAAGCGTCAGCTGTGCGCTGCTGGGATACGCTTCCCGTCCGGGACCGATGTGGCAGATCGGTTGCGAAGCGGGCGAAATTGTCGGAAAACACTCCCGGCAACTGATGAGCGAACGGGAGCAGCCATGCCAGAACTGCGCATCGACCCATTTCCCTCGCCCGCCGAACTCACCAGCCTTTGGTCCGCAGCGTGGAACACGCCGGAAGCACCTGACTTCTCCCGCATCCTGCCTCGCAGCCTCGCACACATTGGCGCCTATCACGCCAACAGGCTCGTCGGCTTCGTCAATGTCGCCTGGGATGGCGGCATTCATGCCTTCCTCCTCGATACCTCGGTCCATCCCGATATGCGGCGGCAGGGCATCGCGACGCGCATGGTCAGGCAGGCTACGGGCATCGCCCGCGAGCGCGGCGCTGAATGGCTGCATGTCGATTTCGAGCCGCATCTCGCCGGCTTCTACCGCGCCTGCGGATTTACCCCGACCGCGGCGGGCCTCATCAAGCTCGCATGAGAGGTCTCACTGGAAGCCGTCCTCTTATGGCAGGCGCCAAGCCCGTCATTAGACGGAAAAGCGACACCGACGACGCGCAGTTCGAGTGCGCCCCAGGGGAATACAATTTTCCCGCTTATACGCGAGCTTATCTCCGCACAGGACGCTTGTGAATTAAAAGACTAAAATACGAGTTTTGGTTTGCAAATTCAAAATCCTTCCGCAGAATTTCAGCTTTACCTTTTCGTTAAAAATCAAAGAAAAAATCACAATTTTTCATTGAAAACTTCACTTTCGGTTGGCATAGATCCCCGAGAGGTTGTCGTCCGGTGAACCAGTAAACGGTTCTTTCGGGGATTTTCTCGTTTTTCAGAGTAAAACCCATCTTTTGGAGAAGACTAAAATATGGCCTTGAATATTCTGGATACAAACGGCGCTACAATCACCAACACAGGCGCTGAATTCGAAGCCTACGACGTTATTCGCTACTCTGAAGCCACTCCTTCCGTACCTGTCTCTCTCATCGTCTCCGATTCCTCGGCTGCAGATCTGGCCGACGAGCTGGGCTCGGTATCGGCGAACGTGACCGGCTCGAGCGGCGACAACACGATTACGACGGGTGCCGGCAACGACACCATCTCAGGCGGCGACGGCGCAGACACGCTGACCGGCGGCGCTGGCGACGACACGATCTATGGCAACGCCGGCAACGACATACTGATCGGCGGCGACGGCAATGATCGGATCAGCGATGGCGGTTTTGGCTTTGTGCTCGGACCTGACGGCGGCCTGCAGCCAGAAATCATCGACATTGACGGCGGCGCCGGCGACGATCTGATAACCATTGAGCGATTCGCTCCACTAATATCGGGAACGATTGATGGCGGTGCCGGGATCGACATCTTGCGAGCCTCGGCGCTCCGCGGCCTGACGATCGAGAACGTCGAAGTGCTTGAACTGGCCGATTTCCAGGTAAGCGGCTCGAGCGCGCAGTTCGAGAGCTTTGATAGGATTGTCAGGTCGACCGACCCCTTCTTCAGTTATGACCCCTCGCTAGTGGTGACGGACAGCGCCCATCTCGATCTTTCCGACGAATTAGGAGATCTCGGAAGTCGTGTCCACGGCTTCTCCGGTATCGACGTCAAGACCGGCGACGGCAACGATGAGTTCACGGGCAGCGACGTCAACGACATTTTCGACGGCAGCGGCGGCAGCGACGTCATCAGTGGTCATGACGGCGACGATAAACTGACCGGCGGCGGCGGCAACGACACTATCGATGGCGGCTCGGGCATCGACACGGCTGTTTTCGCCGGCAATTTCGTCGATTATTCCTTCACGGTCGACAATGGCAGCCGCGTCGTGACGAGCGCGCTGGAAGGCACGGATACACTGATAGACGTTGAATTCGCGCGCTTTGCCGATGGCGTCTACGACTTCGCGACGGAAAGCTTCACGGTCAACAGCACCGAGCCGGGAACCCCGCTCAATATCCTGGACACCAACGGCGCCACGATTACCAAGACCGGGGCGGAGTTCGAAGCCTACGATCTCATCCGCGACTCCGAAATCAATCCTCTCGTTGCAGCTCACCTGGTCATCTCGGATTCCGGGACGGTAGACCTTTCGGACGAACTGGGCTCGGGCTCGGCAGATGTCACGGGCTCAGGCGGGGACAATGTGATCACGACAGGCGCAGGCAACGACACCATCGCAGGCGGCGACGGTTCAGACACACTGAACGGCGGCGCCGGAAACGATTGGATCAATGGCGGAGTTGGCAATGACACGCTGAATGGCGGTGACGGCAATGACCACATCTCCGGGGACATCGGAAATGATGTCATCAGGGGCGGCGCGGGCAACGATACGATCGACGATGGTGAGATTTTCGGCCCGAACCCTGAGGTCGTTGAGATCGATGCGGGAGACGGCGACGATTCCATAGCTGTAGAGACATTCGCTTCAATGAATTTCGGAACGATCGATGGCGGCGCCGGAATCGATACGCTACGAGCCAGCTCGCTTCTGGGCCTGACGATTAAAAACGTCGAAGTCCTGGAAACGGCAGGATATACCGTTTCCGGTTCGAGCGCGCAGTTCGAAAGCTTCGACAAAATCGTCTGGTCAACCGATCCGTTCGGCGATTTTCGCGCCTCGGTGGCCGTGACGGACAGCGCTCATCTCGATCTCTCCGACGAACTGGGAGATCTCGGATCTTTCGTCGCCGGCCACGCCTCCGGCATTGACGTCAAGACCGGTAGCGGCGACGACGAGTTTACCGGCACCGACGGCAACGACATTTTTGACGGCAGCGGCGGCAACGATATCCTCAACGGCAATGCCGGCAACGACAAATTGACGGGCGGCGCCGGCAACGACACCATCGATGGCGGCGCCGGTATCGACACCGCGCTCTTCTCAGGCAATTTCGCCAATTATTCCTTCGCGGTGAACAATGGCGATCACATTCTGACGAGCGCCGCCGAAGGCACGGATACGCTGACAGAGGTCGAATTCGCCCGCTTTGCCGATGGCATCTACGATTTCGCCACGCAAACTTTCACGAGCACCAATAACGCGCCAACCAACGTCCAGCTCTCGAAAACCGCCCTCTCCGAGGACACACCGATCTGGACAACGGTCGGTCTGCTCAGCGCCAAGGATGCCGACGGCGACGCCCTCACCTACACGCTGCTCGACGGTGCTGGTGATCACTTCCGGCTGAAGGGCAACCGCATCGTCACCTCGAAGGCGCTAGATTACGAGACGGCCAAGTCGCACACGATCAAGGTCGCCGTTTCCGACGGCAAGGTCACGGTCGAAAAAGACATCACGATCAACGTGCTCGATGTCGATGAGGCACCGGTCAACCAGGCGCCGATCAAGCTCTCCTTCTCGCGCAGCTCAATCTCCGAGAACGTCGCGATCGGCACCTCGGTCGGCCTTCTCTCCGCCGTCGATCCGGAAGGCGGCACGGTGAAGTGGCGGCTGACGGATGATGCCGACGGCATCTTCAAGCTCGTCGGCAACAAGATCCAGACGAAGGCTGCGATCGACTTCGAAAGCACCCACAGCCTTACCTTCACCGCCGAAGCCTATGACGCGGCCGGCAACATCACCAGCCACGACTTCACCCTCGCCGTGAAGGACATTTTTGAGCCGTTGGTTTCAGCCCCGTTGCATGAAGCGCTGATCTAGCCGCAACGCCATTGCCGCCGACGCAGAGATGCGTCGGCAAAATCCATCCTTTTGAAAGTTTCAATATGGCCTTGAATATTCTGAACACAAACGGCGCCACAGTTACCAAGACCGGAGCCGAGTTCGAAGCGTACGACGTCATCCGCTATTCCGCCGCTAATCCTCACGCCAAGGTCAGCCTAGTCGTCTCGGGTTCCGGTGCGGCAGATCTAGCCGATGAGCTCGGGTCGGTTTCGGCAGAGGTCACGGGCTCGAACAGTGACAATGCGATCACAACAGGCGCAGGCAACGACATCATTCGGGGTTATTCCGGAAATGACCAGTTGAATGGCGGCGACGGCGACGACCAGATCAGCGGCGGCGCCGGAAATGACGTCCTCAGGGGCGGTGCGGGCAACGACACGATCGGTGATGGCGATGCTGGTGTTGCCGCTGGCGTGGTCTACGATATCGATGCGGGCGACGGCGACGATACCGTGGTTGTAGGGAACGATTTCTACGGCTTCGCGAATTCCGGGATAATCGACGGCGGTGCCGGCATTGACAAACTGCACGCCTCAGATCTAACCGGCATAACGATCCAGAACTTCGAAATCCTTGAATCGCAAATAGACATTATCGCCACTGCAGCGCAGTTCGAAAGCTTCGACAAGATCACTTACTCCGAGATGCCGGGCGGCGAAAACCTTGCCGTCACACTGAAATTGGCAGACGACGATCATGCCGACCTTTCAGACGAGTTGGGAAGCCGCTCGGCCTACATCAGCGGCATCGGCTCCAGTATCGACGTCAAGACCGCCGGCGGTAACGACGTGTTGATCGGAACTGACGGCAACGACATTCTTGACAGTGGCACCGGTGAGGATGGGATCAATGCGGGAGCGGGCAACGACATCATCAAAAGCGGCGCAGGCAATGACACCATCATAGATGGCGAGTCTTACGGCTACGGCGAAGTCTTCGATATAGACGCCGGCAGCGGCAACGATATCGTGACCCTGACCGTATATGGATCCGGCATCGCGTTCTCGGGAACAATCGACGGCGGCGCCGACACCGATAGCCTGAATGCCGGCAGTCTTGTCGGTCTCACCGTGAAGAACTTCGAAATCCTGGAAACGTTCGAAGGCAACCTTCTTAGTGGTGGCGTGCTTGGTTCGGCCGCGCAGTTCGACAGTTTCGAACAAATCATCCTCTCCCGCGGATCGGTTTTCGAGGACATGATTATCTCCCTGAGGTTGGCGGACAGCGCCCATGCCGATCTCTCCGACGAGTTGGCAACCCGCTCGGTCTCCATCAGCGGCACCGCCTTCGGCATCGACGTCAAGACCGGCGGCGGCGATGACGTCTTCACAGGGACAGGTGGCAACGACACTTTCGACGGCAGCGCCGGCACCGACACGGCAATCTTCTACGGCAATTTCGCCAATTATTCCTTCGCGCCCGACAATGGCGCCCACATCCTAACCAGCGAGCAGGAGGGGACGGATACGCTGCGTGACATTGAATTCGCCCGTTTTGCCGATGGTCTCTACGATTTCGCCACGGAAACTTTCACACGCAACAACAGCGCGCCGACCAATATCCAGCTGTCGAAAACCGCCCTCTCCGAGGATACTCCGATTTGGACCACCGTTGGTCTGCTCAGCGCCAAGGACGCCGACGGCGACACCCTCACCTATACGCTGCTCGACGGCGCTGGCGATCACTTCCGGCTGAAGGGCAACCGCATCATCACCTCCAAGGCGCTCGACTACGAGACGGATCAGTCGCACACGATCAGGGTCGCGGTCTCCGATGGCACGGTGACCGTCGAAAAGGACATCACCATCAACGTGCTCGACGTCAACGAGGCACCGGTCAACCAGGCCCCGATCAAGCTCTCCTTCTCGCGCAGCTCGATCTCCGAGAATGTCGCGATCGGCACCTCGGTCGGCCTTCTCTCCGCCGTCGATCCGGAAGGCGGCACGGTGAAGTGGCGGCTGACGGATGATGCCGACGGCATCTTCAAGCTCGTCGGCAACAAGATCCAGACGAAGGCTGCGATCGACTACGAAAGCACCCACAGCCTGACCTTCACGGCCGAGGCTTATGACGCAGCCGGCAACATCACCAGCCACGACTTCACCCTCGCCGTGAAGGACATTTTTGAGCCGTCGAGCCTGCTGCACGATGCTTTGATCTAATCACGACAGGATTTCTGCCAGACGCCGATATGCGTCATGATCGGCTTTCAACGCCGGTGGGGCTCGCAGTCTTGCGGGCCTCACAGCGGCAATCTAAGGCATTTGCCTGCCGCCACCAGCAGGAGATGCAGAGGGGGCGGCCACGTCGAGACACCTCCGAAAATGCCGCTCCACCTCGACGCGCGTTTCGGCTATGATTCTCTGCTCATCCGAGGAACGTCCGCATGCGTCTGCCCGCTTTCATTCTCGCCCTCGCCGTCTCGGCGTTCGCGGCCGTGCCCGCCGCGGCGGAGACCTACAAGACGCCGAAGGCGCTGCTCAAGGCGCTTTACAGCTACGACACCGACAGGAGCGACGCCGAAGCGCCCTCGCCCTATTCGATCTTCTTTTCCGACCATCTTAACAAGCTTCTCCAGGCCGATCTCGACAATACGCCGGAGGGTGATGTCGGCGCGGTCGATTTCGACCCCGTCATTGCGGGCCAGGACGGCGAGGCGAGCAACGTCAGGATCGGCCAGCCGATCCTGCTGGATGACAGGGCCGAAGTGGAGGTGGAGTTCGAAAACGGCAAAGAGGTGACACTCTTCTACACCTTGGTCCGCGAGCACGGCGGCTGGAAGGTCGACGACATCGCCGATCAGCAGGGCGATAATCCCTGGAGCCTGAGTGCACTGCTGGGGGATGCGCAGTAAAGCCGCAGGCGCCAAAAGAGAGCCCTCCTGGTGAGGAGGCCCAAGGGGCCGTCTCGAACCACGAGGGCGGGAGCGCAACTCCTTACCTGCATTCCACAAAGCCCCTATGCAGAATCAAGGCAATGGGGCCGGTGAGCCGCCCCCCGTCCTTCGAGACTTCGTCCCGCGGGCTCCGCACCTTAGGGAGAGTGCGGAGCAAAGACGGGACCGGCAACACCAGAGGCAGGCTCTGCGATTCTCTTCACGATGAGGGCTGATCAATGTGGCCTGCCGCTTCGACCGCCGCTCCGCAAAATCCATGCGCGGCCACGTGCCCCTCATCCCGTTTCGGCACGGAATCCCTATATGGCACGTCGGCGCAAGGATCCGCTAACTTTTTGTCAAGTACCTGAATCTTCGGCATTTCCGGTCATTATCAAGGTCATGCCACAATATTGACGCTTGCATTTTGACCGAAATGATGGCACCAATCCACCTACTCGGGCATTTGCATGCCGGTGACTGGACTGATGTGGTATCTCTTCCGTTCCGGAAGGGGCGCGGGAATACCCGCCTGCGTAGACGTTCTTTCCCCGTACGTGACTTCTCCGACTGACCCTTCGTACCCAACCCCAATCGGGACGAAAGCTAAAGCCGTCCGCTTCCTCTCGGGGGCGCGGATAAACACAGACTAAGGGAAAAGGACTATCCCAATGGCCACCAAAGGCACCGTAAAATTCTTCAACCAGGACAAGGGTTTTGGTTTCATCACGCCGGACGGCGGCGCAAAGGACGTTTTCGTCCACATCTCCGCGCTGCAGGCTTCTGGCATCCAGTCGCTGCGCGAAGGCCAGCAGGTTACCTTCGACACCGAGCCGGACCGCATGGGCAAGGGCCCGAAGGCTGTCAACATCTCGGCTTCGTAAGCTAGATTATCGCTTCGGCGGCAGGAACGGCGCTCTGAAAGGGGCGCCGTTTTTGTTTGCCACGCTTGGATTTGTCCATCGCAAGGCCAGGTGTTATATGCGCCTTTAATGATGATCTCGCCGGAGCGGCGATGCAGGGCGCCAACATTGAGGCGCCGCGGCTACAAGGAACAATGGACCGTCGATGACTGAGAAGAGGCCGATATTTGCGGTCGCCCCGATGATCGACTGGACGGATCGGCATTGCCGTTATTTCCACCGCCAGATCAGCCGGGAGGCGCTGCTCTATACCGAGATGGTGGTGGCCGACGCCATCATCCATGGCCCGCGCGAGCGGTTGCTCGGCCATGACCCGGCGGAACATCCGTTGGCGCTGCAGCTTGGCGGATCGGATCCGGCCAAACTTGCGGAGGCGGTGAAAATCGCCGAACCCTATGGCTATGACGAGATCAACCTCAATGTCGGCTGCCCCTCCGACCGCGTGCAATCGGGCACCTTCGGCGCCTGCCTGATGCTGACGCCGGAGACGGTGGCCGAATGCGTCGCGGCGATGAAGGCGATCGCGACCGCGCCCGTGACGGTGAAATGCCGGATCGGCGTCGACGAGCAGGAGCCGGAAGAGGCGCTGCCGGAACTCATCACCCGCGTTCTCGATGCAGGCGCCGACGCGATCTGGATCCATGCTCGCAAGGCCTGGCTGAAGGGCTTGAGCCCGAAGGAGAATCGCGAGATCCCGCCGCTCGACTACGAAATCGTCTACCGGATAAAACAGCGCTGGCCCGATGTGTTCATCGGCATCAACGGCGGCATCCGCACACTCGACGAGGCCGCCCAGCACCTCGCCCATGTCGACGGCGTCATGCTCGGCCGGGCCGCCTACCAGAACGCGGCGATCCTCGCTGACGTCGACCGGCGCTTCTTCGGCGCGCCGGCGGTCGAGCCTGACTGGCAGGCGCTGTGCGACCGGATGATGGCCTATGCCGAGCGTCATATCGCCGCCGGCGGCCGGCTGCAGCACGTGGCCCGCCACATGGTCGGCCTGTTCACCGGCCTTCCCGGGGCGCGGCGCTACCGTCAGATCCTCTCCACCGACGCGGCAAAAAACGGTGCCGGGCCGGAGGTACTGGCGGCGGCCTTCGCGGCAGTGGATTTTTCCGGGACGGAGCCGGAGGTGGTCAGCGCCTGACGTAGCATTATACCTTTGTCGCAGCGGCCTCCTTGGGTGGTTGCGCGGCCCCTAGGCGCTCGCATCAGCGCCATCTCCATAGGCAGCCCCGACAGGCTGGTCTGCGGGCGTGGAGATAGCTGCAATGCCGATCCGTGCGCTCACCGTGCTATGAAACTAGCCAATGGTTATGACCGCGCCATCGGCAGCAATATCTTCTTCTCGATCCGGCCGGACATCGAAAACACCAGGATTTCCGTCTCCTTGCCGATCCTGCTGCCATCCATCAGTCTGACGATATCGTCGACGCCGCCGACCGGGTTGCCGTCGATGGCGAGAATGTAATCGCCCTCCTGCAGCCCGCCTTTTGCAGCCGGCCCCTCCGGTTCGACCCTGCGGACCCGGACGGATGTCGTTTGAACCGTACCCGCCGCGAGCGCAACCCGGCGCGGCAACACGATCGTGTCGCCTGCTATACCGATGAAGGCGCGCCTGACTTGGCCATAGCGGAGAAGCTCCGACACCACGAAGTTGGCGGTGTTCGATGCCACGGCAAAGGCGATGCTCTGTGCGCCCTGGATGACGGCGGTATTAACGCCGATAACCTCGCCACCGGAAGACACCAGCGGCCCGCCGGAATTGCCGGGATTGAGCGCGGCATCGGTCTGGATGACATCCTCCATCAGCCGGCCGCTGGCCGCCCGCATCGATCGGCCGAGCGCCGAGACGATTCCGGCAGTGACGGTCCATTCGAAGCCCAGCGGATTGCCGATCGCGATCGCGATATGGCCCCTGCGCAGCCGCTGGGAATCGCCGAGCCTCGCCCAGGCCCCGGTGCTGGCATTGGCGCGAATGAGAGCGATATCGGTATCGACATCCCGGCCGAGCACCCGGCCTTCGGTGACGAATCCGTCAGGCGTCGTGATGCGAACCACCTTGGCGTCGTCGACGACATGGCTGTTGGTAATGATCAGGCCGTCGGGCGAGACGGCAAAGCCCGACCCGTGTCCCTGCCGGCCACCCGCCCGCTCGATCCGGCTGACCGCCGGCCCGACCGTGTCGACTGCCGCTGCGATCGATTGCGAATAGGCATCGATCAGCGCCCCGTCATTCTGGGGCACTATATCCTTATCCATGTAACCCATGTTCTGATCCTCAGGCGGCAGACGGCCGTCCCGCCGCCGGCAAAGCAATCGCAGTTGCGATCGTCGCTATGGCGTTGTTGTGAGGATTAGATGGTTGGGCGTCGATCCCCGTTCAAGTGAGCGCCAGCGCGCTGCATCCGCAACAACATAACCGAAGGCGAAACACACCTACCCGAACGTATAGATTGCAAGAACCGGAATAAAGTGGCTCATTGCGGACATTGCCCGTTAGCTCGGCCGCCTCGCGGTGCTGCCGAGCTAACGTCAAAGGAAGTCGCGGCGCGAAGCAGTCGGGCAAGGACCGCCCTATTGCGTCGCCGTCGCCGGTTAACAGGGCACTGAGCGTCCTGACAACTGATCATGCAAACTTCTGTCATATCAATAAAGTAGAACGAGGCATTCAATAACTACTTCCATCCCCGGCGCGACTTTCTTATCCCGTCATTGGCGTCACGGCGCTCGTGGCGCTGCCAATCCCGCCTGCAGCAGCCTTTTTAGTCAGTCCAATTTATAAGGAGCCATGAGATGAATACAGTCACAACCAAGGACGGCGTTGAGATTTTCTATAAGGATTGGGGGCCGAAGAGCGCCCAGCCGATCATGTTCCATCACGGCTGGCCGCTGTGCTCCGACGACTGGGACGCCCAGATGCTGTTCTTCCTCGACAAGGGTTATCGCGTCGTCGCCCATGATCGGCGTGGCCACGGCCGCTCCACCCAGGTGGCCGACGGCCACGACATGGACCATTACGCTGCCGATGCCGCAGCCGTCGTCGAGCATCTCGATCTCAGGAATACCGTCCATGTCGGCCATTCCACCGGCGGCGGCGAAGCGACCCACTATGTCGCCCGCCACGGTCAGCCGCAGGGCCGGGTCACCAAGCTCGTCATTATCGGCGCCGTACCGCCGATCATGGTGAAAACCGAAGCCAATCCGGGCGGTTTGCCGATCGAAGTCTTCGACGACCTGCGCAGGCAGCTCGCTGCCAACCGCGCTCAATTCTATCATGACCTTCCCGCCGGCCCGTTCTACAGCTTCAACCGACCGGGTGCGAAAGTGTCGGAACCGGTCATCAACAATTGGTGGCGCCAGGGCATGATCGGCGGCGCCAAGGCGCATTACGACGGTATCAAGGCCTTCTCGGAAACCGACTTCACCGAAGACCTGAAGATCATCACCGTGCCGAGCCTCGTCATGCATGGCGACGACGACCAGATCGTGCCAATCGCCCACTCCGCGCTGCTTTCATCCAAGCTCCTGCAGAATGCGACGCTCAAGGTCTATGAGAAATTTCCGCACGGTATGTGCACGACCCATGCCGATATCATAAATCCCGACATCCTCGCCTTTATCAAAGGCTGATCCGACGTATCGCCGGGCGCTGATGATGCGCCCGCCGGCCGCGCCGCTTTTTGGCAAAACGGTTTTATCATGAAACCGTTTTCGTCGATTTGCGTTTAGCGGCCATGAAAAGAGAACGTGAACCCTCATCAAAGGCTTACCGGCAGGTCCGTTTCGAAAATACCGAGCGTGCCGCAAAGGAAACCATCGAGGCGGAGCAGCGGGCTCGCCGGGAAAAGACCAAACGCCTGAAAGAGCTGCGCCTGTCGCAGCAGGGCGGTAAGGATCCCGCGGCCAAATAGAGATCTTCTGCCCTGCCTATTTCGTCCGGCCGAGGCGCCGATTGATTTCAGCTCCACCCCGGCGCCGCGTCTTGCCGCGGCTCCCATATTGTTCTGATTTCGGACGTTCGCCCATCTTGCGAAGCAAGGGCTGCGAAATTATTTTTTTGCACAATACCGATTCACGGCATCCCAAAAGGGCTGATTGCGATGTCAGACAAGCTTTTCAGCACGCGTGACGAACCACTCGCCTCCGCAGATCTCGATATTTGCAGGCGCGTGCATGAAGCCCTGTGTAGCGGGCTCGATATCGACAGAGCAGGCGGAGAAGCCGATCGTCTCGGAGCCCTGATTATCGAGCTTTATCGGCAGGGTGTGCATGATGAAGACCAGCTTCGACTGCTTGCCGGCGGCAAGCGAGTCTGACGGCACGCGTCAGTTTCCGCACGACACCCTGCCCGTGATCCTCGTTTCAGACGCACAAAAGCGCGCTAACAATTTGATCCACGTATCGGCCCGGAAATTTATGCCGATTTCGAACCGATACGCTAGCCATTTCCGGTGATTTAGAGGCCAGTCGCCTCGGTACTCGTTGCTGTGGCCGAGGTTTCGGTTGAATCTACAGCCGGCGCCGATTCGGTCGTTCCCGATACTTCTTCCGTGCTGCCCGTCTCGGCTTCCGGCGTTTCCGCGGTTGCGCTAGGATCTGTCGTCTCGCTGCCCTCGGCGGTTTCGCCAGTCGGAGTCTCGGTTGCCGGAGTCTCCGTCGTCGGGGTCTCCGCCATTGGTTCTTTCGCGACCGGCGCCGCAGCCGCCAACGCGTCTCTCATCTGGTCGATCGTGCCGACAGCCGTGCCGATGCCGAGCGTGTCCTTAGCCCAGGCCAAAGCTTCGGGGCTGAGCGTGCCCGTCTTGGTCGCCGAAGCCAGTGCTGTCGTCAGAGCGGCGTCGCCGAGAACAGGATCGTCCGCCGGCGGGGCAACCCCGTTGGCCAACTCATACTGAGCGTAAGCGGTAGCGTACGCCGCGATCGCTGCCATCTTTGGGTCCGCGGTATTCATCAGCGCGTGGTAATTGCGCTTCAGCGAATTCAGTCCCGCGAGTTCCGCCGCGGGCTTCTTCGCGGGCCTAGTCGCAGGCGCTGCGGCGATAGTCGTCTTCTTGGCCGCGCCTTTCGTGCTGACGGTCTGCTTGGTCGATTTCGTCTTCCCGGCCTCGATCGACTTGCCCGAGCTCTTCGCGCTGCGGCTGCCGGTCGTCTTGCCGCTGGAGCTGGCGCTATCCTTTCCGCCGCTGCTCTTGCTGCCGGCGCCGCCATGGCTGCCGCTGCTTCCACTGCCGCCGCCATGGCTGCCGCCGCCGCTTCCACCACCGCCACCGCCGCCCCCGTTACCACCACCGCCACCGCCGCCGCCGTTACCACCACCGCCACCGCCGCCGTTGCCGCCCTTGGCGAAAGCTGGCGAGAGATCTGGAAAGATGGTGTTGAGGGGCGCGAGCGCCAAATTGGTGGAGAGACAGAGAACGCCAAAAATTCTGGAGAGCTGCATAATGATCCTTCCTATCCCGGCGCCGCAACGCCGCTACGTCGAGATCATCGAGCTTCCCAGTAAAGATCCAATTGGACATCTTCTTTCAATTTGAACTTTTCCCTGAATATTCAGCCACGAAAGGTGAATCCATCCCAAAATGAAACCAAATCCCTCCCGCAACGTTGTCCCTGATACATCGGTTTACCTAAGGTGAGTAACATGCAAAGATTCGCCATCATTGCCCTGTCGATTGCGACGGCATTCTCAGGAATGCCCGCATCTGCAGGCCCAGTCTTTGTGCCGAGCTCGGTACAACAGGCGGTGCTGCCGGAGACCGGGGGCGGCGATGCTCGGATCATCGCGGTCGGCTGCAATAACTTCACGAACTGCCCTGGCCAGTTCAGCAATGGCCGCAGGTGGTATCCGCGACGCCATTACCACCGCGATCGCGACTATTACCGAGACGACCGCTACGGCTGGGATCGCCGTTATGACCACCGCTGGCACCACCACCACCACGACAACACCGGCGCTATCATTGGCGGCTTGGCGGCTGGCGCCCTCATCGGCGGCATCATCGCGTCGCAGCCGGGCGCCTACAGTTCACGTGGCTACAGCTCGCATGCTGAATATTGCTACGCCCGCTACCGGTCCTACCGAGCCTACGACAACACCTACCAGCCGAGCTACGGCCCGCGCCGTCAGTGCCGGTAAATTCAGTCGTCAGTACTGCAAAGGCCCCGCATCTACGTGCGGGGCTTTTTGTTGGTACGTAAATGCTTCCCAGCGGCTCTCCGTCGTGCTGTCTAGCCGGGATCGAACCTTCCGAGCGGCCGCATTTGCAAGGTGACCTATGACATCAGGAGACACCGCACTGTTGAATTTCCCAGCAAGGCCGTAAGCATCGCCCACCTCGGAAACGCCCGGGGAAACAAATCGATGGAAGCTGGAGACCGGTGAGCGAATTTATCGAGGGGGGTCTAGACGGCCGAGCCGGAGAATTCGAACTTGTATCAAGCGATAAGGAAGGACAGGTTCGATCACCGGTGAAATCGACGGCCAGGCGTTGCAAGTCAATCTGAAAGAGCGGATTGGGAGCGACTATAACAGGCAGGAATGCCGACGGGGATTGAAATGGACTTACGAAAACGTAAGCAACAACAGGAAAATCCTATTGGAAGGTTGAAAACGATCATAACCCCAGCCCCACGAGTCAATGAACAAAGCGACAAGATTAGTTAGTCGCAACGCACACCTTCCACCACCACCCTTCGCCTAAATCACGCCACCTCAGCCGCCATCTTCTCCCGCACCACCAGAAATGCCGCCGTCAGCTTCGCCAGCACCGGCGAAGTCACCGTCCCGTTTGCCCCGCCGATCGGATCGACGATGTGGATCCGCCGAAGATCCTCCATGAATTCGTCCCAGAGCGGCTGTCCGCCCTCTTCCAGCAACTCGGCGCGAATGCTGAGGTCCTCGCTCACCGGCAGGTGACGCCTGCCCCAAGCGCCGATCATGGCGAACAGGGGAACGAGCTGGATTGCCGGTTCCGTCAGGCTGTAGATTGCTTTCTGGCTGTGGCTCGGATCGTCCCGCTTGCTGATGAAGCCGAGCGAGAGCAGCCGCTTCAGCCGGGCAGCCAGGATATTGGAGGCGATCCCCTCCTCCGAATGATTGAGCAGATCGCGGAAATGCCGGCGGTTGCCGAACATGATGTCGCGGATAATAATCAGACTCCATCGGTCGCCGAGCACCTCCATCGTCAGGTTGATCGGACAGCCGGACCGCAATTCTATATCCACGAAGCATCTCCTGCAGAAACCAGTTGCATTATAGGATCACTCGTGCGAGATAACAACTAGTTTCAATTCGCAATCAGATGGAGTAAAGCATGTCTAAGGTGCGCGTCGCGGGGTTTTCCGTTTCCGTGGATGGCTTCGGCGCTGGGCCGGAGCAAAGCCTGAATGATCCGCTCGGAAAGCGCGGGTCGGAAATGTTTCAGTGGTTCTTCCACACGCGCACCTTCCGCGCGATGATGGGTAAGGACGACGGTTCATCCGGAATCGACGAGGATTACGCATCCCGCGCCATGGCCAATTTGGGCGCCTTCATTCTCGGGCGCAACATGTTCGGCCCGATCCGCGGCGAATGGCCCGACGACGCATGGAAAGGCTGGTGGGGTCCGAACCCGCCTTACCACGCGCCGACCTATATCCTCACCCATTATCCACGCGAACCGGTTGTCATGGAGGGAGGCACCACCTTCCATTTCGTCACCGGCGGCATTCATGAGGCACTCGACCAGGCGAAGGCGTCGGCCGGCGATAAGGATGTGAAGATCGGCGGCGGGGTGGCGACCGTCCGCCAATATCTTCAGGCGGGTCTGATCGACGAGCTGCATTTCGCCGTCTCGGCCGTCGTGCTTGGCAAGGGCGAAGCGATGTTTGCAGGCGTCGACCTTCCTGCTCTGGGCTTCCGCGTCGTCGAGCATGCCGCCAGCGAAAAAGCCACGCATGTCGTACTGGCGAAATAAGCGAGCCGCCGGTTCGGTCCGGCGATCTCGAGCGTGAGCATCGCCGGAAGAATATTTCTTCCGGCGTCAGAACCAGGCGTCTGCCATCGCCGTCTCGCCTCGCGTCGATCCCGTCACATTTTGCCCGTGCTTTTTTATGGGCTTCTCCACACGCATCTCGCGGTCGTCCATTTTCATGACGACTTTCATAAATCAACGGACTTGGGATTAGGCCGGCATCACCCGGTAGACGCATGCCATCCCTTCGACGCCCCGAAGCGGAGCCTCGAAGGCGACCACCCTGTGTCCGGAGAGCAGCCGGCTGACGTCAGGCGCCGAAAACAGGGCTTCGGATAGACAGATCTCGCCGGCCTCGGCCAATGATTGCACCCGTGCCGCGACATTGACGGTCTGCCCGAAATAATCGAGGTTGTCGTTCAAGGTCACGGCGATCGACGGACCGCAATGGGCGCCGATCTTCAGGATGATGCTGGGATCGCCATGCTCGCCGTTGAAGCGCTCAATTTCTTCAAGCATATGCAGAGCAGCCGAGATGGCGTCGCTCGGGCGGGAGAAGGCCGCCATCACCGCGTCGCCGATCGTCTTGACGATCGCGCCCGAATGCTCCTGCACCGTGGCGCCGAGCAGGGCGAAATGCTCGCGCACCAGCGCATAGGCATTGAGATCGCCGAGCCGCTCGTACATCGCGGTCGAACCCTTGAGATCGGTGAAGAGAAGCGTCACCTGGCGAATGCCGAGGCCCTCCCTTTCATCAACGCATTCGGAGCGAAACAGCCTCCTAAAAGTCTGGCGCGCAAGCAGCATCCCGCCCGACATGTAAGGATCGAAATCGAGAACCGGCTTGGTGGTCTGCGCCAGGATCTCGGGCGGCCAGTTGATGAGGAGTAGTGAGCCGCGCGCGGCAGCCGAGTTCTCGACTTCGACGATGACCGGGCCGGGCCGAACCGCTGAGGACAAAGGGCAAAAATGCCGACCGTCGTACCCGATCCTGAGGAGTGCCGGCGCCGTAACGGGCTGGCCTGTCACCGGCAGCGCAAAGCTCGCCTGGGTCTCCACATTGATGCCAGCGAGCGCACCTGGGCCGAGTTCAGCCCTGATCGTCGTAACTGAACCCGGTGTCAGGAAGGAAAGGCCGCGCACCAGCCCTTTCAGGACGTCGAGGAAGCGGACCTGCTGACCGGGCACTCGCGCATCGCTGAGAAACCGTGCCTTCCAGTGAAAATCCTCAACCGAGAGCGAGCCGGGATCGTGAAAAGACAGCCGGCGCAGCTGCGGCGACACTGTGAACGTGACTTCGATGAAATCGTCGAGGTCGGTTTCGCCGGAGACGTCGCACAGGCCGCAGACATAGTGAGTCTTCAGCGTTCTCAAGGCGCCGAAACTATCGAGCACCATTCCGGATTGGGGACATACGACGTCCCAGCTCATCTCGAACAAACCGCTGCGCGTCGCATAGAGAAAGAGATCGATGCTTTCCGCCTCCAAAATGGCGACGTCGTGCGCGAAAGCCAGCGGGTTGATCCGGTAGAGGGACAGATCGTCACCGCTGCGGATCAGGTTTTCGAATTTGGCGAGGCCCCGCGGGCTCCAGGACCGGGCCTGCTGGATCTCGGTCATCTTGCTCTCAAGGAGCCGTTCCTGAACGTCAGTCATCTGACGCCTCGCAAAGTTCGGCCAGGCCATGCGACCGGGGATCGTCGCGATTATAACAGACGCTCGTCCGTGCGGATCAAACGGAGCCTCGCCGAGCAGAAGTCTTACGGGTTAGCCCGAAAAGGCGACGCCAGGGTCCCCGCTCGATCCCCTATCCCGGCATTCGCTATCTGCGACATCCGGATTGCCTCAGCGGACCATAACGCTCAGCAGTCCTGTTCGCGACCTGCGGTCAACTAAGCGTGTCCAAATAGCTGTGGCATTGCTGCAGAATGAGCGTAGAGTACGCGTCATCGGCCCATCGGATCATCGGCACGACCGCTTGAGAGACCGTCGTGCTCTTGCCGCTTCATAGAGGGTACGAAGATGCTCTTGTCACTTATTTCACTCGACGACAGCCAAATAACCATCGTCACCGATGCCGTTCGGCAATGGTGCTGCGAGAAAAAGCTCGACATCAATAGCCTCGAAGGACGCCGCGCCATCACCGTTGCCGTCGATCTGGTGCAGATGAACACGGCCCGCGACCGGCTTTTTGCCGAACTGTCGAAGCAGTTGGGTCACCAATAGGAATCCGAAATGGTCCATCAGGGCTGCCCCTGCGCCGTGACAGGGGCTGCGATAATCCGTGGCCGGCTCGCAGAAAGCCTCTCATTTGCCGTGTTGCGGTCCTTTGTTAGGAATTCACCGTGTCCTGGCCGCATTCGAGCTTTTCAAGATAGGCGGCGAACATGTCGGCCATGGCTTCGGCGTAGGTTTCGATCTCGCTCAAGCTTCGGGGAGCCTCCGAGAACTGCTTGCCCACCGTGGCGAGCGTCGTGACGATCAGGTCACCGGCAAGTGCCCGGCTTGCCTCCGGGACCGATGGCAGCACCTCCTGCATGAACAGCCCGATGATGCGGTCGACGCCCTCACCGCCTGCGCCTCCGGCGCATCGCGATAAAGCGGCGCTGCGTCGTGAAGTGCCACTCGCATCGCCGCCTCCTCACACTCGGAGCGAAGAAAGGCATGAACAAGGCTGCGCAGCCGTTCGAACGGCGGTCGTCGTGCATCGGCAAGAATATCGGCGAGCATGCCGTTCGTCTGCCGCCATTCGTCGCTCTGCAGCCGGAAGAGGATTGCCGCCTTGTTGGGGAAATACTGGTAGAGCGAACCGATACTGACGCCCGCCCTCTCCGCTACCCTCGCCGTGGTGAAGCGATGGGCTCCCTCACGCGCCAAAACCTGAGCAGCAGCATCGAGGATCGCCGCCACGAGCTCCGTCGAGCGGGCCTGCTTGGGCTGCTTTCGTGAAGAAATCCGGGTACTTGGCCGGTCGCTCATGGCGGCGCTCCGCAATGCGATTAGAAAATGCGAGGGAATATTCGTATTTTTCACCCAGCGCAAGAACCTCATCATTCCAAGGAACCCTTCAATGACGACACTGACCACCGCGCCGCTCGCGCCTCTCCTCAACCGCCTGTTCGAAGAAGCCGCCGCGGCGACGAGCCCCACCGTATCCGAGCTTACCAGCGAAGAGCGGATGCGCCTGATCAGCAGCAAGACGGAATATCTCGACCTTTACGGGCGACTGAAGGATCTCTGGCTTCCTGTCTCGCGCGAAGCTGGCAAGCTGCTCTATGTGCTGGCGCGCAGCTGCCGTGCTCAAACGATCATCGAGTTCGGCACATCCTTCGGCATCTCGACCCTCCACCTTGCTGCAGCACTGCGCGACAATGGCGGCGGCCGGCTGATCACCAGCGAGTTCGAACCGACGAAGTTGAGGCGAGCGCGCGAAAACTTGACGGCTGGCGGCCTCGTCGACCTTGTCGAAATCCGTGAGGGAGATGCCCTGTACACCCTCGGCACCGATCTTCCTGATACCATCGACCTCCTGTTTCTCGACGGCGCCAAGGGCCTCTATCGTGACATCCTGGAGCTGGTGGAAGACCGACTTCGACCGGGCGCCCTCATCGTCGCTGACAATGCCGACCTCAGCCCCGAATATCTCGCCCGCGTTCGCTCCGCCGCCGCTGGCTATCTGTCGGTCCCGTTCGAAGACGACATTGAGTTGTCGATGCGCGTCTGAGGATATTCGCAACCGGCTCCGCGCCCTCACCCTTGGATGTCCGCAATGGCATCAACGGTGAGGCCGCGCACAAGCATCGCACAGCACCATCGCAGCCACTTCCGGACAAAGCCGGTCGCGCTCAAACACGCTTTTCGACGAACATATCCGGCTATGGATCGTCATTGAACCGCTCGATCTTGGTCCAGCCGATGCCGCGATAGAGCTGCTGGGCCTCGGGAAGCGCGCTGTTGGTATCCAGACGCAGGAGCCGGATGGACAACTCGCGGGCGATCGTCTCGGCAGCCGACATAAGCCGTTTTGCCATCCCGAGGCCGCTGGCTGCCAAAACTCGAAGTGTCAGGCGAATGCGCCGACCGTCTTGCGCATTCCCACTCACTCACCTATGGCAACGCACCCCCCCTCCACAAGGCTGCCCCGTGCTCCGCTTTATCCTCCACGCTCTGATCGTCATCATTCTGACGCTGCTCACCCAAATCGGCGGCCTCACCTATTTGATAACGCTTGCCGTCGCACGCGCCTTGCGCCTGCGCCGACTTGCCGCCAACCTCGCGCTCTTTCTGCTTCTCTACGCCGGCGGCACCTTCGTCGCGCACCTCAACGCGCCCGCGTTTGGCCGGGTTCCGCTTGCCTGCTTCGTCGGCACCGCCGATCCGCTGGTCATCCGCTCGCCGATCTACTGCGCGCTCAACCGCAACTATGTGACGCCTGAACTGCGCGATCTGGCAGGGGCACTCGCCGCCCACATGGATAAGCAGTTTCCCGGTACCGTTACCGTCGCGCTGGATGCGAACTTTCCCTTCGTCGACGGTTTTCCGCTGCTGCCGCATCTCTCTCATGCCGACGGCAAAAAACTCGATTTCGCCTATTATTACAAAGATGCCGACGGCGCCTTCCTGAACGGCGCCACACGCTCCCCGATCGGCTATTTTGCCTTCGAGGAGCCCGCCCAGGGCGACGAACTGCCCTGCGCGGGTCGCCACGACTGGCTACCACGCGTTGGGATTTCGACGCCCTGCAGCCACTCTTCCCGGCCTACCAGATCGAGGAGCAGCGCACCGCGGCAGCGATCGCCTGGCTGACGACGGAAGGCGTCGCGCGCTTTGGCCTGCAGAAGATCTTCATCGAGCCGCATCTGAAGAATGCGCTTCGCATCACCGACGCCCATGTCCGCTTCCAAGGCTGCCGAGCCGCGCGTCATGATGACCACATTCATGTCCAGATTGAATGAGCGGCTCGCTTACCTGACCTTTCGGTCAGGCACCGCCAAGCGTAGAGGCGCCCCTTTCCGGCTGCCGCCCGATTGGATATTCTCGCCGTCATTGTCCCTGAATGAGAGGTTTACTTGTGAGTGTCGGCCTGATTGCTCTCCTTGATGATGTCGCAGCGCTTGCGAAGGCGGCCGCCGCTTCTCTGGACGACGTGGTTGCCCAGGCGGGCAGAGCCGGCGCCAAAGCCGCCGGGGTCGTGATCGACGACGCAGCCGTCACGCCGCGTTATGTAACCGGCCTCTCGGCTGCGCGCGAATTGCCGATCATCGCGCGGATCGCCATCGGTTCCCTCAAAAACAAGCTGGTCTTCCTCCTGCCGGCCGCACTCGTCCTTAGCCTGCTCGTGCCGCAGGCCGTAATGCCGCTGCTCATGCTTGGTGGGCTCTACCTCTGCTACGAAGGCGCCGAAAAGGTCTACGAACTCGTCGTGCCGCACGCGGCCCATGCCCATGAGCACGCTCTCGAGACGATCAGCGTCGACCCTAAGACCTTCGAGGACGAAAAGGTCGCGAGCGCCATCAGAACCGATTTCATCCTCTCGGCCGAGATCATGGCGATCACCCTCGGCTCCCTGTCCGATTCGGGTCTGGCGATGCAGGCGCTGATTCTCGCCCTGGTCGGTACTCTGATCACGGCCGCCGTTTACGGGGTCGTCGCCTTGATCGTAAAGGCGGACGACTTCGGCCTCTGGCTTGTCCAGCGCTCTTCCCGCTCCCGGACAGGCGCGTTCCCTCGCATGCTCGGGCTCGGCCTTGTGCAGGGCATGCCCTATCTTCTCAAGGTGCTGGGTCTGATCGGGACAGCGGCGATGATCTGGGTCGGCGGCGGCATCATTGTACACGGCGCCGAAAGCTTTGGCTTTGGCTGGCTGAGCCATCTGCTCCACGATGCCGGGGAAGGCGCCGCGCACGCAATGCCTGCCGTTGGCGGCGTGGTTTCCTGGCTGGTCCAAGCTGCCGGCTCGGGTCTCGTCGGCATCCTCCTCGGGCTTGCGACCATCCCGGCCGTCGGCTACGTCGTTGCGCCCGCATGGCGGTGGTGCGCAGCACGCCTGCGCAGGATGAGGACTGCGTAATCGCGGAACAGCAGATCTTGCTTACGTCGAACCTCCGGCACCATCAACCGGCATCCCTTTCATCATACGCCCACGCTGCGCCGCAAAGATTGCGTCCATGTTCTGCTCCGCCCAGTGAGAGAGTGCCGAAACCGTATCCCCACGCCCTATGTCATCCTGCACCCGAACTGGTTTTCCGACAACTTCCACACCTTCTGGAAACCAGGCATCGACCACTCCAGATCGCGCTTCCCGCCGCCGAAGGCAAGTCGAGTTTCATCGACGCCCGAGACATCGCGGCAAGCGGCGTGGCAGCGCTCACCTCCTCGTCCTTCGACGGCAAGGCCTTCAACCTGACCGGCCCGGTAGCGCTCTCCTATGCCGAAGCCGCCGCCATCCTCTCCGAAGCAATCGGCAAGCCCGTCACCTATAACGCCGTCTCCGACGAGGCCTTCATTGAAATGCTGACGGGGGCTGGCGTGCCGGCCGGCTATGCAAGCTTTCTCGCTTCGATCTTCTATCCCGTCCCCCAGAACTGGACGGCCGCCTTGACCGGCGACGTCGAGACGCTCACCGCCAAGGCCCCCGCGCTCACTGAAGTCCTACGCGGCCGACTATGCCGCCGCGCTGAAAGCATAGTTGCCGAATGAAGCGCAGGCGGCGGATCGCCGCCTTCCGCGCCGCTCCAGCCTCACCCCGAGGCGCCCCGTAGCAGCCTCGAAGGAGGGGGCTAGTCAACCCCGCGCTATATGGCTCCGAAACGCAATGCCTTAGAACGCTACCGCAACGGCAGTTCGAAGCTCCGCTTCAGTGTTTCCATCGGCACATCGGTCTTGACGTTGAGGACGCTCGGAATGCGCGTCAGGTGGTCGGCCTGAAAACGCCAGTAGCTGTGCAGATCGGCAGTGACGATCCGAAGCACGGCATCACACTCCCCTGCCGTCAGGTAACATTCCATCACCTCCGGAAAGCGCCTGACGGCTTCGGCGAACCGCAGCGTGACCTCGGCATCCTGGGTCTTGAACCACACGCGGGCGAAAACCGTCAGCCCTGCGCCGACCTTGGCCGGATCCAGTACGGCGACGTAGCGATCGATGATCCCAGCCTCTTCCAAAAGGCGCACGCGGCGCAGGCAGGGCGAAGGCGACAGCCCCACCTCTTTTGCCAGCTCGACATTCGAAATACGCCCGTCACGAGCGGCACATGCTGCAGGCGCTGATCGACCGAAGCCAGGCCTTCGTCAACGGCGAGGTGACGGTCAGGCTCTACAAGGGAAGCGCCTCGGTTATTTCCCGCAGCTCGCCCTGCTCACTATATTCCGCCGACCTCGTCACCTTCGAGGAAAGTTCCATCGCTTATGATCATCATGATGCCGAAGGCTTCATCAAGCTCAATGGACTGCGGCTCAGGAATTGGGCTGCCCGCCATACACGGTGAGCGGCTGATCTTGAATCGGCAGCGCCATCTCTCAGCATCCACCAATGCCTTCATCGAAGGCATTGCTCCTAACGCTTCGAGTGCTTGTTGGAGCGCACTATGCGGATCTCGCTCGCGCGGCCGAACCACTGCCCAATCCATGGGAAACCGAGGAAGCTAATTCAAACGATTTTAAAAAACCCCACCAAAAGCTAATCGATTTTAATTTTATCATTCAAATTTTCTTGTTGCAGCACAAGAGAATTTAACCATTAATTTCCGCAGATGCTCAGTATGAGGAACCCGCATGACTGTGACATTTCCGTTGACCGAGAAGCGCGACGCAGAAGCGCTGCTGAAGCACTTGACGGCGCACAAACTTAGCTTTCCGGGAAACTGCGTCGTATCGCTCAAGGCGCACGTCGCCCACGTCTCATCCTCTCATACAACAGCGCTCGGCACCGCCCGTACCGCCTGGTAGGATTGAATGTTCCCACCTTTGCGGGGTGCCTGGATTCTGATGATGGAGGCGTTTTGCCGCTGAGACTCCTTCCCACCTCATCGGTCTGATCCACTCTTCTGCCAGCGGGAGAAGAAGAGCATGACGCTATCTTTTCGTTCCAGCAGAAGAAGGAGGCAGAACGCGTTTCACGAGAAATCTTGGATACTCATCCCGGCTGACAATCGTTGCTGTACCGGTAAAAATTCCTATTCCGGCCGTCGCCGATGGCGATGAAAAACCCGGTGCTGCCGCCGCACGATAGGAAATCATATCTCGTCATGACTATTCTGATACCAATGCCCTATGTCAAACAAGCCATGCTCGCCGCGGCCATGATGCTGGCGACAATGATGACATTCCTGCCTCAGGCGCATGCAGAGCCATGCGAACAGGAAACTTTCGACCAGGCGGCGTACGTCGTTTGCACGCTGGAAGCAGGAAAAGCCGACCTGCGCCTGTTCTGGAAGGGCGCCGATGGCCAACCATACCGCGCTTTTTCACGCTTGGCCGAAGCCGTTCGCGCCGAGGGGAAAACGTTGGCCTTGGCCATCAATGCCGGAATGTACCGGGCCGATTTTTCGCCGATGGGACTGTATGTCGAAAACGCCAGGGAATTGAAGTCCGCCAATACCGCAGGGGCCGGAGGCCCCCCCCGGTCAGGTGCCGAATTTCTACAAGAAACCGAACGGCGTGTTCTTTCTTGGTGAAGCGGGCGCCGACATACTCCCGACCGATGAATTTCTGAGGCGTGCCCCCAAGGTGCGGTTCGCCACGCAGTCCGGCCCAATGCTCGTCATCGCCGGCAAGCTGAACCCGATCTTCATCCCCGGCTCGACAGACCGGAGCCGTCGAAGCGGGGTCGGCGTCTGCGCGGGTGGCGCGGTTCGCTTCGCAATCAGCGAAGACGGGGTCAATTTCCATGAATTCGCACGGCTCTTCCGGGACCGACTGCAATGCCCTGACGCGTTGTTTCTGGATGGCGGACGAGGTGTTGGGCTTTACTATCCAGCATTAGACCGCAACGATTGGTCCTGGCATGGCGGCTATGGCCCGATCTTCGGGCTTGTGGAATAGGCACGACGAATTCGGCCTTTATCGAGACCCACAGCGCCGTCAGCCGGCCCTTGCATTTGACCGGAGTCGATATCGACCATGACCCCGTAGTGATCGCTCGGCCATATTCCATCCACCGGCTGATCGAGGACGCGTTCGCAGGACGGGATTTCCGCCCGCGGGCACTTCGACCTATAGGGCAGAGGTCTTTCGAGGAGAGGCCTTGTTGCCGCCGTAGGTCATTCGGTCAGCCTTCAGGCGAGCCGGCGATGGTTACTCGATTGTCTTCGGGAATGAAGCACCCAGTCGTTACGCCGTCGATGGTAGCCGAATGCCCCAGATGACTGTCAGATTGATTGCTTCACCGCCATCGACGTCAGCGCCATGGCGATGACCACCCCTCGGAACGGCCACAGGCCCGTGAAAGGCAGCGGCCGAGCGATCGACGCGCCAATTGCGGTCGTTGCACGATTGAGGCAGGATGCAGCCGTTGAACGGGGAAGTGGATCCGAGCACTCCTGCTGACGGGCTCATGTCATTGCGGCAAGACGGGCTGGACCCTCGAAGGCGATCCGGGATCGATCACCGCCTGCAACTGCACCCTCTGCCGACGCTACGGCACGCTCGGGGCCTATGATTACGAAGGAGAGCGGATCACCCTTATCGGCCAGACCGCCTCTTATACCCGGTCCGGCAGGGCAGCGTCGTCGCTCGAATCTTGTTCTGCCCATCCTGTGCCTGGGTCTTGAGCTGGCGCGGTCTGCGCCTGCAAAAGAATGGCCGCCGCCGCATAGCGGTCAACATGCGGCTTGCACCGCCGGAACTCGTCGCCGATCTCCCCATCGATCATTTCGACGGGCTCGACACATTCAAAGATCTTCCCTCCGACGGGCGCCGCGTACGCGATCTCTGGTTCTGACAGCCCGACATCTGTCGGCCTCGGGGCGGGCGATGGCGCCTCAACCGCGCCGAGCCGCCTCGATCGCCGCGACATCGATCTTTCTCATCGTCATCATCGCGTCAAATGCACGCTTTGCCTGATCACCACCCGCCGAGAGCGCTTCTGAGAGGACACGCGGTGTAATCTGCCAGGACAAACCCCATTTGTCCTTGCACCAGCCACACTCGCTTTCCTGGCCGCCATTACCGACGATGGCGTTCCACAAACGATCGGTTTCTTCCTGATCCTCCGTAGCGATCTGAAACGAGAAGGCTTCACTGTGTTTGAATGCAGGGCCGCCGTTCAGACCGATGCAAGGGATACCGGCGACGGTGAATTCAACAACCAAAACATCTCCCTGCTTACCGTCAGGATAATCTCCCGGCGCCCGAGTGACAGCACCCACCGCGCTGTCGGGAAACGTCGCGGCATAAAAGCGGGCCGCGTCTTCAGCGTCTTTGTTGTACCATAGGCAGATCGTGTTTTTTGCCATTGCGGCGGTCCTTCCCTCTTGGTTTGCAATTCTACTGAAATAAGAGAGAGATCGCCTTTCTCCAGCCTATGCATGTTATTTCGGCAACGGCCTTGCGTCCTCGCCGCAAAAGGGTGTCAGAGTGGCAAGCATCGTCTGCGCGCGATTGAAAGGGCCGAAGCCATGCACAAGTTCACCGTTACCCTCACCCGCGAGATCGAGGCCGATACCGCCGAGGAGGCAGCCTTGCTCCTGTACCAGGAACTTTCGAAGGGACCTGTCCCTGACCGCTACTCGGTCACCGACGAGACGAAGGTGACCACGGAGGTAAATCTCGACCGGAACAAGGCTGATGAATTCGCCAGCATCGATCACACCGCCGATCCCGGCAACTGGTAAGGCCAGTCGTTCACAGGGACGGGGGCAACAAATCCCCTGCTTTACGCCGGCAGCGCAATTGCGGTAGGTCCAGAATGCCGTTCCGGCGCGAACCCCGGATGCAAGCGGCCGCTCCATCGTAAATATTCCAGCCAAGGAAAACACGTGACCTCCCCTGTCAAAATAGCCGTCGCCGGCGCGAACGGCCGCATGGGTCGCACCATACTGCCGCTGCTCGCGGCCGATCCGGCTTTTGTCGTCATCGGCGGCATCGGCCGCCCTGGCTCCGCCGGTGAAGGGTTGATCGACCGTGCGGCCGCAATTGCAGCCGCCGACGTGATCCTGGATTTCACGACGGGAAATGCCGCCGCCGAACTCGCCGGCCTCTGTGCCTCGGCAGGCGGGCCGGCCCTGGTGATTGGAGCGACAGGTTTCGAGCCGGGTGATATCCAAAGGATCGCAGCCGCCGCCCAAACGATTCCGATCCTGCGCTCCGGCAACTTCTCCATCGGCGTCAACATGCTGGTCGGCCTCGTGGCCCAGGCGGCGCGCGCTCTTCCCCAGCATGACTGGGATATCGAAATCCTCGAAGCCCACCACAACAGGAAGATCGATGCGCCGTCCGGTACGGCGCTGATGCTCGGTGAAGCGGCCGCCGAGGGCCGCGGCGTTTCCCTCGCATCCGTCGAGCGGCGTGGGCGCGACGGCGTCACCGGCGAGCGACTGCCCGGCGAGATCGGCTTCGCCGTCCTGCGCGCCGGCGGGATCGTCGGGGAACACAGCGTCCTGTTCGCCGCCGCCGAGGAAGTCGTGACGCTGTCGCATTCGGCTCTCGATCGCGGCATGTTCGCCCGCGGCGCGCTTGCCGCCGCCCGCTGGATTGCAGGGCGCGCACCCGGCGAATATGGCATGCGGGATGTGCTGGGCCTGACGGCAGAAGGCCCGAATAGATAGAATGAACAGAGGCTTGAAGGGCGTCTTTGACTCAAGGTCTACACCGACACCCCACCCTATCGAGCACCGCCGCGGCGACGACGACTTCAGTTCCGGCAAGGCCTACGGAGCAGAACAGCGTTATCTCTTCGGGCGATCTCCGCCCTGACGCTTTCCCCGCAATGATGTCGGCGAGATCGACCAGGCGGCTGTCGCTGCCGGAGCCTGTCAGGAAAAAGGGCGATGGGTATGCGCG
This sequence comes from Rhizobium sp. NXC14, assembly GCF_002117485.1. Taxonomy (NCBI): domain Bacteria; kingdom Pseudomonadati; phylum Pseudomonadota; class Alphaproteobacteria; order Hyphomicrobiales; family Rhizobiaceae; genus Rhizobium; species Rhizobium sp. NXC14. The sequence goes on from NZ_CP021030.1 coordinate 2,719,363, forward strand.
CGTTTGTTCGGGAGAATCCGTCGCGATCACGGCCGCCGCGTCTGCGAGATCCAAGCCGAGTTCGCATCCGTGAAGCGTTTTCGGGCCGACAGTGTTGACGTGCGCGCCGGGCTTTAAATCGCCCGCATGGAGGACGGGCGTTTGGCTTGTCGTCGCGCAGATGACGATATCGGCCTCATCAACGGCTTTCGAGACGCTGTCGACAGGCTCCACCTTAAGACCCAGGGCGAGCTGCATCTCGCTTGCAAAGTCAGCACGATTTTTCTCATCGCGGCTATAAACGCGGGCGTGATCGAGGTTGCGAACGGCGGCAGCCGCTGCAAGCTGGGTTCGCGCCTGCGCTCCCCTGCCGATGATGCCGACGATTTTGGCGTCAGGCGCGCCGAGATGCCGGATCGCCAAACCTCCGATCGCGCCAGTCCTGAGGCTTCCCAAGAGCGATCCGAGAACGATCCCTTTGAGCCTGGCGTCGTCGGCCGACCATACGGCGACGATCTGCGCATGCTCAGCCCCATCGAATGTGTCGTAGACGCGAAAACCCGCGAGCGGCTTCTCGCCCATGATACCGCCAACGGTAAAAACGAGATCGCCTCGATCAGGAAACGACACATGATGCCTCGGTGGCGAGATCAACCGGTTGGCGGCCCTGGCATGGAAGGCGGTCTCCAGCGCGTCGATCGCGACCGCCATCAACCCGCTATCGTCAATGTCCTTGTCCATCAGGATTTTCATCACGGCGACCTCCGATTCAGGCTGCATCCTGCAACCCCAATCCCACTTGAGGTCAAGAGGCCGATGGTCCGCCGCGCCGCGACGGCCTAACCCATCAGCCGCCGCGCCATCATCACATCGTCGATCTCCCGGCGATCCTCCAGCACGCCGCCGGGGATACGGCCGATTTCGGCAAAACCTTGCCGCTGGTAGAACCGTATCGCCGCCGTATTTTCGGCGCTGACGAAGAGTTCCAATTGACGGATGCCGATATTGCGCGCGTGATCGGAAATCGCCTCCAGTAGTTTGACGGCAAGGCCCGTTCCGCGCAGCTTGGCGCGGACATAGACCATGACGATCGTGGCGCGGTGGGCCATCTTGCTCGACCGCTGCCGAAACAAGCCCATGATGCCGACGGGCTCGCCTTCGCGAAAGGCTATGAAAACCGGCTCGCTCAGCCGATCGCGCCACTCCTGCAGAGACAGAATTTCCCAGTCTTCGTAGCGGGTGGCAAAGGAGGACGGCTCGGCGCGGAGCGCTTCCAGGCGGATATGCCGGAAAGCCTCCACCTCGTCTGCACCTATGAGCCTGATCGTCACGCCGCCTGCATCCATCGCCACCTCCCGGAGTATCGGAGATATGTCATCGCAGCCGACTGCAGTGGATGCAACTCGGAAGCGCGAGTTCGATTGGCGCCTGGCCCCATCGCGGCCCGCCAACACACAAGAGAGCCTCATCCTGAGAGCCTGTGAACCTATCGATTTTACAATTTTTCGATGCGAGTTAAATCAATGGCTCAGCTCTTTCGAAAACGACGAAATCCAAAAGGTTCACAGACTCTGAGGTGCCCGCAGGGCCTCGAAGGATCATCCTGACGGCGGGTATATCGGCGGTTGATGAATGCAAGAAGCAGCGTTGAGCCGCGTGCTTCGAGGCTCCGCCCTCGCGGGCTGCACACCTTAGCATGAGGAGCCTTGGAGAAGGCCGCGCCCGAATGGCAGCGCCAACTCTACCTACTGCGCCGGCGTTCCCACCCGGCCGCCTTTGCGCACACCTGATTGATCGGGCTGCGCCTCCGGCTGATTGCCAAGCCGCAGATCCCATTGGTTGAGAGGCCGCATGGCGGGCTGGTCTGTCGTTGGTTCGCGGGTCGACCGCACGACCAGATCATCCGGTTCGAAGGCCGTTTGATCGCCAGGTCTCTCCATCTGAACCGGTGCAATCTGATGGAAGACGACGAGAAGAATTATCCCGACTACCGAGCACACGAGCGCATAGAGAATGAAATATTTCAGTGCATATCCCTCGCTGATCGACAGAGCGGCCTTGACAGCAGCGCGAATGATATTTCGTACATCATTGATGGATACTTCGAAAGAAGGCAATAGATTTCAGCAGATCCTTAGAAAATTTTGAAAACAGCCGGCATAAAATCAACATTTATTGGAGAAAATCGTCTTCCTCTTCACGTAATGCTTGATTTGTTCAAGATCGCAGCAAAGACCGCGATCCATACTGCAACAGCTCAACCTCGCTTATATCGCATCCGGAATTCACGGGGGCTGCAGCCCTCGCGCTCACGAAAGACGCGAGAGAAATAGAACGGGTCTTCGATACCGACCATGGCTGCGATGGTTTCGATCTTCTCGTCTGACATGGCGAGCAGTTGCTTGGCCTGGTCCATACGCGCTCGAAGCTGGAAGTCCTTTGGCGGCATGCCCGTTTCGGCTATGAATTTACGCCGCAGCGTGGCCGGCGACATGCCGTGCTCGGAGGCAAACGAGGCAAGGTCGAGCGGCTGCAGCGCCCTGCCCCGCAGCGTCTCGACGAGATCGGCGGACGCACCCTCGCCTTCGCGACCTGCGGCAGCGCTCGCCTGCCGCGCGGCGGTGATGACGATACGATGGAGCGCCAATGCCGCCGAGGCCTGTCCTAGATGGCTGTCGTCGACGAGATCGGCATGCAGCCGCGCGAAGAGCCGCACCACCTCCTCGAGATGGCGCAGCGTCACGAGGGGATGACGCTCGCCAATCAGCCGCATCCGCACGAAATCCCGCGTGAACGAACCTTCAAACAGCGCCCAGCGCTCGTCCCATCCAGCTTCGTCAGGCCCATAGGAATGCGGGCGGTTCGGAAACAACCAGAAGAGCGCCGGCCCCTCCACGGGTTGGCGCCCGCCCGCAGCGGTTTCGAGAAACCCCCGCCCGCGCTCCACCAACACGGCCGCAAAGCTCGGCAGCCTCCTGTCCTTCACGGCATGGCGCGCATGCTGCCTGCCGCTGCCCGTCACAGCAAGCCCGCCGGCCGCGGCAAGGGGAGATCGATAGATGGCCTCTGCTTCTCTCATGAGCGAAAAATCCAGCTGCAGCTTTCCTCCATGGCGATCGGCCCACGCAACCGACAAGCTGGAGGCAGGTAAGTCAAAGCAAGGATGAATGAAATGTCAATTGTCGCGAATGCTGCCGGGATGAAAGTGATGCAATCGCCCCTCGCCGCCCGTGGCAAGACAATCCCTGCAGAAAGGCTCGGCCTGCTGACGCAGACCGATCCTGCCTTAGGCGTCGAGGCCATCCGCCGCCGCTATGAGGAGGATGGTTATGTCTGGCTGAAGGGCCTTCTGCCGCGCGCCGAAGTGATCGATTTCCGCCGCTGGGTCTTCGCCCACCTCGCCGAAACCGGCCTGCTGGCGCCCGGCCATGATTTCGCACTTGGCATCGCGGCCGCCGAAGGCTTCGACTGGAACCTCGCCAACCGCCGCCTAATGTCGATCGTCCGCTCCGCCGCCTATGAAGGCTTCTGCGCCCAGCCGCGGCTCGTTCGCTTCATGGACGCCTTCCTCCAAGGCATCTCCTATCTCCACAAACGCAAGCTGATGCGTTATGTCCAACCCGGCACGGCGGTGGCGACCCCCGCCCACTACGATCTCGTCTACCTCCGCGGCGGCACCAGCCGGCTCGTCACTGCCTGGATCCCGATCGGAGACATCCCCGCCGAAATGGGCGGCCTCGTCTATCTCGAAGGCTCGCATGCGCTCGGCCGCAGGATGGAGGCGGAATTCCAGGCGAACAGCGGCACTCTCTCGCCGGAAGAGCGGATCAGCGCCTATAACAGTCAAATGGCCGAAGGCGGCTGGATCTCCAAGGACCTGCCTGATATAGCCGAGCGCTTCAACGCCCGCTGGCTCGCCGCCGATTACGAGGCTGGCGACGTCGTGCTGCACTCCCCCTACATAATCCACGCCGCCACCAACAACGAAGACCGCACCCGGCGGCTGCGCCTCTCCACCGACATCCGCTACCAGAACGTCGACGACGAAATCGACGCCCGCTGGAGCAACCACTGGAGCCTTGGGGATATGCTGTAAGCCTTTGGGTCCGCGCCGCAACGCTTCAGCCGAAGCCAAACCCGCCTGGATCGATTCTTCGCGAACCAAGACAGCGATGGCGATATCGGATAGACTTGCCGGCGCCGGCAGCTTGCCTGGAGGCGGTCCCCAGGACCGGCGGGCGTCCGGCGCAGGGGGATCGCATGTCGGCAATCGCATCTCTGTTTCAGGAAGCCGCGCGGCTTGCAGCCGGGTTTCGTGAGCGCGCGCCGGCCCGCCATGTGCCCCGGCACGACTATGCCGCTTCGCTCGCCACCTTCGACGAGCCGCTGCCGGCGGCCGGCGCCGATATGGCCGATGTCATCAGGCAGCTCGCCGCGAACGCCGAACCCGGCCTGCATTTCACCACGGGCCCACGCTTCTTTGGCTGGGTCATCGGCGGCTCTCATCCGGTCGGCGTGGCGGCCGACTTCCTGACCAGCGCCTGGGGCCAGAATGCCGGAAACCACGTCGCCGCCCCGGCCGCGGCCGCCGTCGAAACGGTCTCGGCGAGATGGCTTCTCGACATCCTGAAGCTGCCGCCCGAAAGCTCCGTCGGCTTCGTCACGGGAGCCACGGTCGCCAATTTCACTTGCCTTGCCGCTGCCCGCGGCGAGGTGCTGCGCAAGGCTGGCTGGGATGCGGACGCAAAAGGCCTGTTCGGCGCGCCCGAGATCACGGTGCTGATCGGCGACGACGCCCACACGACCGTCTTCTCGGCGCTTCAATTCCTCGGCCTCGGCCATGACCGGGTGTTGCGCCTGCCGACTGATCCAATGGGCCGGATCGATCCGGCCGCGCTCGGCGACGCGCTTACGTCGGTCATCGGCCCTTGCATCGCCATCCTCCAGGCCGGGCAGATCAATACCGGCGGTTTTGACGATTTTCGTCGGATCATCCCGACCCTGAAGGAAAAAGGCGCCTGGGTGCATATCGACGGCGCCTTCGGCCTCTGGGCGCAGGCTTCGGAGAAATTCAGCCACCTCAGCCGCGGGGTCGAGGCGGCCGATAGCTGGGCGACGGATGGTCATAAATGGCTGCAGACGCCCTATGACTGCGGCTATGCGATCGTGCGCAACGAGCTTGCCCACCGCCGCGCCATGACGATCGCCGCAAGCTACCTGCCACTCGCAGCCGAGGGCGAGCGCGATCCCTCCCATTACGTGCCGGAGCTTTCCCGGCGCGCTCGGGGCTTCGCCACCTGGGCGATGCTGAAACATCTCGGCCGCGATGGCATCGCCGCCCTCATCGACCAATGTTGCGCGTCGGCCCGCCTGCTGGCCGAGCATCTCCAGCGCGAACCAGGCATCACCATCTTGAACGAAATCACACTGAACCAAATCATCCTCCACTTCGCCACAGACCGCCCGGACGAAGAGAGCGATGCAATCACCCGCAAGACCATCGCAAAGATCTGTGAAAACGCCACCCTCTTCGCAGGCGGCGCCAAATGGCGCGGCCGCGACGTTATGCGGCTCTCCGTCACTAATTTCCAGACGAACGCAGACGAAGCCCGGCTGGCCGCCGACAGCATCATCGCTGCCTTCCGCAGTGTCAGCCGCGACTGACCTTGTTCCACTTGCAACCTCAACCATTGACGTCTTCCAGAGCAGGATTACGGTCCTCACTTCAGCACTGAGAATTCAACCAGCCCCTCCCTCGCCACGTGTCCTCAACGGTTTCCCATGTCTCGATATCTCCCCGCGATTGCCGCTCTTCTCACGCTGATTCCAGCCACCGGCGATGCCAGTGAGGTGCGTGGAAAATCGACGCCTCCTCCTGCGAAGGGCTGCGTGGAGATCGGCGGAACGGTACTACCAGGAATGGTCGGAGGCCCAGCCTATGCGGCAGCCGAGCTAAAATGCGGCGCAAAGCTTTTGCTGGTGCTTCGACGCCAGACCGGCATGAATGGAAGTCTCCCCGTCTGGACCGTGATCGACCAGGTAACGATCTCAAAGCCGAGCCCCCACCACGAACTTCTGCAGCCGGCCTTTTGCTCATCGAGGCGGTTTCCTGATGCCCCCATCTTTGCACTCGGCAGGATGGCGGAAGAGCCAGATGGCTCTTATCGATCCGAGAATCTGGTCAAAGCCTGGCGATTCGACATCACGCGCGAAAGGCTGGCCTCAATCCCAGTCGATGGCGTGCTATGTGCGTTGGACGGGTTTGATTGACGATCGGTGCGCAAATTCCGACGATAAGCCGCCCCTCTTCGAGGCGCAGCCTCCGAACCTCAGCACGAGAGCCGACCGTTGGGCCAGGTGCCAATCAACAGAACGGCTTTATCGTCGAACGGCAACGACCGAGCTGGCGCGGTAGCGTGACAGCTGGACGCGGTTGGATTGGTTGCCGCCGAAGAGATAGACGTACTGGCGCCGCTGATCGAAGTGATCGAACAGGCTGACATGGAACCGCCTGCCGCTTCGGATCACAACGACATCTCCCCGCCTTGCCGAACGAAAGAAGACAGGTTTGCCGAAGCTTTTCCAGGAAACTGCCATATTGGGATTGGGCGGCGGCTGGCGTGACGATCGTTTGGCGACAAAGGCGAGGAATGCTCCGCACCACGACGTTCTGCGGGGATTGATGCTGAGAAATGAAATAGAACGTTCGTGCATGCGATTATATTTCGAAGCCGTGACGAGCATGTCGGCCTCACACGGCACGGCAAAAACCGTGAGGGCTATGACGAGAATAATTTTCATTGTTTCTCACCATTGTTTGGATAATTTCAAACATCCGAAATGTGGCGAAGAAAAAATCGCGGCTGGAACGTATAGTTGAATCATGGCGGCAATTAGAAGCAATTTGACCGCGTATTTTTTCCTGTATTTAAAGAAATAAAACTTAGGCGACCGGCGACGGCACCCGCAAAACGGACGAATATTGGCAATCTGCAAACGCTCAGCTGGCGAAGTCGAAAAATGGAGAATTCGATGTTGGGGGTGACGAAAGCCCGATGCCATATGGGAGCCGAAGCGGAACAATCCGCCGGAATCTCGCAACGATCCGGTGGAACGGCATTAGTTACGATGGGATTTATATTTCCAGGATCGCATCGAATACTTCGAATGCAGTGCGTATTTTTACCGGCCGTCTTCGATCTGACTCGATTGCAAACTCAGGCTTTAGCTGAAATCGCGCTCAATTCCTCCAGATCGAGATCCCGTTCCAGCTCCTCCAGCGTCTCGTCGTCGATATCACCGGCGCGGTGGAGCCGAATGAGTTCCCGACGGCCGGTCGCAACCGCCTCGAGAACGACATCAAAATGGGCGTGAAGCATCGGGATATAATGTTCCGTTCTCGCGGCGTAATCGACGATAGCGGTGGCTCGGCGTTGGTATCGCTCCAGCAATTGCGGGTGGATGAGATTTCCCTCAGGGTCGTATGCCAGGTTTTGGACGGTTCCAAGCTGCGCCTGCGCCATGGCGGCTTCGGCCTGACTCATTGTGAGACGCGCCCTTTCCGTCTCCGGCTCCACCAGCCGTGCCCAGGCAATTATCCGCCCCAAACTCGTTCCCTGGACGAGCACGGTTCCGACAATGACGGCAAATGATGTTGCGAGGATGAAGTCGCGGCCGGGGAATTCTTCTGGCAGGCTGAGCGCCAGGGCAAGCGTCACCACGCCCCGCACGCCGGCCCAACTGAGGACGGTGGCGCCGCCGGCGCCCAGCGGCTCAGCGCGTTTGAACCCCAGCGGAGCACAAAGGCGGATGACGAGATCTGAGGCGAAGACCCATGCAAAGCGGGCGATCACGAGCGTCACGAGGATCGCCAGCATCGGTAGTCCCATGGTCGCGATAACTGTGGTAAAACCACCGCCGCGCTCAACGACGTCGCGCAACGACAGCCCGATCAATGTAAAAACTGAAGCTTCCATCAGGAAGATCATCACAGTCCAGAACGACGTGCCTCGCATGCGCGTTGCGGCCGAGAATACGGTGTGCTGGTGCCAGGAAGCGATCAGACCCGTGGTAACCGTGGCAATGACGCCGGAAACGTGCAGCAATTCGCCGAGCAGATAGGAAATCCAGGCGAGCAGCACAGTGGCGGCGATGATGAGATATTCGTCGCCCAGGCGCCGGACGAATTTCACCCACACCGTTCCGACAACGACGCCGACGACCATGCCGCCGAGCGCCAGCACAAGGAAGCTGGAAGCCGCCTCCATCGCGCTGAAACTTCCCGTTGCGGCGGCGGCGACGGCAAAGCGAAATAGAACCAGACCGCTCGCATCGTTCAGCAAGCTCTCGCCTTCCAGCAGAATCTGCAGCCGCCGCGGCAGCCTGACGCGCTCCAGCACGGCGCGGGCCGACACCGCATCCGGCGGTGCAACGATCGCGCCAAGTGCTGCACAGGCGGCCCAGGGAAGTGACGGAAAGAGAAGATGGGTCACGACGGCCACGACGGCACAGGTGAAGAATACTGCTCCGACGGCGAGCGAGGCAATGCCGATCATATGGCGCCGCAGCCGCACGAGAGCAATGGCCCAGGCGCCGTCCATCAAGAGCGGTGGCAGGAAGATGACAAGCACCAGCCCGGGATCTACGGTGATCGCCGGTAGCCCCGGCACGAAGGCTAGCAGAGCGCCGCCGGCCAGCAGCGCAACGGACGGTGGCAAACCCAGCCTGTGAGCAGCGTAATGCAGCGCGATGATCGCGAGAAACATCGCAATGACCAGCTCGAACAATTGAGTGGGTTCCATCTCACTCGCCCCCTGCCTAAAAAGTGATTTCGAATGCCTACTATATTATTTTCCGGGCCGAAATCGCTTCATTCCGAACTCCTCGCGGCAGACATGTCGGGGCCGACAGTCATGCTTCGCTTCGCCACGAAAAGATTGCACCGACACGAATTTACTTGCCCTTCTCCAATGCGGCATATGTTTCTGTCTGTAAGCAAGAGGCGTGAGCGGGGAAACATGACTTCAACACATGCGGACAAGAGCAGTGACCTCGGCAGTCGGAGCGGCTTTGTCGGATTGGTCGTCGGTGCAGTCGGCGTCGTATATGGCGATATCGGCACCAGCCCGCTCTACGCCTTTCGCGAGGCGCTCAGGCCTTTTGCTGCCGATGGCATACACGAGCCGGAAGTGATCGGCCTGATCTCTCTGATGGTCTGGACGCTAACCGTTATCGTGACTTTCAAATATGTGCTGTTCCTTCTCAGGGCGGACAATGACGGCGAAGGTGGTACCCTCTCGCTGCTTGCCCTCCTGATGAAGAAGATGGGACGAAACGTGCCGGTCCTGTTCTTCGCCGGGCTGATCGGGGCAGCCCTCTTCATCGGCGATGCAATGATCACGCCTGCCCTCTCGGTCATGTCAGCGCTCGAAGGTCTGAAGCTGGTCACGCCGACCTTTGCCGATTATGTCCCGCTCGCCTCGGCTGCGATCATGATCGTTCTCTTTGCCGCGCAGTCGAGGGGGACTGCAGCTGTCTCCATGTTTTTCGGGCCGATAACGGTCTTATGGTTTCTGGCCATGGCTGCCGGCGGCTTGATCCATATCGGCGACGACTGGAGGATTCTGGCCGCCCTCAATCCGATCAATGCGCTTTCGTTCCTCGCCCATGCCGGCACGGTCGGCCTCATCGTGCTCGGCGCCGTTTTTCTGACGGTGACGGGTGCCGAAGCGCTCTATGCCGATCTCGGGCATTTCGGCCGCCGCCCCATCCAGACGGCGTGGTTCGTACTCGTCTTTCCTGCATTGCTTCTGAACTATATCGGCCAGGGCGCGCTCGTTCTCGCCCATCCCGAAACGGCCACCAACCCATTCTTTCTGATGTATCCGGATTGGATCCTGTTGCCAGTTGTCATACTGGCGACGATGGCGACGATCATCGCCAGCCAGGCCGTCATCACCGGCGCTTTTTCTCTCGCCCGCTCGGCGGTTCATCTCGGCTTCCTGCCGAGGCTGCGGATCAAATTCACGTCCGAGACCAACACGGGCCAAATCTACGTACCGAGCGTCAATCTCCTCCTGCTGGTCGGCGTGCTGATGCTGATCTTTTCCTTTGGCGACTCCGAGTCGCTGGCGACTGCCTACGGTATCTCGGTAACTGGGACCATGGTCATCTCGACCATGCTGTCCTTCCAATTCCTGCGGGCTGTCTGGGGCTACTCGCTCACGCTCGCCGCCATGCTGCTGCTGCCGCTCTTCATTATCGAAGTCTTGTTCCTGGCAGCCAATCTGCTGAAGATCCACGATGGCGGCTGGGTTCCGGTCGCCCTGGCGCTGGCAATCATGATTTTGATGTGGACTTGGACCCGGGGGCAAGCCTACCTCAAGAGACTGCGGGCCAACAACGAAATTCCGCTCGATTCCTTCATCCGGTCGATCGAGCGGAAGTCGGATCATTCACCGGTTACCGTTCCGGGAACGGCGGTTTTTCTTACCAGCGTGCCAGACCGGACGCCGAACGTTCTGCTCCACAATCTCAAGCACAATCATGTGCTGCACGAACAGAACGTCATCCTCACTGTCTGGACCGAGGACGAACCCTATGTTCCCGACAACAGGCGCATCAAGATAAGCCAACTCTCGCCGCGTTTCGTGCGTCTCGATATCACTTTCGGCTTCATGGACGATCCTGATGTCACCAGGGCGCTGGCGCTCTGTAGAGAAGGAGGTTTCAAGTTCGAGATCATGAAAACGTCCTTCTATCTCGGCCGCCGCAACCTCGTCAGGACGCCGAACACCGGCCTGCCCGGCTGGCAGGAACGCATATTCATGGCGCTGGAAGGCTTTGCCATCGATCCCTCCGACTATTTCAACCTGCCGTCAAACCGCGTTGTCGAGCTTGGCGAACAGGTTGCCATCTAAGGTCTGATGGCATCGCCCTGCTTCGCCGACAGCCTCGTCACCGTGATCATTGCCGGGATTTAACTGAAGGTGCTGGCCTGCCCCCTTACACGCCAGGTCCTGAGACAAAGGAGGACATATGAAGAGGCGCACTCTTGTACTTGGCGGCGCCGCGATTGCCGCATCCTCGGTTGTTGCGACGGCAATCTGGCCGCGGCGGCATGCCGCGGCGGCAGCCAGGAAATTCGACTGGAAGGGCACTGATTTTCTGAGCGGCGGCACCAAGTCTGTCGCCTTGGAAAAGCTGCCCGCGCCGCTCTTCCGCACTCGCCCGAATTGCGTCGTGACCCTGGCCCAGACCCGTGGCCCCTGCCATGTCAACGACGTCCCGGCCCGCCAAGACATCTCTGAAGGAGAAGCCGGACTGCCGTTGCGGCTGGCCCTTCGTATCGTCCATGCCGCCGACTGCCGGCCGGTCGAAAACGCCGACATCGAAATCTGGCATACCGATCACCGTGGCATCTATTCCGGCCGAGAGGCTGCGAAGATGTGTACGCTTAGTGACGCCGAGGCAATCAGCGGGCTCGCATTTCGCGGTCGCCAACTGACCGACGAGGCCGGGCAGGCAAGTTTTTTGACCGCCTATCCGGGATGGTATAGTGGCCGCACGCCGCATGTTCATTGCCGCATCCTCGCAGACGGCAAGGAGCTTCTCGTCAGCCAGCTCTATTTCGACGACGCCCTGAGTGACATCATCTATGGTGAGCATCCCGACTATCGTGAACGCCCCCGCCGCGATACGCGCAACGACAATGACGGCCTCATTCCGCAGGACGCTACCGATCACATCTTCGATTTTGAGAAGCTCGATAGCGGCGTGCTTTCCGCCACGATTACGATCGGCCTCTCTTCCTGAGCCGATGGCGGCGAGCGACAAGAGAGCGTTTTTCACCGAACGCTGCTTGGCGACCTCTGATGCCGCCACGGCTTCTCCCCGTAGCGGCGATGCTCCCTGCTATCCTCAGTGCAGCATGCCGTGTTGAAGGATAGAGACGATCAGCGGATCCGCTTCTGAATGATGCAACGGCTGAGGCGTGATCTCATGGTGTGAAATTTCGCTGCCGTTTTCCGGGCCAGCAAGATCGGCGGCTTCCATGGTGACGCCGTGATCGCCGTTGCCAAATGTCGACCCGTGCTTTTCGACAGCAGCCTTGCCGAAGTGACGAAGCAGCAGGGTTTCATCCGATATGCCGTTTTCCCAGATTGGATTGTCATGATGAGCGCCGACTTTATCCGCTGCAATCTTGTCGGCAGCAAGTTTCAGGTCGTTGTGGGATGTGAGCCCGGTGTCCGATACGAGGCTGACGCTCGCATCCGCGGCGGCGAGGCTGTCGGCGCTCGCAAGCGTAGTAGGACCTTCTTCGACGATCGTGTTATCGCTGACGGGAAAGGTGCCTGCAGCGATGATCGAGGGGGAAATGCTGTATGGCGTGACATCGCTCTCGATAAAATTGTCATGGAAGGATCCGGATGCCGGCCGGTCGACCTTCAATGCCGCCTGGGTCAGGTCGTCGAAGAGATTGCCGTAGATCTCGATACCCTCGCGGACATAAGTGGTCGTGCCCGCGGCGCTGACTGCCACGCCCCAGGCGCCGTCATGGATGTAATTTCCAGCGATATCGTAATTACGCGTATCCCCCTGGTCGCCGAGGCCGATCGCATAGGACCAGCTGTAGCCGCCATAGCCTGAGATGTCGTTGTCATGGATGGCGACATTTGTGCCGGCTTGTGCGCTGATCCCGAAGCCGCCGCCGAGGATGGTGTTCCCCTCGATCACAGCATCCACAGGCCGGACGAGCGTCAGGACGCCCTTTGGCGTGACTGCACCCGTTTGATCAAGATAATTACCGCTGATGACGATGTTGCTGCTGTCGTTGATCTGGACGGCGTCGGCAGTGGTTCCGTGGGCATTGGTGACGGTGTTGTTGAGGAGCGTGACACCGTTGAACTTCTCGACCCAGATGCCGTCGCCATTGACGTCGTTAATCGTGCTGTTTTCGATCGTGATGTTCGAGCCGGTACGGAAGGTGATAGAACCGGATTTGGATAATCCGGTGTGATCAACCTCGACATTTCGGATGGTCCAATTTGAGACATAGCCACCATAGATGGCCGCGCCACCAGTATCTGATATCTTGATATTCTCAATGACGATATTCGATGCGTATAGGCTGTGAATGCCGTCATTAGGGCTCGTGATGACGGGCGCATCGCCGACGCCGTAGCTGCCGATGGTGATTGGGGCAGCGGCGGTGCCGGAATATTTCAGGTCAAGCTGGTCGTTATAAACAGTACCCGCCGCGAGCAGCACGCTGTCGCCCGGCTGCAGCTTCAAGTTTTCCACTGCCGAGAATGACGCAAAAGCCGCTTCTGCGCTGGTGCCGGCATTGGTGTTGGAGCCCGTCGCTGAATTCACATAATAGATTGTCATATCGCCGTGTTCTCGCATTGTCGCGCAGCCGTCTGGTTCGGCTGCAACGAGTGGATCTGATGCGATCGGGAGCTGAAGCCATGCTCAACAACATGGCGTTCCATTGCCGTTACGTTACGGCAGCCAGCAGACCATGGGCCTGCCTTATTCCCGAGAAGCGCCTGGCGGAGGCTGCTCCCCTGGATAATACAACTTACGAGAAGATAATCTAGGAAATAACGACTAAAAGGTGAATGAACGGTAAGCGCCGTGCTGCCGCTTGACGGTCAGGACGAGGCCAAGGCGTCCGGCCAAAGGCCGGAGCCTCGGAACACGAGGGCGGGATCAACCCGCTCCTCGCACTCGGGCCACTCAGCTCAGCAAGCCATCCATATGGATGTAAACGGTCAGCGCATCCGCGTCACTATGATGCGAGTTGCCATCATTGATTTCGTAACTGAAGGATTCGCTCACATGTCCATCATGGTCGGGGAGCTTCGTTTCATCGAGCGTGTAGGAATAGTTGCCATCGCGCTCCACATGGATGACGCCATAATCGCCCGTCAGAGTCAGTCCGTGCTTGCCGACGGTTTCGTGGCCGAAGCGACGGAGCGCCAGGGTTCCGTTGTCTGAGCTGTCGTTTTCGAGAAGATTGCCGTGATGGGCCGCACCGGTGTCAGTGATGATCTTCAAATTGTCATGGGCAGCGACGACCGCGGCATCCATGGCCGCTTCCGTCGTAGCGGCAGCCTTGGTAGCCGAGATCGCCAGCACAGTCTCGACATTGGCGATGGTCTGGTTGTTGCTGACGGAAAAGGTGTGCGCGTCGGCAACGGAACGCGCAATGCTGGTGGCCGTGACGCCACTCTCGACGGTATTGTTGTAAAAAGAGCCCGATGCCGGCCTGTCGAGCTTCAGCGCCGCCTGAGACAGGTCATTGAAGACATTGTCGTGGACCTTGATATTCGTGCGGACATAGCTGGGGCTGCCGATGGGGGCGGTGATGACCACGCCCCATGCGCCATCATGGATATGATTGCCGGCGATATCGTAGTCTCGCGCGTCGCCCTGGTCGCCGAGACCGATGGCAAAGGACCAGTCGTAACCATGATATCCCGAGATGTCGTTGTCGTGGATCGCGACGTTCTTGCCCACTTGCGCGCTGATACCGAAGCCGCCGCCGGTGAGCACATTGTCCTCGACCACGGCATTTGCAGCCCCGATTAACGCGATAACGCCCTTGGGGCTGCTGGCATGGGTCTGGTCGAGATGATTACCCTTGACCAGAATACTGCTGCTGTCGTTGATCTGCACGGCATCTGCCGTCGAGCCATTCGCGCTGGTAACGGCGTTGTTCAGAAGTTTGACACCTTCGACTTTCTGAATCCAGAAGCCGTCGCCCCTGACGTCCGATATCTTGCTGCCTTCGACCGTGACATTCTTGCTGGTCCGGAAGGTGATCGCACCTGCACTTTTCGATAATCCGGTTTTGGCAATCTCGACGTCCCGCACCGTCCAATTCGTGACATTGCCGCCATAAATGCCCGCACCGCCGGTGTTCGATATCTTGAGGTTCTCGATCACGATGTTGGAGGCATAAAGACTGTGGATGCCGTCGCCGCCGCTGTGGATGATGGGGGCCGCCCCCGTCCCGTAACTGCCGATCTTGATCGGCGCGCTCTCGCTGCCGGAATATTTGATATCGAATTGTTCGTTGAACACGCTCCCCTTGGCGAGCAGCACGCTGTCGCCTGGTTTCAGAGCCAAGGATTCCACTTTGGACAAAGTCGCAAAAGCCGAGTTCTGGTTCGTCCCACCGTTGCGGTCGGAGCCAGTCGCTGAGTTCACATAGTAGATTGTCATATCACCAATGTTGCCCTGTTCGTCGGATCGCTATGTCGCCACTGAGACCGACCGGGATCGGCCGATCGTCCTGCGGCCGGGGCAACCGTCCACGGCAAGAAGGCGAGAAGATGTTGTCAATGCGGCAGCGACCGGTTTACGGGTTTTGTTCCACAGGCAACGGCGCCCGGTCCGACAAGGCGCTGAAAAGCCGCAACCCAAACAGGGAAAATGGCGACTCAGAGGCGAATAAATCGAGGAACGTCGGGCAGCGAGACATCTTCCTTCCAGGCTGTACCGCAGTGATTCTGCTCGCGATTCGCATGAAGCCCCAGCGCCAGCTTGGCCAATCAGCCCCGATCGTGAGCAGGCCAGAGGGCCTCTCGAATGACGGGGCGGGCGATCATCTCTGCGCTATTTCTCCCCTCGCCTGCAGCGCCGAAGTCAGCGGCAGGCGAGCGGCGGCAATCGCCGGCAGGGCGCCGCCCAGGATGCCGATGGCAAGGCCAAGAAGGCCGGCGGTGAACACCACGTCGGGAGTGACGTCGAGCTGAAAGGCCATCCTGGTCGTGTTGCCGCCCATCGTGCTTGCCTGCAAACCATCGAAAGCGAGCTTGGAGGCGAAGACACCGAGTCCGGCGCCGGCCGCCGACAGGAGTACCGCCTCCACCCAGGTAGCGACGAAGGCCGGCAGGCGGGCAAAACCGAGGAGGCGCAGTGTCGCGATTTCGACGCTGCGGTCGGAAACCGAACTCATCATCGTATTCAAGGCACCCGCCGCCGCGCCGATCGCCATCAGGAGCGCGATCGGCCAGCCGAATAGGCGGATCAGGCTTTCGGTGCGCTCGGCTTGGCCGGCGTAGAAATCAGCCTCGGAAACGACGACGAGCGGTGTACCGGGCAAGGCCAACAGACGATCACGCAACGTCGCCAGTGCTCTTGCGGGATCGCCTCCGCCATCGAGGCGGACACGCAGGCTCTGCACCTGCCCCTGCCGATCGAAAGCCGATTGCACCGCCTCCAGATCCGCCCAGATCTCGGATTCAAAGGCGCTGCCGTCTGAAGTGAAATGCCCGACGATCCTCCAGTCGAGCGCGCCAAGGCGGATCGTGTCGCCAACTGCGAAACCAGGAAAAGTATCGGCGATGCGGGCACCGACGACGATCTCACGCGCGCCTTGCGAAAACAGCCGCCCCCGCGAAAGCCGCGCGCGTTCACGCAAGCCGGGGCCCGCCGGATCCATGCCTCTGAGCGACATCGTCTGCTCGACGCCTTCGCCTTGCCTGACATCGATGGGAACGACGGTCTCGCGCGACAATGCCGGATTGCTCGCGCGGTCGCGCGCGATCCCGGTCTCGCCGCTCATGGCCGCAAGGCTGCGGATTGCCTCGGCCGGCACCTCCGAACCGGTCTCCTGGTTGGTGCCGCCGCCGAGAATGACGGCGATATCAGCCGACCCGGCGCCAGCGAGCGCGGCCTCGAAACCGTGCGCCATCGCCAGGAAACCTGAGAGCACCGCCACGACGAGAGCGACCGACAGCACCATCGACAACGAGATCCACAGCCGGCGCGGCAAGCTGCCAAGGTTGACTCTGATCATAAGAAAGGTCTGCTTGAGCGTTGATAACATTGGATTATCTCGTTCTGAAGGCGTTGACGATGGGCAGGCGCACGGCGATCACCGCAGGCAACAGCCCGGTCAGCAGGCCGAGCCCTGCCATGATGGCGAGAGATTTCGCAAGCACGCTCGTGCCGAAGACGAGGCCGAACTCCGGTCCGATGGAAAGCGTCGCAAGCTTGGCGAGGACAAGTCCGCCCGCGCCGCCGACAAGAAAGATAAACAATGTCTCGCCAAGAATGAGCGCGAGAATCCGCGGACTGGAAAAGCCGAGCACCTTCAAGACGCCGATCTCGAAACGCCGCTCCCTCACTGCGAAGAGCATAGTGTTGACCGCGATCATCAGGATGGTGACGAAGGCCGCCCCCACGACGAGGCTCACGATCAGGCCGATATCAGCGAATTGCCGGAGAAACGCTTCAAGGAACTGCTTTTCCGACTGCGTCCTCGTCTGCGCCGCCGAATTTGCGAATAGAGCATCGATCCGCGCTGCCAGCACACTTGGTGACACGCCCGGGCGCGGACGTACCACAAAGGCATCGACAGTATCCTTGTCGCGCGCACGAGTGGCATTGAGGGCGTCGTAGCGGGCGAGCATGAAATAGGTATCGGTGCCGGCATCCGCGCCCTCAAAAATACCCGCGATCGTGAAGCTCCAATTGCGGCTGCCGTCAGTCCTGGCAAGCTGCCCGGTAAAGCCGATGCGCTGGCCGATCGACCAGCCCTCGGCTTCCGCCAGTGCCCTGCCGACCAGCACCCGATCACCGGCCTCTTCCAATGCCGCGATCAACTCCGGCGTCAGTTTGAGCTCGTCGCCGTTGGCGGCGGCGATCGCCTGTGGATCGACGGCGCTGACGGCAACCACATTCTTTTCGACCTCGACGAAGCCCCGCATGCGTGCGGTATAGGCGACTGCGGCGACATCCCGGTCGGCCGCGATCCGGTTGAGGTAAGCAAGCGGCAACGGCAGCCCGCGACTCGATCTGTTGAAGACGCCGAGCAGATTGTTGCTGGCGCCGGCCGCTCCTTGGCTGCCGCTAACGAAGCTCGCCGTAAGCCCGTAGATCAGGAAGGCGACGCCGACTGAAAACATCAGCAAAATGGCGCGCAGCCGCTTGCGCCAGACATTGCGCCGCATAAGCTGGAGGAAGGTCATCGGCCCGTCCTTTCCTCGCTGATGAATTCGCCCTTGTTGAGACGTAGCGTGCGCCGGGCAAAGGAAGCGGCCTCGGGATCATGCGTGACCATGATGATGGTCTTCTGAAACTCGAGATTGAGAAAACTCAGCATCTCCAGGATATCATCGGCCGATTTGCGATCGAGATCGCCGGTCGGCTCGTCGCAGAGAATAAGACCGGAATCGGTGACGATGGCACGGGCAATGCCGACGCGCTGCTGCTGCCCGCCCGACATGCTCGAGGGAAACTGCCGCTGCCGGCCCGCAAGCCCAACGAGATCCATCACCGTATCGACGCGAGCCCGCCGCTCCTTGCGGCCGAGCGGCTTCAACAGCAGCGGCAGCTCGATGTTTTCCGCCGCATTCAGCATCGGCAGTAGATTGTAAAACTGGAAGACGATGCCCATGGCATGTGCCCGCCAGACCGCCCTTGCTCCTTCGCCCATCTGCTCGATACGACTGCGGCCGACCCTGATTTCGCCGGCATCCGGGCTGTCGATACCACCGAGCATGTTGAGCAATGTCGATTTCCCGGAACCAGAGGGTCCCATGATCGCAACGAAATCGCCACGCGGAATGGAGAGATCGAGCCCGGAAAAGATCGGAATCGTCTCCGCTCCGATTCTGAAGGACTTGCTGACGCCGACAAGGGCGATATAGGATTCTGTGGTGTCTGTCATGGTTCTGCTCCTTGGTGTTGCTTGACTAATCCGAGATTTGAGGGACGGAGAGGCTGCCGTGAACGCCCTTCTCCCCAGCGGGGAGCAACCATGTTCAATTTTTCCGGTATTGGGGCGTCCATTCGGTCTTTCGAAAGAGGATTGTGTTGGCGAGGACGATGAGTTTTCGGGCGACGGCTATGACGGCGCACAGGTGTTCCTTTCCGTTCTGACGCAAGCGCGTGTAGAAAGCGGCGAGATCCGGATTGTGCCGGGTTGCCGTGAATGCGCACATGAATAGGCTCTTTCGCAGGCGTTCGCGACCACCCTGGATGCGGCGTCTGCCATGATACTTTCCGCTATCGTCGTCATAGGGTGCGACGCCGGCAAGGGCGGCGATCTCGGCGCGGCTGGCATGGCCGAGTTCGGGCAGCCGAATGATCAAGCACAGGGCGCTGCGCAGCCCGATCCCCTTGATGGAGATCAGCAGATCGAGCCGTTGCGCCAAGTCGCAATCGTCGCGAACCGTCTTTTCGAGCCGCAGCAGATGGGCCTTGCGGCAGGTTTCGAGGCGGGCGACCTCGCGCAGGTGGCGGCGTTTGATCGCCTCCGACAAGGCGGTCTCGGCAAAGGTCTTGACCAGCGCGATCTGCTGCTCGATCTGTTCCAGATAGGTCAGTTCGGCGGCCAACTTGTCGAAGCGTGCGTCCGGCAGCGCCGGCAACTGCTCCAGACTTGCCGTGAAGAGCGCAATCAGCACGGCATCGAGCCGATCGTTCTTGGCCCGCTTGAGCCGGCTCTTGGCAAAGAAGCGCAACTGCGCCGGCTGCAGACGCGCCGCCGGCCGCTTGCCGGCCCGCAGATGCGCCAGCAGCCGCCATTCATAGCCGCCGGAGGCTTCGAAGCCGATGCGGCTGACGTCATGCTCTCGAAGAAAGGCGTCAAGCGCCTTCAGGCCAGCGGTGTCGTACGTGACCCTCAGCCTTGCCTTACCGGGATGGAGGGCAATGTCGAGATGGCTTTTGCCGACATCGATTCCGGCACAGATCATGCTATTATCGGTCATCTTCGTCGTCCCTGTCTTGGATACGAACCCCAAGGTTCCTGCAACCACACGGGCCAGATGAAGAGCCGGTTGCGATCCTGCTCCCCACAGCCCAAAACGGCTAAGAAGGTGACGATCCGACAACCAGCTGCCGGGCGGGCGGCCACCCGCCCGGCAAGCATCAATATCCTACATTTTTTTCATCCAAGAAGATGCCGGCAGGCAGATGAGGGGGTGAGCGACGAGAGGAGCGAGTGCGCTGAGCGCAAGCGAAGGGCAATGAACGGAGTGCCGTGCGCCCCTCATCCGACCCTTCGGGCCCCCTTCTCCCCGCTGGGGAGAAGGGGGAGCAAGCGCAGACTTTGCGCGGGCACGTCCTCTCTCTCCGGCCAGAAGGCCTCCCGGAGGGGACAACCGCGGCATCCACCATTCTCATCTTGACCCGCGATCCGCAGGATCGCCTCTAAAAACAGGAACACCCGCCTCCTCGCCCACCACCAGCCGAATGCGCGCCGCCATTGCAGGCCGCATGCCCGGTGGCGGCGAAGAGGCCGACAGGCGCAACGTCACGGTGCCCTTCTCCTTGGAAATGACCGGCGCAACTTTCGCCACTTCGACCGCGAAGGGCTTATCGGGAAAGCCGTCGAGCACGGCCTCGCCTTTGAGACCCGGGTGCATTAGCGCCATATTGACCTCGGCCACATCGGCATCGATGACCAGACTTGCCGTATCGGTGATGGCAAGCAGGCTTTCGTTCTCCCGCACGCTATCCTCGCGCGACAGCGCGATGTCGCCGACATGCGCATCAAGCCGCGTCACGGTGCCGGAAATCGGCGCCCGCACGGTCAGCGCCTCCATCTGCTCGCACGCCCTGTCGATATCGAGCTTCGCCTTTTCGAGATCCTGCCTTGCCTGTGCCGCGGCATTCCCGGCCGTATCGAACGCGGTGCGCGCCGCCTCCAGCGCCTCGCCCGACATGGCGTCGCGCCCAGCCAACCGCTCTGCACGATCCAGCGAAGACCGCGCCTGGGCAAGCTCGATATTCCTCGCCTCCAGCGCCAACTCCGCCGCCCGCCCAGCTATGTAAGCGCCACGGAGCGCGAAGCGTGCACCAACATCATCAAGCCGCACGAGCACCTGGCCGGTTACGACCGGATCGCCGGCCGCGACCTCGATGGCGACGATCCGCCCCTCATATTTGGAAAAAACGGTGGCGATGTCGGGCGCCACGACATAACCGGAGCCTGTGATCTCGCGGCTTGCCGCGGTCGTACCCCTGGTCAGTGCGACGCTGTCCTGATTTGGCGTGGCTTTTTCAACCGTCGCATCCTCAGGCAAATCCATGATTGGCAACGCCGCTCCATCAGCCGGTAACGCTGCGTCATCGCCCACAAGCCTTGCAAGCGCCACCTCGATCCGCTCGAGCGCATCTGGCCGGTAAACCGCCGCCAGCGACACCGCCCCCGCAAGGGCCAGCATCGTTGCCGCTCTCAGCCGCCGGGCTCGGCGCTCCGGCGGCTTTGTCTCCAAGGCCGCGGGCTCGATCGAAAGCGATCTGAGCCTGGCGGCAAGGTGTCGTTCATGTTCCGATGTCGTGTTCATGCCGACAGTATGGCCACCGGCGATAAAGCCGCGACCTCGAACATGTTTCAGGCGGTCCTCGATCGCGATTGTGTACTTGGATAGGAAAGATTGGCGCAGTGGCCGTCCTCTTCCTTCGAGGCCCCTGCGGGGCACCTCAGCAACCGTGTTATTGCGGTGCGTAGGCCAGAGGCCGGAGCCTCGAAGGACGAGGGCGGGTGATTGCCGCTCACCTATTCCTCTGCCGCCAAGCCACCGGCGTCATATCGGTCACGCGCCGGAACTCCCGATTGAAATTCGACTTGGTCTGGAAGCCGACCTCGAACATCACCTCGGTCACCGATTTTTCGGTGGCGGAGAGCAGGCGGCAGGCCTCGCCGATTCTGTAGTCGTTGACATACTGCGAGACGTTTTTGTCCATCGCCCGATTGATCGCTGCCGAGATCTGACGGGCGGGGATTCCGGCCTTGCGGGCCAGCCGGTCGAGGTTGAGATTGGCGTCGCGATAAAGCTTCTTTGCCTCCATCAGCGCATCGACCGCCGCGATCGTCCCCTTGTCCTCGCTTGTATCAGACCTCGGCGCTACCTCTGTTATTTCCGGCGGCACCCGGCTGCGGCTAGCGGCTGCCGCAGCAATGCCGAGGATAACGAGGGCGGCGAGATTTCCCACGCTGATCAGTGCCAGCGCCCGCACGCTATGCGCTGAGATGAAATCGAGGAAGACCAGAATATCGACAGCGGCCGAGAGACAAAGCGCGGCTGCCGCGAAGATGATCGCCCGATAGGCCGGCACGGCGCCTTCGAAGGGCGCGAGCCGCAGCGCGTCCGCCCCCGGGCGCATCAAAAGCAGGATTGCCACGGCGTAACCGAAGAAGATGAGCACCAGCGCCACGTCGATCGCATCCCGCCAGAAGGTCACCAGCAGCAGGATGAAGATAGCGGGCGCGGCATGCAGCCCGATCCGCCCAGCAAGCGACCGCCGGCTCGTCCTCACCAGCCTGGAAACCCCGCCATAGGCAAGCGGCGGCACCACTGCTGCAATCACGGGCGCAACCAGCCCCACGCCCTGCACACCATAGCCCCAACGCAGGCCGGAAAGCGCGGATTGCAGCGCCGAGACCAGGATCAGCGCCAGAAAAGGCAGGTTCGGCGCCACCTCCTCATCGCGCCTGAGAACAGCGACGAAGAGGATGAGCAGCAGGAGAGCAACGACGAAGGGAAGCGGAATGAAGATCATTGGACTCCAAGATCGGAATGACAAACGGCGCCATCATTGCCGAGTCCGGCGCCCGGCGCGACCTTCATCATGTTTCAGGACATATTTTATATGGGAATTTTAGATTTACGGTCGCGGGGTTCGAGCGGGCCATCAGCGCCGGATCAGACGCGCTCCAGAAACGCAAGCACACGGGCAGTGAGCAGCGCGGTAGCATCCGCGTCATATGTCGGAAGCGAGCTGTCGGCGAAGTAGTGCTGGTCGCCGGGATAGAGGAAAAGCTCCGCGTCCGCGACCTTCGCCACGATTTCGCGGGCGGCATCGATGTCACCCTCGCCGACGAAGATCGGATCGTTGTCCATGCCGTGGATCTGGACCGGGACGCTCTCCGGCCAGGGTCCGAACGCCCACTCGCCGCTGATCGGCAGGCAGGAATAAAAAAGCAGAGCCCCGCGGGCTCCAGGCCGTGTTTGCGCCAGCTTCTGCGCTGGGAGCACGCCAAACGAGAAGCCGACATAGACCAGTTCGGGAGGCAGTTCGTCGGCGAGCCGGACGCCGTGTTCTCTGATGGTGTCGAATCCGATCTCGCCGATATAGGCGAGCCCCTCCTCGATGCTAAGGAACGTGCGTCCATCGAATAGATCAGGCGTGTGGACGATGTGGCCCGCCGCCCTGATGTCGTCTGCGAAGGCATGCACTCCAGGGGTCAACCCTTGTGCGTGGTGGAAAAGCAATATCTCAGCCATAAGGCGTCTCCCGTCGAGGTGTTGGCCCGTTCGATAAGAAAGTTCAGAGGAGTTCAGACCGGGCCTGCGGCAGTCATCTCGGACGTCGCACTCAGCCCCCGACGACAATATTTAAGGGGCCGCGCCGAAAAAGGCGAGCCGCGTAAAGATCGTGTATTGCGATTCCGATACCATCAGTGCCACGAAGACCAGCACCAGCACCGGCGGCAACAGGATGGCGTAGACGAGCGCCAGCCGCTCCCAGGCCATATGCATGAAGACCGCGACGATCAGCCCGGCCTTCAGCATCATGAACAGAAGGATCAGCGTCCATCTGAGATAGCCCTGAATGCCGAAATAATCGACCAGGTAGGAAAAAGCGCTGAGCACGAAGAGTAGGCCCCAGACGAAGAGATAGAGCCGGATCGGATGTTGCTGTCCCGTGTGTGCTTGTGCATGCGCCGTTTGGGTTTGGGCATGCGCCGTTGTCTCGCTCATGACGACCTCACCACAGATAAAAAAACGCGAAGATGAAGACCCAGACGAGGTCGACGAAATGCCAGTAGAGGCCCATGATCTCGACGGCCTCGTAGCGGCCTTTCCGGCTGGTGAAGAAGCCGCGCCGTTCCACGTCGAAATCGCCCCGCCAGACCTTGCGGGCGATGATGAGGAGGAAGATGACGCCGATCGTCACATGGGTGCCGTGGAAGCCGGTGATCATGAAGAAGGTCGATCCGAACTGGGCTGCCCCCCATGGATTCTCCCAGGGGCGCACGCCTTCGGTGATCAGTTTCGTCCATTCGAAAGCCTGCATGCTGACGAAGGTTGCGCCAAGAAGTGCCGTCAGCAGCATCAGTATCGCGGTCACGCGGCGGTCGCGGCGATAGCCGAAATTGACCGCCATCGCCATGGTGCCGCTGCTGGAGATCAGCACGAAGGTCATGATCGCGATCAGGATCAGCGGCACGTCCTGGCCGCCGATGTGGAGCGCGAAGACCTCGCTCGGATTGGGCCAGGCGACGGGCGTCGACATGCGGGCGGTCATATAGGCGATCAGGAAACAGCCGAAGACGAAGGTGTCGCTGAGCAGAAAAATCCACATCATCGCCTTGCCCCAGGAGGCAGTCTTGAAGGCGCGCTGATCCGAGCTGAAATCGGCCGCGACTCCGCGAAGGCCCGCGGGCCTGAGGTCTGCCTCACCGTGTGTCTGGACAGAATGTGCCATCTGCAAATCCCCTAGCTTATCAACGTGCGGCAGAGATCGACGAAATCATTCGCCCAGCCGGCAAAGAGCGCGAAGAGCAAAAGCCAGACGGCGAGCATGAAATGCGAATAGATGGCCGATAGGTCGACGCTGAGCCGCAGTCTATCCGGCGCGACATCGGCTGCGAACGCCTTGACCGTCGTATGCGCGAGCACAGCAAGCCCGCCCAAAATATGCAGCCCGTGCAGGCCGGTGAGCATATAGAAGAAGCTGTTGGCGGGATTGTCGGCCAGGATGTATCCGGCCGCCGTTAATTCCCGCCATGCCTGGATCTGCCCGGCGAGAAAGAAGACGGCTAGCGCAAATCCTGTCGCAAGCGCCAGCCGTAGGCTTTCCATGCGACCATGCTGTGCTTGATGTTTGGCCCATTGCAGTGCCGCGCTGCTCAAGGCAAGTGCCGCGGTGTTCACCCAGAGCAACCGCGGAACCGGCATCCCCCACCAGTCCGCTGAGGCCGCGCGCATGAAATAGGCGCTGACGGCAAGGCTGAACACCGCGCCGACGACTGCTAGAAACACGAAGAGGCCAATTTTCACCGCAGGCACAGGCGGCCGGTCTGCACCATGATGATCCGGCTGCTGCAGCGAGCCGGTTTCAAGCCAGGGCTTCGAGGTCAGCCGCTGTCCGGCCAGCCACCAGATCATGATGGCGGCTATGGCAGCGAGGAAGATCAGCACGACGTTCATGCCGGGACCTCCCGCGTTCCGCCGCCGCTTGCCGGCACATTCTGCGGAATGAAATCCTCGTCCGCCCCCGGCACGCTGTAATCATAGGCCCAGCGGTAGACGACGGGCAGATCGCTGCCCCAGTTGCCGTGTGCGGGCGGCGTCTCAGGCGTCTGCCATTCGAGCGTCGTCGCCCGCCAAGGATTGCCGCCAGCCTCCCTGCCCCGGAAAAGGCTCCAGACCAGGTTGAACAGAAAGACGATCTGCCCGGCCCCGACAACGAGCGCCATGACGGTGATGAAGATGTTCAGCGTATGAGCAGACGGTGGCACGAAGGCCGTCTCTCCCATCTCGAAATAACGGCGCGGCACACCAAGCAGGCCGAGATAATGCATTGGAAAGAAGATCGCATAGGTGCCGAGGAAGGTGATCCAGAAGTGGATATGGCCGAGCGTCTCATCCAGCATGCGTCCCGTCACCTTAGGATACCAGTGATAGATCGCCCCGAAGATGACGAGGATCGGCGCCACGCCCATGACCATGTGAAAATGTGCAACGACGAACATCGTATCCGACAGCGGCACGTCGACGACGACATTGCCGAGGAATAGGCCGGTCAGACCGCCATTAACGAAGGTGACGATGAAGGCGAGCGCAAAGAGCATCGGCAGCGTCAGATGGATATCGCCGCGCCAGAGCGTCAGCACCCAGTTGTAGACCTTGATCGCCGTCGGGATGGCGATGATCAGCGTCGTGGTGGCGAAGAAGAAGCCGAAGGCCGGGTGCATGCCGCTGACATACATGTGGTGCGCCCAGACGACGAAGCTCAAGCCCCCGATGATGACGATCGCCCAGACCATCATCCGGTAGCCGAAGATGTTCTTGCGCGCATGCGTGCTGATGAGATCCGAAACAATGCCGAAAGCCGGCAGCGCGACGATATAGACCTCCGGATGCCCGAAGAACCAGAACAGGTGCTGGAACAGGATCGGGCTGCCGCCGCCATGCTTGAGCTGCTCGCCCATCTCGACGATGGCGGGCATGAAGAAGCTGGTGCCGAGCAGGCGGTCGAACATCATCATGACGCAGGCGACGAACAGCGCCGGAAAGGCCAAGAGCGCCATAACGGTCGCTGTGAAGATGCCCCAGACGGTGAGCGGCATCCGCATCAGCGTCATGCCGCGCGCGCGTCCCTGCAGCACGGTCACCACATAATTCAGGCCGCCCATGGTGAAACCGATGATGAAGACGATCAGCGAGGTCAGCATCAAGAGGATGCCCCAGTCCTGGCCGCCGGGTGTGCCTGACAAAACGGATTGCGGCGGATAAAGCGTCCAGCCGGCCCCCGTCGGGCCGCCGGGCGCGAAAAAGCCGGCGACGAGGATCAGCACCGCCAGCAGATAGATCCAGTAGCTCAGCATGTTCGCATAAGGAAACACCATGTCGCGCGCACCGACCATCAGCGGGATGAGGTAGTTGCCGAAGCCGCCGAGGAAGAGCGCAGTGAGCAGATAGATCACCATGATCATACCGTGCATGGTGATGAACTGGTAATAGTGATCGGCATCGATGAAGGCGAAAGTGCCGGGAAAGGCGAGCTGAATGCGCATCAGCCAGGAGAGCACCAGCGCCACTAGGCCGATCGAGATGGCGGTCAGCGAATATTGGACGGCAATGATCTTGGCATCCTGGCTGAACACATATTTCGTCCACCAGCTGTGCGGATGATAAAGCTCGACATCCTCGACTTCGGCGGTCGGGATGACACCTGCGCTGCCGGACGGAATCTCGACCATGATATCTCCTCCTATGTCAGCCGTTTGGTTAGAGCGGCCTGCGGCCTCCGGCCGTCTTCCCGCCAGTTCAGTTTGCCGGCGGCGGCTCTCCCGATGACGCCGTCAGCTGGGTGAATGTCTGCTGCTGCCCGAGCCAGGTCTGATAGTCCGCGTCGCTGTCGACAATGACGGTGCCGCGCATCTGCGGATGACCGACGCCGCAAAGTTCGGCACAGAGGATCTCGAACGTGCCCGTGCGTGTCGGTGTCAGCCAGAAATAGGTGACCATGCCGGGGATCATGTCCATCTTGGCGCGGAATTCCGGCACGTAGAAATCATGGAGCACATCGACGGAGCGCAGCAATATGTGCACGGGCTTTCCGATCGGCAGATGAAGCTCGCCGCCTTCGACGATGATGTCGTCGAGGCCGTTTGCATCGTTCTTGTCGAGGCCCAGCGGATTGTCGGAAGTGACGTCACGCGTCTCGGCGCGGCCCAGCTTTCCGTCCGCGCCCGGCAGGCGGAAGCTCCACAGCCACTGCTGGCTGACGACTTCGACCGATGCGGCATCGGCGGGCACTGTGATGAACTGGTTCCAGACGATCAGGCCAGGCGCCAGCATTGCCGCGACGCCAACTGCCGTTCCCGAGGCCAGAAGCAATTCCAGTCTGCGATTTTCAGGCTCATAATGCGCCCGATTGCCCGGTCTGTGGCGGAAGCGGAAGACGCAATAGGCCATGAACGAAACCACCGCCACGAAGACGATGCCGGTGATCCAAAAGGTGATGACGAGCGTGTTGTCGATATAGTTCCAGTTGGACGCGATCGGCGTCCACCACCACGGGCTCAGCACGTGGAACAGCACGGAGCCAACGACAACCAAGACGAGAATCAGCACAACAGCCATTTCCGCCCCTCCTGGGCCGACCGACCGTGAAACCGCACTCCACAAAAATGTCGAGTTTATTATCGCACAAATAGAAAATGTCGGCAATTACGACGATTTAGGCATGCGCCGCCGCCGGCAAATCGTCATTTGGAGTATTGCCCGTCATTGAGAATATTGTTTGAGATAGGCAATGAGATTGGTGATTTCCTGGTCATCCTTCACTCCTGCGAAGGCCATCTTGGTGCCCTTCACTTTGGCTTTCGGATTATGCAGATAGTCACGCAACGTCGCCTCGTCCCAAACGAGACCACCCTCGCCGGCCGCCTTCATCGCCGCAGAATAAGCAAAATCAGGATGCGTTCCGGCCTTTCGGCCGAACAGCTTGTTCAGTGACGGACCCACCTTGTTCGTATCGGACTCGACGACATGACAGGTGGCACATTTCTTGAAAACGGTGGCGCCAGCCGTCGCATCCCCCTCCTGCGCTCCAGCGTTGAGAGGGAAAAGGGCAATGACGGATGCAGTAATCAGCAGAACAGCACGGTAATCCACGGCAAACCTCATCCTCCTCAAGGTCGCCAGCCACTCTCACCCTCGGCCATCATTCGCGCGGGGGTGGTGGTTGCTAGGGGTTAAAGTTAGTCCTTCGCGGATGCAAGTCAATCGCTTCCACGATTGCTGGCACGTTGGGCGCAATCCGATATCTTGTGGCCCGATGCAAATACCGGGTCCGAAACCCGGTCAGCACGCGGTGATCTGCTGGAGAATGGCGCCGCGCCACCCGACTTATACTCCGATCGAAAGCGCCTCTTGCACGGCCAATTCGGCCATGGCAAGCGCCGCCTCCCGGGTTTTGGCGGCAGCGATAAAGCGGCCGTTATGGCAGAAGCTAGCGCCCTCGATGCCGCAGACCGCCTCCAGCTCACTATTGGTAAGGCCGGCCCAGGTTGCCGGCAGATCGGCCCGAAGCTCGAACCCGTCGTCGCCACGGCGAATGCCGGTCACGCACCAATCCTTTTCGCGCGGGTGGACGACGAACAGCAGGTGATCGGCGCCGGCCTTGACGATGGCGGGACGGAAGGGCATCCCTCTCGGCAATTCCAGAATACGCCCCTGCCCAGCAACCTCGATCGCCCGATACACGATCGCCTCGGCTCGCAGTTTTGCGGCCCTCTGAGCGATCCCGGCATCGATGAAACTGCGGGCAATGGCCAGCGCCGCACGGAAGGCACGATCGTCAGCCTCGGGTTCCTCCTCATCGAACACCGGTTTCAGGGTCTCGAGCAGCGCCGGCAGCGTCAGGCTGGCCAAAGGGCCCGAAGGGCTGAGCGCGCCATTGTCGGTCAGGTCGATCGGCAGCACGAAACCGATGTCGAAAGTGGAGTGCAGGGCTTCGACATGATGATCGGGGAGACCGGAGGCTACGAGATATTCGCGGCCGTAGTGCTTCCAGATCAGGCCGAACGAACTGTAGGGCTGGCCGTCGTCTCGCAGTGGCGCGCCGCGCTGATGATGATCGAATATGCCGGCGGCAGGATCATAGGCTCCGCCGACATCATAGATGATCCGGTCCGGGGCTGGCGTGATCCATTCCGGCGCCCGGCTGCGGATCAGACGCGCCTGCGGGAAAAGCCGCGTCAGGATGACGCTCGACAGCAGCTCGTCGGCATGGAAACCACCGGAATGGGTAACGAGGAAATCGGGGCTCATGGAAGCTATGCGCCTTATGGTTTGGCGGAGGATCCGCTTGCGGGTCTGAACGAGATAGCCGTTGCCGGCCGCTATCTCAACCCGGCTTCGCGCATTCTGCATAGTGTCGGAAGGCGACAGGGCAGCTTTGAACCGATATGTGTGGAGGCAATGGCCTAAGGCAGCGCCGGTCCCGGCTGTGCTGCAACGAGCGCGCGCCCGGCCGCTGCGCCGATATGCAGGCAGATCAGCCCGATTACGGCCAGAGAATTGATCAAAAGAACCTCGGCGACGACCGCTGCCGAAAACGCGCCATCGCCGGACGGAAGCGCTACCGTCGCTGCAAAGAGCACTGCTTCATACGCGACGAACCCGGCGATAAAGGCGGCGGCCATGGTGGCGGCAAGGCTGGCCTTGAGGCGAAGCACGCCGAGCGATGCCACGAGCGATGCAAATGCGGCGACACCGATCGTCAGCCCCCAGGCAAAGCTGTC
Organism: Rhizobium sp. NXC14; assembly: GCF_002117485.1. NCBI lineage: Bacteria > Pseudomonadati > Pseudomonadota > Alphaproteobacteria > Hyphomicrobiales > Rhizobiaceae > Rhizobium > Rhizobium sp. NXC14. The sequence continues at coordinate 2,749,349 of NZ_CP021030.1, forward strand.
GAAGGTCTGGGGATAGCCGAGTATGAGATATCCGACCGTCTGGTTGGCAAGCCAGGCGAACAGCACCGCCATTATCGCCATCTTCCGGGGAAGAACGACCGCCGAGACTGCCGCCAGGGCAACGAAAGGCGTAACGCAGGCAAAAAGCAGGCTGAGAGCGACGCTGGCGCCGGCAATGACCGTGACCCAGGCGACCGCGAAACCGGGTGCTGCCGGGCGCAAAGGAAGCTGATTTCGTTCGAGCATTTCGAAACTCCGTTCGAGCGGGCGCACACGCCCTCCGGCGCCGCGCGTCCTATCAGATGCGCAAAGCACGGGGCGGTAGGAAATCATAGGCCAATCCGGGAAAAAGGCCAGCGAGCTCATGGCGGCCGTCGCCGCCTCGCCGTCGCCGTCATAAAGCATCCAGCGGGATCTTGAGATACCGGCGGCCGTTCTCCTCTGGTTCCGGCAGCCGACCGCCGCGGATGTTGACCTGCAGCGCATGCAGCATCAGCTTCGGCTTGGGCAGCGTACGGTCGCGCGCCTCACGCAGCGCCACGAAGCCGGCCTCGTCCATTCCCGCAATATGCGGATTGGCGCGCTTTTGGGCTGCGACCGTGCTTTCCCAGCGCGGGTGACGACCCCCGGGCTGATAATCGTGGCCGGAAAAGAGGCGGGTCTCCTCGGGCAGCGATAGGATCGCCTGAATCGAGTGCCAGAGGGCGGTCGCGCTGCCGCCGGGAAAATCGGTGCGCGCCGTACCCGAATCCGGCGTGAACATCGTATCGTGCACGAAGGCGGCGTCGCCGACCACATAGGTCACCGATGCCAGCGTATGGCCGGGCGAAAACATCACTCGGGCCGTAAGACCGCCGATTTCAAACGAGTCGCCATCGGCAAAGAGCCGGTCCCATTGCGAGCCGTCGGTCGCGAGCGCCGGCCAGTTATAGATCTCCTTCCAAAGCCTCTGCACATCGGTGACATGGACGCCGATCGCTGTCGGCGCGCCAGTCTTTTCGTTGAGATAATGGGCGGCGGAGAAGTGATCGGCATGCGGATGCGTGTCGAGAATCCACTCGACCGTCAACCGTTCGCTCTCGATGTAAGCAAGGATGGCATCGGCGTTCACCGTTCCCGTCGCGCCCGACATCTCGTCGAAGTCGAGCACCGGATCGATGATGGCACAGCGTTTTGTCGCCGGATCGGACACGACATATTGCACGCTGCAGGTCCGGGGTTCGAAGAAGGCCTTCACCCGAGGTCGTCGGCTTGCCGCCTTTTCGAGCCAGCGGCGTGCGCCGGCAAGATCGAAGCCAAGGCCTTCGCCGAAGGTCTGGACATCCGCCGGCTTCATCCGCCCGTCGAGCACCTCGCCGAGCACATAGAGCGTCAATGCCCGCGTGCCGCTCTTGCAATGGGCGACGACCGGTCCCTTCGCCTCAGCCATCGCCGCCTGAAAGGCGCGAATGTCGGCCTCGGTAATCTCGTTGCCGTTCACCGGCACGAAACTGTAGGAAAGCCCGGCGGCGGCAGCGGAAAACTTTTCTGCCGCATTGCCTGGCTCGCTCGCCTCCTCGCCATCGGGCCTGGCGTTGATGACGGCGGCGAAGCCCTCCTTGGCGAAATCGGCAAAATCGCCTGGATCGGGTTGCCCCGCCACCGATAGCCGCTCATTGACCCTCACCGGCATCATCGAAGCCTCCGCGCCGCCCTGATCACGCAGTATCGCACGTATAGCCGTACAATCTCACAAGTATATTGCCGAGCGCAAGAATAGAGGCGTCTGCTCAAAACGACAGCGTCGCCGCACCTTGTTTGATCTCCGCATGCATGGCGCTGGCGCCGACGATGACGACCCCGTCGAGCAGGTCCTCCTGTGTGTAACCGCGTGAGGTCACGCAAGGCGGGCAAGCCCAGATCGTACCTCCGCGCTGACGGAAATTGTCGATCAGGCTCGGAAGCGGATCGAGCGGCGGCACATGCGTCAACCGCTGACCGCCCCTGCGCACCAGGTCGACCGCCGTGCTCGTAAGGAACACCGAGACCTTCAGCCCGGCGGTGATGCCGCCATTTGCAATAGTGAAGGCGACGGAGGACAGTTCGGAATCGATGCCCTTGGTGATCAGTACGACCAGTTTGTCGCTTGGCGTTTGCATAGTATTCTCCCAGTGAGTTGACGTTTTCATCCCAGCGAAGCTGTCCGGTTGGTGTGAACGAGCTGATGATAGGAGGATGCGCGGGGCGCGTATTTGGCCGTAATGCTTGAAGTCTTACCTGAAAATCCAGACGCTCAGGGTGTCGCGCGGGACGACGTGCTTTCGTCGCTGCTTGCAACCATCCGCCTTTCCGGCTCACTGCAGTTCTGCTTCATGCCGACAGGCGACTGGCAGACGGACGCTCAGCCGTCACTGGCAGGTCTTTCGGCCAAGGCACATGGCACCATGCCCTTTCACATCCTCGTGGCCGGGAACTGCTGGCTGAAAACGGAAGGCGAAGAGACCGATCTGGAAGCCGGCGACGTGGTGGTCTTTCCCTTCGGTACCGGGCATCAACTCGGCGCGGGCAAGGACGGCATGCTGGTGCTGCCGACCCGCGACCTGCCGCAGAAGCCGTGGCGTGAAATTCCCGTGCTGCGTTATGGCGAGGCGGCACAAGGAGTACGGCTGCTCTGCGGCTATCTGCAGTGGGACGGCTTGAGCTTTGGGCCTCTGCGCCAGTCGCTGCCGAAGCTCATCCATGTGAGAACCCGTGCCGCCAATGACGGCGATTGGCTGCGCGCCACCATCCGCCAGATGGTCGATGAAGTCGATCGGCCGCGCGCTGGCGGCGTCTCCATACTGCCGCGGCTGACAGAGATCATTTTCATCGAGATCCTGCGCCAGCAGATCACCATGGCCGCGCCAAAGGCAACAGGCTGGCTCACTGCACTTGCCGACCCTGCTCTCTCGCGCTGCCTTTCCCTGATCCATGGCGACCCCGGCCGTGACTGGTCTCTGGAACAGCTGGCAGCGGCTGCCGGCCTCTCGCGCAGCGCGCTCGCCGATCGCTTCCAGGAGATGCTGACCACCTCGCCAATCCGCTATGTCAGGGACTGGCGTCTCACTCTCGCCAGCACAGCGCTCGCCACCACGGCCCGGCCGATTGCGGCGATCGCCTGCGACGCCGGTTATGCCACCGAAGCCGCTTTCAATCGGGCCTTCTCCCGTGCTTTTGCCACTCCGCCAGCAGCATGGCGGGCTATGGTCCGAAGCTGAACAACCGCCCAACCGGGTGCGCCTGGTCAGTGCGGTTGCGGTCCGGTCAATCCGAGAGCCAGCGTCATGTCGTTGACGATCCCGAGCCGCGCTTCGATCACGGCGATCTTTTCAGGCGTATCAGCGCCTGAGGTCTCGATATCGATAAACAATTGTTCGCAGCCGCCCGGCGTCACAGTGCCGAACATCTGGCCAGGTTCTTCGCCTATATTTCGCCAGCTATGGCGTATATGTGGCGGCAGAACGATGACGGTTCCCACCGGTGCGTCGAATTCCTCGTCGCCACACTGGAATCGATAGAGCCCGCGGATGATCCGAAAGACTTCCGTCTCCCGCGTGTGCGTGTGCGGAGCCGGGCCATGCCCCGGCGGCGTAAAGGTTTCCCACATGCCGAACGCGCCACCGGTTTCGGCGGCCGTGGCATGAATGACGATTCTCGCCCCGAACGGCGTCTTCGCGACCCGCTCCCTGCCAGGCAAAGAAACAACGGCATTTTTGAAACTCGGCATAATCGACCTCCCCCGGCGGCGATATCCTATGAGTCCGACGTCCTCACGCCTGCGGCACGGGTTCATTGATCATTGCCTCGATATTGTATCCATCGGGATCGAGAACGAAGCAGGCGTAATAGTTTTCGGCATATTCCGGCCTTGGACCGGGCGCACCGTTATCTCGCGCTCCGGCCAAAAGCGCCGCCTGATAAAAGGCCGCGACCTCTGCCCTGTCTCGCACCCGGAAGGCGACGTGCACACGCGTGAGCGGCGGCTTGTCGTCAGTGCGCTGGATCTCGAACAGGCTGCCGCCGACGTCGAAGGCCCAGAATACCCCCTGCTTGCCGAAGGCGCAGCGGTAGCCAAGGGGCTCGAGAGCGCTTTCGTAGAATGCCTTGCTCTTCTCGAGGTCACTCACAGCGATGGTGATGTGATCGATCATCTCATCTCTCCCATTCCGTTTCCTGTCATGACTGATGTCCTCCTTTCGAGCCTGTCACGCGCATCTCCCGATGGCAATGTGCGCCGGCCGCAATCAGTCCTTTTGGCCGCTCGACATCGACTGGCGTGCGTTTATGGTCTACAGGAACGGATCGGATACGCTCGCAAATGCCTTTCGGGATCACCCTCAAATGTCTGAACGACACCGCTTCCCCGGTTTTCAAGAACTATCCGCCTCATGTCACCCTCGCCGTTTATCCGGAGATTGCGGTCGACCGGTTGGCAGAGGCAGCCGAGCGTGTTTTCCGCAGCCGCCCTGCCGTTACGTTAAGTTTTTCACGGATCGGTTCCTTCGAGAACCAATTCCTCGTCTTATGGGCGCGGCCGGATCACGACGAGTGGCTCTTCCAGTTGCATGCGGCGCTTCACCGGGAAATCGAGCCCGTCCACTGTCACGAGCACTATTGGCCCGGCAACTGGGTGCCGCATTGCACGATCGCCGCCAAAATCCCGAAGGCAAGGTTGCAGGCAGCGATCAGCTGGGCAAATCGGAACCGGAGGCAATTCTCGGTGACTTTTGATCCCGCAGACTGTGTGCGATTTCCGCCGGTGGATGTCTTGAGCGAAATTAGGCTGGCGTCGAGATGATCGCCGACAGCACCGGTCGCCAGCAAGCCCAGCCAATCATTGAAGGGCTGAATGCTGAAAATCGGTCGGCATCAAGTCCTGGAAGAATCAATGATTGCCTTCTGCCAATCAAAGCTGGCGCGCCTTGCGTGACAAGCGCGGCTGCGCGAAGTCAATCCTGGCCCTGCAGGCGATCCATCACCTGGAGCAACAGATCGGCGCAAACCTTCGTCGGTTCGTCCTCAGCGCATTTCAGGTCGATCCGGGTATTTCCATCCTCGATCTGGAACCGGGCCGCCTTGGACGGCGGCGGCAGGCGATGACCGCGATAATCACGGAAGCCCATGTCGCCTCTCGAACCATGCCAGCGGTAGTCGGGGCGATCTCGGGACTGCTCATCCGCCCCGTGACGCATCACCCTCTCATCATCAGGCGCAGGCGGGGCTGGCGATGCAGGCTCATTCGCTGCGGGTGGCTCGCCGGCGGGTGGTGGAGCGGGCGGCTGTTGGGCGAAGGCGGTGGCGGCCGATGCTGCAAGGGCAAGACCGGAGAGCAAGAGTCTTTGCATGCGGATGTTCCTTTCAGAGAAGAGGTATGCCTGTAAACACCGCGGCGCGGCTTTAGTTCACGCCCCGCCGGCGCTTGTGATCCAAATCAGCAGCACAGCTAGGATGTCTCGCCTGCGTCCCACTGCGAGAGGACATGCACTTGCCCGCCGCTTCGGATTTGCCGACGCAGAGCTGACGAGAACATTCGCGTCGCTCAAGGCGCCACCGCTTCTTTCGCCTCGCCTCTGCCTTGTTGGGCGACTATGCTCGACGCCGATTCGCTGTCCGCGACGAGGGCGTGCGGAAACGAGATATCAAAGGAGAAGACGATGACGGACGCCAAGAGCGGCATTACCGGGCTGCGGCCGCAAATCACGGTGGTTGGCGTCGGCGGCGGCGGCGGCAATGCGATCAACAATATGATCGCGGAAAAGCTGGCAGGCGTCGAATTCGTCGCCGCAAACACCGATGCCCAGGTTCTTGCCACCTCAAAGGCATCGCGCCGCATTCAGCTCGGCGCCAATGTGACGGAGGGCCTCGGCGCCGGTTCCCTGCCGGAAATCGGACATGCGGCGGCAGAAGAATCGCTCGACGAGATCATGGATCACCTGGCAGGATCACACATGTGTTTCGTCACCGCCGGCATGGGCGGAGGAACGGGCACGGGCGCAGCCCCGGTCATCGCGCGCGCCGCACGTGCGGCCGGCATCCTGACCGTTGGCGTCGTCACCAAGCCGTTTACCTTCGAGGGCAATCGCCGCATGCGGACGGCGGAGGCTGGCATCGAGGCGCTTCGTCAGGCCGCCGATACCGTTATTGTCATTCCCAATCAAAACCTCTTCCGCATCGCCGATGCGAAAACCACCTTCGCCGATGCCTTCATGACAGCCGACCGCGTGCTCTTTGCCGGTGTCGGCTGCATCACCGACCTCATCGTCAAGGAAGGTCTGATCAACCTCGATTTCGCCGACGTGAAGTCGGTCATGCAGGGCATGGGCCGCGCCATGATGGGCACCGGTGAAGCCGCCGGCGAAAGCCGGGCGATGAAGGCGGCGGAAGCGGCAATCGCCAACCCGCTACTGGACGATATTTCGATGAAGGGCGCCAAAGGCGTGCTAATCTCGATCTCCGGCGGCTCGGATATGACCCTGTTCGAAGTGGACGAAGCGGCAAGCCGCATTCGCGACGAAGTGCAGGACGACGCCGATATCGTCGTCGGCGCGATTTTCGACCGCAGCCTCGACGGCAAATTCCGCGTCTCGGTGGTGGCGACCGGCCTGGAAGGCAGCTCTCTCTCCGCGTCCCCTTCTCACGCGCCGGCTGAACCGATTCAGACGCGCACGCTGCAGTAATACGGTCGTTATTACCACGGCTCAGTCATGGCCGGGCTGCCAGATAAACGTTGTCCCGCCAGTGGAGAATGGGCGGGGCAAAGTCGGTATTAGGCCTGTGAAGGCCAATCGGACGAAGTGTATGTCCAAGGCGTCGTGCACCATGGAGATTTTGACAGTCTCAGTGCTTGAGATGCAGAGAGCATCTGCCGCGGTCCCCCGGCACGCGATGTTGATGCCGCTGACTGTTGACCGCGGTCGCGAAGTCGGATGCCGTCACCGATACCCTCACTGCCCTAGGAATCGCCGAAGACGAACGTGCCGTCGGCTGCAAAGCCGTATCCGTTACGAGTTATGGATTCGATCGAGCTCAGTGTGCGCGCGCGTGCCGGCAAGAATCAACCTTGCGACGCATGCTTTGAGGCTTCGCCCTCACGGGCTACGCGCCTCAGCATAAGGGACGTCGTGGGATGCCGCCCCTGACGGCAGACGTTGGAGAATGCAGCACCAGAGCTCGAGAGAGCCTGATCCTGAGGTGCGGAGGCCGAAAGCTGAAGCCTCGAAGGATGAGGCGGGTGTGCGGGCGACGCTTTGCGCTTTCAATTGCTAACGTTAAATCCCGATGAAAAGGGATCGGTTCCAGCGCTCACCGCGTCGAGGAAGGGCCGTGGTTATTGTTGTTTCTCCGGAAATTTCGCGTAATCACAAATTCCCGTAAAATAGAAGGTCTGCCCCGGAAGTTCGGTTTTTGACATGCCGAATTCGACGACGTTCATTTTCCTGTCGTGATATAAATACGTCCCGGTCAGAAACTCTGCCAAACGACCGCAGTCTCCGGTTCCGAAACCCGTATGAATTGGCAGTATCTTGCCCTTAAAGCTTCCTTTCAGCACCTTCTCGACCTCGAACTCGCCGCGCACCAAGCGCGGTATGTCGCTGTTCGATTTTGGATCTGGCATATCGACGCCGACGGTCACCGACTTCATGCGACCCCTTACGACCAGATCGGAACTGGCAAATTTCTCCTTGTCGGACATTTTTTTGCAACTGCAGGCGGATGCTGCGGACGCTGACAACACGACCAAGCTCGAAGCGGCGACCAAAACCACAGCACGATACAAATTCATTTGAAATCCCCCACCCGCCCGGCTTTCGCATCGATGCACAGCATCACTGTAGATATGTCCGGATTGAGGCGTTGTTATCGCTTAGCACAGCTAATAGGTGAAAAATTCCCGATAACGGTGAACCGATTAGCTCGCTGGTAAATAACGCGGATAAACCCGTCACTCCAGCAAACTCTTGATCCTCGCCGCATCCTCCGCCGTCGCCGGTTTATACACCACCATGCTCAGATCCGGCCGGCCGTCTACCTGAAAGGCCGAATATTCGAAGGAGAGCAGCCCGAGCGCCGGGTGCTTGATGTGCTTGGCGCCCTCGCCATGGGTGCGCACATCGTTGTCGCGCCACATGGCCAGGAATTCTGGGCTCTTGCGGCAGAGTTCGTCGACCAGCGGCTCCACCTCGGCGGCAGCACCTGCGCGCGCCGCATCCACCCGGAAGGCGGCGACGACGAAGCGGGCGACACTTTCCCAGTCATATTGAGCAGCGCGCACGCGCGGGTCGAGGAAGATGAAGCGCAGCACGTTGCGCTCTTCCGGCGGCAGCGCGCCGTAGTCGGTCAGTAGCACGGTCGCCGCCCGGTTCCAGCCGACCACGTCCCAAATCGCGGTGCGGATCAGCGCCGGGCACGGATCAAGCGCGTCGAGCACGCCCTGCAGCCGTGGCGTGATGCCCTGGTCGCTGCGGTAGCGCACTTCGGGCGGGCGGCCAAGCCCAATCAGAAACAGGTGCTCGCGCTCGATATCCGTTAGCATCAAAGCGCGCGCGATCCGGTCGAGCACGTCGGCCGAAGGCGCACCGCCGCGGCCCTGCTCCAGCCATGTGTACCAGGTGGGGCTGATATTGGCGCGGCTCGCCACCTCCTCGCGGCGAAGCCCCGGCGTACGGCGCCGGTCGCCGGCAAAGCCGAGGGCGACGGGATCAAGCTTGGCGCGGCGGTCCTTGAGGTAGGCGCCGAGCCGGTTTTCGGAGGCCACGAATTCGCTCATCCTGTTAGCTTTTATACCATGATAAGATCACTACTTTACCATGATACCAGCCTGCTCGATATCTGTCTGCGTCCAATCAGGAGATATCGACATGCGCGTATTCGTTACCGGAGCCACAGGCTGGGTGGGCTCGGCCGTCGTCAAGGAGTTGATCGGCGCCGGCCATCAGGTTCTCGGCCTCGCCCGCTCGGACAAGGGAGCGGCCGAACTGGCGGCATCAGGAGCCGAGGTCCAGCGCGGCACGCTTGACGACCTGGAGGGTTTGAAGCGCGGCGCGGCTGAGGCCGACGGCGTCATCCACACGGCCTTCAACCATGACTTCTCGAAATTCGCGGAGAGTTGCGCCGCCGACCGGCGCGCCATCGAGGCGCTCGGCGAAGCCCTCCGGGGCTCCAACCATCCGCTGCTGGTCACAGCGGGCCTTGGCCATGCGCCTGGCCGCATCGGCACGGAGAAGGACCCACCGATGCCAACGACCGAAACCTATCCCCGCGCCTCCGAAATCACTGCGGCATCGCTTGTCGCCCGCGGCGTGCGCGCCTCCACCGTCCGGCTCCCGCCATCAGTGCACGGCCATGGCGATCACGGCTTCATCCCGATCCTGATTGATATCGCCCGGCGGAAAGGAATTTCCGCCTATATCGGCGACGGGGGCAATCGCTGGCCAGCCGTGCACAGGCGCGATGCCGCCCGGGTCTACCGCCTGGCGCTGGAGCATGGCGCCAGCGGTGGCCCCTTCCTCGCGGTCGCCGAAGAGGGTGTGCCCTTCCGGGAGATTGCGGAGCTCATCGGCCGCCGCCTCGGCGTGCCTGCCGTCTCGCTGTCGCGGCAAGAGGCGGCTGAGCATTTTGGCTGGTTTGGAATGTTCGCCGGCTTCGACGTGCCCACCTCGAGTGCACACACCCGCACTCTCCTCGGCTGGCAGCCCATGGAACCTGGCTTGCTCGCCGATATCAACCACCCGGCCTATTTTGCCGGGGCAGCCCAAGCCTGAATGTCGGGCCATCGCTCACGAGCCTCATCCTGAGTTGCCCCGCAAGGGGCCGCGTCGGATGAGGCGGGTGCGCTACCGGCTCAGCGCATCCGTCCCTCATTCATATCGGCGGGATCGTAATTGATGTCCCAGTCCTTCTCGGGCTTCTTTTTACCCGGCGGGTTCTTGTTCACCGTGGCGTCCTCCGAGCCGGTGATCACAGTCGGCTTGGCGCTGGCAACGCCGCTGGCTTTCCGGTCAGCTCGGGATTTGGCAAACTGACCGGCGGCGTCCTTTTTCGGATTGCCCATGTCATTCGCCTTTCTGCTTCATTGCGTCGGAAATGTCGTTCATTTCAGGATCGCGGTTGTTCTCACCATTGGCGTCGCGATTCCTGTCCGGATCGTCCTTGGGTTTGAGATATCCGCGCGGGGTGTTTCCCTTCGGTCCTTCCCACCGAGGCGATTGATCGGTGGTGCCGGGGGCGCCGTCCTTGGGGGTGGTCATGCCCATCGTCGTTTCTCCTTGGTTGAATAGGAAAAACCGCGAAAGCCTGGAAGTGTTCCGGCAGAAAATTTGGAACAGTCCCGGTCCCCATCGGTTGGTGAAAAGTCGAGAACCTCGAAAAAGGAGCCGAACATGAGCAAGACCAACGTTCGAGAACTTCAGAAACGCGCCGAACAGCAGGTCAGAAACACCAGCGCCGGCGGCCATCTCGGCGGCACCTATTTCGGCCAGCAACCGGACGGAAAAACCGCGTCGGACACTACCAATGACAGCGCAAAGGCAAGACCAAACGATGGGACCAATTGAGGTGAGCGGGATGCCGTAACGCGTGACATGACACTATCTGCCACCCGACAAAACCTGTGCGCCCAGAGCTCTGGGCGCACAGACTCCCGAGAGGCCCCGTCAGGCCCGGCCGCCGAAATGACCTTCAGTCCGGCTGCTGTCGGAAAACTACCTCGTTACGCAATCCCAAACCGCCTCAACCAAACAAGAAGTCGCCCGAGTTAAAATTCGCAAGCCCGCCGAGGGTGGTGATGTTGTCGAATTCCGCCACCAGCACCGCGCCGCCGGCTGAACCTGGGTTCTGATCGTAGTAGACCGCCGCATGGCCGAGATCCGTATTGTGGAACACGAACAATGCCCCTGTGGTTATGTTGCCGTAACCATCGATGGTGCTCTGGACGGTTGCGTTCGTGACGCTCACGTCTGTTTTGACAGCAACCTCCGTTCCGGCAACATTGATCGTGGCGTTGCTCCCCACCTTCACATTGTCCACAATTGTATTGTTGTTGCCGACGGCGAACTCGAATGTGCCGCCTCCAACGTCCAACTGGAACCTGTCAACGGTTGTGCTATTCGTCCCAGCATTGAAATCAGTCATATGGTTCGTGGTGGTGGCAAACTTTTGGAAAAAGAAGGTGTCATTTCCCACGCCACCGGTAAGAATGTTGTTGCCAGCACCACCGTTTAGCGTGTCGTTGCCGTCTTGACCGAAAAGAGTGTCGTCACCTCCCAGCCCAAACATCATATCGTTACCGCCGCCACCGTAGAGCACATCGTCGCCGGTTCCACCGGTCGGATTGTCCAGTGAGTTGCCATTGCCACCGGTGATTACAGTGAACGTCTCGGTCTTTTCGAAGGTCGGCCCTATAGGATCACCGGTCTGCGTTGCCGTTACCGTCACTGAAAATGTACCGTTCGTCGATAGTGCACTCGAATGAAGCGTATTGCCGGTTATCGAAAACAAGCCCGGATTCGACTGCGAAGCAATGTTGAAACTGAATCCACCCGCGTCGGGATCAGTCGCCGACAGCAGACCACTGAACTCGAAACTATTGAAGTTGACGCTGTCCGCCGGAACGACGGGCGTCAGCTTAATGTCGGTCGGAGCCTGCCGAGCTGGACCATCATCTGCGCCGGTGATGGCGACGACGATGTTGTGGCTGGCGGTGCCGTCGAGCGAGCTGACGCTCAGCGTGTCGCTGACCGCGTCGCCCTGGTTGAGCGCCTGCGTCGCCGCCCGGCTGTTGTCGAGCGTATAGGTCCAGCTGCCGGTGGCGGCATTGAAGCTGAAGCTGCCATAGATGCCATTCAGCGATGCCGGGGCGGCAAACACCGCCTCGCCGTCGTCGACGTCGCTGACCGTCAGCTTGCCGGAGGCGCTCGGATCGCCGCTGCCGGCCGCACCCGCCTCGACCGTCGCCCGGTCGTCGGTCACCGTCGCATCGACGACGATCGCAGCCGCATCGTTGGCGCCGGTGAGCGAAATCGTCACATTTGCCTCGCTCAGCGTGCCGTTGCCGAGCCGTATCGCATAGACAAAACTATCTTTAAGGATTTCACCGGCAGACAGCGTGTTGAAATCCGCGCCCGAGCCCGCGATGCCGCTTCCATCGCTCAGACGGTATTCGATCTTTCCATTGTTGATCCTGACCCAATTGCCGAGCAGGGTCGTCTCCCAGGCAGATGCCCCGTTCGCTCCGACGTCTTTTGCAATAAGCTCATAGTCAGTGGTAATTGGATTGCCATCTCCGTCGTCGACCGAGAAGAGGGATTTGGCATTCCCGCCAAGATCATTCGACATCACGTCAAGGGTTATGGTTTTGGTGGCCGCATTGTAGAGCTGAAGACTGAGCAGCTGATCTTCCGTCCAGATGTAAGAGTCATCCTTCGCCTGTGGCGCATTGGTGAAAGAAGTCGTGCTGCCACCGCCGGTGCTTTGCGTAGCCATTAAAATACCCCCATGACTCAAAACAAGTAATCTGGAACCGATTTAAGAATATTAAGGCTAAGACGACACGCAGGAACACGTCGCCGCCCCGGTATTGTCGAGGCAAACACCATTTTTCTTAATTCAGAACCGGAATACTCCCCACTCCTAATAAAGTGTTAACATATATACTGTGAAATAAAAGGCGATTTTCTTGCGACGGTTAATTTCTCTTCGGAATTCGCTGCGAGAGAGGCATCCTGCCAGCGCGGCGCGACGGCAATTACCGAGGCTGAGATCGAAGGCCGCACTGGAGGCGCCCCTAGCGCTGGCGAGCCGTAGGTCTTTTCGGACGCACAAAGGACGCTTCGCGTCCACGCCGCGATCATTTCATCGACATGTGGTGAAACTTCTTGTTCCGGATCGCCTTCTACAACGAAGCCAAACAAGGAGCTCCAAATGTCCGGCGAAACCGAAAATGATGATAAAACCGCCATCGTTCCAGTTCTGAACCCGTCGGCAGCCGAACAAGCCGCCACTGCGTCCGTGCTCGAGGACATGCAGAAAGCAAGCTTGGAGACCCGACAGCCGGAGCCGGCGGCGGCGTTGTTCTCTTGGGAGATCGATCCGCCGGAACTGGCCAGACTGATCTCCGAGGTGATGATCTTGCCGAAGATCCTGTGGTCGACGGGTTTATCCCTGACCTATTCCCTCTGGCTGTCTTCGCTGCTTCCCGCACGCGAGACGATCGGCTCCATCAAGCAAAGCGCGGATCACGCTTAGCAACGTCGGCCGACTGCGGCCGACCACGCCCCCGGCCCCTGCAAGCTCCGCCTCTCCGCCCCCATTCCACAGAATATCTGCGGAATGATGGGCGGAGAAGCGGCAAGCGGCTGCGCGGCGCCGCTCTTCAAGTCTCGCGCAAATGCATCATTCGTTGATGTCAGGCTCGACGACCCCGGCAAGGTTGCGCAGCGACTCCTGCCAGCCGAGGTAGCAGGCTTCGGGCGGGATGAGGTCGGGGACGCCGGCCTGGGTGATATCCACCTCAGTGCCAACCGAGACTCTCTTCAGCGTTACGGTGACTTCCATCTCGCCCGGCAGGTTCGGGTCGTCGAACTTGTCGGTATAGCGAACCCGTTCGCCCGGGACGAGCTCACGAAATTCGCCGCCGAAAGCGTGGCTTTTGCCGGTGGTGAAGTTGCGGAAGGACATTCTGAAGGTACCGCCGACGGCCGGCTCCAGGTGATGCACTGTGCAGAGGAAGCCGTTCGGCGGAAGCCATTTTGCGAGCGCATCTGCTTCGATGAAGGCGCGATAGACTTTCTCCGGGCTCGTGGCGAAAACGCGGTGCAGGCGTATGGTGCTTGGCATGATCGTGATCCTTTGGGTGGACGGAATGAACGAGCTAAGGACGGATAAACCATCGCCGATCCGACACGGGTTCGATCTTTTCTTCAAGAAAATCACGCGCAGCCGCGCGGCCGTCAGCTCGGCATGCCTTCGAACTGCGGAAGGTGGAGCGGCGTTGCCCAAGCCAGCCGGCGTTTGGTGAACATTTCGACGCTTGGCTGTATCACTTCGGGCCGATCCAGGCTGCCAAGGGTCACGAAGACGAGGCCGGGAAAACTTTCGAGATTGCTGCTGAACAACCGCGCGCCGCATTCGGGGCAGAAGTTGCGATCGAGCCCCCTGCCGGAATCGGCGACATAGTGAAACGCTTTTGGCCTGCCCGAGGTCAGGGCGAAATCGTCCTGCGGCACGGCGAAGAAAGTGGCGGCCTCGCCGCCTGAGGCCTTCTTGCAATCAAGACAATGGCACTCCGCGACGAAGGTTGGATCAGTATCGAAGCCGAACTGTATCGCACCGCATGCACATTTGCCCGTATATTTCCTGCTCATGCCAGACCCCTTCATCTGGTGTTGCAAAGTCCGCGGCCACTGCCCCGCCACCGCATTTCAGGCTGCCGCCTGCTCGCCCACGGCGTTGAGCAGCAGGCGTGCAGCCTGCTTGGAAGAGGCCGGATTCTGCCCGGTGATCAGCAAATTGTCTTGGACGACATGCACGGCCCAGTCCTCGGTCGCGGAAAACTTCGCTCCCTGCTCTCTCAGCACGTCTTCGAGCAGATAGGGCACGATTTCGACGAGGTGCACCGCGGCCTCCTCGGAATTGGTAAATCCGGTCACCGTCCGCCCCTTCGCGATCGGCCCGCCGTCTGGCGCCTTGACCTTGGTCAGGATTCCCGGTGCGTGGCAGACGAGCGCCAGCGGCTTTCCCGCCGCAAGCGTCTCCTCGATCAGCGCGTGCGCATTGCGGTCGTTCGTCAGGTCCCAAAGCGGGCCATGGCCACCGGGGAAGAACACAGTGTCATAATCGGCCTGGTCGATGTCGGACAGCCTCAGTGTGTTGGCAAGCGCAGCCGTCGCGGCCGGGTCCTTTTCAAATCGCCTCGTGTCGTCCGTCTGAAATGCCGGCTCATTGCTCTTCGGATCGAGCGGAGGCTGGCCTCCTTTCGGCGACGCGAGCACGACCTCGGCCCCGGCGTCACGGAAGACGAAGTAAGGGGCGGCGAGCTCCTCGAGCCAGAAGCCGGTTTTCTTGCCGCTATTTCCCAGCTGATCATGCGATGTGAGAACCATGAGAATTTTCATTGCTCAGCTCCTTCGACCCGGCCGGAGGACAAAATCCCCCGCGTCCGGTTTAATGGTGAAATACTGCCTGCAATCTCATGCTGAACTGGGAAAAACCATAGATCGGCTGCACCCGCGTTACAAGCTCTGTGAGTCTTGGGGCTCAGCTGTATGAAGAACGACAGATTGCCCATAGGATCAACCACAACGCGTTAGCATCCGAAGGACTTGGAAGTGAGCAAGCCGAATTATCGGGATATCGCCCGCCACGCCGGCGTTGGAACGGCCACGGTCGAGCGGGTCCTGAACGGACGCGGGGGCGTTCGGCCGGAACTGGTCGAAAAGGTCGTATCCGCCGCGCGTCACCTGGACTACCCGCGCAAGCTTCCCGACGCCCATCGCGGCCTGCTCCGGATCGAAGTGCTGATGGTTCGCCCGGAAACGAGCTTCTATCGTCGCCTTTCCCACGCCTTCGAAAGGATTGCGGCAACTCTCGATCCCTTGGTCGTTGTGCACCGCAGTTTCACCGACGAGCTGAATCCGGAGGCAATTGCCCGACGCATCCTGTCCACCGACCTTTCACGCGCCGGCTTGATCCTTGCCGTGCCGAGCAGCCAGGTGATCAGCGCCGCGGTGGAAAAGGTGAATGCGCAAGGCCTGCCCGTGGTCCATGTCGTCACCCGCGCTTCCGACCGCGTCGGAGAATTCGTCGGCATCGACAACAATGCCGCTGGCCGGACGGCTGCGCTCTATATCAGTCGAATGGCCCTTCGAGCCGGGCCTGTGGTTGCGATCTGCCATCCCATCTATCAGGTGCATCGCGATCGGATCCGCGGCTTCTCCGACTATTTTCGCGATCATCCCGGAGCCTCCAATTTCGAATGGCTAGGATTCGGTGGCGATGACGAGCGGGCCAGCGCCGATCTCCTGTGGTCGGCCCTGGAGATGTATCCCGGCCTTGCCGGCCTCTACAATGCCGGCGGCGCCAATTCCGCCCTGATCGAAGTGCTTCGCCGCCATCCGCGCGGCGGCAACGTCTTCTTCGTTGGACATGAATTGACGGACTATACCCGCGCGGCCCTGAAGGACGGCATCATGGATGTGGTACTTGATCAGGCGCCGGAAGCTCAGGCGCGGAGGGCGCTCGACCACATCCTGCGCCGCATCGGCTTGACCGAGATCGAGCCGGACCGGAGCCCGATCCACTTCATCACCATCACCAAGGAAGGGCTTTGATCTAATTAGATCAAAGAAGCCTTCGCCGTTCGAAACGCACCCTGCTAACTTTTGCGTCAGGAGAAGATCCGGCGCGCAAGGAGCCGCATCGGATCAAGGCGCGTGGGCCGCCCTCACCTTTACTAAAAATGTGTGCGGGCACCGAGACATCAGGCGCCCGGAGGAGACGCCAATGGATGATCTGAACTTCGGCAAGCGTAACAAGCGCGGCGATTGGGCGCCGAACCAGCCGGTCGAAACCGCGCCGCTTTTCGTCTTCCCCCCGCAACTGACGGCTATCCTGAAATGGCTGCCGCACTACTTCCTTCCCTGGAATCTCATTTTTGCGGTGTCTGCAATCGCCTATTGGGGCTGGATCATTCCCCCGGCCGCGACGATGCAGATGCTGAGCCTCGGCTGGATCGCCTGGCTGTACGCCGTGAATGCGATCTGCGTGTTCCTGTTCTATGGCGCCTTCGAACTGCATCTCTATGTTCTGAAGCGGCAGGAAAACCGCTTCAAGTACAATGGCAAGTTTCCCGCCGACCAGAAAAACAACGCCTTCTGGTTCCAAAGCCAGAACCTCGACAATATTCTGCGCACCTTCCTGTCTGGCGTCGTGATCTGGACCACCATCGAGGCTGGTATGCTCTGGGCCTATGCCAACGGCTATGCGCCGTGGCTCGGCTTTGCCGAAAACCCCTGGATGCTGGCGCTCGTCGCGCTCGTGGTTCCGATCATTCACGAGTTCCACTTCTTCTGCATTCACAGGCTCATCCACACACCCTTTCTCTATAAATGGGTGCATTCGGTCCACCACAATTCGGTCAACCCTTCGCCCTGGTCATCACTGTCGATGCATCCGGTCGAGCATCTGCTCTATCTGGGAACGGCGTTTTACCACCTGATCCTGCCCTCCAATCCGGTCATCATGCTCTATCAGTTGCACTATGCCGGCTTTGGGGCAATTCCCGGCCATGTCGGCTTCGACAAGGTCGAGATCGGCAGGGAGACGCTAGTCGATAGTCACGCCTATGCGCATTACCTCCACCACAAATATTTCGAGGTGAATTACGGCGACGCCCTGATCCCGCTCGATAAGTGGTTCGGCACCTGGCACGACGGCTCGCCCGAAGGCGAAGCGCAGATGCAGGAACGCTACCGCAGACGAAAGGAAAGGCTTCAAGCCCGCAAGGCTCGCCTCGAAACGGAAGGAGCCGCCGAATGACCTGGGTTTCAGCGGGCAGACTTGAGGACATCGAACAGGAAGGCGCCATCCGTTTCGATCATGGCGGACGCACCTACGCGATTTACCGGGGCCCGGATGACAGCGTCTACTGCACGGCCGGGCTCTGCACACACGAGGCGATCCACCTCGCCGACGGACTGGTCATGGATTTCGAGGTGGAATGTCCGAAGCATTCCGGCGCTTTCGATTACCGAGCAGGTGAAGCGCTGAGGCTGCCGGCGTGCGAGAACCTGAAGACCTATCCGGCGGAGGTCGTCGACGGAGAGGTGCGCGTGGCCCTCGGTTAAGTGGCCAAAGAACCTGGCGGAATCCGCCAACAAGAACTGATCCTCCCCGGCCGGCGTCTCCTCCTCACCAGCGCCGGCTGCTCTTTCTACTGGAGAATGCAATGGACGGTATCGTCATCATCGGTGCAGGCGAGTCCGGAACCCGGGCAGCTTTCGCCCTGCGCGAAGCGGGCTATTCCGGAGCCGTCACGCTGGTCGGAGCCGAGCCTCATATGCCTTATGAACGGCCACCTCTGTCGAAAACTCCCGATGGCATGGTGCGGATGAAACTGATCTGCCCGAAAGAAGCGCTGGAGGTGGCCGGTATCACCTATCTCAAGGGCTGCTCGGTCTCCAAGCTGGATCCCGCCGCCGCGACCGTAAGCTTGAGCGACGGTCAGCTATTGGGTTACGAAAAGCTGCTGCTGACCACCGGCGCACGGCCGAGGCGGCTTGCATGCGCGGGCGCGGAACGTGCGCTCGATTTTCGCACCCACGCCGACGCCGAAGCGATCTTCTCCAATGTCGCGCCCGGCCGACGCGTCGCGATCATCGGCGCGGGTCTGATCGGGATGGAACTCGCATCCGTCCTTCGCGCAAAGGACGTTACGGTCGATGTGATCGAGGCCGCGCCGAAACCTTTGGGCCGCGCCGTCCCTGCCCGCTTTGCCGACAAGCTGCATGCCCGACATGTCGCCGAAGGTGTGCGCTTCCACTTTGACCGCAGCGTTGCGGAAATCGGCGACGACGCTGTCGTCTTGAGCGATGGCACCATCCTGCCCGCTGATTTCGTCGTCAGTGCCATCGGGGTCCAGCCTGAAATAACCTTGGCGGAAGCATCGGGGCTGGCCACGGGCAACGGCATTCTGACGGACGCATGTCTTCGCACCAGCGCGCCCAACATATTTGCCGCAGGCGATTGCGCCGCGGTGGCTCAACCCGGCGGAGGACATATCCGCTATGAAAGCTGGCGCAATGCCAGAACGCAGGCCGAGACCGCAGCACGGAACATGGCCGGCGCCGCCGAGACTTTCGCCGCCATTCCCTGGTTCTGGTCCGACCAGTACGATCTCGGCCTCCAGGTGGCGGGGCAGCCGCTGCCCGCGCATCAGAGCGTCCGGCGATCGGCGCCAGAGGGAGAGCTCGAATTCTATCTCGATGACGGGCGTTTGGTGGCCGCCGCGGGTCTTGGCATCGGCAACGGCCTGGCCAAGCATATCAAGCTTGCTGAAATGCTGATTGCCGCATCTATCTGTCCCGAGCCTGTGGCATTGGCCGATCCGGGCGTGAACCTCAAGACCCTTCTGAAAAGCGCGCGGGCCGCATGATGCAGAAGCTCCTGATCTTCCAGTCGCTCTGGGCCATGGAGCGCCGGCACACAGACGGGTTCGAGCCGAGCCTCGACGACAATATCGCTGCGATCTGCGCGGCGGGCTTCGACGGCATCAGTGCGCACTATACCAACCGCGACGATGTCATCCGCCTCAACAAGGCCATTCGGGGCACCGGCTTGAAGATCGAGGCGGTCTGCTTTCCCCGCAGCATCGAGGATTTGCGTCTGCCGCTGGAACTTGCCGCGGCCTTTCCGGTCAGCCACATCAACCTGCAGCCCGATATCCGCCCCCGCCGGATCGAGGATTGCCTGCCGATTCTCGATGGCTGGATGCGGCTCGCCGAAAATGCCGGTATTCCGGTATTCATCGAAACCCATCGCGACAGGATGACGACGGACCTGTTCTTCACGCTCGATCTGCTCGATCGACGTCCCGATCTGCCGTTGCTGGCCGATCTGTCGCATTTCCTGGTCGGGCGCGAATTCGCCTTTCCGGTCGATGAGGAAAATCACGCGCATATCAGGCGCATCCTGCAGAATGCCCATGCATTTCACGGCCGCGTCGCTTCACGCGAACAGGTGCAGATCGAAATCTCCTTTGCGCATCACCGGCCCTGGGTCGATCTCTTCCTGCAGTGGTGGGACTACGGCTTTCGCCATTGGCGATCACGCGCAGCCGATGACGCCGAACTGGTCTTTACCTGCGAATTAGGCCCCAAACCCTATGCGATCACCGCCAGAGACGGCAACGACTCGACGGACAGATGGGCCGAGGCGCTGGCGCTGCGCCAGATGGTGCGCGAACTATGGGCTGCCATTGCCTGAGCCGCAGCGCACGAACAATCGCGCGGCAATTCGTTCTCTCGTCCCCCCGCCGCCACTCTGAGGTGGCGAATGACTCCGTCAAATCAGTGCAGGCGCGTCCACAGCCGTGAGTGCGTTGGCAAAGGTTGGGGATTGTTAATCAGAAATGCCTAATGTATTTCTTAACGTGCACAAGTTGTGCGGTAGTTAAGTTGCTATAATATCTGGTAGGACATTTCAATCAGGGAGAGCCTCCGACATGCGGAAAATTCCTGCTGCCAGCTTGGCCCTCGAAAAAACGGAGACAATCGATTCGGGGGGCCCGGTCGACCGGCTTATGTTCTTTGATCGCGATTTCAATCCCGTTGAAAATTTGCTTGGCAATGCGCTGCCCACCTCCTTAAAACCAGCCGCCTCCTTCTGGGAGCATTTTCCGGAGCTGGACAAATCAGCAGTCATGCTGGCTTTCCGTTCACTGGGTGACAGCGCCCAGCCGTTGCGAATAACAGACGCACTCGGCGGATCACATGACCTGACGATCTATCGGATCGGTGATCTGTTTGCCGTGCTCCAATCCGAGGAGCAGGTTGACGACGAGCGCGCAACTCTTTTGCATCTCGCCACACATGATCCGCTGACTGGACTGCCGAACCGGCGCCAGTTCAGCGAGGACCTGAGCGCGCTGTTGCAGGAGACTGCAAGCTCGAATGAGACTCTTTCATTGATGCAACTCGACCTCGACGATTTCAAGCCCGTAAACGACACGCTCGGGCATGCGGCGGGCGACCAGCTTCTTCAATCGGCCGCAAGGCGTATCCAAGCCTGCCTCTCCAGCGATGACAGGGCCTATCGATTGGCTGGCGACGAATTCACGGTGATCTCCCTTGGCGGAGGACATCCGGCCAAAGCGCACCTCCTGGCCGAAGATCTGGTTGCCGCGTTCAAAAAACCCTTCACGATAGACGGCATTGCGCTCTTTGTCGGCACCAGCATCGGCATATCCACCGCTCCGTCAGACGGCACGAGTCCGGAACAGCTGATGAAGGCTTCCGACCTCGCACTCTACGCCGCCAAGAAAGAGGGGCGTGGTCGGGCAAAAGCCTATGACCCAACAATGCTAGAATTGCTGGAGCAGCGAGAACTGCTGCGCCGCAGTCTGCGCATGGCACTCGACCAACAGCAATTCTATGTCGAATACCAGCCGATTGCCGAGGGCGGCTGCATTGTCGGCTTCGAGGCGTTGCTGAGATGGCACCACCCCCTGCTTGGAAAAATTCCACCGTCGGTATTCATTCCGATGGCCGAGGCAGACGGAATGATGCCGGATATCGGGGCGTGGGTGTTGGAGCAGTCATGTCGCGAGGCGATGAAATGGCCGGACAACTACCTCGTCGCCGTCAATGTGTCAGCGGCTGAATTCTTGACAAGCGGCCTGACCGACCGGATTTCCCAGACGCTGGACCTGGTCGGACTGCCGCCCGAGCGTCTGGAGCTCGAAATAACCGAGAGCGTGCTGCTCGAGCGGACCGTCAACAACATTGATACGCTCAACACGCTCAATGTGCTGGGCATACGAATTTCGCTTGACGACTTCGGTACGGAATATTCCTCCCTGAGCTATCTCAAGACATTTCCCTTCGACACGATCAAGATCGACAAATACTTTATCACTGATCTCGAAACCGATCTGAAAAGCCAGGCAATCGTCCGTTGCATCGTGAACCTTGCACATGACCTCGACATGCAGGTGACAGCCGAGGGAGTTGAAATGCCGGGTCAGGCAGAATGGCTGCACAGCGTGGGCTGCGACCGGCTTCAGGGCTATCTGCTGAGCAGGCCGCTTCCCGTCGAGGCCATTGACGAATTCATCAAAGGGGCAGAAGCATTCAAAAACCACGCCCGACGATAGTGCTCGAAACTTTTCGCCGTGCTTCTACATTGCGTGCAGATCCAACGCTCCTGACAGACGAACGGAGGACATATTGGAAGAGGAAGCATCCCGCTTCGACGACCACGCATTTGAGCCGATGGTATCACTGGAAATGAACATTGCGATGTTCAAATCTCAATGGCGGTTTTGCGACGAGATTACCGAATATCTCTCCGATATCCTCGGCCAGGGTCATAGCGATCCGGCTCGCTATTCCAACTTTCTTTCGGTCGCTGCCAACGAGCTCATAGAACTTGCCTTCCGCGCGACAAACGAACGGGGAAAGATACGTTTCAGCCTCTCACGCAACGCGACGTTCAATCGGCTGAGAATTGCCTTTCCTTGTGATGAGGAATTCCGCCGCAAACACATCAAGGTAGGATCAAGCGAAATAGAGCCTGGCCTCGACAACGGCTCCGGTCACCTTCTTACCAAGCCCAATGAGGCTTTGCTCGGTAATCTGGCGACAATATTAGGCGCCTCTATCCGCATCGAGAGAGACGGCGAGGACGGGATCGAAATCACTACCGATTTCCCCTCGGCCGAGGATTTCCAATGAGCCTGCCTCCCCTGCCCTACACCGTGCGGTTTGATCCGACAAACCAGGAGCTCGTGTTGTCCGGCAAGATGCGACCCGAAAGCACCGCCGAGATTGCCGATGCCCTCGAACTGTTGCGGCAAAGTTTGGAAAGATACAGCGGCATCGTTTACCTCAATGTGAAACGCCTGACGCACATCAATATGACGGCCTTCGCCGCCCTCTCCGAGGTCGTAGCGGCAGGCTGCCGAACCAGGCCGGAACGGCAGATTAAGATCATTACGTCGAGCGTGATGGCGTGGTCTGCCTCGCTGTTCGAGACATTGACGACATCGCAACCAAACCTGTCGGTTGAAGTCTATGATTCAGCCTTTTATCCCGGGCAAAGCTTTGTCGAGGACGAGAGCTTCATTCCCATTCTGCGCACGCAGACGAAAATGACATGGAGGCACGAACGCGAACTCTTACCACGCCACGGTCTGCGCAACGGTCAGGTCATGGCCGATATCTGTTGCGGCATTGGTGATTTTGCGGCTCTGGTTCAACGGGAATTCAACCCGACGCGCCTTGTCGCACTGGACCACTCCGTGCGCAGTCTCGACTATGCCCGCAAGGTCGCCGCCGAGTTCGGCATGGAAGGCATCGAGTACACCTATGGCGATGCATCACAGATGCTGCTTCGAGACAATCAATTCGATTTTGTAACCTGCCGGCACTCGCTACAGATTTTCGACCGCCCCGAGATGCTGCTGCGGGAGCTCTATCGCATCTGCAAGCCCGGCGGCCGTGTCTACATCACAAATGAAAAGAATTCGCATTGTTTGGGCGAGCCGCATGCCGACTCGATAAGATGGACCTACGAGGAAGTGGCAAAATTGTTCAGACACTTCGACATGGATGTCGAGATGGGCCCGAAAAGCCGCCATCTCCTCCTCAATGCCGGCTTCGAGGACATCAAGGTCGACTGCTTCATGGTGACGAACCTTGACGGCGACCCCCAGGATTTCGCAGATATCATCGAAGCGTGGGAAAATGTCTATGCAGGCGAGATGGCGGTGCGCCGCGGCGACCCGCCGGATTTCATTCGCAGATTCCGGCAAGGATTCAAGGATCACGTCTTTGCCGCTCTTCACCCTAAAGGTTATGCAGGCTGGCCGATCTGGGCAGCCTCTGGTCGAAAGCCGCTATAATGGATATGGGATCATCGAAAAGACCGGTTGGACTGAGCTCGTTTCGGGCGAAATTCATCCTGGTCGTCGGTGGAGCCGTTCTCTTCGACTTATTGGTCAGCGGCGGGCTGGCGCTTTGGAATGTTCAGAGGCTGTCGCGTGACGCAACGCTGGAAGTCGGCCAGGGCCTGGAAGCCGCAAGCCAGGAATATATCCGCACCTATGCCGATTCGACCGCAGCCCAGGTGAACCTGCTCCTGCGGCAGGTTCACAACGACGTCGACACCTTGGCAGGCGTGCTGCAGGCGCAGATCGACAATCCCGTGCGCAATTCCGATGTCGGCGCCGCAATCGCCCGCACATCGCCGGACAGTGTCAGTCTGTCTTACGATGAGAAGGGGAAATGGTCGCAAAATGCCCCCGGCTCCGCTTCGGTCGTCAGCGTCTGGGGTTACCTGCTCGGTGAGGACCATCAGCCGAAACCCGAAATCAGACGCGATATAGAGACAAGCGCGGTTCTCGATCTCGTTGCGCCGAGCCTGCTACAGCACGGCGCTTCAAAGCTGCAGATGTATTACATCGGACCGAGGGAACGACCGATCTTCAGGACGGCGCCCTATACCGATCAGGCTCAGACCTTCGACCGCCTTTATCCCGGGCATAACGAGGCTGATTTCTGGAACTTCTTTTTTCCCGGCCTGTATGAGTCCTGGCAGGGATGGGCCAGGGACATGAAAACGCGACCCGTCGCGGACGATATCACGCAGACGGCTCCCTATACGGATGCCATTACCGGCAAGCTGATCGTCAGTTTCTTTCATCCGCTCTGGACCGCCGACCGCAAGGACGTCGCCGGGACAGCCGGCGCCGATATCACGCTCGACCAACTCGCCCAGACGGTTGAAAATGTGAAAGTGGCCCAGTCCGGCTTCGGCTTCCTGGCCATGTCCGACGGAAACGTGGTTGCGATCAACGGAACAGGCGAACAGACGCTCGGGCTGCGTTCTGCGAGCGGTGCGAGCGGAACCGGCGTGACCGGGCTGGAGCGTTCCTTGAAAGGAAGCGCCCAGCCTGCGATAGCGAAACTGGCTCTCGACCGGGAACAGGGCATTCAACATCTGCTGCTGCAGCGGGACGGTAACGAGGTTCCCTATATCGTTATCGTCAAAAAACTGCCTGCGACGAATCTCTGGTCCAGCGGCCCGGTTCGGCAGGAGGCGATGTTGCTGGGAGTGGTTGTGCCGGAACGGGAAATCGACGCCTCGCTCTATGCCGCCCAGGCGAAAATTTCCGAAGCCACCAACCGGATCGTGATCTATCAGATCCTGGCGATCTTGATGTCGCTGCTGATTGTGACGATCGCTGTGTTTGCGGCTTCGAAACGCATAACGAGCGGGATCAGCGCACTTGCGGGGGCCGCTAAGCGCATTCAGGCCCAGGACTATTCGGTCAGAGTGGCGATAACAAGCAAGGATGAGGTCGGTGCTGCCGGTGAAGCATTCAATCGGATGGCCGAACAGATCAGCTATCACACCGAAAATCTCGAGCAACTCGTCGAAGAACGAACGGCCCAGATCGCAGATCAGAAGGAAGAGATCTCGGCGTTGAATGCACAGCTCCAGCGAGAAAATCGCCGTCTCGGAACAGAGGTGGCCGTCGCTGAAAGAATCCAGCTCATGGTTCTTCCGTTGCAACAGGAGCTGGAGGAATTTCAGGACATCGAGATCGCAGCCTATATGAGACCTGCGGAAGAAGTCGGCGGCGACTATTACGACGTCTTGAAGAACGGAAAGCGGTTGAAGATCGGGATCGGCGACGTCACCGGTCACGGGCTCGAAAGCGGCGTGTTGATGCTGATGGTCCAGTCTGTCGCCCGCGCCCTTCAGGAGGCGGGGAACACCGACGCCGTCAAATTTCTGGCGGATCTAAACAGCGCCCTGTTCAAGAACTTAGTAAGGACGAGAATAGACAAGCATCTCACCCTGGCCTTTCTCGACTATGACGGCAAGGAGATGATCTTGTCCGGGCAGCACGAGGAAGTCGTCATCGTGCGGGCGAACGGTGAGATCCAACGCGTCGACACCATGGATCTCGGCATACCGATCGGCTTGGACGCCGATATTTCTGCATTCATCAAAACTCGTGAAATAACGTTCGAGAAAGGCGACCTGATCCTCCTGCATACCGACGGCGTAACGGAAGCAGCGAACGGCGCGGGGGAGATGTTTGGCATCGAACGTCTCTGCAGCGAAGCGCTTCGCTTGAAGGGGCAAAGCGCCGAGAAGGTCGTTTCCGGCATTGTCACGACACTGATGCACTTCATCGGATCGCAGAAGATCTACGACGACATCACGCTTCTCGCAGTACGGCATAGGTGAGACATGGCGCCTAAAATATACGGCATCGAATCTTTGGCGGAGATAAGCTTGGATTCTGGCGCTCGCCTGACATTGAGTGATGGGCCGCTTCAGCTTGGATGGAAGCATTCAGGAATGACTTCGGACTTCATAGCGGAGATCATGGCGCTGCCCTATTCCCGGTCAAGGAAAGATTACCTGCAGGCGCATCATGATATCGGATACCTCAGCAACGAGCTGATCGAAAATGCCGTCAAATTTCGACAGCCTGGCGAGATCCTTATCGAAGCCGACATTATCGATGGAAGCTTTCTGTTCAGGGTCAAGAATGCCATTGACGGCGCGACATCGTCTCGCTTCCAGCAGCTCCTGCAGCGCCTTCAATCGAAGGAACCCGGCGCACTTCTTCTTGAGCAAATCGAAACCAACGCCATATCGCCGGAAAGTGGTTCCGGTTTGGGCCTGCTAACCCTTTTGAGCGATTACGATGCGAGAATGGCATGGACATTCGAAGAGAACAATGACGAGCATATCATACTGACGACGACTGCAGCTGTGGCGATGCCACCCTCCTCCAATCGGTGAGCGAAGAATGGAAATCAGCGACGAAAGCTTCCGCGTATGGGCGGAAAAAAACGAGGTGTATTTCGATGGCGTCTTCCGCCTGGCAGGACCGGACGCCTATGCGCCGATCTATTCATTGATAACAGGCCTTCTCCGTGAGGGGCACAAACAGGTAACGTTCAACCTGACGGGCCTCGAATTCCTGAACTCCTCGGGCATCAACCTCCTGGCGAAGCTGACCATCGAAGCCAGAAAGATGGACGACCTGCTGCTCATCGTCAAAGGCACCAATCAGCATCCGTGGCAGGCAAAATCCCTGCCGAATCTGAAGAAGCTGCACCCGCTGCTCGATTTACGCCTGGCGTGATTTGCGGCAAACAACTCTCCTTCTTCATTCCTGTCGCGGGCTGACCCGCGGGAGATGCAGTCGCGCGCAATACTGCGAACGACCGCGGTGTTGCCCCCACCAGATCGACCTTCCAACGCCGACCCCACCAGTTGGCCGCGACGAATAGCGCCGGTGCTCTGCTCCCACATTGTCCTCGGGCCACAATCTGTGATCGTCTTTCAGTGGACGAGCAACGGGAGTTTTCTCCATGAAGCTGATGCTGCGGAGCACGATTTCTCACCCATCCGGATGATTGTAATCACTGGTCCGATCTATAGTTTAGAGCAGGTTTTTGGCGACGCCACGCGACTAGTCGACGATCGGGCTCGGATTTCGCGAAGAACTCTTTTTGCAAAGAGCATGCACGAGCAAGCAGATGTGGCAGGTGTAAAGGAACTTTCGTGGCTGGACTAGCTTCGAATAGTCCGAATGATGTTTTAAAGGTAACAACATGCGTAAAACAGTAGCAGTCGGCCTGGCAGCCCTGATTGCCATGTACCTTCTCGGCGGCACGAGCGCGAGACATGAGATCTTTCCTTGGCCGCAACTTTCCGCGGCGAAGAAAATAGTAACCGGAGAGCAGGCGGCAGCTCCAAGCCGTTATACTTTCGACGATAAGGAACGACTCATTGCCGATGAATCAAAAACCGCTGTGACCTGCCCGACCCAAACTGATCGAACTGCTGTCCTACTCATTCTTGGCCAATCGAACGCGGCCAACTACGGTGGGCAACGGCACCGGTCGGATTATGGCGCTCGCGTTGTAAACGCCTTTGACAAACGGTGCTTCATCGCGGCGTCGCCGCTTCTTGGCTCGACCAATACCAAGGGAGAGTACTGGACGCTTCTTGGGAACAAATTGATCGCGTCGGGACAAAACGACAGCGTCGTGCTCGCACCTCTCGCATACGGCGGATCAGAGGTCGCACGATGGGCGACAGGCGGTGACCTCAATCCTATGCTTGTCGATACAATGAAACAGCTTCACGATTCCGGTTATCGGATAACGAGCGTCCTCTGGGTGCAAGGAGAGGCAGACCTCGTTCACGGCACCACCGGGGAGGCCTATCAAAAACATTTCATGTCGATCGTCGACACATTGCGTCAGCACGGCGTCGAAGCACCCGTTTACATTTCGATCGCATCGAAATGCCTGGAACCGAGCAACGGCGGCTTCAAGGAGCACATTTCGGACAATCCGATCGTACGGGCGCAACTGGCTCTATCAAGAAGTGGCCACGGTATCCGAGAGGGCGTCAATTCTGACGCGTTACTCGATGGAGACGACCGCTACGACGATTGCCACTTCGGGGGCACAGCCGGAGAGAAAGTGTCGCAGGCCTGGCTGAACCTTCTGCGTGGCGAGAGCCACCTGGAAAGCTCGCGATAGTCTTCCCTGAACCGGTTCTCGCGCCTTCGCGAGCTTCGACCATGGCCGCCCGCAGGCCGAGTCTCAGATGCTTCTTCTGGGACCATAGCCGGGCCTTTCGCCAGACCTCCGTCCGATGTGCAGAGCGCGATAGCAATCTATCCTCCAAGTCAGATCTCGTCGTGCAGTTGCACGGCATCTGGTCTCATTGGAGGAAACGATGCGGATAACAACCTTAGCGTCCCTGGCCGTGCTTTCGCTGACGCTTGCAGCAAGCCCGGCAACGATTGCGGGGCTCGACATGAGCGCACTGGCAAAGGACGGCGGAAACGGCGGCGGCCATGGTGGTGGCAACGGCGGCGGTAACGGCGGTGGCCACGGAAACGGTGGCGGCCGCAACAGCGGTTCAAACCACGGCAATTCCAACTCGTCAGCCGTGAGAGGCAAATCGTCCGAGGCACCGGGCAAGTCCAAATCAGGCAAGTCAGACACCGCAACGACCAGCACCAAGGAGAAGAACCTGTCGGCGCAACTTGCGGGCCTGAATTCCTTGAAACGAAATTACAGGGCGTTGATGCATACATCGGACCCGCGCATGGCTGCCATATCGGCCTATGCCGTGGCTTATGCCCAGTATGAAATCGACAACGGTATCGAGCCTGCGGCCGACGATCCCCTGCTGGGCGATCAGGCGCTGGAGGACGCCTTGGCTTCCGCAACGAAAACCGGTCAGGTCAGCCCGACGGTCCTGGATAAAGCCAAGACCATTCTCGGGGTTGGCGATGCCGACGGCAAGATTGATCAGATCCGCACCTCGCTGGAAAACGCCGCGTCGGCGGCGCCAGACGAATAGCCACCTGGCGAGATGCGAGAGGTGCGAAGCCGACATTGATATTACTGCGCACCAAACTAGGAGAGCATTTCCGTTCTGTCTGAGTCCGGAAATGCTCTATTTTTTTGCCATTCACGCTGGGGAGAAGGGATTATGCCGCGAGGTCTCGTTTCCCTTTTCTCCCCAGCGGGGAGACGGTGCCCTAGGGCGGATGAGGGGCCGCAAGGCACACCCTCGCGAATCCTCAAGCCGCCTTCTCCACCGCCACATCACTCATCGCCTGCGGTCTGCCCAGCAGATACCCCTGCGCCTCGTCGCACTGCTCTTCTAGAAGCGTGTCGAGCTGTGCCTGCGTTTCAACGCCTTCCGCCAATACCGGCACCTCAAGACTGCGACCCAGCGCGAGAATCGCGCGGACGATGGCCTCGGACTGGGCGTTGCTCTCGACTTCGGCCATGAAGCTCTTGTCCAGTTTGATTTTGTCAAAGGGGAAGGAGCGCAGCGTTTCCAGTGAGGAATAGCCGGTGCCGAAGTCGTCGATGGCGATAGAGACGCCGAGCGCCTTTATCTCTCGCATGGTCCCCAGCGCCTTGTCCTTGTCGATGATGATCGAGCTTTCGGTGATCTCGATTTCGAGGCGGCGTGGGTCGAGACCGGTTTCGGAGAGGATGGCAGAGATGACGGCCGCCATGTCGGCATGGCCAAGCTGGACCGGCGAGAGGTTGACGGCGATCTTGTGGTTGTTGTTCCACCTTGCTGCCTCCCGGCAGGCTTCGCGCAGCACCCATTCACCGATCGGCAGGATCGCGCCGCATTCCTCGGCAAGGCCGATGAAATCTATCGGTGGAATGTTGCCGCGCTCGTGGTGGTGCCAGCGAAGCAGGACCTCGTAACCGGTAATCTCGCCCGTCCGCACCGATTTCTGCACCTGATAGTGCAGATGAAGCTCGTTGCGATCGATTGAGGCCCAGAGGTCGTTGGCAAGCGCGCGGCGGTGGCGCGCTGTCTCGTCCATCGCGGCCTCGTAGAAGCAGACTTTCTGCAGCAGGGATTGCTTGGCGCGGTACATGGCAAGATCGGCATTGGCGAGAAGCCCGTCGACGCTCTCGGCGTCACCGGGATAGATCGCAACGCCGAGGCTGGCGCCTGTCTTGATCTCGAAGCCGTCGACGGAGACGATTCCACCGAGCGCGCCTTCCAGGCGGGTGATGAAATCGTGGAGGGCGCTCAAATCGTCGAAGCGCTTGATCGCCGCGAACTCGTCGCCGCCGAAGCGGGCGATGAACTCGCCCCCCTGCTGCACCTCGCCGAGACGGCGCGTCAACTCGACGAGCACCATGTCGCCGGTGCCGTGCCCGTGTTGGTCGTTGACCTCCTTGAACTTGTCGAGGTCGATGCCGACGACCGCCACCTTGCCCCTCACCCGCTCCGCGACCATCAGTTCCTCCGAGACGCGCTCGCCGAACTGCAGCCGGTTCGGCAGGCCCGTCAGCGCATCATGCTTGGCCAGAAGGCGACCTGCTCCTCGGACTTCAGCCGATCGGTGATGTCCTCGAAGGTCACGACCCAGCCGCCATTGGGCAGCATGTTGACATTCTGCTGGAGCGATTTGCCGCTCGGATATTTGTGAACCGCGCTGCCGGCCCCGCCCCTGATCAGCGCCATGTTCCTGGTATAGTGCGCCTCGGCCCGCGCGGCCGCTTCCGCCGCGTCCTCGGTATTGGCAGCATAGCCGATTCCGACGATCTGCCGGTAGGCCATTCCGGGGTGCACCGACCCCTCGGGAAAGCGGAAGATTTCGAGATAGCGCTTGTTGCAGAGCACCAGGCGCTCATCCCCGTCGAACAGGCAGATGCCCTGCCCCATATTCTGCAGCGCGACGTCGAGATTGCGGGTTACCTCCTCGATCCGGTCGGCATCCGCCTTCTGCTTGGTGTTATCCTTGGTGATATTCGCAAAGCCGATCAACGCGCCGCTCTCGTCGTTGATCGCATCGATGACGACATGAGCCCAGAAGGAGGATCCGTCCTTGCGATAGCGCCAGCCCTGGGCTTCGAACCTGCCTTCCCGGCGGGCGGTCTCCAGCGCCCGCTGCGGAAGGCCCTTCCGGCGGTCTTCCTCGGAATAGAACAGCGAGAAATCCGCGCCGATGATCTCGTCGGCGCTATAGCCTTTGGCGCGCTCGGCGCCGGCATTCCAGTTGCTGACCTTGCCGTTAGGGTCGAGCGTGCAGATGGCGTAGTCGGTCACGCCCTGGACGAAGAGCTTGAAGTTGCGCTCCGCCCTGGCGGCCTTGGCCTCCGATCGCACGGCGAATATGGCTGCCGCAAAACCCGCGGTCAGCAGCGAAAAGGTGACGGCGGCGATCGTCGCCACCATGACATCAGGCGAAAGCAGCGTTGCGGGATCCAGCGCCGCAACGCCTGGCGTTACGGTGACACCTGCCATCGCGGTGAAATGCAAGGCGACGACGCCTGATGTCAACAGAAGCGTTGGCGCGAACCTGGCCAGAAGCGACCGCCCGCCCCTGCCCGCAAACCGAAAGGCGGCAACCGAAAAGGCGATGCCGAGAACAACCGACGCCGCCACGAATTGCTCGTCCCAGGCGATCTCTCCCGGAGATTCGATGGCGAGCATGCCGGTAAAGTGCATCGACGCAATGCCGACGCCGAAGAGCACGCCCGCAAGCGCATTCGCCACCCACTTGTCATGGGCGATCTTCGCCGCAACGGCGCCCATCGTCGCCACGATCGCGACCAGCAGCGAAACCAGCGTCAGGCCGGCATGATACCCGACGACGACACCGGGGTCATAAGCCAGCATGGCGACGAAATGCGTGGCCCAGATCCCGAAACCGCCCGCCGCCCCCGCCGTCAGCATCCATATCCACCGCGCAGCGCCACTCGACGACATCGCCCGATCGAGCAGAACCATCGCGCAATGGCTAGCAAGAAAGCAGATCAAACCCGCAAGCCCGACCAGCGAAAGATCGTGTTGCTCGGTCATGCATGTCAGAACGGTGAACATGGAGTGGACCCCCTCGATTTTGAGGGTGACGGTATGGGGCGGGCGCTTAAGGAAGGTTGAAATGAAGCGGGCGGCGAGTGCGGAAATACCGGTGTTTGGGAGGGTTGGGCGTGGGGTTGTGAGATTAGGGTTTATAGCGGGTGTCTTGGTATGGTGAATGGATTTTCGACTGGCGCGAGGCCCCGCGAAATAGGGCTTGCCCTGCCCCACCACGGGTCAAGTTCGGTTGGGCTGTGGGCGAGCTCCGCGCCGGCGACTTCGATCTCCCCAATTTCACCCAAGCACGGTGGTAGCGGGCTCTGATCAAGGGAATCCGGGATGTCGATCTTGCTAAGAAGTTTGTCACTACTGGTTGGAATAACATTGTCGGTACCAGCCTTCGGCGATTGCTTAACCGCTAAAGAAGCCGAACAGGGCGTGCTCCTGACCAGAGAAGCGCCTTTCTATTCCGTTTTCTACAAGCCGGAGGGCCTGGGTCTCACCGAACAACGGCTGATGGAGCGCGACGGCTCACTGCAGCCGGTGTCGGCTGTATATTTGCACCCCTTGCTCGTCGAAAAGAGAGTGAGTGCCAGCGGGACGCATGAGTTGAAATACGCGAATGCGATTGCGTTGGACGATCTACCACAAAAGAAGAACTGGCAATCCGGCACCACGCTTTTCATCAATGGCAAAAAATCCGTTTCGGGCACGACTTTTCTTAGGTTCGACGGCTTGGGAGAGGAAACTATTGAATCCTGTTCCTACAAGGTTTGGGCCATCAACAGCCGTCTGGAACTGACGGAATTGCCTCCGATTATTTTCGAACAATATTATTCCCCCGAGCTTCATCTCATTCTTCGTTCGGTAAGGCTGAGCACTGCCAACCGGCCGTTGAGCGAAATTCGATTCGATCGATTCCAAATCGGCTGGGGCAACTAGGGATATTGTGTCCCTCTATCAGCCGGAGCCTAGTTAGCGACCGCCAGCCCGCTCCAATTAATCACCTCACTGACAGACTGTCCTGCCTCTGAATGTAGACGTCTACATATCCGGTCTTAAGGCTGTAATTCACAGGCCAAGCCCCCGGATACCACTCGCAGACTACCTCGCCTTTGTAGAATGTCCGCAATAGGCGCGGCCGACGAACACCCGGCGGTATGCGACGTAACCGCACGTCGGTCCGCCCCCAGCTCATGTCTTACTCGGGGCCGGAAGCCACCCGTCCGCTGCTACTAAACCCAGCACCAAAAGCGGACGTCAAAGTTCTTGCCGCCAAAGGCTGGGATTTGCCCAAAGCAGACAATGAGGTACCCGCAGGAACGTCAACTGCTGACCAGCCCTTGCGGATAAGAGGCAAGTGCGCTGCAGAAATGGCCGAGATATCTGCGCCTGCGCAGGGGCTGTCGGCGGCGACAAAATTGGCGTAAGCTGTGAAGGAGGTTCACTATGCGCAGCAGCATCACTGCAGCTATCGTCGCGCTCGTCGTTTCGCTCGGCAGTATGGCGCGGGCGGAGATCCTGATCGGAGCGGCAGGCCCGGTCACAGGACCGCTCGCCTGGATTGGGGAGCAGATGCAGCGCGGCACAGAGATGGCAGTGGCCGACATCAACGCGACTGGCGGCGTGCTCGGGCAGAAGGTGCAACTCATCACGGTCGACGACTTTTGCGATCCCGAGCAGGCTGTGGCGGCCGCCCAGAAACTGGTGGCTGATCGCGTAGTGCTCGTCATCGGGCATTATTGTTCCCAAGCCTCAATCCCGGCGTCCAAGGTGTACGAGGCCGCGGGAGTTCTACAGATTTCACCCGGTTCGACCAATCCGCTCTTGACCGAACAAGGTCGCGCCAATGTTTTCCGCGTCATTGGCCGCGACGACGCGCAGGGGGTGGTAGCCGGCAACTATTTGGCCGATCGTTGGGGTGACAAGAAAATAGCGATCCTTCACGACAACACCACCTATGGGAAGGGGCTCGCTGACGAGACCAGGAAGCAGTTGAATACGCGGGGTGTCACCGAAGCGATCTACGAGGCCTTCACCCCTGGGAAGAATGACTATACGGCCGAGATCTCTGCGTTACAGGGCGCCGGCATCGCCGTGTTGTATGTTGGTGGGTATTTGCCCGAGGTCGCACTTATGGCTCGCGCTTCGCGAGACAGTGCCTACGCACTTCAACTCGTCTCAGGCGATGGCATGGCGAGCGAGGACTTTGCACTGATCGCCGGATCTGCCGCGGAGGGTACCCTCTTCACGTTTAGTGCGGACCCACGGCGCGTTCCTCAGGCGGCTCAAGTCGTCGAGCGTTTCCGTGCCGAGAATTTCGAGCCGGCAGGCTACACACTGCTCAGTTACTCCGCCGTCCAGGTCTGGTCGCAGGCGGTGAAGAAGGCCGGTTCTCTAAGGCCGCAAGAGGTGATCGGCTCAATGCAAGGCAATCAATTTGAAACGGTAATGGGCCGGATCGATTTCGACGACAAGGGCGACCTCACCGTTCAAAGCTGGATTTGGTATGTCTGGAAGGGTGGCGAATACGTGCCGCTGGAATAATCAACCGCCGGCCGGATGGATCGTTTTAGGCCAATCTGTGCAGACTTTAATGGCTGCGCAAGCAAGACCTTGCAGTTGTCGCTATGTTTGAAAGCGTCGGTATACGAGGGCGCTTATTGCTCGCTTTCTTCGGCATCAGCACCTTCGCAGTGCTCGCGACCGCCGCAGCTCTCTATGCCTTCCTTCAGGTCGGCGACGTGCTCGATCGCATCACCAAGGAACGGGTGCCGACGGCGCTCGCCTCTCTCCAACTGTCGCGCCAGGCTGAGAGGGTCGCCTCAACCGCGCCGTCCGTGCTGGCGGCGACCAGCACGATTCAGCACAACGAGGTCTCGGCTGCGATCGGAGTCGAGATGGGGCGTCTCGAAGAGTTGCTCGCCGCACTCAAAGGCACCGCGGCCAACGCGACGGCGGTGACTGAAATCGAACATGCGGTGATTGGTCTACGACGAAACCTCGACGCTCTCGACGATCTTGTCGCCGCTCGCCTTACCATAGTTCAGCGCAAGGCGGAGTTGCTGCGCCGCTTATCGGACACGACAACTGCAAGTCAGCGTCTCATCGCGCCCGGTATCGCCGTGATGAACTCGAAGGTTCCCCAGTGGCGCGCAGCGGCGGCTGATTCCGCTGCACCACCCAACGCGCGTGCTGCGGCGCCGAGCGACCTGGTCAAGGCAATCGCGGCCTACATCCCCCAGCAGAGGGCGCAGCAGGAAATCTCAGCAGTCAATGATGCGCTGGTCAAGACTGCCAACGTGCATACGCCGGGAGATCTGAAGCTGATCCTGTTTCCGCTGCGCCGGTCGCTCGCCGTACTCGAAACGGTCTCCACGGAGATCGACGAAAAGTTGCGGACCCGCTTCCAACAACGGTTGGACGAGTTGAAGTCGCTGACCGAGGGTGAGAACGGGATCCCGAAGGTACGACAGGACGAGTTTGCTGTCCTGGCAAAGGGGGAGCAGCTTTTGGCTGAAAACAGTCATCTATCGCGCGACCTTACCGCGGCCGTCGATCGCCTGGTTGCAAAGGCAAACGATGAGATCGCCGCGTCCGCCCTCGAAGCCTCGGTCGTCCGGCGCTACGGCACCGGCATTGTCCTTGGCTCCGCCCTTCTAAGCCTGCTGAGTTCGGTTCTGGTTGTCTGGCTCTATGTCGACCGCAGCCTTCTCGCCCGCTTAGGAGAGGTGAGCCAAAGCATGCTGGCAATCGCGGGCGGCAATTTGCATGCGCAGATGCCCGTAGGAGGCCGCGACGAAATCGGCCGCATGGCCGGGGCGCTCAGGCTGTTCCGGGATACTGCGGTCGAGGTGGAGGAAAACAGCCTACGCGAGGTTGCGGAAGCGCGCCAGCGGCTTGTGGATGCCATCGAGAGCATTTCCGAGGGATTCGCTCTGTACGATGGCGAGGACAGGCTCGTGTTGAGCAATAGCCGCTACCGCGAGCTGTTGTACGCCGGCCTGGAGGAATTGATTCCCGGCACGACATTCGAGCAGATTATTCGCCGGTCCGCTGAGGGCGGCTACATCAAGGATGCTGAGGGGCGAGTCGAGGAGTGGGTTGCCGAACGGCTTTGGCGGCATCGCAACCCTGGTGAAACGTGGGTGCAGCGGCGTCGCGACGGGCGATGGATCATGATTAGCGAGCGGCGGATCACGGCTGGCGGCACGGTGGCCGTCTACTCTGATATCACCGAGCTGAAGCAACGGGAGGAAAATCTTGCCGAGAAATCCGCAGCTCTCGAGGCGCTTTCCAGCAAGCTGGCGAAATACCTGGCGCCACAAGTGTACAACTCCATATTCACCGGCCGCCAGGACGTCAGGATCGCCAGCCAGCGGAAGAAGCTGACGATATGCTTCTCCGATATCGCTGGCTTTACCGAAACCACAGACAAAATGGAATCCGAGGATCTCACACAACTCCTCAATCACTACCTGACTGAAATGTCGAAGATTGCTTCAGATCACGGCGCGACGATCGACAAGTATGTCGGAGACGCCATCCTGATGTTTTTCGGCGATCCGGAAACCCGCGGCGTCAAGAATGACGCGCTCGCCTGCGTGCAGATGGCTCTCGCCATGCAAAAGCGAATGAGCGAGCTTGGGGAAATCTGGCGCGATATCGGGATTGAAACACCGCTGCGCTGCCGCATTGGCATTCACACAGACTACTGCACTGTGGGCAACTTCGGCAGCGAGGACCGGATGGATTACACGATAATCGGCGGCGCCGTGAATCTCGCCTCGCGCCTTGAGCAGGAAGCGGCGCCGGGCACCGTGCTCATTTCTTATGAGACGTTTGCACAGGTGAAGGACATGATCGACTGTGAGGAACTGGGGCATGTCCACGTAAAGGGAATAGCCTATCCAGTCGCCACCTATCGCGTGGTCGATCTGAAGGAAAACCTGATCCGCAGCCATCTTACAGTCCGGACCGAACTGCCGCACCTGAGATTGGAAGCTGATCCCGAGCTTATGTCTACCGATGAGCGCGATCAGGCCGCCGCCGCACTTCGAGACACGCTCGATCGACTTTGTCACAAGCCCGGGTCGTAGGCTCCCGTTCGCGCGCGCTGTCGCCTCCCATAGGCACCACCCTCGTTGACCGGCCTTCGGGCTCGCAACTCGACCTCCTGCAACGCTGGCTTGGCGACGAAATGGCGCGGTCATTCGTCCGAATTCGGACGAGGACGAAGGACTGCTGTCGGCGAAACTGCGACCCCATGTTGTCACTTCACAATGTCAGGTTTGCAGCAACAGCGAGCGGTAACTCGATGATCATTATGGGGCGCAAAGGAGCCTTGTCTCTCAATAATGAGATAGCTCGGACCCAACAGTCGCTGCCCGTTGAAATCGGCGAATTGCATCCGATCCCAATGCTCCTTCAATTTGAACTACCACCGGAGCTACAACTCTGCACAGACGTCCGCGCGCAAAGAGCGCGCGCTACACCTTTCTTCATGGTTGGCGCCGCCCCTCACCCCTCCACCTCCACAATCGCACACCCATACCCCTCAAGCTCCAGCCTCCCCACCACCATCTTCTCCCCATCCAGTAGATCCCGCCCGGCAGGCACGCCATCCACCGTCACCGCCTGATCCATATAATTCTGCACAAACAGCAGCCGCCGTTCGTCGTTCATTCGCATCGTCACCTCCACGCCCTCCGGCAGCCCACCAACCAGCGGCTCCACACCCGCCGGCGCGAACAGCCGCTCCGTCAGCGCCTCGGTCAACTCGGGCGTGAGATACGTCCCGAGATAGACCACCTGTCCCTTGCCGACCTTGCGGGAGGTCGCCATCGGCTGGCCTTCGGCGTAGCGGTTGGACCAGGCTGCGATAACTTCGACGTCGGGATCGATGGTGAGGTTTTCGTAGAAATGACCGGCGGTCATTTCGCGATTGCCGATCTTGAAGCGGCGTTGGCGGCGATGGCTTTCGGCCGGCTTGTTCGGCGGGATGACGAGACCGCCGGAGCGCTCCATCACGTCGAAGAGGCCGTTGGCGCCGGGGGCGGCGAGACGTCCGAAATCTTCGACGCGGACACCGGTCAGCCTAGAAAGCGCGGTGCCGGGCGCGGTTTCGCGGATGACGTGATTGTCTTGCGTGCGGGTGCCCGTGCGCGCGCCGATGACGACGGTGCCGCCGGACGCGGCGAAAGCTTCGAGCCTCGCCGTCCATTCGTCCTTCCACATCACCCAATGGGGCACATAGAAGAGCTTCAGCTTGGAAAGATCGTCCTCCGGATGGATGAAGCCGCAGGCGATGCCGCGGTCGTAGCAATATTGATGCAGCAGGATCGCGTCGTCCTGCGGGCTCGGCAGGCCGATCGGATAGGTCTTGTGGGCTTCCTGATTGTCGAAATCGGAGCCGGCGATGCCGACATCCATGCGGACATAGGTGCCGAGGATCTTGTCTTTCAGCGCCGTCATCTCGGTCGCGAAGCGCGTAGCCTCCTCATAGCGATGGCGGCCGATATCATCATGGTCGATGATGCCCATCCAATAGATCTCGGCGCCAAAATGGGCGGGCCGCCAGCGGAAGAACATCAGGCCGTCAGCGCCGTGCGCGACCGAGGAGAGCGCCATGCGGCGCAGTTCGCCCGGCTCCGGCGTCAGCGTGCAGAAGCCCGGCTGGCTGCCGAAGCCCGATTGCTGCTCGGGCACGATGTAATTGCCGGAAAAGCCGCGGCAGATATCGAGGTGCAGCGCCTGCACCTTGGCGTGGTTGCCGAGCCGCATGAACTCGTCATAGAGCATGGGATAGATGTCGTAGCCGACGAAATCGAGATCCTTGCTGAACTGGCCGCGGAAATCGATATCCCTCAAGCCGCCGAGATTGTGGAAGACGAACCAGGAAGGTTTCACATCCCTGAGGATCTCCACCTGGTCGTGCTGGAAGCGCGCGGTGGAGAAGGCGAGGAAGCGGTGGTAATCCTGCAGATGGCCGGGGCTCGGAAAGGTCGGGCCGAATTCGATCGGCAGCACCACCTGTTCGAAACTGTCATAGGCCGTCGCCCAGAAATCGCCGCCCCAGGCGGCGTTGAGCTTTGATATTTCGCGGTATTTATCGGCGAGGAAGGCCTGGAATTCGCTGAGCGTCGCCTGGGAAAAGCTCTCCGGCATGCTGGTGTTCAGCTCGTTATCCGTCTGCCAGCCGACGACGAAAGGATTGTCGCGGTAGTGCTCGGCCATCGCCCAGGTGATGCGCTTGCTATGTTCGCGGAAGACCGGGCTTGCCGTGTCGCAATGCTGGCGCGAGCCGTGGCTCATCGGCCGGCCCTTGCCGTCGACCCTTAGAATTTCGGGGTGGGCCGCCGTCAGCCAGCGCGGCGGCGTGGCGGTCGGCGTGCACATGATCGTGTCGATGCCGTGACGCCCGAGGATTGATATGGCGCGGTCGAAGAGATCGAAATCATAGGTGCCGAGCTTCGGCTCCAGAATGTGCCAGGCGAATTCGGCCATGCGCACGACGTTGAAGCCGGCTTTCGCCATGCGCTCGGCATCGCGCTCCCAATAGCTTTCGTCGACATGCTCGGGATAATGCGGCACACCGACGAGGAAGCGGTCGGTCTTGACGGTGTTCCATGCGGAGAGGGTCTTGTCGGACACGGGCGGTTCTTTCCTAATTACTTGTCGAGGATCGTCTTGCGGGCGCTGATCGTGCGGCCGCCATCGGGGGAGAAGAGATAGAGCTCGTTCGCATCGAGCTTCAGCGCCACCTTCTGCCCGGCGGCAAAGGGCGCGACGTAGGAGAGCTGCGCGGTGATGTTGCCGGTGCCGCTTTCCGACGCGATGGTGCGGAGATTGCCGGCATCGACATAGAGAATGGTCTCGCGGCCGAGATGCTCGACGAGGCGGACCTCGCCATGCATGGCCCCGTCCCCACTGCCCTCGACGACCACCGAGATCGCCTCCGGCCGCACGCCGAGCGTCAGCCCGGTGCCCTTCGAAAGCGCGGTCGGCTGGGCAAGCTCCACCGTCAGCGGCGAAAGGCCGGGCGCCGAAACCGTGACGCTGCGGCCGGCGACGGCGTCGATGGTAACGCCGAGGAAATTCATCCTTGGGGCGCCGAGGAAGCCGGCGACGAAAAGATTGTCGGGGTTGCGGTAAAGCTCCAGCGGCGAGCCGACCTGCTCGATGATCCCCTTGTTCAACACGACGATGCGGCTTGCCATGGTCATCGCCTCCACCTGGTCGTGGGTGACATAGACCATGGTGGCGCCAAGCTCGGCATGCAGACTGCTGAGTTCGACGCGCATCTGGGTGCGCAGCGCCGCATCGAGATTAGACAGCGGCTCGTCGAACAGGAAGACCTCGGGCGAACGGGTTATCGCCCGGCCGATCGCCACGCGCTGGCGCTGGCCGCCGGAAAGCTGCTTCGGCCGCTTCTCCAGCTGGTCGTCGATGCGCAGGATCTTGGCGGCGCGGGCGACCGCCGCATCGATCTCGGCCTTGGGGCGCTTCGCCATCCTCAGGCCGAAGCCCATATTCTCCGCCACCGTCATATGCGGATAGAGCGCATAGGACTGGAACACCATGGCGATGCCGCGATCGCCCGGCTCCTGCTTGCTGACATCGCGGCCGTTGATCAGGATCTGGCCAGAAGAGATCGCCTCCAGCCCGGCAATGCTCTTCAAGAGCGTGGACTTGCCGCAGCCGGATGGCCCGACCATGACGATGAATTCGCCCTGCGCCACGGAAAGATCGATGCCGCGCAGCGCATGATAGGCGGCATAATTCTTGTTGATCGCACGAAGTTCGAGACTGGTCATATCCTGGCCCTCTCTTGTTGAAACGGAAGACGCCGACTCATCCCTTCACCGCGCCCATGGTGAGGCCGGCGATGAAATGCCGCTGCATCAGGAAGAACATCACGACGGGCGGCACGGCGACGACGATTGTGCCTGCCGAAACGAGGTTCCAGGCCGAGACCCACTCGCCGCGCAGATTGGCAAGGCCCGCCGTCACCGGCTTGACGCTGTCGCTGACGGTCAGCACCACGGCCCAAAAATAATCGTTCCAGACGAAGGTGAAGATCAGGATGGCAAGCGCCGCCAGCGCCGGCCGCACCAGCGGGATCACCACATGGATGAGCGTCTGGAAGGGCGACGCCCCTTCCGCGCGCGCCGCCTGGAACAGCTCGTCTGGAAGGGCCGCGATGAAATTGCGCATGAAGAGCGTCGCAAAGCCGGTCTGGAAGGCGACGTGGAAGATGATCAGCGCCACCGTCGTATCGATCAGGTCGAGGCGCACC
Source organism: Rhizobium sp. NXC14 (assembly GCF_002117485.1). NCBI lineage: Bacteria > Pseudomonadati > Pseudomonadota > Alphaproteobacteria > Hyphomicrobiales > Rhizobiaceae > Rhizobium > Rhizobium sp. NXC14. The sequence continues at coordinate 2,790,774 of NZ_CP021030.1, forward strand.
ATCAGGTCGCGCACCGGGATCATCATGATCTGGTGCGGCAGGAAATTGCCGCCGACGAAGAGCGCGAAGATCAGCATGTTACCGCGAAAGCGGTAGCGTGACAGCACGAAGCCCGCGAGCGTCGACATGACGAGTACGCCGATCACCGAAGGAATGGTGATCGTCAGGCTGTTGAGGAAATAGCGCGCCATCGGCGTGTCGGTGAAGACGGCCTTGTAATTGTCGATGACGCCGATCTCGGTCGGCCAGCCCCAGAGATTGCCGCCCATCACATCGGCCGTCGAGCGGAAGGAGGTGAGGACGATCGCAAAGAGCGGGCAGAGCCAGAGGATGAGCACGACGACGACGGCCAACACATAGAAGCGGCGCTGCCAGATCGCGGTTTCCGGAATAGGACGAGGATACATCAGCCTCCCCTCTCTTCGCTGCGGATGATGTGGGTGAGATACCAGGCGATGAACACGGCCATGATCACGAAGAGCACCGAGGCGATCGCTGCGCCGTAGCCGAAGCGGTAGGAAAAGATCGACTGCTCGTACATCTGGTATGCGAGCACCGAGGAGGAGCCGAACGGCCCGCCCGCGGTCATCACCGAGATCATGTCGAAGGAGCGCAGCGCCCCGACGACCGTGACGGCAATGGCGATGAAAGTGACCTGGGTGAGTTGCGGCAGCACGATATGGCGCAGCATGTTCCAGCCCCTCGCCCCATCGACCCGGCCGGCGCCGATCAGCTCTTCGCTCAGATTGTTGAGGCCGGCGAGATAGAGCACCATGCAGAAGGTGATCTGCGGCCAGAGCGCGGCGATGACGATCGCGAAAGTGACGAAATGCTCATCGGAAAGCACCGCCGGCGCCACCGCCCCGAAGGCGCGGAAGATCAGCGCCAGCAGCCCGAACTCCGGCGTATAGACCCAGGTGAAGACGACGCCCACCGTCACCGAAGCCAGCACCAGCGGAATGAAGAACAGCGACTTCAGAAAGCGCATGCCCGCGATTTTCTGGTTGACCAAGAGCGCGATCGACAGCCCGATCGGCGGCGCTGCCATGAACATGATCAGCCAGATCAGATTGTTCTTCAGCGACACGTAGAATTGCGGATCGTTGTAGAGCTCGACGTAATTGCCGAGCCCGATCCAGACCATTGGCCCGAAACCGTCCCACTCGTGAAAGCTGATCCAGACGCTGCGCACCGCCGACAGCAGGATGACGGTGAAGAACAGCGCGATCGCAGGCGCGATGAGCAGAGTCGGAGTCAGCCACCACCGCTGGCGGCGCCATAATGTCTGCATGTCAGGAGCCCTCATGTTATTCGTATGAGCTTTTCTGCGCTAAGGTCGCTGTCAAAGCCCGCCAACCCCTCCTTTCGTCATGCTCGGGCTTGTCCCGAGCATCTGACCACGTCGATGCGCTGCAGATCCTCGGCACAAGGCCGAGGATGACGTCGAGTGGAGGGAGGGCGCCGCCGGGAGTAAAGCGACGCCCTCGGTATGCTGGCAAAGCCTGCCACCCCTCCTTCGTCATGCTCGGGCTTGTCCCGAGCATCTAACCCCGAACCGATAGGGCAGCAGATCCTCGGCACAAGGCAGCACAAGGCCGAGGATGACGTCGAGTAAAAAGCGCGGTCCGGCAGCAAGCTCAGATCTTATAAATCCGCTTCCGGGTCCCCTCGAGCCGCGTCAGGATCGCCTTGCGCCGTTCCGGCTTGGCCATGAATTCCTGGAAGCCGACGAGGCCGGCCTGGGCCATGTCCGGGTCGCTGTCGCGGTCGTAATATTGCGAGGTGCCCTGCACCGTCTTCATCGTCTCGACAGCGATATTGACGAGCGGATCGTTGCTGGGCGGCAGGTCGTTGCGCGGCGGCACGTTGCCGCCCGGCTCCAGATAGGTGGCCAGGTTTTCCGGACGATAGAAATAGGCGAGGAATTCGCGTGCGCCCTGCTTGTTCTTGGCCTTTGCGGGAATGTGGATCGAATTGACTGAGAACTCCTCGAAATGGCCGATCTTGGCATCGAGCACCGGGAAGGTCGCGTAAGCGAGCTGCGGCAGATCAGCTTCGGTGAAGGCCGAACGCAGGAAGGCGCCGAGGTTCATCATGCCGGCCTTCTTCTGTGCCAGTAGTGCGGCGGCCTCCTGCCAACCGAAGGAGGTGTGGTTCGGCGTGAAGAAGCCTTTGCCGATCATCGCTTCCCACTGGTCGAACACCGCCGTCAGCGCCGGATCGAGATAGCTCATCTCGCCGTTCATCAGCGCCATATGCTTGTCGAGGCCGTTGATGCGCAGGTTCATCTGGTCGAACCAGCCGGCCGCCGGCCACAATTCCTTGGTGCCCATCGCAACCGGCGTGATCCCCGCCGTCTTGCACTTGTCGCCATAGGCCATGAATTCTTCGGCCGTCTTCGGCACCGTCAGGCCATGCTGCTCGAACACATCCTTGCGGTAGAACATGCCCCAGAGCGTGCCGCCGGTGGGCAGCCCGTATTGTTTGCCGTCTTCAGTGACGGCGCCGATGGTCGCGCCGAGCACGTCCTTATATTTCTCCTTCTCGACGAGATCGGAAATATCGTCGAACAGGCCGCGCTTGACGAAGGCGCGCATGCGGTTGCCCGAAAACCAGGAGCAAACATCGGGCGCGCCGGCGACCAGATAGTTGCGGATCGCCGTTTTATGGGCCTCATGGTCCATGTTGTTGATGACGACGTTGACGCCGGCTTCCTTGCTGAAGCCAGCAGCAATTGCCTTCAGCGCGTCCAGCGCAGCTGCATTGTTTTCGTCGGAGATCATGGTGACCTCCTGGACCTGCGCGATCGCCGGGATCGGGAAGCTGCCGGTGACGGCAGCGGCAGAAACCAGGCCCGCACCCTTTAGGAAGCGCCTGCGGGTAGTCGACGGAAATTGCTTCAAAAATGCCATTGAATTCCTCCCAGTTGATCGATCGACAACTCCCAGCCATCGCCTTCCCCGTGGAACGACTGACCAGGTTTTGCAACGCGGAGATCACCCGCCAATTCCAGCGATAAAACGCTTGGCTGAGTTGATCCGCAGCGGAACTTATGCATAGATCTTTTCAGCCCGCAATAATTAATTTACAAAATTAAGGAATGCATCGTGAAGCTGAAAGGCGACCAGACCACGGCGAGAGCCATGAACCGACGCCTCATCCTCAACCTTCTCCGCCGCGAAGGGCCGAGGAGCCGCGCCGATATCGCGACGGTGATCGGCTTGAGCCCGGCCGCCGTCACCTTCGTCGTTTCAGACCTGCTGGAGGAAGGCATCGTCACCGAGGGCAAGGCCGTGCCCGGCCTCGCCGGCCGCCGGCCGATCCCAGTCGAGATCAATTACGAGCATTCGCTCGCCCTCGGCTTCAAGCTGATGGTGGATTCGGTGGAATGCGTGGCGACCGATCTCGCCACCAATCCCGTCGCCGCCATGCGCGTCGGCCTTGAGGGCCATGATCCGGATTATGTCGCCGACCTGCTCGCCGGCACCGTGCCCGAACTGGTGAAGCTCGCCGGCCGGCCGAAAGCCAAGCTCGCCGGCATCGGCATCTCCATGCCCGGCGTCATCAACCACGAACAAGCAGCCTGCGTGCGCAGCCACCGCTTCAAATGGGACGACGTCCCCCTCGCCGCGCTCGTCGCAAGCCGCGTCCACGTGCCGGTCTGGCTTGAAGACGATACCAACGCTTACGCCATCGCCCAGCAGCTCTTCGGCCTCGGCCGCCAGCACCGCAACATGGCCGTGCTCGCCGTCGGCGTCGGTATCAGCTGTGCGCTCGTCATCGACGGCAAGCTCTATCGCGGTGCCAATGGCGCTGCCGGCAAGTTCGGCCACACGCTGTTCGAGGAGAACGGCCGCCTCTGCGAATGCGGCAAGCGCGGCTGCCTGATGGCCTACCACTCCGAACTCTCGATGCTGCGCCGCTGGCGCGAGGCGACCGGCCGCGGCGAGGAACTCAGCCTCCCCGAACTCCGCGAAGCGCTCGCCTCAGGCGACGCCACCGCCACCGCCCTCGTCGCCCATTCCGGCCGCGGGATCGGCACCGCACTCGCCAACCTCGTCAACATCACCGACCCCGAAGTCATCGTCGCCGGCGGCGAAGCCGTCTCGCTCGGAGACCCCTTCCTCACGCCCTTGCGCGAAGCGCTTGCCGCCCGCACCTTCCGCACCGCCCCGCCGCTGCTGCCCGACTGGGAGGATAACTCCTGGGCTAGGGGCGCGGCTGCGCTGGTGACGCAGAAGATCTTCGATTTCGAGTCATCGGGCGGGGTGACGGATATTGCGACACTCGGCGTGAGAGGTTCGACGTCGGCGGCTTGAGGGTGAGAGCGACGGGATCTCCCTTGCCGGGGAGCGGTACGGCATACCCCCTCTGCCCTGCCGGGCATCTCCCCCACAAGGGTGGAGATCGGCAAGAGGTTGGACCATCGTTCCCTCACCGCCGCAGCGCAGCAGCTATACGGTCTTTGCTTGGGGAAGCCATCGCGCCCATCCGATCTCCCCACCTGTGGGGGAGATGCCCGGCAGGGCATAGGGGGTGCCACACGGCACGGCGAAAAAGGCCGGCCCCCCGTGACCGCCTCTCTCCCGCCCATCTTCCAGGCCCCGTTGCATTTCGCGCTCACGCGACTACTTTTCATGCAAGGCCGCTGCCCTCCGGCGGCGAAGAGATATCACGTGAGCAAACCATGTGCCGAAACATAAAACCCCTGTTCAATTTCGATCCGCCGGCGACGAACGAAGAGATTCACGATGCCGCGCTCCAATTCGTACGCAAGCTCAGCGGCACGACCAAGCCGTCGAAGCGCAATGAGGCCGCGTTCGAACGCGCGGTGGGTTCGATCGCTGCCTGCGCCCGCGAACTGCTCGATTCATTGGAGACGTCTCAGCCGCCTCGCGATCGCGAGGAAGAAGCGGCGAAGGCGCGCGCGAGATCCGCGATGCGGTTCGCGTAGGAAACCCCGCTCTTGCAGACTCCCGGTCGGGTCCGCGGATACACTTGCTTACAAAAAGGCAGGTTTCCAGACACATGCCTGGTTCAATCATCGACTGAAATGGCGATGCGGCCAACGAGCCGGAACGGTCAATTCAGGAAGGATGACACGATGAAAATGATCCAGGCCATGGCGCTCGCCTTCGTTCTCGGCGGCGCTGCGGCAGCGCATGCGGAGCAGCCGATAGAGCGCACCGACCTCATCAAGAACGATATAGACGTGCCGGGCCACGAAGTCGTCCAGGTGCGCGTCGATATCGCCCCGGGCGTTCTCGCGCCGAACCACTCGCATCCGGGCGAAGAGATCGCCTTCGTTCTCGAGGGCACGCTGGAATACAAGCTCGAAGGCAGGGAGCCGGTGACGCTCAAGGCCGGTCAGTCGCTGTTCATTCCCTCCGGCGTGGTGCATTCGGCAAAGAACGTCGGCAGCGGCATGGGCTCGGAATTGGCGACTTATATTGTACGCAAGGATGAGGCGCTCGTCGTACCCGCCAAGTGAGATGACGTCAGGATTGGGACGGGCGATTGAAGTTTCCGTCCGTCCCTCGTGTCGTTCTAAGGAAAATGCCGGAGTTCCGCCAACCGCAACCGCAATCGGCTTCCAGGCAGCGCCCGGAACAAACGGCGGGCGCTGCGGCCTTAGGCACAAGCCTATCGCTGCTGCGGCTGCGCCGGCGGCGGGGTGCCGATCTTGTCCAGAACCTTCTTGGCGAGAGCCGGGTCGCTTTGCGCGGCCGTCAGGATCGAGGAATATTCCTCGACGGAGATGTCGGGAGAGGCCTGGACGGTTTCGACCATCTGCTTCTTGGCTTCATCCTGCAGCTTCTGCTTCGAAGCCTGATCCTTCGTCGCGTCAATCTTGGCGGAATATTCCTGCCTGACTTTATCGACCTGCACGTAGGCAACGGCAAAGGCCTCGAGTTTCTGATCACTGACAGGGGAAGCCGCACCGGTACCACCCTGTCCTTGCATGGGCGCCTGGCCCTGTGCCGGCGGCTGCTGTTGTGCCTGGGCAAGCTCGGTCGCGGATGCCGGGCTGAGAGCAAGCAGACTGAACACCGCGGCTGTCATCGTTGCGAGGGATGTGTAACGAGTGATCATTTTCATTCCTTTTCCGGTGATTTGGACGGCAGCAAAGACCGCCTCGGTCGATCGCTCAGCCGCTAGAAAAGGCTGGCGAGGTCGCAACGATGAAGGCTGAAAAGGGCTCGGTGCGGCGACAACAGGGCTATTTGCTGACGATTGAGCGGCAGCTTTGTGGCCTGAGGCAGCCACTACCTCGCGAACTTCCGCGCGCCCATCACGCAGAGAATGACCGCGACCGTCACGCCGAGCATGGCCCACGTCACCGGCTCGTGCAGCAGGGTGGCGGCAAGCGCCAGACCGAAGAAGGGCTGGAGCAACTGCAACTGGCCGACGGCGGCGATGCCGCCCTGAGAGAGGCCGCGATACCAGAAGATGAAGCCGATCAGCATCGAGAACAGCGAGACATAGGCAAGTCCGACGAGCGCCGGCGTTTCTATTCCGGCGAAACTTGCCGGCCGGTAGATGAACGCGACGGTGATCATGATCGGCAGCGACAGGACCAGCGCCCAGGAAATCACCTGCCAGCCGCCGAGCGTGCGCGACAGCCTGCCGCCCTCGGCATAACCGAGACCGCAGGCAAGGATTGCCGCAAGCATCAGCAGGTCGCCGACCGGCGAGGCCGTCAGGCCTTGCGTCAGGGCAAAGCCCCCCACGAGCGTACTGCCGAGAACCGAGAACAACCAGAAGGCCGGCTTCGGCCGCTCACCGCCGCGGATGACGCCGAAGATGGCCGTTGCAAGAGGCAGCAGACCGACGAAGACGATCGAATGGGCTGACGTGACATGCTGCAGCGCCAGCGCGGTCAGCAGCGGAAAGCCCATCACGACGCCGAGCGCGACAACGGCGAGCGAGAGGATATCGCGCCCGGCCGGCCGCTTCTCACGAAAGACGATCAGCAGGCAGAGCGCCAGCAGCCCGGCGATCGCCGCGCGCGCAACGGTCAGGAAGACGGGATCGAATTGCGCCACCGCCAAGCGCGTCGCCGGCAGCGAACCGCTGAAGATCACCACACCGATCAAACCATTGACCCACCCTGCCGTCATTCGCTCCATCATGCATTCCTTCCGAGACACATGCCGTCGAAACCCTGCGGCCTTGAGAGAACGGCATGCATAAACAATAACCTGAGGCGCGTTAGTTGAATCGAATTCGCAAGAACGGGCCGTCCAGTCTTATCCGCCAAAACCGATAGCCACGACAGTGACGGTCTGATACGATTTTGCAAAACTGTTATGGTTCAAAAGGCAGTACGGATGAACGAAGAGATAGCGGGACGCACGCGCGTCGAGATGGTGATGACGACGATCCGGCAGCGCATTGCCGGTCGCAGCCTGACGCCAGGGGCAAGGCTGCCCTCGGTGCGCGGCCTCGCAGCCAGCATGAAGCTCTCGACTTCGACCGTTGTCGACGCCTATGAGCGCCTGGTCGCCGAAGGCGCGATCATGTCCCGGCCGGGCTCCGGCTTCTATGTCGCCAACCAAGCGGCCCCCTTCGCGCTGACCGAGGCCGGACCGAAGCTCGACCGCGCCGTCGACCCCTTCTGGATTTCGCGGCAATCGCTGGAGGCGGATGAAGCCGATCTGAAGCCCGGCTGCGGCTGGCTGCCGCCCTCCTGGCTGCCCGGCGAGGGCGTGCGCCGGGCACTCAGAACGCTTGCGCGCGCCGAGGGGAAGGCCCTTGCCGATTACGGCTCGCCGCTCGGTCTGCCGCCGCTGCGCCAGCTGATTTCGCGGCGCATGGGCGAGCGTGGCATCGAGGCCTCGCCGGATCAGATCCTGCTCGCCGAGTCTGGCACGCAGGCCATCGACCTTCTCTGCCGTTTCCTGCTCGAACCCGGCGACACGGTGCTGGTCGACGACCCCTGCTACTTCAACTTTCACGCATTGCTGCGCGCCCACCGGGCGAAGATCGTCGGCGTGCCCTACACACCGTCAGGCCCCGATCTCGAACTCTTCGCACAGACGCTCGCCGAACATCGACCCCGGCTCTACATCACCAACTCGGCCATCCACAATCCCACCGGCGCGACACTCTCTCCCGTCACGGCCCACCGGGTGCTGAAGTGCGCCGAGCAGTTCGACCTCACCATCGTCGAGGACGATATCTTCGCCGATTTCGAATATGTGGCAGCGCCCCGCCTCGCCGCTTTCGACGGGCTCGAGCGGGTCATCCATATCGGCAGCTTTTCCAAAACGCTTTCGGCCTCCGCCCGCTGCGGCTTCATCGCCACCAGGCCCGAATGGATCGAGGGCCTCACCGACCTCAAGATCGCCACTTCCTTCGGCGGCGGCCGGATGACGGCCGAGCTGGTGCTCAACGTCTTGAGCGACGGCGGCTACCGCAAACACATGGAAATGCTCAGGCAGCGGCTGGCGCGCGTCATGAGCGAAGTCTCCGCGCGCCTAAAAAGTTCGGGGATAAAACCCTGGCTTGAGCCCCAGGCCGGCATGTTCCTCTGGTGCCGACTGCCGGACGGCCTCGACGCAGCTGATGTCGCGCGGGCGGCGTTGGAAAAGCGGATCGTGCTGGCGCCGGGCAATGCGTTCAGCCTGTCGCAATCGGCGACGAATTTCATGCGGTTCAATGTGTCGCAGACGCTGGATGAGAGAGTGTTTGCGGCGTTGGGGGACGTGTTGGGAAAGGCCGCACGATAAAGCTTACAACACATCCCTCGGAAAAACGGTAGGACATCAGAGCGACCGAAAGGTCATGCAGTGCCGGCCATCTCCCCCACAATGAGGGAGATCGGCTGGAAGCGCCGGTTTCCCCAAACAATAACGCCGCAAACTGCGCAACATTGGTGATCCGCGAAGGTCAGGCCTCCTGCCGATCTCCACCCTTGTGGGGGAGATAGCCGGCAGGCCAGAGGGGGTGCCACACAGCACGCCGATCGAATCAGCCAACGATTTCGGACGCGCTGGTCTCGCCCACCCATCAAAACGACCGATTGAGCGCCTTATCGTTCTCCAGCCGCGTCACGCAGCCCTCCAGCTTGGCAAGCAGCAGGTCGAAGTCGAGCGGCTTCGTCAGATAATCCGCCGCCCCGGCCCGCAGGCCGGCGAGCGTGTTTTCCCGGTCTGTCAGCGCCGTCAGCATGATGAAGGGAATGTTGGAGAGCTCCGGATGATTGATCTGGATTTCCGCCAGAAGCTGATGCCCATCCATAACAGGCATGGAAATGTCGCTGATGACGATATCCGGCCATTTCGATAGGATCATTTCCAGGCCTTCTGCGCCGTTCGAGGCCTCGAGCGTCCTGTAGCCCGCTTCGTTCAACTCTTCGACGAGGAGATTCCGGATCTCGACTTCGTCTTCTATGCACAGGACTGTAACCATAAGCTCTTCCTTAAGCTGCGACTTGTTGATCCGACAATAGAGATTCTATTGGCAGAGAAATGGCAAATGTAGTGCCCTTGCCAAGCTCGCTCGTCACCTCGACGGTGCCGCCGTGGAGCTCGACGACCTGCTTGACGACGTTGAGGCCAAGGCCGGTTCCGGCAATGCCCGTCGCGCTGCGGGCGCGATAATAAGGTTGAAACAGTTTCGGCAGATCATCCGCGTCCATGCCGATGCCGCTATCGGTAATGGTGATTTCCACCATTTTCTCGTCAACCCGCGCGCGCACATAAATATCAGGCTGATCGGGCGAATATTTGATGGCGTTCGAAATCAGATTGGTGAAGACCTGCTCCATCGCGCTTCGGTCGAAGGTCAATATGCCAGGTATGAGCTCGAGATCGAGATGAAAGACATGCGAAAGGCTAAGCTCGCGCTGTCGATCGCAGCAGGTGATGAGCAAGACTTTCAGATCACCCTCGCTCCGCTTCAGTATGATCTTTCCGGTTTCGAGCCGGCCGCTGGCAAGGATGCTCTCCATGAGATCGACCATGCGCACCACCGCGCTGCGGATCACTCCGGCTTTTTCGTGAACATACTCACCGCTGACGTTGGTCGTCGAGCGGCAGAGCCGCTGGGCGGCCGCGTCGATGATGGCAAGCGGCGTTCGAAATTCGTGCGAAGCCATGGCGACGAACTGGCGCTGCAGCGCATTCACCTGGCGTTCGTGCACCAGCAGGCGGTCCAGCTCCTGCCTTTGCCTTTCGATTTCGGCCGTTCGGTCCGCCACCATCTCTTCCAGATGGTTGCGGTGGCGGGTGAGCTCGGCCTGACTGTCCAGCAGGGTCAGCGAAGTGCGATGCAATCCCCGTCCGAGCCAGAACACCGCAGCGATCAGCAGGGCCAGACAGCCGAGCCCCGCCGGCGCCACCTGCTGAAGCAGCATGAAGCCCGGGCGGATCGGCTGCCACACGAGATAGCCGACCACCCCACCGTCATGAGACAAGACAGGCACTTGCGCCCGCTCGCCGTCACCCTTCGAAGGAGAAAAATGCAATCCTTCCAGCCGCGCATAATGGGCGACGCTTTCAGCAGCCTTTCCGTCGATGAACTTGACAGAGACGGCGATGAATTCCTTACCCGCCTCGATTTGCATCCTTATCGAACTCGGCAGAATGGGGCGCGCGCTTGTTATCGCCGGTCTGTTGCCGATCATGACCGTGCGTACCCTGGCCAGCTGGCCAAGCGGTTGACACGCAAAAGTTGACGGACGGTGAATTATGCGCTTCGGTGCGTGTCCGCGACATGTCTGTCTTGGATATCTCGCTGTCTGCGAAGGAGAGCTTGTGGCCGCAACGACACCCAAAACGTCAGGCATCAGCGTCGAACCGATCACTGCTGCGCATATCGACAGTTTTCATCGCGCCCTCGACGTGGTTGCGCGGGAGAAAAAGTACCTATCTATGCTGGAAGCCACGCCCCTGCCTCAGACGCGTGAGTTCGTAATGGGCATGATCGCAAAGGGCAATCCGCAATTCGTTGCCGTGATTGGCGAAGAGGTCGTCGGCTGGTGCGACATCAGCCGGCATTTCTTCCCGTCCCACGCTCATCGCGGAAAGCTCGGCATGGGGATTCTTCCCGCCTATCGCGGCCAGGGTCTTGGACGGAAGCTCATCGAAATGACTTTGAGAGCCGCGCGGAAAGCTGGTTTTATCAGGATCGAACTCGATGTGTACGAGGACAATAGCCGTGCCATCGCACTCTATGAAAAACTGGGCTTCGTGCGCGAAGGCATAATCCGTCGCGCCGCGCGCATCGATGGTCGGTTCATCGATGCGATCGGAATGGCGCTTTTATTCAAAGATGATGGGTCTGCATAAACCGGCGTATTCTCAGCGATTTTGTTTCCGCATAATCAATTGGTTGGTGCCGGCACTCAAGAGAGCCTCATCCCCCGGGGCCGCAACGGCGAATGTGGACGTGCTGGCGACGGGGGCGGCAAGGAGCAGCGTTTGGGCGCGTGCTTCGAGGCTCCGCCCTAAGGGCTGCGCACCTCAGCATGAGGGGCTCGGGGGAATGCCGCGCCTGAAGCTAAAGCAGACGGATATCGCGCCAAAGCTCCTTCTTTTAAGGAGCAGCACCCGCGCCCGGCGGCGCAGCGCTCATGGCCGGCGCACGGCGCGGATCTTGCCGCTATTGCCTCCGCCACAGAAGAAGCAGCCTGCGCCGTCGGATTCCAGCCCCGAGACGCCGGCGCCTTCGGGCATGTCGAGCCGCTCCAGCACCTCGCCCGTCTGCGGATCGATGCGCCTGACGTCGCTGTCGTCGCCCTCCCAGGTCCCGTGCCAGAGCTGGCCGTCGACCCAGGTGACGCCTGTGACGACGCGGTTGGATTCGATGGTGCGCAGGATCTTGCCGGTTTCGGGATCGATTTGATGGATCCTGCGGCCGCGATGCTGGCCGACCCAGAGCGTACCCTCGGCCCAGGCAAGGCCGGAATCGCCGCCATTGCCGGGGGCCGGGATGGTGGAAAGGATCTGGCCGGTCTTGGGGTTGATCTTGTGAATGACATCCTCGGCGATCTGATAGAGGAACTCGCCGTCGAAGGCCGTGCCGGCATGGGAGGCGACCTCGATTGACCGCACCACCTCACCGCTTTCGGGATCGAGCGCGTTCAGCCTGTCGCCTGAGGCGAACCAGACATGCCGGCCGTCAAAGGTGACGCCGTGAACGCGCTCAGCACCCGGAAAGGGTCCATATTCACGCAGAATGGTCGCAGCCGATGTCTTCATGTCTTCCTCCATGTCGGTTGACCCATACTAGTCGCTCGGCAGTGGTCCCGGGAGTAACAAGATCGTCGGGAAAGAGGAGAGCGGCGGGCTCATCCAGCGGCGTGCCCGCCCGCGTCCGATCGCTTGCACCTTCTCCTCGCCAGCGAGCGCATCCAGCGCCCGCTGCACGGTGCGCGGACTGGTGCCGAGCGCGATTGCCAGCGCCGAACTCGACCACGCTTCGCCATCGGCGAGGAAAGCGAGCACCGCCGCATGCGGCCCTTCGACGAGCGGCGCAAGCACGGCAACCTCAGAAGCGCCGGCAGGGGAAAGGGCAAAACCGCGCTTGGTAGCCGAGACTTCCGCCAGGCCGGCTAGTTCCGCGCGCAGCCGGCCGATCTCGACGCGCAGCCGGGCGCGATGCGATTCATCGGCATGCTTGCCGCGGAAGGCGCGTGCGATCAACGCTCCCCGCGACACATCTGCCGGCCAGGCTTCGACAAGCGCACGGGCAAGCGCGAAAAGCACTGGCCGGCTCGCCAGCGGCACCACCGCACCGCCCGCGCGCACGACATGGCGGCAGGCGTCGACGACGAGCGTGCCATTTGAAAAGAGCGCCTCCACCTCGGCAAGCAGCAGCGGCCGGTCATGCCCACGCGAAACCAGCCGCGCCGCAGGCAGATCGAGCACATGTCCAGCGGCTTCGACCTCCGCCGCCAGCACGGGCATATTCGCCCGCTCGGCCGCAAGCTGTGCCCGTTCGAGTGCTGCGCGCGCCACCTGCGTGCGCAGGCGCCGAACGGCGATGCCGGCCGCGACAAGTTCATGGGCGGTCCGCAATGGCGGCGGCAGCGGCGTCGGGTCGAGCGCAGCCAGCGCCTGCTCGGCTTCGTCGAGGCGGCCGATCAGCATCAGCCGGCGAATGGCGATATTACCGGCATGGGCGGCGTTGATCCGGTCGCCATGCGCTTCCAGAACCTTGCGCGCCGCCTCCAGCGCCTTCGGCGGCCAGGTGAGATCGCGCGAGACGAGTGCGATCTCGGCCTCGGCGACGACGCAGCGGGCGCGGGCCACGGCCTCCCGCGGCCCGAAGGCGCGCGCGGCACTCTTCAACAGCGCCTTGGCGCGGATGAGATCTCCGAGCTGCGCCATGGCGATGCCGCGCAGCGCCAACGCCGGCGCGTCGTCGCGCAGCGCCACCCGTTTCAGCGCTCCAAGCGTATCGCCGGATGCCAGCGCCTGTGCAGCGGCCGTAATCAGCGAGTCCATTCAAATCCCGTCACACTTGTCACTCCCGGCATTTGTCCTCCCGCCGTAATCTTCGCTCAACGGCAGGCAACCGCGCCGGATGTTACGACGAGAGACAGGCAAAGGAGAAGACCATGACGGCAATGCTGAACGCAACCCGCGAGCAATGGCTGGCGGCGAGACTTGATCTGCTCGAGGAGGAAAAGGAACTGACGCGGCAAAGCGATGCGCTGGCGGCCAAACGCCAGCAATTGCCCCGTGTGAGGATCGACAAGGACTACCGCTTCGATACCGAAGGCGGCGAAGCTTCGCTGAAGGATCTGTTCGGCGGGCGTTCGCAGCTCCTGATCTATCACTTCATGTTCGGACCGGATTACAGCGCCGCATGCCCCTCCTGCTCCTCGATCGCCGACGGCTTCAACGGCTTCTTCGTCCACCTGGAAAACCACGACGTCGCCTTCTGGGCCGTCTCGCGCGCGCCGCTCGCAAAGCTTGAGGCCTTCAAGCGGCGCATGGACTGGAGTTTCCCCTGGGCCTCCTCCGCCGGCAGCGATTTTAACGCCGATTTCAGCGTCTGGTTCAGCCCGGAGCAACAGCGTCGCGGGGAGATCGAATACAACTACCGTCGCGAACCGCCCGCCCCCGAACCGCCAACTGGCAAGCCCGTGCCGGAATGGCAGTCGCGCGGCAGCGACGAACCCATCGTCCAGATCGCTTCGATGACCGGCACCGACGTCCCTACCTACACCCGCGACCGCCCCGGCGTCAGCGCCTTCGAACTCATCGACGGCGTCGTCTACCACAGCTATTCGAGCTATGCGCGCGGGCTGGACGGGCTCTGGGGCATGTACCAATGGCTCGACCGTGCCCCGAAGGGCCGCAACGAAACCGGCATCTGGTGGCGCCATCACGACCGCTACGGCAAGGAGTGACTGTCATGTCCTCCTCCGCCGCCGATTACCTGTCGCTTGCCTCCGCTCCGACATTCGCCATTATGGCGGTGCTGACGGCGGCAACCGGCACCCCCGACATGATCTGCATGACCACGCCCAGTGCCTTCCCTGTCGGCGGAATGATGCCGATGTACCTGCTGATGAGCGCCTTTCATCTGGGTCCGTGGCTGCGGCTCGCCAGCAGGGAGGGCTTGGGGCGCAGATGATGGTTCGACGCCTCCCGTCGGTTTATGCCGCACGGAACGCGTATAAACATCCAGCATCTGCACCACCCGACCCCTACCAAAACCGAGGCCGGTTGCCCGAAGCCAGCCGCCGGCGTGGGTACCTCCTTGGCCCGGCAGCCGCAAGCGCGAGCACAACAACCGCGACCAGACCGAAAAGGAGCGGCGCCGAATACCGGTGCGGCGATCGCAGCCCACCATCGATCTGGGCGGCGTCGGTGGAGGGCCGGTAGAGATTGCCGTCGCTTTCGACGGCGCGCGGCGCCCGCTTGAAATAGGCGCCCATCAGCCGGCCGAGCGCTCTGGCGGCGAGATTGGGTGCCAGCAGATGGGCGAGCCGCGTCGCAGTTGTGACCACGCCGACGGTGGTGGTTGCGCGTGGCGATCTGGCGACGCCGACGATCGCCTCGGCGACCCGGCGCGCATCGAGAACCGGCGGCGGCGCGGAAACCTGGCGGCCGACATAATTGGCGCCGTGCCTGAGGCCAGGCGTATCGACGAAGGCGGGATAGACGTCGCAGACATGAATGCGCGGCTTGTCGGCAACCTCCGCCCGCAGCGCCTCGGAGAAGCCGCGCAGGCCGAATTTGCTGGCGCTATAGGCGGCCGCGAACGGTGCCGCCGCAAAGCCGCCGAGCGAAATCATGTTGATAAAGACGCCCCGGTCCTGCTTCAAGAAGATCGGCAGCACCGCATGGGCATCGTTCATGTGGCCGATCAGATTGGTGCGGATGATCTGCTCATGCGCCTCGATCGGCGTCTCCTCGAACCGACCGACCGCGCCGACGCCGACATTGCTCACCCAGACGTCGATATCGCCGAGAGCCTTTGCCCTGTCGGCCAGCGACCGCACGGCAGCAGGCTCGGTGACGTCAGTAACAACGGAAATCGCCTCCGCACCCAGACCCCGGCACGTCTCGGCAACCTTTTCCAAGGCCTCGCCGTTGCGGGCCGCGAGCACCAGCCTGCTTCCGCGCCGAGCGAAGGCCTCGGCAGTGGCCTGACCGATGCCGCTCGATGCTCCCGTAATGACGACCACTGCATTTTCGAGATTGATAGACATCGTTCCGCCTCTCTGTCCTGGGGAAAGCGCCGGCGCCACAGGCGCATCCATCAAACACCTCCGTGAAAGCGGAGTTCCCGAATGACGACCGCTGCCTGCATACTCGGCCCGGGAAAAGCGACTCATTTCCCGATATTTGCGGGCATTGTCTCGCATCCCGCTTCTGCAAGAGTCGCCGGCCAAGCGCAGGTTCCATCCGGTTACGATTGTCTTGCGCACCGAAACTATGCGATGACCAATCCACCAAGAGATGCAACGGATAAAAGGCGCGCCATGAAGAAGATCGGTTTTCTCTCGTTCGGGCACTGGACGCCCTCGCCCCAATCGCAGACGCGCTCGGCAGGTGATGCGCTGCTGCAGTCGATCGACCTTGCCGTTGCGGCCGAGGAGCTCGGCGCCGATGGCGCTTATTTCCGCGTGCACCATTTCGCCCGGCAGCTCGCCGCGCCCTTTCCGCTGCTTGCCGCCGTCGGCGCCAAGACCAGCCGGATCGAGATCGGCACGGCGGTTATCGACATGCGCTATGAGAACCCGCTTTATATGGCCGAGGATGCCGGTGCGGCCGATCTCATCGCCGGCGGGCGGCTGCAACTCGGCATCAGCCGCGGCTCGCCGGAGCAGGTGATCGATGGCTGGCGCCATTTCGGCTATGCGCCGCCGGAAGGCCAGAGCGAGGCCGACATGGCCAGGCATCATGCCGAAGTCTTCCTCGAAGTGCTGCGCGGCGAAGGCTTCGCCAAACCGAACCCGCGGCCGATGTTTCCGAACCCGCCCGGCCTCCTGCGTCTCGAGCCGCATTCGGAAGGCCTGCGCGAGCGGATCTGGTGGGGCGCAAGCTCCAATGCCACCGCCGTCTGGGCGGCCAAGCTCGGCATGAACCTGCAGAGCTCGACGCTGAAGGACGACGAGACGGGCGAGCCCTTCCACGTCCAGCAGGCGGCCCAGATCCGCGCCTATCGCGAGGCCTGGAAGGCGGCCGGCCATACGCGCCAGCCGCGCGTCTCTGTCAGCCGCAGCATTTTCGCGCTGGTCGACGACCGAGACCGCGCCTATTTCGGCTACGGCAACGACGAAGGCGACAAGATCGGCTTCATCGACGAGAAGACGCGGGCGATCTTCGGCCGCAGCTACGCTGCCGAACCTGACGTGCTCGTCAAGCAGCTTGCGGAAGACGAGGCGATTGCTGAGGCAGACACACTGCTGCTCACCGTACCCAACCAGCTCGGCGTCGACTACAACGCCCACGTCATCGAGGCGATCCTCGCTCACGTCGCTCCGGCGCTCGGCTGGCGCTGACGGCGAGGCTTGGCGCGAGCCTTCGATATGCGCTGTAGTAATGCGAAACGGCAGCTGTCGTTGGCCGGCATCATTTCGATGCGTCCGGGACCTAACTGGCGCGGTCGGCGTTGATGATGCGAGCCTTGAATCGGTCACGTCGCGACCGACTTAAGGCTGCAGTCGAATCGCTCGAGTTGCCTCATGCCGCGCACTAACCTGAACGACATCCTGATCTTCATGGCCGTCGTCGATGCCGGAACCTTTATCGCCGGGGGGCAGGCCATGGGCCTCTCCCGTTCCGCGGCGGGAAAGGCCGTCACCCGCCTCGAGGAGCGGCTCGGCGCGCGCCTGCTCAACCGTACGACGAGGACACTCAGCCTGACTGATGAAGGACGAGTGTTCTATGACCAGGGGCTGCAGATCCTGGCATCGGTCGACGAGGCGGAGGCGAGCATTGCGGGGCGAAGTGGTTTGCCGCGAGGCGTTCTCAGGCTCGCCGTTCCCGATGTCTTCGGGCGGCTGGTCATGCTCCCTTTACTCGAAAAATATCTTCGCACGTGGCCCAACGTGCAGGTCGAAGTGAGCTTCACCGATCACGCCACCGACATCGTCGAGGATGGCTTCGATCTGGCGATCGGGATTGGCGCGAAGTCGTCGGCCGCCGACAGCCGATTGATCACGCGCGTGATCGCCAGTGACAAGGTGCTGCTCTGCGCCTCGCCCTCCTATCTCACCGAACGCGGCGTCCCCAATGATATGGCGGATCTGGCCGCCCATGACTGCCTGTTCTTCACCAACCGCGACCAAAGGCAGGGCTGGCGCTTTCGCAGCGGTGGCGGCTGGATCAAGGCGCAGGGGCGCAGCCGCCTGAGACTCGACAGCGGTGAAGCCCTCCACGACGCTGCCCTGGCCGGCTTCGGGATCGCGCTCCTGCCGAACTTCCTCATTGCCGCCGATTTGACCGCCGGCCGTCTCCGGCAAGTCCTCCCTGATCTAGAAACCGACGACACGAAAATCGTGGCGCATTATTCCGACAAAGGCGTGTTGGAGCCGCGCGTCCGCTGCTTCATCGATCTGTTGATCGAGGAAATCGGAGGTCAAGGCTAGGCCCGCGCGGCGCTGATGCCACCGCCTTGTCAAAACCGCGAAAGCTCTTGAGCGCCAGCGGAGAGAGGGTCGCGGCGAGGTAAGCGAGGCCGCAGAGGAGCAGCGCCGCGCCAAGCCCGATTGTGCTGATCAGCGCGCCACCGACGAGGCCGCCGAAGGGAATGAGAGCAAAGCACAGGGCGGTGTTCATCGCGGTGACGCGCCCGGTCAGCGGTTTGGGGATCCGCTCGAAGATCACCGCCGACAGGATCGGGTTGAGGAAACCGGAGGCAAAGCCTGCGATTGCGAGTGTTGCAAACACGGAGCCGAGCGGCGCATCCACCACGAGCATCAGGAAGCGCGGAAATCCGGTCAGGAGGAAGGCCACGGTATAGACGATCAGACGCGGCATGCGTTCGCCGATAACAGCGGCAATCGCCGCGCCCGCGATGGAAGCGCCGGAGAAGACGGCAAACATCGCGCCGAGCAGCTCCGGCCCGTGACCGGCGTCCCGGATCCAGACCGGCAGCAGCACGGCGTGATAAGCCTGATCGAGCAGATTGGTGATCGCCACCATGGCGACAATGCTGACGAGCACGGCGTCGCCGCGGAGAAAGCGCCAGGCTTCCCGGAGATCGTCGAGATAGGAAGGCAGCTTGCCCGACGGCGCGACGGACCGATCGGGAGCGCGCCGCATGCCGGGTATGCCGGTCGCGACGACCAGCGCTGCGGCGGCGAAGGTGGCGGCGTTGACGAGGAGCGCCTGACCCGGGCCTATCAACCCGATCAATGCGCCGGCGCCGGCAGCGCCCACCGTTGAGGCCAGCCGTTCGATGGCGCTGGAGGTGCCGGTCACCCGCTCGAGCGGCACGGCTGCCAGCGCAGCAATATCGGGAACCATCGCCTGCTTGGCGGCATCGGAGGGCCCGCGCAGCACACCCATGGCAAAGACGAGGGGCAGCAGCACCGGCACGGTCAGTACAGCGAAGAGATCGAGAAGCGGCACCAGCCCGACCGCGATCACGGAAGCCGTGTCGCAGATGATCGCGATGCGCTTGGCGCCGATGCGGTCGATCAGCGGCCCGCCGAGCGCCTTGGCGAGCACATAAGGCAGCATCTCCATCATCGCCGTCAGCCCGGTCAGCACCGGGCTGCCTGTGGCGCTCAGCACCAGCCAGGGGATGGCGATGGTCGATAGCCGGGTGCCAGAAAGTGAAAGTGTCTCTGCGGCGGCAAGCGCCAGGAATGGCCTGCCTTCTCTCACCGCTCGTCCTCCCGCTCGCAGTGCGGCAGCCGGCCCGGATAGGGGAAGGCGTGCAGCATGACATAGAAGGGAACCATGCCAGGATTCCGGGAAGTCGCCTCCCCCAGCGGCGGGGCGGCCCGCATCGCTTCAAGGATGATGCCTGTCAGCCGCTTCGTCAGAGCCTCGGCCTGTTCCGCCGTCATTGGGATGATGATGTCGTCGGTCGTTGTCGCCCTGCGCCATTCCGCCGGCAGCTCGGCATATTCCTCCAGCGCCTGCTGCATCTGGCCGACCTGCAGCGAGAGAGCCGCCTGGTTGAAGGCCATGTCGAGATCGAGCGCCTCGCCTTCGGATTCGCTCGGGGGAACCGAGGTCAGCTCGTGGCGGGCCTGCCACCAGCGGTCGCGCCGCGAGACATGCGGCGCTTCCTCGATGAAACCGTATTGGGCGAGCTGGCGCAGGTGATAGCTGGTCGCGCCGCTGTTCAGGCCTAACCGAACGGCGAGCTGCGTCGCAGTGGCGGGGCCGTCGATCCTCAGCATGCCGAGCATGCGCAGCCGAACGGGATGCGCCAACGCCTTCAGCGCGGTGGGTTCGGGCACGACCCGGCTGACGGTGCGGGAGGCGGCGGCATCTGCCGCAGGCTTGGAGCGTGGATCTTTCATGGCTGAAGCGTACTATTGCAAACACATCTTTGCAAACATTTCTTTGCAATGTTACTTGGAGCCGCGAAAGGTGCTTGAAAACCAGCTTCGGCCCTAGCCAAGCACAATCACGCACCCTAAGACCGGCGCCACGATCCGCATGATGTGAGGGTGAGGGATGGCTGAGGATGCGCAGAAAAACATTGGTACCTGGTACATCGACCCCGATGCCGAGGACAGGATGGCCGATGGACATGCGCCCATCTGGCGCCACCTGATCGATCTGATGCTCGAGCGAGACCTCTCCGATAAGATCGTGCTCGATTTCGGCTGCAATCAGGGCGGCCTGCTGCGGCACCTTTATGCGATCCGCCCCTTCCGCAAGGCGCTCGGCATCGACATAGCCGAAACCTCGATCGCCAAGGCCGAGACGCTGAAAGGCAATCTGCCGATCCAGCATCAGGTCGGCGGCAGACTGGAGGGCTGGAGCGAGGAATTCGACCTCGCCGTCAGCCATGAGGTCATCTATCTCGTCCCCGATATCGACGCGCACGCCGCCGATATCCGCCAGGCACTGAAATCAGGCGGCGTCTATTATGCGGTGACCGGCTGCCACACGGACAATCCGCTCTGGCCGAAATGGCGCGAGCTCGTCGCCAACCGCACCAACACCGTCGTTCAGGATCGGTCGATCACCGATTACGGCCGCGCCTTCGAAAAAGCGGGCTTCGACGTCTCCGCACGCAAGCTCGAATATGACGGCTTCATCCCCTTCGTTGCGGACGGCTGGACGCCTGACTTCGCCGATGCGCTGGACTATTACACCCAGACGAAAATCGTCTTCAGGTTGGTAAAGCGCTAGATACTGCCGGCTGCAGCCGCATCAGCTCGACATCGAAATGCGGCGGGCTGTCGGGCGTGACCTGGACGAAGCGGCCCCTGACGCGGAAGATGTCCTGGACGAGGTTGCATTCGGCAAGCTCACGCGGCGGGCCATCGAACCTGAGCTGCCCCTTTTCGAGCAGCGAAATGCGGTCGCTGACGGCAATCGCCTGGTTGATGTCGTGGATCGCCATGACGATGGTCACGCCCTTCTTCCGGCTCAGCCGATGCAGGAGATCGAGCACCTCGACCTGATAGCCGATATCAAGGAAGGAAGTGGGCTCATCGAGCAGCAGGATCTCCGCTTCCTGGGCCAGTGCAGCTGAAATCCACGCTCTCTGCCGTTCACCGCCGGACAATTCACGCAGGCTGCGGTCGGCCAAATCGGACAGGCCGGTGTTTTCGAGCGCCCATTCGATCGCCTCTTCGTCGCGGCTGTCATAAGAGCGGAACAGGCCGACATGCGGATAGCGGCCCTGGCGCACGAGCTGGGCGACGGTCATTTCATCCGGTGCGGCCGGCTGCTGCGGCAGGAAGGCGAGCCTTTTTGCCAGCATCCGGCGCGACATGGAGGCGACGGCGACGCCGTCGAACGACGCCCTGCCCGCAGCCGGTTGGATGAGGCCCGCCAGCGCATGCAGCGCCGTGCTCTTGCCAGAGCCGTTCGGGCCGATCAGCGCCCGGATCTCGCCCTTTTCGAGCGAAAGGCTGAAGCCGCTGAGGGCCTTTCGCTTGTTGTAGACGACCGAGAGGTCGGAACAGGACAATGGCATTTCGGCCTCACATGGTTTTGCGCAGCAGCGCGAGCAGAAGCGGCACGCCGAAAACGGCCGTGACCACGCCGATCGGGATTTCCTCGGCATGGCCGAGTAGCCGGCCGATGAGATCACCGAGCGCGACGACGACGGCGCCGAGCACGATCGTCAGCGCCAGCGACAGCCTAAAATTCCGCCCGGCCAGGAAGCGAGCGAGATGCGGCACGATGAGCCCGACGAAGACGATCGGCCCGACCGCGCCGACGGCACTTGCCGCAAGCGCGCAGGAGACGATCAGCACGATCGAGAACTGCCTGCGATAGCCGAGCCCGAAGGACCGGGCGACGGCCGCATCGAACTGCAGCAGCATCAACGGCCGGTAGATCACCGGCAGCATGGTGAGGCCGGCGATGGTGAACGGCAGCAGGAAGAGCGCGTGATCCCAGCTGCGGGCGTAAAGGCTGCCGGACAGCCATTCGAGAATGATCTCGATGCGGGCCGATCCCCATCCGGCGATTAGGCCGATCGCCACCGCATGTAGCACCGCGCCGACCGCCACGCCGCAGAGCGTGATGCGTAGCGCGCTGAGGCCGAGACGGAAGGCAAGCAGATAGATGACGCCGCCGGCAAGCAGACCGCCGGCTAGACCTGCCGCCGGCAGCCATGCGACCGGCAGTTCGGCCAGCGTGTTCGAGCCTGGTTTGAAAATATAGACGGTAAGGAGCAGGAAGATCGTCACCGACAGCGTCGCCCCCTGCGACACGCCCATCAGCGACGGATCGGCAAGCGGATTGCGGGTGATCGTCTGCAGCAGATATCCCGCCAGCGAAAAATGGATGCCGGCGAGAATGCCGGTGGCGATGCGCGGCAGCCGGATATCGAAAATGATCAGCCGCGCTTCCGCCGAGCCGCCGCCGGTCAACACGGCCGCGACGTCGGCCACGGGAATATCGGCGACGCCGAGGAAGACAGCCGCCGCAAGCGACAGGATGGCGAAGACGCCAAGCGCGACGGCCATGCCGAGACTTGCCGAACCGGCCGATGTCGATGCCGGCGCGCTCATCGCGTCTCACCCGCGAGGCTCAGCCGCCCGCGCTGGACGAGATAGATGAAGATCGGGCCGCCAAGCATTGCGGTGATGATGCCGACGGGCAGTTCACGCGGGATGGCGATGCTGCGCGCGAAAACATCGGCGACCGTCACGATCAGCGCGCCGAGCGAGGCGCTCAACCCGATCTCCCAACCCGTGCCGCGGGGTTTCAGCAGCCGGGCGATGTGGGGAGCGGCAAGACCGACGAAGGCGACCGGCCCGGCGACGGGCGCAACGCCCGCGACCGGAATGACGGCAAGGATGAGAACGAGGGGCTTCCACAGGCCGAGCTGCAGGCCCATGCCGGCCGCCGCATGATCGCTCAGCATGAACATGCCGATGACGCGCCGCAAAAGGAGCGCCCCGGCAACCCCGGCGATCGTCCAGGGCAGCATATAGAGGACATGTGACCAGCTGCGCCCCTGGAAGCCGCCGGCGAGCCAGAAGAGCAGCGATGCCGATTGCGGCCCGGTCAAGAGCAGCACATAGGTGGTGATCGCGCTTAAGAACAGCGAGACGCTGACGCCGCCGAGCGCGAGCTGCAGCGGCCGCCCCTGCCCGCCGCGCGAAACGCAGAATGTCACCGAGGCAGCCAAGACCCCGCCGGCAAGGCCGATGAAGGGATAATAGGCAGGCGAAAGCCAGGGCAGATAGACGAAGCAGCAGACGATCGGCGCGACCGCCCCGGATGTCACGCCGGTAATGCCGGGATCGGCCAGCGGATTGCGCGTCAGCGTCTGCAGCAAGTAGCCGGAAACGGCAAGGCCCGCCCCGCCGGCGGCCGCCGCCAGGCTGCGCGGCAGCCGCAGCGTCCAGACGAGGACAGATTCGAGCTTGCCGTCGGGCGCCAGGAGCACGCGCAGCGCTGTCTCGGCCGAAAGCGTCTTAGCGCCAACCAGCAAGCCGAGCATCGCCGCCAGCATCGCGGCCGCGACAATGAGCCCTATGGCCAGGAATGATTGCCGGGGGCTCATCGCAGGCCTTTTCCTTGGACTTAGTTCTGCAGTTCGGCCGGGATCAGCTTGGCAGCCTCGGCCTTGACATCGACAGCCGGGAACGTGTCGGGGTAAAGGTAGTGCGCAGCCTCGCGCAGCACGATTTCGCGGGCGATCGGGCCGTTGGTCTCGACCCACTGGTCGCCGACGTAGAAGACGCGGTTGTTCTTGACTGCCGACAGCTGCGACCAGATCGGGTTGCTCTCATGCGGGCGATCCGGGCCGGAATCATAGACGAAGATGACCTCCGGATCCTTCTCGAGCATGGTTTCGAGGCTGAGGTCGATGCCGAACTCGCCGCCCGGAGTTTTCGGCCCCGGAACATTGTCGCCGCCGATCGCGGCGACGATCGAGGCCGAGGTATTTTCCGTGTGGAAGGCGAAGGGTGTCGCGCCGCCCCACATGATCAGGAAGCGCGGGTGAACGCCCTTCGGCGCCTTGGCGGCAAATTCCGCAAGATGCTTGCGGAATTCGGCGTTCAGCTGCTCGCCGCGTTCGGGCTGGCCGAGCAGCTTGGAAAGGGCGGCGGTCTCGCTGTAGCTCTCTTCGAGCAGTTCCATATTATAGGCGACGTAGGGCGCGATGTTTTGAAGCTGCGCCGCATTGCCGACCGTATAGCGGCGGATCGCGACGATCAGATCCGGCTTGGCTTCGGAGAGAAGTTCCAGATTGGGCTTAGCGCGCTGGCCGATCTGCTTCATTCCGGAAGTCCGGCCCAGCAGGAATTCGGGCTCGCGGCCTTTCGTCATATAGGTGCTGGCGACCGGCTTGATGCCGAGTGCCAGCGCGACGTCATCTGCGAAATAGGAAATCGAGGCAAGGCGCTTCGGCTGTGCCGGAACCTCGACGGTGACGCCGCGATCGTCGACGACCGAGACTTTCTTGCCGTCATCGGCCTGCGCGGCCCCTGCCACGAGCATTGCGGACAGGCCGAGGGCCGAGAAAAATTTATGTACGTATCGAGTCATATCTGAAAACTCCCCTCTGACCGGCAGAGGCTTTAGCCAAAAAAGCGGAGTTTAACAATCATGATTCTTTTGCGCTGTTTCTGGGAAGGGACGGCACTGCTTGCACAAGCGGACAGTTCTCATCTCAGGCTCAATCCTCAGCCAAAGTGAAGACGGCGCACGGCTCGGCGATGCCGCGCAGGGCGTGCTCGCCGAGCGGCGTCAGCGCGGCCTGGGTATTCGCCGCCACGGCGCCTGAGATCAGCACGCTGTGGCCGAGCGGCTTGCAGAGCCCTTCCAGCCGGCTGACCAGATTGACCGCCGGGCCGATGGCGGTGAAGTCAAGCCTGTCGGCGGCGCCGATATTGCCCCAGAGGATTTCGCCGAAATGCAGGGCGGCCCCGAAGGGCAGCGGCGCCAGCCCCTCAGCCTCACGCATCCGATCGAGATGAACCATGCCGGCGCGGCAGGCGGCGACAGCCCGAAGCGCCGCCTCACAGGCCTCTCGATCAGCTCCGGCCCCGTTGCCGGAAGCAGCAGTGACGGGAAAGATCGCCAGCACGCCGTCGCCGATGAATTTCAGCACCTCGCCGCCGAAGGCATGCACGGCGCCGGCGACGCGGTCGAAATAAGCGTCGAGCGCGGATATCATCGCCTGCGGCTCCGTCACTTGGGAAATCGCGGTGAAATCCCGCAAATCGGCGCAGAGAAGAGCGGCGCGAATGGTTTCGCCGGTCCCCCGGGCAAGCGCACCCGACTGAACGCGAGCCGCACTGCGCCGGCCGAGGTAGGCTTCCAGCAGCGCCGCCTGCGCTTCCCGCGCCGCAAGGGCTGCGAGCGGCGCCGCAGCAAAACGCGCGACGTCCTGCAGCCGCGCGGCTTCATCAGGAGAAAATTCGTCCGCCCCTGCCCCCTTGCCGATGCCCGCCCAGCCGAGCACGGCGCCGTCCCGCGAAGCTCCAATCCTCTCCTCCCAAACCGGCCCGAGCCCGGCTAGCCATTCGCGCCCGGCATCGCTTTGCGGTGCGGCGGCAAACCCCAGCGCCTCGATGACGG
Organism: Rhizobium sp. NXC14; assembly: GCF_002117485.1. Classification (NCBI taxonomy): domain Bacteria; kingdom Pseudomonadati; phylum Pseudomonadota; class Alphaproteobacteria; order Hyphomicrobiales; family Rhizobiaceae; genus Rhizobium; species Rhizobium sp. NXC14. The sequence goes on from NZ_CP021030.1 coordinate 2,816,426, forward strand.
CTCCGGTTTCCGCCCGCCACAGCCAGCTACGCCGCGCTATGATCGGATGCGGCACCGAAAGTGTCAGCGCGCCGCCGGAAAGCTCCAGGCCGTCGGCCAGCAGCCGGCGCCCGAGCTCGGCCAGAAACCGTTCGGGGCCGGGCGAAGCCGCAGCCTCGTCAATCAGCCAGGCAATGGAGGAAGGCAGATCCATGGGTTAACATTGGCATTTGCAACAGGACGCGGGCAACCCCGGGACATCAGCCTGACACCTGTGGTGGATTTCCTATCGGCACTTGCCCCCGCCGAGTCCCTCCGCAACCCTGTCAACCCCACCTCCAAACAAGTCTGTGGAAAACCATTCATCACGGTGGAAAACAACCCAATAAACACCTTTAAATTGCGCGACATTGATTCGATTATGTGCGAACTTGTCATTAGCGATTGAGGGGTTGCTATGGGCACGACATACTGGCCGAAAGACCCGCTGGACGGGAATGACATGACGTTGCTGACGTCGATCCTTCGGCGCTGGTGCGCGCGTTATGGGATCGAGTTTACAGCCGAAGAAAGCAAACGGAAGGCGAAGGAACTCGTCGAATGGTTCGAGTTCGGTGTCAAGGATCCGGCCGAGCTCGAAGAGCTGATCGACGGAAAGCACTGGCTCGTCAGCCGCATCTGAGCGCAGCGTTATTTCAGCTGATAAAGGCCGGGCGAAACATCGCACCGGCCCTCGTTCGTTTGCCTCTGTCAAAGAGTTTTAGTAGTCATCGCGCCAGCGACGTTCGCGGTCCCAGCGCCCCTCATAGCGCCAGCGCGGGCCATCCCAATCGCGATGACGCCGCTCCCAGCCCCAGCGGGGCGGACCGCCATAGAAAGCTACAGGCGGCGGGCGGCGCCAGTTGCGCCGGCATTCGCCCCAGCGGGTCAGATGCCAGCCGCGACCACAGGCGTAGTCGACCTTTGTGACAGTGCTCTCAACCTTGATTGCCCCGATCGGCATCGCCTGAGCTGTGCCAATCGAGAAGCTGCCAGCGAGCAAGGCAGCCGCGATAGAAAGTGCCTTCATCGAAAACTCCATTTCATCCAGCCGCAATCACCTTAGGACCGCCAAATTGAACTGGAGATGAACTGCGCGTTCATGTTGCGGACGATAAAGCAGCACTTTTTTTGACCGCAGCGGACCGTTCTTCCCGTAGCGTCAAGCGCTTGGGGAGCATCCCGTCGCCTGCCGAAAACCGTTCATGTCCTTCCGTAAAAAGGATCTGGACCCGGGTCCCGCCCGACCGCGACTTCCGTGAGCCGGCCGAGATAATGCGCCCAGCCCTCCTCATGACCGGCGCATTGCTCCGCACTCGGCAGACCGCTGTGGGTGAGCCGCAAAAGCGTTCCTCCTCCTTGCTCGATCAGGTCGATCTCGACCAGGCTCGATCCCGGCGGCACCACCTCGCTGCCATCCCAGCCGAAGCTGTAGGCAAGCCGATGCACCGGCACCACCTCGCGAAACGAGCCACGCGCAAAACGGGCGCCGGTGACGTTGACGAGATAGAGCCCACCCGGCTCCGGCTCGACCTCGGCCTCCGTCCCCATCCAGCGCAGGATCTTCTCGGGATCGGTCATCAGTGCAAACACCGCCGCCGGCGGCGCCGCAAGATGCGCCTCGCGGCGCACGACGAAAGATTCTGGCATCGCTCTCTCCCATGATTGCTGCTCTACCCCTCAATGAGGCCGAGCAGCATGCTTTTTCGACATGGATGTCCTCAGCGGAAGCATGTAGGTGGATGCGCGCGCTGCGCAAGGGTGATGGGGCACGTGCCCTTCGGACGAAAACGTCTTCCCTATTGCCAGCCCGCCGCCTTGGCCCTATTGTCCGCGCCGTTCTCAGGGCGGGGTGAAAGTCCCTACCGGCGGTATGCAGTTTCGATTGCGAGCCCGCGAGCGCCTTCCTCGGAAGGGTCAGCAGATCAGGTGAGATGCCTGAGCCGACGGTCATAGTCCGGATGAAAGAGAACGTGCGCTGCTGCTGCCCTCCGGGCTGGCTGCGGATGCTCGTGATCGCCTTGGGTGATGTGTCTGTACGCCAAAGGAGATTACCATGACACCCACCCGTTATGCCTTCGTCAAAGCCGGCTGGCACGCCGATATCGTCGACCGTGCGCTCGAAGGTTTCCAACAGCTTGTTCCCGCCGAACAGATCGACGTATTCGACGTCCCCGGCGCCTTCGAAATGCCGCTGCTGTCGCGCGATCTTGCCGCGAGCGGGCGCTATGCCGCCGTCATTGCCGCCGCCTTCGTCGTCGATGGCGGGATCTACCGCCACGAATTCGTCGCCCAGGCCGTGGTCGATGGCCTGATGCGCGCCGGCATGGATACCGGCGTTCCGGTGCTGTCGGTCTCACTGACACCGCATCACTATCAGGAAACGGAGCATCACACGCAGATCTACCGCGCTCATTTCGTCGAAAAGGGCCGCGAGGCTGCGCGCGCCGCTCTGATGATCGGCAAAACGCGCGCCGCCCTTGCTGCTTAAAAGCTAGCGCAACAGACGGCGGGATGGCCCGCCGTCTTCTTCATGTCGACAGAAGAATTGATTCGACGCTCCACCCGGGCTGTGGTCCACTCGATCCCGACATGTATCGCCATTCTTAATGCGTCCAAACCTCAAGGGAGCTGAAGATGAGCAATGCAATGCGCAGTGAACCCCCAACCGAATCCATGAAAACACGACCGGTCGACACCAAGCTCGAAGTGGTCGTCATTCCCGTTTCCGACGTCGACCGTGCCAAACGTTTTTACGAGAGCCTTGGCTGGAGGCTCGACGCCGATTTCGCCAATGACGCCGATTTCCGCGTGATCCAGTTCACCCCACCGGGCTCCGGTTGCGCGATCATCTTCGGCAAGAATGTCACCGCCGCCGCTCCCGGCTCCGCCCAAGGCCTCTATCTCATCGTCTCCGACGTCGAGGCCGCAAGGCGCGATCTCATCGCCCGCGGCGTCGAGGTGAGCGAGGTCTTCCACGATGCTTCAGGCGTCTACGCCGGCAAGGACGAGCCCTATCTCTTCGGGCGCCTGCGCATCGCCGGCCGCGACCCCGACCACCGCAGCTATCGTTCCTTCGCCTCGTTCAAGGATCCCGATGGCAACGGCTGGCTGTTCCAGGAAGTCACCACACGCCTGCCAGGACGCATCGACGCCGATGAGACGGCCTTCTCGACATCGAGCGACCTCGCGGCCGCCCTCCGCCGCGCCGCCGAGGCCCACGGCGAACACGAGAAGCGCAATGGCGGCAAACACGACGAGAACTGGCCGGACTGGTACGCCGAATACATGGTCAGCGAACAGGCCGGCAGGCAGCTGCCGTTATAGGTGGCGGCACGGAGCAGCCGCCTTGCCCGTCGGCACCTCAAGGTGAGGCTCTTCGAGTGGCAGATGCTTTCTTCTTTGCTTTGTCGGTATGCCATGTGACAACCACACGGCATACCCTCTCCGGGCTCATCAGGTCGCGACTCACCGATCGAATATATCCCGCCACTGCTTCTCGCCTATTAGACAGTCCGCCGTCGGCGCGTCGGCGGCTATCCTCTCCACCGTCGGCGAGGGTGAAATGCCGCTGATCTCGAGCACCAGCTTGCGGCGCACGGCGATGGCGAAATCCTCAATCCTGTGGACCGGCAGCACGAAGCTGCCGGGGCCGCCGATCACGCAATCGGCGTAATATTTGTCGAGCCCTCCGGGAGCATCGGAAGGACGCAGCATTATCGCCAGCCCGTTGATGATCATGCCCGACGCCACCGCCTTGTCCCTGGTGCCCGTCACCGGGCTGCCGGAATTGTTCGGACCGTCGCCGGAGACGTCGATCACCTCACGCCTGCCGCGAAAGGGTCCGGTGGTGATCATGCTGGCGCCCTGATCGATGGCTGTTGAGATCGAGGTGCGCCGTTGCGTGGCTATCGGCCGGGCGCCAAGCTTATCGGCGAAGGCGATCGCATCCGCTTCCGTCTCAATCACCTGCCAGTCGATCATCGAATCCTGGACGACATAGCCCGCCCATTCGAAATAGCTGATGGCGATGCGGCCGGTGAGCCCGCCCTTGACCGCATCGATGAATTCCTTGTGCTTGAGCGCCTCGACATAACCGTCGCGCTGAATGCCGATCTCTTCGAAATCCATTGACCGCGAGGTGTCGACGGCAAGCACCAGCGTCACATCAACCTCGTTTGCGCCCGCCCCAGCTGTCGGCACGACTCCGGTAAGACCCATGAGCACCGCAAGTGTGGCCAGCATCGGCAAATCCCCGCGCATCGAGCAGGGAAATGTAACACAGCTTGGCCGGCGAAGGACGCCCGGCCTCGTGCGGGGTTTCAATTTTCAGTGATATCAGGAGCGCCTGCCTTGCCCCTCGAGGCCGCTGCGGGGAACTCATAGAGAGACTCTCCTGCCATGCAGCTTTCCAGGACCTCAACGCAAAGGCGACCATAAAGGGTTCTTCCACGCCTTCAGCGCTTCCAGAAAAACCTGCAGGCGCAGCGGCAGGAAGCGGCGGGTGGGATAGACGGCGTGCACGAAGATTTCCGGCGAGGACCAGTCCGGCAGCAGGCGAATGAGCTCGCCTCCGTTGATCTCTTCGTCGCAATAGGTCGAAGGCAGCAGCCCGATACCGTGGCCGCGATAGGTAAAGGCGCTGACCGCCTCGAAGTCCCGACTGGAGACCGGCCCGGACACGCGCACGTGGGCCGACTTGCGGCCGCTGACGAGATGCCAATCCGCCTCGCCGTTGCGGCCGTTCAGGAGCACGCATCGATGATCCTTCAGGTCCTCGGGCTTTGATGGAAGGGCCCTGCCCTCAAGATAGTCGGGCGTCGCAACCAGATAGCGCACACTCCGGCCGAGCCGCTGCGCGACGATGGAAGAATCCTTGAGTTCGCCGAAACGAATGGCGACATCGACATTCTCGGCGACCAGATCGAGGAAAAGGTTGGTGACGAAGAGATCGATCTGGATATCGGGATATGTCCTCAGGAAGGACGAGATGAATTCGTAGAAGACGTCCTGCCCGAAGATGACGGGCACGGAGATCTTCAGCGGGCCTTCCGGCTGCCTCTGCGTCTCCGTCAGCGCCTGCTCGGCGTCCATGAGATGGGCGAGCGGCTCGCTGCACCTGTCGTAATAGGCCCGACCCTGTGCGGTGAGGCTGAGCTTGCGGGTCGTGCGCTGCAGCAGCGTTACGCCGAGCTGCTCTTCGAGGGACGTCACCTTCCGGCTGACGGTTGAAACCGGCATGCCGAGGGAATGGGCCGCACGGCTGAAGCCGCCATACTGCGCCACCTTCACGAAAACGGCGATGTCGTTGAGATCGGCCATGCGCCCACTTTTGCACTGATGCAAAAGAGAATCCAGATATTTCCATCTAATCGGGGAATGGAGTTTTCGCCATCTTCCTCTTGCGAAAACGAACAACAAGCCGATGGCGGCGCGATCGCGGCGGCCCCATCTCGAGCGACCCGGCCGATCAGGCGCGACGTTGCCCGAACCAGATCACGGAGTTCAACATGACTACGAATAAGACTGTCATCGTCACGGGCGCCTCCCAGGGTATCGGCGCAGCCTCGTCAACGCCTTTATCGCGCGCGGCTACAATGTCGTCGCCACCTCGCGCCGGGTCAGCGCCTCGGACGCCTTCGAGGCCTCCGACCGGCTGGCTCTCGTCGATGGCGACATCGGCGATGCCGAAACCGCAGCGCGGGTTGCAAAGACCGCGATCGATCGCTTCGGCTCTATCGACGCGCTCGTCAACAATGCCGGCATCTTCTTGGCCAAGCCGTTTGTCGATTTCACGATGACGGATTTCCGGACGTTGTCTTCGACCAATCTCGAAGGTTTCATCCATCTGACCCAGCTGGCCGTCAGACAGATGCGCGCGCAGAAGTCAGGCGGCAGCGTCGTCAGCATCACGACGCCATTGACCGATCATCCGATCGCCGGCTTCTCCGCTTCGGTGTCGATGATGACGAAAGGCGGCATCAACGCCATCTCCAAAAACTTGGCGATGGAATATGCGAACGAGAAAATTCGCTTCAATATCGTCGCTCCCGGTGTCGTGGACACGCCACTGCACAAGGACAATCCGAAGGATTTCCTGAGCACGCTCTCTCCGATAGCAGGCATTTCCAATGTCGACGAGATCGTCGAAGCGGTCCTCTTCCTGACGGAAGCCCCACGCATCACCGGGGAGGTGCTGCACGTCGACGGCGGCGCACATCTGGGCAAATGGTAAACCATCAAAAAGCGCAGGCAGCCGGCGCGGAACAGCGGCTGCGGGACCTCGGCATCACGCTTCCCCCGCCGCCGACGCCCTTCGGGGCCTATGTCGAGGCGATCCGGACAGGCAATCTCGTCTTCTTCAGCGGCATGCTGCCGGTCGTCGACCGCAAGCCGCGGTATATCGGCCGCATCGGCGGCGCGTTGACATTAGAGGACGGCAGGAAGGCCGCCGAAACGGCGACGCTCAGCGCCCTCGCCGCCGCCAGAGAGTACCTCGGCTCGCTGGACAGGGTCGTCAGCGTCGTCAAGCTCGGCGTCTATATCGCGACCGAAGGCGATTTCCGCGACCACCCGAAGGTCGCTGATGGAGCATCCGAAATGCTGCTCCAGGTCTTCGGCGAGGAAAGACTCTCCGGCCGCGTCGTCCTCGGCGTCGCAAGCCTGCCCTTAGGTGTGCCGATCGAGATCGAGCTCGTCCTCGAAGTCGAGGATTGAATGGTCAGGGCGTGCCTCGGCGCGCCCTGCCTCCCTGAGGTCGCCGCCTCACTCTCACCCCGCCGCCAAGAGCAGCACATAGGCGATCACGCTCACCATCAGCCCGCGAAAGGCAAAGATGACGCAGCGATACTTGTTGCAGGCGATGGCGGAGAGGATGTTGGCGTTTTCGAAATACTGGTCGAAGAGGTAGCGCTCGTCACGGCGGACAGCCGCCTCGAAGAACATGTCGCGATGCTTGGGCCAGGCGCCCCAGAACAGCGACGTGGAGGTGCCGAGACGCCGCGGCAGCACGACGAGAATCGCCGACAGCATTGAGAAGACCGAAGCTGCGGCAAGCAGGCCGGAGAACAGTATGCTGCCCGGCGTACCGCCGGTGTAGCGCCCCAGGCTGAAGACGGCCCTCACCTCGCTGGAGCTTACCAGAAAGGCGAGCATGAAAGTAAAGATATAAGCCGCCTTCTGATCGGATATTTTGATCTGATCATAAAATATGTCATTGATTTTCTTGATATGATCGAAATACTCGGTACTGACGTCCCCGCTCGAGGGATTGCTCAGCATTACCTCAGTGACACTTTCAAATTCGCTCACCTGAATACTCCATACCTCAAAGTGTTTCCCTGATATTACACTTGTTGGCGAAAGCAAGAACACGTGTGCAACATGCTTGACTTTTCCACTCTACGCGGACAAAGGGGAAGCGGGGTATGGGGTCGAGGACATGCGGGGTTATTCCAGTAACATCTGTCGCATCGGGGTGGCGCTTGCATTTGCCGTGCCTGGTTTCGGACTGCCGGCAATGGCCGATCCCGTGCCGCGCGCCACGCCGGTCGCCGGCTCAGTCATTGCCCGCAAGACCGGTGAGGAAGTGCGATTCATCGACGTGTCGGACTGGCGCGTCGTTGACATCAATCAGGATCTCCTCACCGGCGACGTGCTGCGCACCAATGCCAACGGCCAGCTCGCCATTGTCTTTTCCGATCACACGCAGGTCCGCCTCGGTCGCAATTCGTCGCTGCAGGTCAAGAAGATGGCCGCCAGCGGCGATACGGTGCTCAATCTCCAATCCGGCACCATCTGGGCACGCGCCGAGCGCGGCGGCCAGGGCCTGACTGTGGAAACACCGGCTGCCGCAGCAGCTATCCGCGGCACCGACTGGACGATGACCGTCGAAGACGCCAAGACCTCGATGATCGTGCTCGAAGGCCGCGTGGCGCTCAGCAACCCGCAGGGCAGCGTCGATGTAAGTGAGGGCGAAGGCGCCGTGGCGTCCATTGGCCAGGCGCCGCACAAGATCCTCAGCGTCAATCCTGACGACCGTGAACAGATGCTCTTTTATCTGGACCTGCGCGGCGGCTTCGACTTGCTGCCGACGTCGCCGCTGCGAGCCGATCGCATGGCGACCGAGCGTCGCCGCCTGCTGGCGCTGGCTCCCGAGCGCCGCACCACCGAGGACTGGTTGGAACTGGCCGAAGCGCAGAGCGCCTACGACGGACGCCAGGCAACCACCGCAACACTGCAGAATATCCGCGGCCGCAAGCTGACGGCAGCCCAGCAGGCGCGCGTCGACCTGATTGACGCCACCATTGCCGGCTCCGAAAAGCGCTATGGCGATGCCGCAAAGCTCTTCCAGAAGGCCCTGCCGCAGCTCGACCCGACGCGTCGCAACATGGCGCAATATGGTGGCTATTTCGCCCGCTCCCTCGCTGACCCCTCCCATGCCGAACCGCCGCCGGCCAATAGCGCCGGCCCTTATGGCGCAATCATGCAGGCCTATACCGCAGGCTTCCTGGAAAACCCGCGCGCAGCGCTCGAGATAATAAAGAAAGCGGAACGGCGCTATCCCGATGACCCGACCCTGCCGGCGGTCCGCGCCGAGTTGGCGCAGCTCACCGATGACCGTGAGCAGATGAAGGAGGCGATAGAACGCTCGCTGGCGCTCGACCCCGACCATCCGATGGCGCTCTCCGCCCGCGCCGAATACAAGGCAGCCTATGAAAGCGATACAGACGGCGCTCTCGCGGACCTGAACCGCGCAATCGAGCTTGCGCCCGGCTCGTCGGGCACGCTGAACTCGCTCGGCCTGCTGCAGAGTTCGCGTGACGCCAATGGCGAAGCGGAGGAGGCCTTTCTCAAGGCGATCGCGCTCGATCCGCAAGATCCAGTGGCGCATGCCAATCTCGCGATCCTCTATCTCGATCAGGGGCGCATGAAGGAAGCCAAGCGCGAGATCGACACGGCGCTCGCCGCCGAGCCGGGCTTCGACATCGCCATTCTCGCCCGCGGCCGCTACTACCTGCAGATAGGAGAGCGCGACAAGGCGCTGGAAGACCTGCTCGCCGCCAGCACCGCCAACCCCACCCACTCGCAATCGCAGCTGATGCTCGCCGCCGCCCATTATGAAAAGGGCGACCGCATCCCCTCCGAGCAGGCGCTCGACAATGCCGACCGACTGGACAACAACGATCCGGCGATTCCAGCCTTCCGCACGGCCGTCGACATCGACGACTATGACGCTGATGGTGCGATCCGCAATGCCCAGGAATTTCTGCGTCGCTCGCGTGCCCGCGGCGGCGATTACAGCGGTCTTGGCGCCAATGCAAGCGCCGGCTCGACGCTGAACAACGCCTTCCGACTGCAGGGCCTGGATGCCTGGGGCCGCTATTATGGCGATGCCGTTTTCGATCCTTTCGAAGGCAGCGGCTATATCGACCAGTCGATCAAGGGCAGCATCTTTCCTTTCGTAAACGCCGCCAACTTCAGCGACGACAATATCATCCAGAACCGCGGCAATGCGTCGAGCTACTCATCCTTCATCCAGGGCTTGCTGATTTCTCCGCACATGCTCTCCGGCCGTTCGCGCTCCGCGTCGCTCTTCGATGTCCCCTTCATCGAAGGCTCGCTCGGCGGCGGCATCAACAGCGTCGACGGGCATACAAGACGTATCGGTGAAGCCGATATCCAGGGGTATTCCAATGAGACCATCCCGATCAGCTTCTACGGCAACTTGACCTGGGAAGAGCTGGCGCTCGACCGCGACTACCGGAATTTCGGCGATGTCCAGACGGACAACAAGCTGCTGGGCGCCAACGGTTATCTGACGGCAACGGTCACGCCTGATGATCGCGTGGTAGCCTTCGTCAACCATGGCAAGAATGATGGAACGCTGGACGCGCAAACGCAGGGCACGGTCCTGACGGACCTGTTCAATTTGGCGGGCATTCCGATCAGAACGATAGTAACGTCGGAATATTTCCGCCGCGATGTGGAGAACGAGCTAACCAATGCCGGCATCGGCTGGAGCCACACCTTCGCCTATGAAAATATATTGAACGGTGCATTCCTCTATTCGGAAACCAGATCGCGGACAGCAAGCTCTCTTCAAGCCGACGATGCGCCTCTTTTCCCCCTACCCGATCCAGACATCATTCCCGTCCTTGATGGGGTCGAGGACATCTCATCCAAAACTTACATCGGGGCGCTCAGCCATTCCATCGGCAGCGGGCCGCTAACCTGGCGATACGGGATCGAGGGTGGGTGGATAGACACCAGCAAGACCGTCTCATCCCGGTCTTATGAAATCATTCCTCTCTTCCCGGTCATCCCGGAAGTCATCAGCGGTCCCAGCACAGCCAACAACACCGTCAGTATCGGTCGCGCCTATGTCGATGTGCTGCATGAGATCACGCCCGATCTCAAGGGCGAATACGCCTTGTTTGCCACGCGCCTGGAAGGCGATGGCATCGACATCAGCCGGCTGGAGCCGCGCTTCGGCCTCGCCTGGGCGCCGGTTCAAAACCACTGGCTGCGTGCCGCCTTCATGCGGCAAAGTGTTGACACCACAGTGCCGACCCTTGCCCCAATCGGCATACTCGGGCTGCAGGCCAACCAGTTCTCCACCAATCCGCAAGGCTATACAGATACGCTTGCCCTACAATGGGATGCCGAATGGACTGACCGCTTCTTCACTTCGGTGGAGTACCAGCATCAGGAACTCCACGATTTCTCGATCGATTTTCCGCTGATCTCGCTTCCCTCGGATACCAGCTTGCCGATTTCGCGCGGCAGCATCGATCGCGCTTCCGTCACTGCCAACGTCGCGCTCGGCAACGGTTTCGGTCTTTCCGCCACCTATGCCTATATGGATTCGGAGAACAGGGACCCGCTCGAGCCGATCTACGGTGGCCCCCTTCCCTTCATACCGCAGAACTCCGGACAGATTGCGCTGACCTGGGTGAACGAAGCCAAGGTCAAGGCCACAGTTGCCGCCAACTATATCGGCGAGCGCGACGGCGATCGGTTCGGCACCAAGCTCGACGATTACTGGACCCTCGACGCTCACCTGGTCTGGGAGCCGTTCGACAAGCGGGTCGAGCTGGAGGCAGCCGCCTATAACCTGCTCGATGAGGACTTCGAGATCACGCCCGGCGTGCCCGGCTGGGGCCGCGCCTTCAAGGGCACGCTCAAAGTCCGCTTCTGATGCGGATGCGGGACAAGCCCCGGCAGGCTAGGCAGATCAGGAGCCGTCATCTCAGGCTCCTGATACTGTCGCTGACCACGCTGATCGCCATCTCGCTCCTGTCGCGCCTCCCCGCCTGGTCGCTGCTGGAGCTCAGAAGCTTCGACTATCTGTCGACCGTCGACGATCCCCGTCCGCCACCCGGCGGGCCGGTCATCGTCGCCATCGACGAACCCTCGCTTGCCGATATAAACGCGCAATGGCCCTGGCCGCGCAGCCTGCATGCCGAGCTCATCAGCCAGTTGCGCGCCGCCGGCGCCCGCGTCATCGGCCTTGATATCATCATGGCCGAACCCTCATCATCGGATAATGACGCGGCGATCACCAGGGCCGTCGGCCCCGATGTCGTGCTGGCCGGCGACGAGACGCTGATCGAGACGCCGCAGGCATCGCAACTGATCCGGGCGACACCCCTGCCGCAATTGACCGAAGCGGGCGCCGTCACCGGCATCGCCTCGATCGATCTGAGCGGTGACGGCATCTTCCGACGCATCCCGGGCTATGAGGATGGCTTCGCGGCGATGCTGGCAAAGGCCTCGGGCGTGGCGCCCGAAGCGCTGCCTGCCGGCCGGCTTATCCAATCCTTCGGCCCGGCCCGCAGCTATCCCACGGTCTCCTATTACCAGGCGCTTGACCCGAAGAACCTGCTGCCGCCGGGCTACTTCAAGGACCGCGTCGTGCTCGTCGGCCTCAGCCTGCAGAATGCGCCCGCCATCGACAAGGGTGGCGTCGACGCCTTCGCCACACCCTATACAGTTCATACCGGCAAGCTAGTCTCCGGCGTCGAAATCCAGGCTACGATCTACGACAATATCCGCGGCGGCCTGTCGATCGCCGAGGCCCGGCTGCCGACGGTAGCCGCCTGCATCCTGATATCGGTGCTGCTTGCCGCCGCCACCGTCTGGCGCTCAACGGGCTGGCTGACGGTCGTGAACAGCGTGGCGGCCCTCCTCGCCTTCGCGGCCGTCAGTGCCGCCGGCATCCGGCTCACCCATGTCTTCGTTTCACCGCTCGGCCCGACGGTCGCCTATATCTCGGTTGTCTTCGGCCAGGCCGCCTTCGATTTCGCCGAGGAGCGCCGCAACAAGCGTCAGATCACCCGCGCCTTCGCCCAATACATCTCGCCCGATCTCGTCAAGCGCCTGTCGAGTGACCCGTCGCAGCTGAAGCTCGGCGGCGAGCGACGCACGCTTTCGGTTCTGTTCTCAGACGTGCGCGGCTTCACCACGATCGCCGAGACGCTGAAAGATGATCCGGAGCAGCTGACCGGCCTGATCAACCGGTTGCTGACGCCGCTTTCAGACGTGGTAATGGATCACGGCGGCACGATCGACAAATATATGGGCGACTGCATCATGGCCTTCTGGAATGCGCCGCTCGACGACCCCGACCATGCGCTTCACGCCGTGCGCGCCTCGCTCGCCATGCAGGCGGCGATTTCGCGTCTGAACGGTCAGCTGGAGCGGGAGGCGGCCGCACTCGGCCGCAAGCCGCATGTCTTGAAGATGGGCGTCGGCATCAACACCGGCGAGTGCATCGTCGGCAACATGGGCTCGACCCGCCGCTTCGATTATTCCTGCCTTGGCGACAGCGTCAACCTCGCCTCCCGCCTCGAAGGCGCCTCGAAGAATTACGGCGTGGCGCTGCTGCTCGGCGAGGAAACCGCAAGGCTGGTCGCTGACACCTATATCGTCGTCGAACTCGACCGCATCATCGTCAAGGGCCGCACCGCCCCCTCACCCGTCTTCACCGTCGTGCACAAGGCCGACGCCAAAGCGCTGGCCGCCCACCAGGCATTCATCGACGCCAAATATGCCGCCACGCTCGCCCCGTCGGACCCGGTCTTCGACAAGCTGGCCGCCGATATTCCCGAGCTTGCCGGCTATTACGCGATCGTGCGGGATGGGCTGGCCGCCGATGGCGAGGAATGACCTGAGGGACTAGATTTCACCAGCAGGCGGCTTCGGACTAGGGGTTAATCCTAGCGACCCGCTGACCGCAGCCTCGCAAACTCAGGGGCAACGACTGCGATGAACACCCCGGTATTGCCCAAAGCCCTCGCCGACAGCATCGCCCCATGGACCGATGCCATCAGCATTTGCGCCTGCTCCTCCGGCCGCTTTTCCAGCTGAAACAGACCTTGCTCGACCCCAGCCTCCAGCACCGAGGTTAGCCAGCCGGCGAGATTCTGGAAATGCGCGCGGACGCGGGATGCGACCTCGTCCGGCAGCATTTGCATTTCACTCGCCAGCATTGCGCAGACGCAGAACGGCTGCGAGGCATCCCGAATGCATGTGTGCCAATAGTCGATATAGAACTGCAGCTGATCGGCCGGGTTTGCGGCCTGCTCGCGCAGAGACTGCAGACCCGCCTGCGCCTGCTTGATGTAGCGATCCACCAGCGCCGAGACGAGATCGGCCTTCGTGGGAAAATGATGGTGGATGCTCGCTTTCCTGATGCCGATGGCAGCCGAGATATCGGCATAGCTGAAGCCGTTATAGCCTCCCGCAACAATGAGAGACTGTGCGATGTCGAGGATTTTATCGGAAGTCGAAGCCATTGCTTTCATAGCGTCGCCTATCTTTTGGTAGGCATATTGTCAAGCCTATTGCTGTCCTCATCCCCTCACAAGAAGGTGTCCGGCCATGGCGTTGACTCGATCCAATAGACTTCCTACTAGTAGGTAGCCAAAAAAACAGGGAACCCTCCGATGCAAAGCTTTTCCTCAAGCCAGTCCAACTGGCTGCCATCCTATTATTTCACACGTGCCGCATTCTCCGTCACCTGGATTGCCACCGCCATTCTGTTGGGGCGTCAGTCTGGCCCCGCCGCCTTTCTGCTGGTGATCTACCCTCTATGGGATGCGCTGGCCAATCTGGTCGACGCCCGGGCCAACGGCGGCCTGAAGGCCAACCCGTCCCAAGCGCTGAATGTCGTGGTCAGCACGATCATGACGCTCACCGTCATCATCGCCGTCAGCAGCAGCACCTATGCGGTTCTTGCCGCGTTCGGCGTTTGGGCGATCTTCTCCGGCCTGTTGCAACTCTATACCGGCGTCAGGCGCTGGCGCCTCTACGGCGCCCAATGGGTGATGATCCTGAGCGGCGCCCAATCGGCCCTTGCCGGCGGCTTCATGATCAGCCAGTCCCTCGGCACCACGGCGCCGACGATCCTGGATATCGTCCCCTATGCGGCATTCGGAGCATTCTACTTCCTGCTTTCGGCAATCTGGCTCGTCGTCGCATCCTATCGCAAGGCGCAAGCATAGACGCTGTCGGTCCTGCGGCGGCAAGTTCGAAGCCGCTTGCCGCCGTTGAAAGGCCGACCGCCAGTGTGGCCTGCGATTTGCGGAAGACGATCAAGCTCTTTCGCGCTATGAAGAGTGACCGCATATCCCGCCCACAGACCCTGAGGTCACTCCATGGCTTTGAAAGTCCTCTTCATTGGCGGCACCGGCCAGATCTCCCATCCATGCGTCGAACGCTCCGTTGCCGAAGGCCATCATGTCAGCGTCTTCAATCGCGGCCTGAGAAGCGCCGCCTTGCCTGAGGGGGTAACCTCGATCGTCGGCGAACTTGGATCGGCCGCCTATGTCGATCTCGCCAGGGCGAATTACGACGTCGTCTGCCAGTTCATCGCCTTCACGCCGGATCAAGTGTCGCGTGACATCGGGGTCTTTTCGGGCAATTGCGGCCAATACATCTTCATCTCATCGGCCTCGGTCTACGAAAAGCCGCCGCGTCATTACGTGATCTCCGAGGAGACCCCGGCGATCAATCCTTACTGGCCCTACAGCAAGGCCAAGATCGCCTGCGAGGAACTGCTCAGGAAATCCGGCGATCTTGCATGGACGATCGTCCGCCCCAGCCACACCGTCCGCACCGGCCTGCCGATCATGATGGGCGACAGCGATATCATGGCGAGGCGCATGCTCGACGGCGACCCCATCATCGTGGCCGGGGACGGCCACACGCCCTGGACGCTCACCCGCTCAGTCGACTTCGCCGTGCCCTTCGTCGGGCTTTTCGGTAAAAAGGCCGCGCTGAATGAGATTTTCCACATCACCTCGGACAGAGCCCACATCTGGGACGATATTCAAAAGACGATCGCAAGATTGCTCGGCGTGGAGGCGAAGATCGTCCATGTGCCAACGGACACGTTGATCAAGTACAATCCGGAATGGATCGGCTCCCTCCTCGGCGACAAGGCATGGACGGCAATTTTCGACAATTCGAAGGTCAAGCGTGTGGCGGGCGACTTCACCTGTGCCGAGAGCCTCGATGAAATCCTCGCCGAACCGATCATGCACCTCAAGCAGCGGCTGGCCAAAAGCCGCCCGCCGAGAGGTGAACTCGATGCACTGATCGACAGGATTTGCGCGGAGCAAGGGGCTCTTGGTTAGTTTGGTCCTTTGCGGGGGCGCGGTGTCCGCGGCTGGTACAAAATTGCCGTGACGCGTTGACCACTAACGGCTCTTTGCTGCCGGTCGAGGTCGGTCCGAGCAAGGCGCGGTATGTGCTAGAATGCTGCCCTTAGGCGGAATGCGACAGACGCACTGCGAGGAGCGATGTGACCGAGGGAATTCGCGCAATGGAGAGCCGACGTTGTGCTCTTGGAAGGGGAGACGAGGACGATGCCGACACCACAGCAACCCAGTCTGATAGTTCGACAGAAGTCCCCACCAAACACCGAGTTTCCGTTTGCGTCGCTCTCCGATGGGCTAATCCCAACCGAGCTGTTCTTCGTGCGAAACCATTTTCCGTCACCGGAGCTCGATGCGCGAGACTGGAGATTGCGTATTGACGGGGCGGTGGAGCGGCCGATCGAACTTGACCTCGACAGCATCAAGGCGATGCGGAGCACGACATTCACTGCAGTCGTCGAATGCGCGGGGAACGGGCGCGTCTACTATGTGCCGCCGAGGGAGGGGCTGCAGTGGCAGAACGGCGCCGTCGGCAATGCCGCGTGGACAGGTGTTCTTCTGCGCGAGATTCTGGAACTGGCCGGTATTAAGCGAACCGCACGTGAGGTTCTGCTCATTGGCGCCGACAGCGGCGTCGTCGACACGAACAAGAAAACGGCTTCTCCCGGCCCCATCGCTTTTGCACGCAGTTTACCGCTTGAGAAGGCCATCGCTGACAGCACGATCCTTGCCTATTCGATGAACGAGGAGCCGTTGACGCGCGATCACGGCCACCCGCTACGCGCGGTCGTGGGTGGCTGGTTCGGCATGGCTTGGGTCAAGTGGATCACGCATATCACGGTCGTGGAGCAACCCTTCCTTGGCTATTGGCAAGCGCGCGACTATTTCCGTTGGGAGCGCAGCCTCGGGGAACCCACGCTGGTCCCCCTTGCGGAGATGGAGGTCAAAGCGCAGATCGCGCGCCCCGTACAGGGGGCGCATCTCATCGTCGGCCAACCGTACCGGATTTTCGGAGCCGCCTGGAGCGGAGAGGCTGCTGTCCGGCAGGTTCAGGTCTGCACCGGAGATGGCAGGGGCTGGCGCGAGGCAAGGCTCCTCGAAACAGAACGCCCCTTTGCATGGCGCTTGTGGGAGTACATGTGGACCCCTGAAGACGTGGGGCGATATACGCTACGATGTCGCGCGGTCGATGCGGCGGGGTGCGTGCAGCCCGACCTCCAGCGTTCCGACTGCGAAAGCTACGTGGCAAATTGGATCATTCCGGTGGAGGTTACGGTCGTCCCTGAGCCACAGGCGTACCAAGAGGAATTCGTGATCTAATCACCCGCATGAGGCGGAATGGCGGGTTATGGCGCGAAGCGGCCGAGGCTCGTCGGCTGTCGGCCCCAAGCGCCTAGTGATCGGGAAATGCTGCGTTTTCATCGTAGCCGGCCCGCCGACAATGAACGTCGTCCTCGCGCGCAACAGGAGAAGTGCCGACGCCTTCATCTGTGCGGCCCCCGGGGAATTGTGGCATAACTGGGCCATGGTGATACATGTCTTGGCGGTCCATCGCGACACGGTCGAGACGGAACAGGCGGCGAGCGGTTCGCCTGCAGGCGCCTATTCCGTGGGGGTTTTCTGCTGGCTGCTGTTGGCCGGCGTCTATATCGCCGCGAAATGGGTTTCTTCGGAGATGCCGCCCTGGGCGCTTTGCTTCTGGCGGGTGCTGATCGCCTGGGCGATCCTGATGCCGATCTTGCACCGGCATTTCGGCGACATGGTGACACTCGTGCGGGCCCGCGGCCTCGAACTGCTCGTCATCGGCGGAATGGGGCTCGCCATCTGCCAGGGGCTGATCTTTGTCGGCCTCGAATATGCCGATGCCACCACCGCCGGCATCATCACCATGATTCTTGCACGGTTCATTCTGGCTGAGCCGATGGGACGCTGGCAGGTGATCGGATCGATCCTCGCCTTTTCCTGCTGAAGCCAACGACCAGAGTCGAGGCGACCAAGAGCTGAGCACGAGCGAAATGGCTTTCATAGTGGCCGCTTCTGGTGCCAAGCAGAGATCGTCCTGGGCCTGCGCACTGTTACCGTGGGCGTCTGGATGACCTCGCGAACATGTACATGTTGGTGGGCGCGCCGTGCAGGATCACCTCGCGCTCGAAACAGAAGCCGCATTTCTCAAGAATGCGTCTCGAAGCGGCATTGGCGGTTCGAACCAATCCGATCACCTTCTCCGCCTGCAGATCGTCGAAGGCAAAGGTCAGCGTTTCCCTGACCAATTCCGTGGCATATCCGCGCCCCCAGCTATCAGGTTGCAGATGATAGGAAAGATTGACGCCTTCGAATTCCTTGGAAACGGTTACGCCGCCAAATCCTATCAGGGCATTGTCTGACTCGACCGCCCAACGCCCGACCCCATGATCTTTCCAATGGCCGATGTCACGCGCAAGCCGTGCTGCACTTTCCTCCGGCGTATCGGGCCGGGGCACGGGCCGATGCGCGACCACTTCCGGCCGCGAAAAAAGTCGAGTGAGGAAATCGAGATCCCGTTGCATGGGAATTCTGAGCAGCAATCTGGCGGTACGCCTCACTCGCGGCTGAGAGGCATTCTTGAATTCGGTCGCAAACATCTTCCATCCAATCTCGAACACTCGCCAATGTTACAGATACTCTTCCGACCGCCGCGCCGCCACCGGAGCCTCCTGCTGAAGCCATTGAAACAGCGCCCGCCGTGTAAGTCGAGCTCCCTGTCGGCCAAGGCCAGGAACCGGGTGCTGTTACCCTGCACCGCAAGCCTGAACGCCGTATCGAATTCCGCCGCCAATCGGGGCTCGAGCTTCCTGATGAGGCGCGGCGCCCACTTGCCGCGGCCGGTCCATGCGCCGCGCCCGAGCAGGATGAGGTCGGCTAGCTGCTGGTAGAGAAGTGCTGAGATAGCGGCGATCTCTTCGGGCGGGCGGGCGCCGCGCAGATCGTCGGCGAGATCCGTGACCTGATAGCGCAGCATATCGTAGCTTGGGCCGTCGAGAGGTTTCGGCCCTGCCGCCAGCACTTTCGCCGCCTTTGCCTGGATAGCGCGGGCGCGCTCGATATTCGGCCCTACGATGCTGCCCGTCGCAACCATATTGACCATGATCGGACAGCGGCTCTCCGCATCTGCATGGAGATAATGCGCCAGCGTCTGCGGATCGTGGACAAAGGCCTCGACCGGAAAACCGTCTTCGGTGAACGATTCCCGCCAGGCTGTCTGGAGCGACGGAAACACCACGACGAGATCGATGTCCGAAAACGTGGTCCCCTCACCGCGCATGATGGAGCCGGTGACATATGCAAAGGCAGCCCCTGCATAGCGGCTGGCGAGACAACAGCCGGCAGCGGCAAGCGCCCGCTCGGCAAGATTCTGTTTCTGAAGTTCGTCCACGATCTCGTCCTCGAATGCGGAAGACGAGCGGCAACAAAAAACCCGCTCGTTTCCGGCGGGTTGGTGTCTTCTGCAATGAACGGATCAGTTCACGCGTCTGCCACCCACCGCCAAACGGTGGTCGGAGACGTCGTGGAGACTGCGAAAATCCGGCTCATGGCAGAAACGATATCGCCCTGCGGCGGCAGCGTCAATCTGCCGGGCACGCTTCCCCGCCGCGCGGTTTTCCGTCTAAGATGAGCCAAAGACTCGATAAGCACAGGAAAGGCCCGCTATGCCCCATCCCGCCACCGTCATCCCGCGTCCCGCACCGGTTCTACTGCCGGTTGAAGGCAGCGACGAGCGCTTTCCGGTGCGCCGCGTCTATTGCGTCGGGCGCAATTATGCCGACCATGCGATCGAGATGGGTCACGATCCCTCTCGCGAGCCGCCCTTCTTCTTCCAAAAGAACCCCGACAACCTGCTGCCGGCTGGCAATGCTTTCCCTTACCCGCCGCTTTCGAACGACGTGCATTACGAGGTCGAATGTGTGCTGGCGCTGAAATTGGGCGGGGCGAACATTCAGGCCGCCGATGCGCTCGGCTGCATCTATGGCTATGCCGTCGGCATTGATTTCACCCGCCGCGACCTGCAGGGCGAGGCCAAGAAGCTCGGCCGTCCCTGGGAGCTTGCCAAGGCCTTCGAGCAATCCGCCCCGGTCTCCGCAATCGTCCCGGCAAGCCGCCTCGGCCATCCCACTGAAGGCCGGATCTGGCTGGAGCAGAACGGCCGACGTGTCCAGGACGGCAACCTCAACCAGATGATCTGGAAGGTGCCGGAAATCATCGCCGAACTCTCGAAGCTCTTCGTGCTGGCGCCCGGCGACGTGATCATGACCGGCACGCCGGCCGGCGTCGGCGCGGTTGCGAGGGGCGACCGCATCACCTGCGGCATCGACGGTGTTGCGACGCTCTCGGTCGACATTATCTAAGGAGAGACCGATGCCCGTCTATGCGCTTGGCGGATTGACCCCCAAACTGCCGCCCGCCGGCCTCCACTGGATCGCGCCGGATGCGCATGTGATCGGCGATATCGAACTCGGCGAAAATGTCGGCATCTGGTTCGGCTCGGTGCTGCGCGGCGACAATGAGAGGATCACCATCGGCGCCGGCACCAACATCCAGGAAGGCGTCATGGCCCATACCGACATGGGCTTTCCGCTGACGACGGGAAAGGGCTGTACCATCGGCCACCACGCCATTCTCCATGGCTGCACGCTCGGCGACAACGTGCTGATCGGCATGGGAGCGACCATTCTGAACGGCGCAAAGATCAGCAACAACTGCCTCGTCGGCGCCAATGCGCTAGTGACGGAGGGCAAGGAATTCCCTGACAACTCGTTAATCGTCGGCGCACCCGCCCGTGTGGTGCGGGTGCTTGACGAGGCGGCTGTCGAGGGTATTCGCCGCTCGGCGGAAAATTATGTGGCGAATTGGCAGCGGTTTGCGCGGGATCTCAGGGTGATTGGGTGATTGAGAGGGGCCTCTTCCAGGAAAATATGCTTAATTTGCCTTTCGCTCGCCGCTTCCGCTCCTCACCCCCTCATCTGCCCTGACGGGCATCTTCTCCCGCCGCAGCGAAGAGGGAGCGAGCCGCCGACCATCATTTCCTAGCGGAATGGCTCCAGGCGCTGCCACGAGTCCCTTCTCCCCAACGGGGAGAAGATGCCGGCAGGCAGATGAGGGGGGTGAGCGACGACAGGAGCGAGTGCACGGAGCGCATGTGAAGGACAAATAATCGGATATTGCAGCCCTCACCAAACACCCGGGATCCAGCGCCAGCGCACCCGATCCATATACTCCGCATATCCTTCAAGTCCCTTGCGCAACTCCGCCTCCTCTCCGAGCGTCCGGCCAAAGAGCACCACGACGAGCAGCCCCACGGGAATCAACGCATAGAGCGACGCGAGTGACAGCGCCGCTCCGGCGGCGAGCAAAATGGCGGTTGCATAGCCGGGGTGGCGGATCACGGCGTAGGGCCCGCTGTCGATCACCTTGTGGTCGCGATCGGTTTGGATGCGCACCGTCGGCTCGAAATGCCGGTTGACCGATTGCGCCCAGGTGAGGCCGAGATAGCCCGCGCTCATCAGGAGATAGCCGAGGACAACGACCCACCAGGGTTTCGGCGACCAGTGGAAACGGCCGTCGTCGAACGCGCCGACCGGAAGAATGGCAGCAAAGAGAATGATCGTCAGCGTCGCGACCACGGCGTCCCAGCGCTTGGTTCCCTTCTGATATCGGCTACGCGCCGCAAACAATCCCGGATTCGTCCGCCAGATCCAGACGAGCGCGATTGCAGTCAGCGCCAGGAAAAGGCCGAGAAAGATCCAGCCGCGTGGCCAGGCGAACGTGCCGGCGGGCCAGAACAGTGCGAGAATCATCACTGCGACGGTTATCGCGAGCGAGCGATGGCGCCGCCGCAAACGAGCGACGCGGCTGGCTGTGGTCCTGCGTCATGAGGGTTTTCCGTTCCACCGGGGCGAGCGCCTTCTGATGTCGGCAGCGGCCGCAAAAGCCTGACAGTCTTATACCTGACTCAGGAGGTGAAACGCCCGCGCCCCGTGGCAAGGCGCAAATGGACCCGCCCCCCGATAACAGACGTCATTGTTTCCGAAGTTGCGTGGCCGGAGACTGTCGTTGCGGCAGTACCTATTCGGCCGCTTCCAGAAACTGGTTCTCTCCCGACGAAGCGGCAAGCGCCCGAACTTTGGCTTCCGTCTTGGCGATCAGCTGATAGAATTCGTCCTGTGCTTCGACATCCAGCTGAATGACGGCATTGACGTCATCGGGGGTATCGCAAACACAGGCGACCGCCGAAATGGGGCAGATACCGCCGGGATAACGCTTACCGCTCCCGGTATAGGCACGACGACTCCAGCGCTCGGAATAAACCGTTTCCTCCCGATCGAGATGGAGGATCGTGCCTTTACAGGCGGTCACGATGGCCGCCTTGCCGTAAGCGAACCAATGATAATTCAGCTTCCGGAGAATATATTTGCCAGTGATGTCTTCGCCAGCCAGTTCGGCAGGGTCTTCTATCATTCGGATCATGAGAGCGTCCTCAACATGTGAGCAATATCTGTCATCTCTACTTGCCTCGCAAGTCGAAAAGCGCAGCTTTTGTAGTAGCTTAGTCACAAAGTGTTTCTGATTCTTACATCTTGCACGCACCAGGCAGCTTGCCGGCCATGCAATCCATCGTCGAATTTCCCGCCTTTGCACCTGATTCCGCCTTTTCCGGGAGTAGCCATGCCGTCTTGCGTTTTCCCGCTGAGGCCCAATATTGAATCCCGGATCGGCCAATCAGCGGTCGGATGACGGCTCAACTGGTCCGCCGGTTCACACCAGCAGGAGTGCCCCATGGTCGAAGCCGTCAACCGCATCTCCTCCACCGCCGAGTCCCAGCCCACCAAGGTCGGCATCAGCACCTCGATCGGCTCGGAACCCGACAATGCCTGGGTTGCCGCCCGCCAGTCGCGTATCACCGCCGACCAGCAGGCATCGAAGGGAGTTGCGGACACGAATGGTGCGGGCAATCTTGTTCCGCATGCGGATCTGCTCGTCGACCAAGACGAACATCCAGGAAAGCGGCATGGGCACGCCCTATCCGGCGAAGGGGAAGAAAGCGGCGAAGACGCGACGGAACAGCGGCTATTGTCGGGTGAAAGCGATCGGATCGGCACCTGCAATTTCGACGCGGACACGCCCTTCGGCGAGCGCGTCGCCATCATCTGACGAAGTCCCGCTCCGCTGGGTCAAAGCGCGTCCCCAAGTTGGGCCTCGATCGTCGGCTTGTCGATGACCGACCAAACCTCGATGATCTTCCCACCGCGAAACTCGTAGATCACGTTCTCGGCGAAGGAAACGCGCCTCCCGTTCACATCAAGCCCGAGAAACTTTCCTTTCGGCGAACAGTCGAAGCCCAGCCGGCAAGCAACGTAAGGCGGATCGCTAAGAAGCATCCGCACGCTGAAACAAAGATCGGGAATCTCATCGAAATCCCGCTCCAGCATGGCGATGTAGCCCGCAAGTCCAAGCCGCCGGCCGTTATGAACCGCACCGTCATCGACAAACTGGCCGAGATTGAGCCAGTCCTGCCGATTCAGGCAGGCGATGTAGCCGCGATAGAGATCGGCAAGTTCGGTTTTGGTCACGGGCCCGCTCCTGGCTCGGCTGAGCTTTCGGCAAAGATAGCGCGCGCGCCGCCTTGCGGCTTGCAGATCACGAGAACTCGCCGGCGCGCGGACCGGCAAGCGTCACGCGCCAACCGGTGCGCGACTGGAAATCCTGGGTGGCCAGAAACGTATAACCCGTCGTGCGCCAAGGCTTAACGGCGCTGGTGAGATTGTCGAGCACATAATCGCCCTGAGCCGTGCGGGCAATCAGAACGACATGGTTTTGATCGTGTGGTCCAATCACCACGGAAAGTGCCAGCCTGTTCGATGGAAAACCGGCGTCGACCAGGTCCTTCATTTTCTGAAGGGCGTAGTCCTCACAGTCGCCACGGCCGGCCACCGGCAGAGACCAAACATCCCCGTTTCCGGAGGGAGAGCGATCTTCTGCCGAAACGATACGCCGATTTACGGCACGATTGATCTTTTGAAGAAGCCCAATCCCAGCCTGCTCGTCGAACTGTTGTGACGCCATCCTGCCGCAAAGCCACCTGTACTTGGCACAGGCGGCAGCGAATCCCACCGGCGCGCCGATGCTTCGCGTCACAGGCAGCGACGATCCGGCAACTGCATGAAAATGCGATAAAATCACCAAAAAAAAGGCAAGAGAAAGGAGACGCTTCATAGCCGATTCCCTCAGTTCGTCTTCAGAGGATAGCACAGCCAGGATAAAAATTTATTAAAATTTTATACTTGTGAATTTAACCGTATTATAAGAAATGAACAGGTTAATCCTGGTTTGTTCTTCATATTAATTCCTTGTTAGTATAAATATTCTCCCAATTAACGGTTAGTTAACCTTGGGAGACCAGTGAAATGATCAGCAGAGCAGCGAAGTTCAGCCTTGCTGTGGCGTCCCTTCTGGCAAGCAGCAGCTTGGCGACGGCAGCCCCCACAGTTGTTAATTGCAAGGCCGCAGTCCGCGGTAGCCTCGAATACAGGCTGTGCATGCCCACCCGCGCAATAAAGGCTGATAACAAGTTCGGTCCGAATGATAAGGATCGCAGCAGCCGTGACGTCGGTGGCAAGAAGACATCCAACACCAACTCGCACGTCAGCAATGGCAACGGTGGCGATGACGGTGACAGCAAAGACGTCGGCCAAAGTGGCGGCAGCGGCGACCAAGGCGGTAGCGGTGATCAGGGCGGCAGCGGCGATCAGGGCGGCAGCGGCGACCAGGGCAGCAGCGGCGACCAGGGCAGCAGCGGCGACCAGGGCGGCAGCGGCGACCAGGGCGGCAGTGGCGACCAGGGCGGCAGTGGCGACCAGGGCGGCAGTGGCGACCAGGGCGGCAGTGGCGACCAGGGCGGCAGTGGCGACCAGGGCGGCAGTGGCGACCAGGGCGGCAGTGGCGACCAGGGCGGCAGCGGTGACCAGGGCGATAAGGGCGGCAAGGGCGACAAGGGCGACAAGGGCGGCAAGGGCGGCAAGGGCGGCAAGGGCGACAAGGGCGGCAAGGGCGGCGAGGACCACGATCATCACGGCCGCGACAAAGGCGGAAAGGATCACGACCACGCCAAGGATGAACCCGGTAAGGGTGGAAAAGACCATCACAGCGGCAGCAAGGACGGGGAAGATCACGGCCATGGCAAGGCCGGCAACGGCGGTTCCGACAAAGGCGGCAACGACGGCGCGGGCAGCGGAGGCAACGGTGATGCCGGCAAGGGCGGCAATGACGGCGCGGGCAGCGGCGGCAATAGCGATGCCGGCAAGAGCGGCAACGACGGCGCGGGCAGCGGCGGTAACGGCGGTGCCGGCAAGGGCGGCAACGATGGCGCGGGCAGCGGAGGCAATGACGGTGCCGGCAAGAGCGGCAACGACAGCGCAGGCAGCGCAGGCAGCGGAGGCAATGACGGTGCTGGCAAAGGCGGTCAGGACGGCGCGGACAGCGGAGGCAACAACGGTGCCGGCAGCGGCAGCAACGGCGATGCTGGCAAGGGCGGCAAAGATAGCGCTGGCAAGGGTGGCAACGACGGCGCTGGCAATGGTGGCAATGAGAGCCCGGGCAGCGACGGGGCTGGAAAGGGCGGTAATGGCGGGCCCGGCAAGGGCGGTTCGGGAAAAAACTAATCGGAACGGTTGATGCGGTTGGCCGGGGTTGCCCGACAGCCGGCAGAGTGAGCGACCCTATTTCCTGATGCTCGCGCTCGTCGCGGGCATCTCCGTATCGGGGACACGAAGCAGATCCTCGAAAGCCAGGACGAGGATGACTCGGACGGAAAAAAGTTGTCAACAAACGGAGTGCCGGTTTGCCGGCCTTCCTTCATCGCCGCACCGTTTGTAAACGGAACGGTTACTCACTTCATGCCGCGCAGGCCTCGCAAAATCCGCGAATCTCGATCGTGGTCTTCTCCGGCTTGAACTTCTGCCCCCGCACCCAGCCCATCAGCCGGTGGTCGACTTCGTGGTCGTGGAATTCGATCACCTGGCCGCAGCTTTCGCAGATGGCGAAAGCGACGATACCGTGGCTATGGCAATTGTCGCCGGGATGGGCGCAGGCGACGAAGGAATTGATGCTTTCGAGCCGGTGCACGACGCCGTATTCGAGCAGCTTTTCCAGCGCCCGGTAGACCTGTAGCGGCGCGCGAAAACCATGGTCGCGCAACTTGTCGAGGATGGTATAGGCGCTGAGCGGCCCCTCGGCCTTCTCGAGCGCTTCGAAAACCAGCGCCTGGTTCTTGGTGAGTTGCGGTGTTGTCATGAGCCTTGTCCTTGCGCGAGCGCGCGGCGCCTGACGGGAAGCAGGCTGAGAATGAAGAGGATCAGCGCCGCGACCACGATCGAGGGGCCGGACGGCGTGTCGTAGGTCAGTGAGCCGCACAGCCCGCCGACGACGGCGGCCGCCCCGATCAGCGCGGCGAGCACTGCCATGATCTCCGGCGTGACCGAGAAGCGGCGCGCTGCAGCCGCCGGAATGATCAGCAGTGAGGTGATCAGCATGATGCCGACGATCTTCATGGCTATTGCGATGACGACGGCCATCAGCAGCATGAAGAAGAGCCGCGCCCGCTCGGGCCGCAGCCCCTCGGCCTCGGCAAGCTCGGCATTGACGGTGGCCGCGAGCAGCGGCCGCCAGAGCCAGGCGATCGCCGCCAGCACGAAGAGCCCGCCACCCCAGATCAGCGCGATGTCCGATGTGGACACGGCAAGGATATCGCCGAACAGGAAGGCGATGAGATCGATCCGGACCCAGCTCATGAAGGCGACCATGACGAGGCCGATCGCCAGCGTGGCATGAGAGAGGATGCCGAGAAGCGCATCGGCCGAGAGCGCCTGGCGCTTCTGCAGGAAGAGCAGCAACACCGATACGAGCGCGGCGACGGCGAAGACGGCCATCGTCAGGTTGAGTTCGAACAACAGCGACAGCGCGACGCCGAGAAGTGCCGAATGGGCGATCGTATCGCCGAAATAGGCCATGCGCCGCCAGATGATGAAGCAGCCGAGCGGCCCCGTCGTCAGCGCCAGCCCGACACCGGCAAGGATGGCGCGCACGAAGAAATCGTCAAGCATGGCGGCCCTCTCCGCTGCGGGAATGGGCGTGTTCATGCGCATGATCGTGCCCATGATGATCGTCGTGAGCGTGGTCATGCCCGTGCTCATGGGAGCCATGTGCGTGCTCATGCCCGTGGTCATGCGCGTGTTCATGGCCCCCATGAGCATGATGCCCATCCTCGGGATAGCAATGATCCGTCACAGTGCCGTCGGCATGACGCACTCGGCCATCCGGCAGGTGGGTATGATCGTGGTGATGGCTGTAGACCGCAAGCGTCTGGGCTGCCCGGCTGCCGAACAGGCGCACATATTCCGGGCTGCGGCTGACGGTCTCGGGCGTTCCGCGGCAGCAGACATGGCCGTTGAGGCAGATCACCGTATCGGTCTCGGCCATAACGACGTGGAGATCGTGGGAAATCAGCAGGATGCCGCAGCCGCTGGCGTTGCGGATCGATTTGATGAGGTCGTAAAGCGCTATCTCACCGGAGAAATCCACCCCCTGCACCGGCTCGTCGAGCACCAGCAGGTCGGGCTTGCGGGCAATCGCCCGGGCCATCAGCGCCCGCTGGAACTCGCCGCCGGAGAGATGCTGAACCTCGGCGCCTATCATATGGGCGACGCCGGCGGCTTCGAGCGCTGCCTGGATGTCGCGCTCCGGCAGTGGCCCCGTCAGCGTCATCAGCCGGCGCACCGTCAGCGGCAGCGTCCAGTCGATCGAAAGCTTCTGCGGAACATAGCCGACCTTGAGGCCCGGGCGTCGCTCCACCCTGCCCTCATCCGGCTTCAGAACACCGATGGCGGCCTTGGCGCTCGTCGACTTGCCCGAGCCGTTCGGCCCGATCAGCGTGACGATCTCGCCGCGCGAAACGGAAAATTCGACGCCGCGCACCAGCCAGCGGCCGCCGCGCAGAACGCCGACATTTTCGAGCGAAACCAGCCGTTCGCCCTTGGTATTTGCGGGAGAGAGCATCAAATTTTCCGACAGCGCTGTTGCATCCTGCTATTGCACACGTTATAGCATAACGCAATTGATGTAATAACATAACATTTGCAATTCAAGCGGAGCATATGATGAAACGCGCCCTGGGGCCTGCCCTGGACAGCCTGGCCCTCAGAATACCGGCTGCCCTCGCCATCCCGGCCCTTGCGATACCCGCCCTGCTCTTTGCCGGCACGATGCGGGCCGCCGATGCTCCCGTCGTCGTCACTTCGATCAAGCCGATTCATTCGCTCGTTGCGGCGATCATGGAGGGCGTGGGTGAGCCGGAGCTGATCGTCGATGGCGCCTCCTCCCCGCACACCTACAGCATGAAGCCTTCTAACGCGCGCTCGCTACAGGAGGCCAAGGTCATCTTCTGGGTCGGCCCGAACCTGGAGGCTTTCCTGGAAAAGCCGCTCGAGGCGCTGGGCTCGAACGCCAGTGTCGTCGAACTCGACAATGCGCCTGGTTTGACCAAGCTGCCCTTCCGCGAAGGCGGCGCCTTCGAGGCGCATGACGACGGGAACCATGAAAGCGTTCCCGAGCATGCGGATGCCGCCGGAAATGACCATGGTCACGACCATGCGGCTGAGCTCGGACATGACAATGGCCAAGCGCATCATGATGATCATGAAGAGCATGAGCACGGGCACGGGCACGGCGCCTTCGATACGCATCTCTGGCTCGATCCGATGAATGCGAAGGCGATGGCCACTGTCATCACCACCACGCTGGTCGCCGCCGATCCCGCCAATGCGCTGACCTATCAGGCCAATGCCAAGGCGCTTGATGACAAGCTGACGGCACTGGACACGGAGATCGCCGCCACCGTCGCCCCCGTCAAGGACAAGCCCTTCGTCGTCTTCCACGACGCCTACCAGTATTTCGAGTACCGTTACGGCATCCGCGTCGCCGGCTCGATCACAGTCAGCCCGGAAACCATTCCCGGCGCCGAGCGCGTGTCGGAAATCCACCGTAAGGTCGGCGAACTCGGCGCAACCTGCGTCTTTGCCGAACCGCAATTCGAGCCACGCCTGGTCAAGGTCGTCATCGAGGGCACGAGCGCCAAATCGGGTGTGCTCGACCCGGAAGCAGCGACGCTCAAGGCCGGCCCCGATCTCTACTTCACCCTCATGCGCGGCATCGCCGACAGCATGAAGGCTTGCCTCTCCAGCGCATGACTCTTATGCGACGCTCTGGAGAATGCTGAGGCGGAAAGAGGCGGATGACCCCGTTCCGCCTTTTTTCGTAGCCATTTATGTAATGATATAACATATAACGTAAATGAGGTTCCCATGGACAACAGACTT
The DNA here is from genome assembly GCF_002117485.1 of Rhizobium sp. NXC14. Taxonomy (NCBI): domain Bacteria; kingdom Pseudomonadati; phylum Pseudomonadota; class Alphaproteobacteria; order Hyphomicrobiales; family Rhizobiaceae; genus Rhizobium; species Rhizobium sp. NXC14. The sequence goes on from NZ_CP021030.1 coordinate 2,845,509, forward strand.
CCGGTCACGGTGCTCTCCGGCTTTCTCGGCGCCGGCAAGACGACGCTGCTCAACCATGTGCTCACCAATCGTGAGGGCCTGCGCGTCGCCGTCATCGTCAACGATATGAGCGAGGTGAACATCGACGCCAGACTCGTGCGCGATGGTGGCGCCAATCTCTCGCGCACCGAGGAACAGCTGGTCGAGATGACCAATGGCTGCATCTGCTGCACGCTGCGTGACGACCTGTTGAAGGAGGTGCGCGCTCTCGCCGATCAGGGCCGCTTCGATTACCTGCTGATCGAATCCACAGGCATCGCCGAGCCCCTGCCCGTCGCCACCACCTTCGAATTTCGCGACGAGAATGGCGAAAGCCTGTCCGACGTTGCAAGGCTGGACACGATGGTGACCGTCGTCGATGCCGCCAATCTGCTCGCCGATTACGCCTCGGCCGATTTTCTCGCCGACCGCGGCGAAACCGCGGGCGACGGGGACAACAGGACGATCGTCGACCTGCTGGTCGAGCAGATCGAATTCGCCGATGTGGTGGTGCTGAACAAGATCGGAACCGCAAGCGATGAACAGCGCGACGCCGCGCGCAAGATCATCGTCGGCCTCAATCCGAATGTCAAACTGATCGAGGCGGATTTCGGCAAGGTTGCGCTGAAGGAGGTGCTCGGCACCGGCCGTTTCGAAATCGGGAGGGCCGAGACCCATCCGCTCTGGTACAAGGAACTGCACGGCTTCAGGGATCACGTGCCGGAGACCGAGGAATACGGCATTCGCTCCTTCGTTTATCGCGAGAAGCGGCCCTTCCATCCGGCAAAATTGCAGGCCTTTCTCGACAGGACATGGCCGGGCGTGGTGCGCGCCAAGGGCTTCTTCTGGCTGGCGACGCGGCCGCACCATGTCGGCGAGGTCAGCCAGGCGGGCGCGATCGTCCGCACCTCCAAGATGGGCCTGTGGTGGGCTTCTGTGCCGCGCGAACAATGGCCCGAGGAACCCGGCTTCATCAGCGCCATCGGCCCCTATCTCGACCCCGTCTGGGGCGACCGCCGCCAGGAAATCGTCTTCATCGGCGCTGACCCGATGGACGAGGCGTGGATCAGGAGCGAACTCGACGCCTGTCTGGTGAAAAGCAATGCCTTCACACCTGAACGCTGGCGCAACCTGCCCGACCCCTTCGCCAGCTGGAGCCGGCAGGCGGCATGAAGGCGACAGCGATCAAACCCTATCGCTGCGTCTGCGAGGAATGCGATCCATTGCCGCCGATCGAGGGGCTGCATCCGTTGACGCACGAGGCTGCCGATGAGCTGGGGCGTAAAGCAAGGGGATTGCTCGGCATTATCGCGGAGCGGGTGGTGCCATGCAGGCGGGGGTGATGAGGAGATGCTGGAGGATTGGAAAGGTGTATCACCGCGAAACACCATGTGTTTCCTTCCGGCAGCCTCGGCGTGCTTGGCGCCCCCCTCTGGCCTGCCGGCCATCTCCCCCACAAGGGGGGAGATCGGCAGGAGGCTTGACCATCGCTCCCACTCCAACGGCATCGACAATCACCATACTTGAGTTGCTTGGGGAAGCCGCCGCGCCCAGCCGATCTCCCCACCTGTGGGGGAGATGGCCGGCAGGCCAGAGGGGGGCCACACGGCACGTCCTCTCCTCTCTCCCCAAAACCGGAAAGGACGGCCTCCGCCGCCCTCATCCATTCCCAATCAGCGTCCGACGATAATGCTGGAGATCACCCCGCTGGTAACGCCGGTCAGCAGGAAATCGTTGTCGGCGCGCACCCAGCGATAGCCGCGGGGCGGAGGCGCCAAGCGGTAGCGGCGGTAGTCGTTGACGTCGCGAAACTGGCGACGTTTGCGGGCATTGACGCGATATCCCTTGTTCCAATGCGGCCGCACGAAGGTCTCTTTGACGATCACCTTCTTCTGGACGACGACAGGCGGGCGGCGAAAATCATCCGCGCTGGCTTGGGAGGCGATGATCGGCGAGAGAAGGAAGGAAGCGGAAAGAAGAGCTTTTTCATGTGGGGTTCCTCATGTCGGGCGCGCAGGAGCAAATTAGGCCCGAAAAGATGAACCGAAACTGAAACTCAAATTAAGTCATGGTATGGAATCAGACGCCTGCGTAGTTGGTCTCATATCTTAGTTCAATCTTATACGTTCCAGCGAACAGCCCTTTTCCCGACACGACGCAATCCACGCATTAGCCCCGAAGATCGGATTCGATTTTCTGCGGAATTGGGCGCAGATTCAAATAACGGAGCGTTGCTCCGCGCCTTGATCGAGCGCGGGCGCCGTTGAACCCGCCGTATGGGATCGCTCGACTTAAGAGATGATGGAGGAAATCATGCCTGGCATCAGCATGCGTTATATCGTTGACGACGTCGACGCCGCGTTGGAATTCTACACGCGGCATCTCGGCTTCTCGGTCGCGCTTCACCCGGCCCCCGGCTTCGCCATTCTGACGAGGGACGGTTTTCGCCTGCTCGTCAGCGGCACGACCGGGCCGGGTGGCGCCTCCCAGGCAATGCCCGACGGACGAAAACCGGAGCCCGGCGGATGGAACCGCATCCAGATCGAAGTCGCCGACCTCGAAGCCGAAGTCACCAAGCTGCGCCAGGCGGGCGCGCATTTTCGCAACGACATGGTCCAGGGCATCGGCGGCAAGCAGATCCTGCTGGAAGACCCGGCCGGAAACCCTGTCGAGCTCTTCGAAGCGCCGAAGCGATAAGCGTGTGGCATCGCAAGAATGGCGGCCGCGCCTTGCCAGCTCTGTGCGAGCGTGTAGTTTCGGACTCGCATCAATTCAGGGGTAAGCAAAATATGTCCGAATCCGCGGGCGGGCTCTTCGACTTTGTCGGGATACTAGCCGTGTTCTTTCTCGTCGCTGCCAATGGCTTCTTCGTCGCCGCCGAATTCGCACTGGTTTCGATGAGGCGCAGCCGTGTTGCCGAGCTCGTCGCGGCCGGTCGCATGAATGCCTCCGCTCTCCAGCGCGCCATCGACAATCTCGACGCCAATCTCGCCGCCACCCAGCTCGGCATCACCATCTCGTCGCTGGCTCTGGGCTGGGTCGGCGAGCCGGCACTCGCCCACCTGATCGAACCGCTGCTCTCCTGGCTGCCTGAGCCATGGGTAACGACCGGCGCCCATACCGTTGCGATCGTCATCGCTTTCGTCATCATCACGGCGCTGCATATCGTGCTCGGCGAGCTCGCGCCCAAAAGTCTGGCGCTGCAGCGCAGCGAGGCCACCTCGCTTGCGGTCGTGCGGCCCCTCGGCCTCTTCCTGCTATTGTTCAAGCCGGCGATCTTCACCTTGAACGGCATGGGCAACCTTGTGCTGCGAGCCGTCGGCCTTCGCGCCGGAACCGGAGAATCCTCGTTCCACTCACCGCAGGAGTTGAAGCTGCTGGTCGCCGAGAGCCAGGAGGCGGGTCTTCTGAACCAGGTGCAGCAGCAACTCGTCGAGCGGGTATTCAACATCGGCGACCGGCCGATCTCCGATATCATGACACCGCGTCTCGACATCGAATGGTTCGATGCCGACGACAGCGAGGCGGAGATTCTGAAGACGATCCGAGAGTGCAGCCATGAGCAGTTGCTGGTCGCCCGCGGCTCGATCGACGAACCCATCGGCATGGTATTGAAGAAGGATCTTCTCGATCAGGTCCTCGACGGCGGCAAGGTCAGGCCGTTGGAGGTGATCAAGCAGCCACTGGTGCTGCATGAGGGTACCAAGGTCGTACGCGTCATCGACAGCTTCAAGGCGTCGCCCGTACGCCTCGCCATCGTCGTCGACGAATATGGCAGTCTCGAGGGTATCGTCACCCAGACCGACCTGCTCGAGGCCATCGCCGGCGATCTGCCGGGCGCCGACGAGGAGCCCGACATCGTCGTGCGGGAAGACGGTTCGCTGCTGATCGACGCAATGATGCCGGCCTTCGATGCCTTCGAACGGCTCGGCCTCAGGGATCGCCCCGACGCCGATTTCCATACGCTGGCGGGCTTCGCGCTGCATCAGCTTCAACATATCCCGGAAGCCGGCGAAACCTTCCTCTTCGAAGACTGGCGCTTCGAGGTGCTCGACATGGACGGCATGCGCATTGACAAGATGCTCGCGACCCGCATTCCCGTCGAGGGAGCAGAGGTCTGATCAATTCATCGCCAGTGTCCAGAGCATGCCGGCGATCGCACAGCCGAAGAGCGTCGTGATAACCGAGGTCTTGAAGCGGAAGAGCGCGATGGCGGCGGCGGCGGAAAGCGCGATTGCCGCCGGTACGGCAGATTGCAGCTCTGGAATATCGAGCCGCAGGTTGCCGAAACTGACCTGCGCGACTTCGGCAAACAGCGTATGCAGCCCGAACCAGATGGCGAGGTTGAGAATGACTCCGACCACCGCTGCCGTGATCGCCGACATTGCCCCGGCAAGCGCCACATTGCCGCGCAGCTTTTCGATGAAGGGCGCGCCGAGGAATATCCAGAGGAAACAGGGCACGAAGGTCACCCATGTCGTCAGGATCGCGGCAAGGGTGGCGGCAAGCATCGGATCGAGCGAGCCGGGATTGCGAAAGGCGGCCATGAAGCCGACAAACTGGAGCACCATGATCAGCGGCCCCGGCGTGGTCTCGGCCATTCCGAGACCGTCCAGCATCTCGCCGGGTTTCAGCCAGCCGAAATGCTGCACGGCCTGCGCGACATAGGCGAGCGCGGCATAGGCGCCGCCGAAGGTGACGACCGCCATCTTGCTGAAGAACAGGCCGATCTGGCTGAAGACGTCACCTTGTCCGAAGAACGCGTAAAGGGCGGCGACCGGCGCCAGCCAGAGGGCGAGCAGTATAGCCGATATGCGCAGCGACCAGGCGAGGTTGGCGCGCGCATGCGCGGGAATACCCTCGCCCAGCGCCGATTCGGCATCCGACAGCACCGCGCCGCTTGCGGCCTTGTGGCCGCCGCCCGGACTAAAGGCAGCAAGCCCGGACTGGCCGCCGAGGAACCCCCCGATGCCGGCGGCCAGCACGATCAGCGGGAACGGCACGTGGAAGAAGAAGATGGCGACGAAGGCCACGGCCGCGATGGCAAGCATGACGCGGTTCCTCAGCGCGCGGCTGCCGATGCGGATGACTGCCTGCACGACGACGGCAAGGACGGCCGCCTTCAGGCCGAAGAACAGGCCGGCGACGATGCCGATGCTGCCGTAAGCCGCGTAGATATAGCTGAGGCCGAGGATCGACAGGAAGCCCGGCAGCACGAAGAGCACGCCGGCGACGAGACCGCCCAATGTGCGGTGCATCAGCCAGCCGATATAGACGGCGAGCTGCTGGGCCTCCGGCCCAGGAAGCAGCATGCAATAATTCAGGGCATGCAGGAAGCGGTGCTCGCCGATCCATCGCTTTTCGTCGACGATGATCCGGTGCATGACGGCGATCTGGCCGGCCGGGCCGCCGAAGCTCAAGGCGGCGACGCGCAGCCACACCCGGAAGGCCTCCCCGAACGAAACGCCGTGGTGATGCCCCTCGCCCGCGTCTTTCTTGCCCGCCTGTCCAGCCGGCGCATTCTCCGTCATATCGACCATCTCATGCCCTCTTTTTCGGCGCGGGCCAGTTGTGGGTCTCGTCGGTCGCATCACGGCACCAGCGGAAGAAGGCATCGTAGAGAAGCATTCCGGCCTCGAGTTGCTCCAGATCGTCGGAATACATTCTGGAGAGGCCGAGCGAGGCGGCAAGCAGACCGGACGCCTCGGGTGCCAGATCGAGCCTGCCCGTATCCGCCGCCCTGACGATCCGCGCCAGGCGCAAGAGCGGTTCGGACGCCAACCCGAATTCCTCGACCATCACGTCGAAGGTGCAGAGCTCGCCGCGATGGCTCCAGAACACGTCCTCGATATCGAAGGGCGCAGCTCCGAAGCGCTCGCCGACGGCGACAACCTCAGGGGCCGGCACGAACAGGAACACGGCGTTCGGATCGACGAAGCGCCGGATCAGCCAGGGACAGGCGATGCGGTCGATCTTCGGCCGCGCCCTGGTCACCCAGACGGTGCGCCCCAGCCCGTCGCGGCGCGGCAGTTTCGCCTCGGGCACCGTTGGTCCGGCCGCGGCCCAGGCTTCAAAACCGCCTTCGAGGCTTTCCGCCTCGATCCCCGCATGCCTGAGATAAGCGGCGACGCCGTGGCTGAGCTTGGCTCCCCTGTGGCAGACCACGACGACGGCATCGGCATCGATGCCATCAGCCCACGACGCAACCTCGGCGTGGTCGCGCCGGATCGAGCCCGGCACCAGGCGCGGATCGAGCGCGAAATCCTCGTCCGTGCGGACGTCGATGATGCAGGGCGCACCGGGTGTTCCGATGAGGCGGCTGAGCTTGTCGGGAGATATTTCGAGAAATGACGGCATCACGCGTCCCTCCGTTGATCGGTTGTACCGGACGCGATTCTTCAGCATGTCGCCTCGTGGGGTGATCGCAACCCCAGAACCAAAGCATTGGCAAAGACACCCCGTCCTGTCAAGGACGACGCTTCCGCTGCGGTTAGGTCCGTCTATACGGCGGCTGTGCCGTACATATGACAGCCAGCGATCTCCTCAGGTGTCATCCCCCGCAATTGCCTTTCGCTACCGCTCGAGAAGCCGCTCCAACCCCAAAAACCCCGGCAATACAAACGCTTCGCCGCCAGAATGGAACAAAAGTCCCGCTCGTCCATTTCTCACACACCGAAAGAGGAGAAAGTACCATGACGTACGACCCCAATAATGCCAACGATCCGAACCGCCCGCTGAACCCGAACCTGGACCTGCGCACGACGCCGCCGGCGCGCAGCAGCAATACGTGGGTTGTTTGGGTTGCTGCATTGGCCGTGATCGCTGTTGCTGCATTCGCCTATTCGCAGTGGAGCAGCACATCTCCCGGCACTTCGCCGGATACGACAGCCTCCACGACCCAGTCCGAGCCGGCCCCGGCTAAGCCGATCGCTCCGACCGATAACAGCGCAACGCCTGCTCCGGCACCTGCACCGGCCACCCCGCCGGCCGCTCCTGCCCAGCAGTAATCGCTGCCCGGTCATAAGGAGCCGCGCTAGATGCCTCCTTGGCGTATCCGGCAGGACACGCCAAGGAGGATCTATGCAATGATCCCGGGGAACTGGTGACGCGCCGGCACGGCTTCTTTTCTACGGCCGGCCCTTGAATAACCGCAATCGGCACTTATTTAGAGATTATTAAATTTGTCTCTGACGGCTGACCACGGATGTACTGGCAGCCGTCATTGAGACAGATCGAGGAAGGTCGGTGCGAGTTTCGCCCGGCCTTTTTTCTTGGCCTGTCGGGCAAGACCGGGCGATTTCACGCTCGCCGCGTGAAGCGCCCCTGCAGCCCGATGTTAGTTGGGAATCCTGTTGTAGAAGGATTGCGGATCGTACACGCACTCGTAGTCGAGAACGCACATCTTCCCGTCTCTATCCCTCACCGTTGCAGTGTCGTACTTGTCACCCAGATTGCATCGGGCCGGCGGATAACGGAAGCTGCGACCGCCGATGCCCATGCGCACGAAAACGGCTTTGTCCTTACGGATGATTTGCGCAAGCTCCTTGCAGCTGTGATCCCTGGCATTGACCTCTACCGCCTCGGCGGCAAGGGCTGCGGACGGAAACAACAGGGCGAAGGCCAAAAAGAGGCTTTTCATGGGAACTCCTGGACGCGAGAGCGTGATGAACGACAAAAAACGTGAGCGGTTTTGGATGATATCCCACGCAACTGAGAACGAATTCTTCAGGGGAAATTATAGGGCGACGCCGGGTCGAACACGCAGGCATAGTCCAGAACGCAAGTCCTCCCTTCGGCATCGCCAACGCTTGTCGTGCTGCGCTTGTCGCCCATGTCGCACTGCGCCGGCGGGTAGCGGAAGCTGCGGCCGCCGAGGCCGACACGGACAAAGACCTTCTTGTTCTGCCGGATGATCTGCGCAAGCTCGCTGCAGCTGTGGTCCCCCGCTTTGACCTCCACTGCGCTCGCTGCAAAGGCCGGCAGCGGCAAGGATAAAGCCACGATGAATATGACGGTTCTCATGACCCCTCCCGTTAATAGGGGAGAGATAGGGTGCGCAGGTCGACACGGCCAGTCATGCCGAGACATGCGGTCGGCCTAGAAACAAGACCATGCGCTGACGCTATTCAATCAATCTTATCAAGAGATTTGGTGGGTGATGTAGGGCTCGAACCTACGACCCGCTGATTAAGAGTCAGCTGCTCTACCAACTGAGCTAATCACCCGTTCGCGCTTGGCTGCGCGGTGTGACGGGGCGTATAAACAGGATCGGCAGGCTTGTCCAGCGCATCAGCGAAAATTCTTTGGTTAATCTCAAAGATTTTTCCGCAGCGCCGAAATGCGGCACACACTCCTAGAACTCGGAATCGATCTTCGAGAGGGATGATGCGCCAATTCAAGGTGATAGAGCGTCCCGGCTGACGGAGCGCGGCGCTCTCGCAAACTCAAAGCTCAAGTGTGCCGCTCGCCAGCCGCACCGCCTGGCCGCCGATCCGCGCGTTGGAAATCGTCCCGCCTTCGACATCGATATGCAGGTGGATGAAGGACGGACGACCCATCTCGACGCCCTGCTCAATCATGATCGGGTGGTGCCCGTCCGTAAGCCGGTCAAAATGGCGGATTGCTCCGGAGAGCGCCGCCGCCGCCGCGCCGGTGGCCGGATCTTCGACGATGCCCATGCCGCTGGCGAACATGCGCGCATGGAACTTCGCAACGTGGTTGACGCCGCCGCGGCAATAGACATAGGCCGAGGCAAGCGCGCCATCGGCGAAGGGCACGATCTTTTCCCAAAGCTGCGGATCGAATTCCACCCGCTGAGCCGTGCCGACATCGTGCACCGGAATGAGCAGAAACGGAACGCCGGCGCTCCAGACCGAGGGGACGTGATTTTCAAAGCCGATTTCGGTGACCTTCAGCGACAGCGCATCGGCGATGCCGAGCTTGTCGAGCGGCATGACGGCTTGCTGCGATTTGCGCGGCAGGTCAAATTCGGCAAAGCTCGCCTCACCCTGCCTCAGCCGCACGGCGCAACGCACCGGCCCGACGTTTTCCTCGAGCACCATGACGAGATCGAGGGCCGCTGCGCCATGAGCCCGCTCGGCCAGCGCCACCGCAGTGCCGACCGTGGGATGGCCGGCAAAGGGCAGCTCGCGGCCCGGCGTGAAGATTCTGAGCTTCGCCGCGTAGGCGGGATTGGTCGAAGGCTGCACGAAAACCGTTTCGGAGAGATTGATCTCTCGGGTGATCGCCTGCATCGCCTCGTCGCTGAGATCGTCGCCGTCGAAAACCACTGCGAGTGGGTTGCCCGCAAGCTTTCGATCGGTGAACACGTCATAGACGCTGTAGCTTCGCGCCACATCGGCCTCCTTGAATCGATCGTCGGGCCGTCAACCTGCCCGACCGTGCGACCGAGTGCAAGGCGCTAACTCGGGTAAGAACAACCCGTCGCCGGCCGGAGACGTCTGCACTCGGCAATTTGCGCGGGATCGTTAATGAAAATCGATCTTTCTCGGAAGCGCTTGGCGAGCGTGGTACCCCCCAAGGGGTCTCGAAGGACGAGGTCGGCCTCTGATTGCCGCGCGCTATGCGCCCCTCTTCCCGAAATACCAGTCAATCACCGGCAGCATCGCGATGTTATACGGATAAGCGTTCCGATCAGCCGAACGGATCGCCACCGCACCCGCGATCTCCTTGTCTTCGGCAACCAGCATGTGGGCCTCGATCCGCTCGACCATCTCGTCGGCCGTCAGGTCGAAACGGAAGAGCCTCAGCAACGTCACCGTACGCCTGGCGTGGCTGGCAAAGAGCCCCTGCCCCGCCACCGAATCGGAAAGATTAAGGCCGGTTTCCTCGAGCACCTCGCGGCGCATGTTGGCCTCGATGTCGCAGCGCCCGTCGAAGATATCCTCGGGTTCCAACGAGCCGGCGGCGAAATAGACCTGGCCGGGATTGGCGGTGTGCGCACCCATGCGGATCGCAACCAGCGCGCCGTCGGAGCTTTCGAGCACGGGATAGGCGAAGATGTGCAGCCCGCCTTGGCGCTGCGGCTGGCGGCGCCAGTACATGAAGGCGGAAAAAGGCGTGACGTAGCCCTCACCCGAAATTCCCTCCTCGCCGAGCGACAGCCGCTGCTGGAAGATCAGGCGCCCGTCGAAGAGTGCCGGGTTGGCGGCGATCTCCCTCAGCCAATTCTCGCGGATCGCCGATTCCTCGGCGGCGACGAAAGGATGAGTGCCGGGCAGGACGCGGAGATCGACGCCGGCGATGGGGAAGACCGTAGCTTCCGGCGGCCAGCCGGCGAAATCATCGGAAAAATCAGTGTTCGGAAAATTTATCTTCAAATTCGTTTTCATGGGAGATCCAGTGTGATGACGACGGGGCAATGGTCGGAGGCCTTCGGCCGGTCCCAGCCGGTACGAGGATAACGCTCCACCTCCTGGCCCGGCGGGAAGATGGTGCGGTAGGGTTGGCCGCTGCGGATGATCTCGGGCAGGCGTCCGGCATTAAGGGCGGCAAGTGCGGGCGAAAGCCAGATATAATCGAGCTGGCAGAGGTGCTGCTCCTGCGGCCCGCGCGCATGATAAAGCGTCCAGCGGTCGAGGGGCTGACGACGGCGGACGACATTTTCAGCAAAGCTGTCATGGCTGAAGACGTCGAGCGCGCTCTCGGTCTCCACCTGATGCTCGAAACGATAGCCGGCGCCACGCCGCCCAACGACGTCGACGCGCTCCTGATAGTCATTCATGTCGCCGCAGATGGCAAAGCTCTTCGAGGCTGTGTGGCCGGCGCCGAAGCGGTCCTCGATGATGCGGCGCACGGCGCGCGCCTCGGCGCGACGGAGCGGCAGTGTCGATTGCCGGCCGTCCAGGCCGTCGCGCGCACTGCCCATCGACTTGAAATGCACTACATAGAGCGAGAAAGGCCTGCCGCCGATCAGGAGGTCGAGTTCCAGGCAGTCCCGCTTGAATATCTTGTCGTCGATACGATTGGTAAGCGCCAGTTCCTCGTCGAAGAGATCGAAATCGCGATAGGTCGTCATCGCATGGCTTCTGATATCTCTAAGCTCGATCTTCTGGCCATCGCGCGTTTCCTCGCGCATCAGCACGGCGACATCGATGCCGCGGCTGTCATTGCCCTCGACCAGGAATTTCTGCCGATAGCCGTTTCCGACCATGCGGAAGAGATAACCGTATTCGAACGCCTGAAGGGCGGCCATATTGTCGATTTCCTGCAGGCAGAGAATATCGGCGTCGGCATCCGCGATCGCCAGCGCCGTCATCTGCCTCGTATCATCGGTGGCGGCGATCACGCGCGCTTGCTCGAGCTGCTGGTAGACGCCCTCGCTGTTCACCTCGAAAAGCTTGATGACGCGATCCTGGCGCAGCTGGTTGCGAAAACCCGTGAGATCGAAACGGGTCAGCAGGTTTTCGACGTTGAAGGTGGCGAGGCGGAGCGACATGAGAAAGGTCCGGTTGCGCGCAGTACCTTATCCGGCAATCGCCGCAGGAAAAGATGGCAGGGCCAAGAAAATTGCGGATAAGCTTGGCTTCCAGGACCGAAACAAGCCGCGTCGGCATCCGGTTCCGCACGGCTGCGTGTCTGGTAGGCTACAAGCCCCGATAGTCCGCAAATATCAGAACTAGAATAATGCATGCCCGGCGAACCGATCGCCTCAACGCGTTTTTCCACGGCGCTTAGAAATATTCAACTTCTTTCGATTCGGAACGAGGCATCGGCGACTTTCAACATTATCGCCAAGCTTCAACGACCGTAAGGGTCACCCGCCTCCGTCAAAGCCGCCATCCGGCACGGATGACGACGCGTATCTTCTCGCCGGCCCCGACAACGGCGCGGCTGAAGGCGCGCAACGTCTGGCCGTTTCCGAGCGTCAGTTTGACGGCGTAGCGCTCGCCCTCGAACAGCACGGATTCGACGGTCGCGGGAGCGCCCTCGCCGCCGATGATCACATCCTCCGGCCGCACCAGAATATCGGCGCCATCGGTATTGGCCGCCTGCAGCGCATCCTGCAGCTCGTCCCACTCCAGATGGCGCTCGCCGCCCATGATAGGCAGCGTCAGGATTGCGCCGCGCCCGATCAGCCCGCCGACGATTCGTCCTTCCGGGCGGGCATAGATTTCGGCCGGCGGCGCCACCTGTAGCAAGCGTCCTTCGGACATGACGGCGACGTCGGTCGCCAGCGCCATTGCCTCGCTCTGATCGTGGGTGACGTAGATCATCGTTGCGCCCGAGCGCTGGTGGAAGTCGCGAAAAGTCTCCTCCATCTCCTGCTTCAGGTGCCGGTCGAGATTGGCGAGCGGTTCGTCAAGCAGCACGACATCGGGCGACGTCACCAGGCAGCGGGCGAGCGCCACGCGCTGGCGCTGGCCGCCGGAGAGATCGGCCGGCCGCCGCCCGGCATGATCGGCAAGCCGCACCGCGGAAAGCGCCTCGCCGACCTTCGCCCGGTATGCCTCGCCCAAGACACCGCGCACCTTCAGGGGATAGCCGACATTGTCGGCGACGCTCATATGCGGCCAGAGCGCATAGGACTGGAAGACCATCGCCATGTTGCGCTTCTCGGGCGGCAGCGACTGGGCGGCATCTGCCAGCAGCCGCTCACCGAGATGAATCGAGCCGTCGGAGGGCGTCTCGAAACCAGCGATCATTCGCAGCACCGTCGTCTTGCCGCAGCCGGAAGGCCCGAGCAGCGCCAGAAAGCCGCCGTCGCGCACATCGAGCGAAAAGCCGCTGACGGCCGCCCGCCCGGTGCCGAAATCCTTGGCCACCTGGTTGAGGATCAGTTGCGCCACGGGACCACCCCTTTCGGCAGGCGTTTGGACAGGAGTTCCAAGAGCAGCATTAGGACGACGACCATCAGCACGACGAGTACTGACAGTGCCGAGGCAAGGTCGGAACTGCCGCTGTCGTCGAGATTGTAGATCGCGACGCCGAGCGTCTGGGTGCCGGCCGACCAGAGCAGCGCCGAGATCGTCAGCTCGTTGCAGGCGATGAGAAAGACGAGGATGACGGAAGCGCCGGCGGCCGGCGCGATCAGCGGCACGATGATATCGGAAAGCCTGCGGAAGAAGCCGGCGCCGGAAAGCCGCGCGGCCTCTTCCAGCGCCGGATCGAGCTGGTGGAAGGCGCTGACGACAGGCTTCAGGCTGGCGGCGAAGAAGGAGGAAAAATAGGCAATAAGGGTGATCCAGATCGTCCCGTAGAGCGAGACGTGCAGGACGGGGATCGGTGCCGCGAAGACGAGAATGAAGGAGACCGCCATGACGATGCCCGGCAGCGAATAGGGTATCTCGATCAGGCTGGAAACGATCCGCGACGCCATGTCTCTGCGTCGCGTCAGTGCATAGGCCGCAAGCACTGTCACCACAAGCAGACCAAGTGCGGTCGCGCCGGCAAGCGACAGCGAATTAACGAAGGCCGTGCGTGTCACCGCCTGCCGGAATAGGATCTCCTGAAAGGCATGCAGCGACATAGTCTTGAAGGTGAGTGGTACGCCATAAGCCGGCACCAGCGCACCGGCAACAAGCGCGAAGAAGGGGGCGGCCAGCATGAAGAACAGGATCGCCCAGAGGAGCGGCGGGAAGGCGAAGCGCCAGGGGCCGAACTCGAAGACGGCACTTGCCCCCGACAGGCCGATGACGCGATAGTCGCGGCCTCTGAGCGCCCGGTCCTGGATCATCAAGCCTGCGACCGAGATCATGGCGATGATGCCGGAGAGCACGGCGACATCACCGAAGGTGCGGCTGGTGAAGGCAGAGAATTTGGTGAAGATGAGCGTCGGCAGCGTGTAGATCGAGGCCGGGATGCCGAGAATGGCGGGAATGCCGAAATTGCCGGTGCAGGAGACGAAGGAGATCGCCGCGCCGGCGATGATGCCGGGCAGAGACAGCGGCAGGATGATGTCGCGGAACACCCTGAGGCTCAAGGCGCCGGAAAGCCGCGCGGCCTCGACGCCGTCGCGCGGCAGCGTCATCAGCCCGGCGCGCAGCGCCAGATAGACCAGCGGCGCATGCTGCACGCCATAGAGCAGCGCAATGCCGCCCACCGAATAGAGCGGCTGCGGCGAACCCAGCGGCGGCGCAAGCGAGAGCGCCTTCAACAGCGGGCTCGACGGCCCCGACATCTGCACCCAGGCAAGTGCCGTCACCTGCGGCGGGATCATCATCGGCAGCACGAAGAAGAAGCTGAGCAACCCCTTGCCGCTGATATCGGTCAGCGTCAGCACGAAGGCGAAGAGGCAGCCGATGGCAAGGGAAATGATCGTGCCCAGGACCGCGGTGACGATGGTGTAATAGGTGGCCTGCCAGAGTGACGGTTCGCTCAGCACATCGATGACGCCGCCGCTGGCGAAGGCCACGATCCCGACCATGGCGAGGCGGGCGAGCGGCAGCACGCTGAAGATCAGGACTGATATGACGATAAAAGGAAACAGCCAGGCGGGCTGGCTGTTTCCCGGTCTCACATATCCTTGCATGGCTGGATCAGTTCGAGCCGTAAATACCGGAGAAGGTCTTCAGATCCTGATCGGTATTTTTCAACGCTTCCGCTGCCTTGATCGGCAGGACCTTAATGGTATCGCGCGCCGGGAAACCTTCCGGCAGCTTCATGCCGTTGCGGGCCGGGATATAGCCGAGCTTCAGGAAGCCTTCCTGGCCCTTTTCCGAGAGCACGTAATCGACGAACTTCTTGGCAGCCTCTGCATTCTTGGTGCTGGCAAGGATGCCGACCGGCTCGGTGACGGCCGAAACGCCTTCGCTCGGGAAGACAAATTCGACGGGTGCGCCCTTGGCCTTCTCGCGGATCGGCAGATAGTCGACGACCATGCCGTAGGCCTTCTCGCCGGAGGCGACCGACTTCAGGACGGCGCCATTGCCGCCGGCAGCGATCGCGCCGTTTTCGGCAAGCGCCTTGTAATAATCCCAGCCGAGGCCGGGAACTGCGGCCAGCGTCTGGGCGTGGATCAGCGCAGCACCCGAAGCGAGCGGGCTCGGCATGGTAACGAAGCCCTTGGTCTCAGGCTTCGTCAGGTCCTTCCAGCTCGTCGGCTTCATCGCGGCCGAGGTGTTGTACATGATGCCTGTCGTGATCAGCTTGGTCGAGTAATAATAGCCGTCGGCGTCATAGAGGCTGGCGTCGTATCCTGCGGCTTCCGGCGACTTGTAAGCGAGCAGCTTGCCGTCTTCCTTGAGGCGCTCCAGCGTCACCATGTCGGCGATGAGGAGGACGTCGGCGACCGGATTGCCGGCCTGGATCTCGGCCTGAAGCTTGGCGATGATCTTCGGCGTGCCGTCGCGCACCCAGTCGACCTTGATGTCAGGATTGGCGGCCATGAAGCCGTCGACCGTCGCCTGCGCGTCTTCGTTAGGCTGGCTGGTGTAGAGAACGAGGCTTGCGGCCGAAGCCGGAACGGCAAGGAGGCTCGCGGCGAGAAGAGCAGCGGCGGAAACGATCGTCTTCATGGGAGGGGTCCTCGGGAATTGCGTCACCCCTCCCTTATTAGTGGTCGTTGACAGAGATGTGACAGGAGGCAGCAGCTGCGCTGCGCCCTGAAACCACTGCGTTGCCGTCGCCTCTCCGATAGACGCTACTTCGCGGCCTCTTCGACGACTTCCGCCACCTTCTGCGGCTGCGAAACCATAACGACGTGGGACGCGCCCTCGACCACGACGGTCCGCTTGGAGCCTGCCCGCTCGGCCATGAAGGCAAGGGCTGCGGCCGGGATATTCTTGTCGCCGGTGCCGTAGACGAACCACGACGGCAGCTTCTTCCAGGCAGGCTCACCGGATTTTTCGGTCAGGGCCGCTTCGGTGATTGGCCGCTGGGCCGCCGCCATCAGGGCCGCCTGTTCAGCCGGCACGTCGCTGGCGAACTGATCACGGAATTTGGCCTGGTCGATAGAGAGGTCGACGCCGCCTGCGCTGAGCTTCACCGGGGCTGCAAGCGCTGCGCCCAGGGTGCCGCCGGGAAATTTGCCAGCGAGGTCGGCAACCGATTCCCCGGCCTCCGGCGCGAAGGCCGCGACATAGACCAGCGACTTGACGTTGTCGTGGCCATTCGCGGCGGTCGAGATCACCTGCCCGCCATAGGAATGGCCGACGAGGACGACGGGGCCGGCAATGCTGCCGAGGACGTCGGAAACATAGGCGGCGTCGCCCGAAACGCTACGCAGCGGATTGGCGGCAGCGACGACCGGGAAGCCGTCCTTGCGCAGGATCTCGACAACGCCGTTCCAGCTGGAGGAATCGGCAAAGGCGCCGTGAACGAGGACGACGGTCGGCTTGGCCGGCTGAGCGACGGCAGCACCGGGCAGAAGAGCGGCCGCCAGGGCGGCGACAGCAGCGAACTTGAACATGGGTCATATCCTTTCGTCGTTGAGATTCAATGGGAGCCGAACCGGGAGCCACCAGCTGCATTCCCTTCGGCTTGTTATTTGTAAGCGATTTACTTGTACACAATCTAAATAAGGGACGGCATGCCGGACGTCAATAGCTTGCAAATAGATCGTGCACAAATTACATTGAAATCAGAGGAGAGCGTGATGAAAAACACCCGAACGAATGATCTCGCCGACGTGCCGAAAATCGATGAAATGCTTTGCTTTTCAATCTATTCGGCAGGCCATGCCTTCAACCAGCTTTACCGCCCGCTGCTCGATGAGCTGGACCTGACCTATCCACAATTCCTAGTGATGACGGCCCTGTGGGCGCGTGATGACCGCACGGTGAAGGATCTCGGCGAGACACTTTTCCTTGACTCCAGCACCCTCACCCCGCTCTTGAAGCGGCTGGAAAATGTCGGCCTCGTCACCCGCAATCGCAACCCCGCCGACGAGCGCCAGGTGCTTCTCCGCCTGACACAGAAGGGACAGGCCCTCAAGAGCCGCGCCACCCATGTGTTCGACTGCATCGCCAAAGCCGTCGGTCTCGACGTCGAAACCGTCGGCAGGATTCGCGATACGATCGCTTCGCTTCGCGACAACATTCAGAGGAAAAACAAGGACGAGACCTGACGCGGCCTGGACCCGCCGTCTGATCGCTCCGTTCAGGATGATTCCCGTCGACAAGCCAATCACATATTGTACGATCTGCCGCGCGGCTCACGCCCCCCACGATCGATCGCAGTCTCTGGGCGGCAATCTCGCCGGCCCTCACGCAGGCGTGAACCTGCCGCCATTGCCATTCTACCGCGTTGAGGTACGTCAATCGCGTTTGATGAAGGAGGAGTTTCGATGGAATATCGTCTGCTCGGCCGCTCCGGCCTGAAGGTTTCGACTTTGACTATGGGCACCATGACCTTCGGCGGGGTCGGCTGGGCGAAGATGGTCGGCGATCTCGGCGTCTCCGAGGCGAAAAAGATGATAGATATGTGCATCGATGCCGGCATCAATCTGATCGATACCGCCAACGTCTATTCGTCAGGCGAATGCGAAAACATCATCGGCGATGCGCTCGCCGGCAAGCGGCCGCAGGGCGTACTGCTCGCTACCAAGGCGCGCTTCGGCATGGGCGACGGTCCGAACGACCGCGGCCTGTCGCGCTACCACCTGATCCGCGAATGCGAGGCGAGCCTCAAGCGCCTGAAGACCGACGTCATCGACCTCTACCAGGTGCATGAATGGGACGGCCAGACGCCGCTCGAAGAGACGATTGAAGCGCTCGACACGCTGATCAAGCAGGGAAAGGTGCGCTATGTCGGCTGCTCGAACTACTCCGGCTGGCACATTATGAAGGCGCTCGGCATCGCCAATGAGCATCGCTACCAGCGCTTCGTCAGCCAGCAGATCCATTACACGCTCGAAGCGCGCGATGCCGAATACGAGCTGCTGCCGATTTCGATCGACCAGGGCCTGGGCGTGCTGGTCTGGAGCCCGCTTGCCGGCGGGCTGCTTTCCGGCAAACACCGCCGCAACCAGGCCGCTCCCGAGGGAACGCGCCAGTTCGCCGGCTGGACCGAGCCGCCGATCCGCGACGAAAACCGCCTCTGGAACATCGTCGAGACGCTGGTGGCAATCGGCGAAGAGCGCGGCGTCTCGGCGGCCCAGGTGGCGCTTGCCTGGTTGATCGGCCGCAAGGCGGTCACCTCGGTCATCATCGGCGGGCGCACCGAAGCCCAGTTCCGTGACAACATCGCCGCTGCCGAGCTGAAACTCATGGATGAGGAGCGCAAGCGTCTCGACGCCGTCAGCCTGCCGCCGGTGATCTATCCCTATTGGCACCAGCTGAATACGGCGAGCGACCGGCTCGGCGAAGCCGACCTCGAGCTTTTCGGCCCGCATCTCCAGCAATAGCGAGAGAAGATCAGGCATGACACGGTGAAAGACAGCGTCCTTTCCTCAGAGAAGAAGGCGGAAGCAGTTCCCTCCCCTCCCTCATTCCTGTGCTCGTCACAGGAATCCAGCGTGCCCAAGTCCTTGGGCACGAGAGAGTCTTTCACGAATAGGAGTTCAATCACGGCGCGGACGCGCCGTGGCTGGATTCCTGTGACGAGCACAGGAATGAGGGATGAGAGGGCGTGCCATGCAGCCCCTCATCTGCCTTCAGGCATCTTCTTGGATGAAAAAAATGTAGGATATTGATGCTTGCCGGGCGGGTGGCCGCCCGCCCGGCAGCTGGTTGTCGGATCGTCACCTTCTTAGCCGTTTTGGGCTGTGGGGAGCAGGATCGCAACCGGCTCTTCATCTGGCCCGTGTGGTTGCAGGAACCTTGGGGTTCGTATCCAAGACAGGGACGACGAAGATGACCGATAATAGCATGATCTGTGCCGGAATCGATGTCGGCAAAAGCCATCTCGACATTGCCCTCCATCCCGGTAAGGCAAGGCTGAGGGTCACGTACGACACCGCTGGCCTGAAGGCGCTTGACGCCTTTCTTCGAGAGCATGACGTCAGCCGCATCGGCTTCGAAGCCTCCGGCGGCTATGAATGGCGGCTGCTGGCGCATCTGCGGGCCGGCAAGCGGCCGGCGGCGCGTCTGCAGCCGGCGCAGTTGCGCTTCTTTGCCAAGAGCCGGCTCAAGCGGGCCAAGAACGATCGGCTCGATGCCGTGCTGATTGCGCTCTTCACGGCAAGTCTCGAGCAGTTGCCGGCGCTGCCGGACGCACGCTTCGACAAGTTGGCCGCCGAACTGACCTATCTGGAACAGATCGAGCAGCAGATCGCGCTGGTCAAGACCTTTGCCGAGACCGCCTTGTCGGAGGCGATCAAACGCCGCCACCTGCGCGAGGTCGCCCGCCTCGAAACCTGCCGCAAGGCCCATCTGCTGCGGCTCGAAAAGACGGTTCGCGACGATTGCGACCTGGCGCAACGGCTCGATCTGCTGATCTCCATCAAGGGGATCGGGCTGCGCAGCGCCCTGTGCTTGATCATTCGGCTGCCCGAACTCGGCCATGCCAGCCGCGCCGAGATCGCCGCCCTTGCCGGCGTCGCACCCTATGACGACGATAGCGGAAAATATCACGGCAGACGCCGCATCCAGGGTGGTCGCGAACGCCTGCGAAAGAGCCTGTTCATGTGCGCATTCACGGCAACCCGGCACAATCCGGATCTCGCCGCTTTCTACACGCGCTTGCGTCAGAGCGGAAAGGAGCACCTGTGCGCCGTTATAGCCGTCGCCCGAAAACTCATCGTTCTCGCCAACACAATCCTCTTTCGAAAGACCGAATGGACGCCACAACACCGCAAGAATTAAACATGGTTGCTCCCCGATGGGGAGAAGCGGAATGGTCTCGTTTCCTAGAAACGTCTGCAGTGGAAATTGAAGCGAGCGGCTTGCTCCATCTTCTCCCCAGCGGGGGTCCGAAGGACGGGTTGAGACCCGTGGCTCAACCCCAGTCGATGGCCCGAGGGGTCGGATAGGGCCATACGGCACAACAGTTTTGTTGCACCCCACTCCCAACACTCACCCACCAATCTCAGTGATCAACTTACCTAACCGACCAATGCCATCCTCGATCATCTGCTCATTCGCGCAGGAGAAGCTGACGCGGAAGGTGTTGGCGCCGGAGCCGTCGGCGAAGAAGGCTTTGCCGGGCACGAAGGCGACCTTGGCGGTCTCGAGCGATTTCGCCAGCAGCTTGGCGCCGTCCATGCCTTCCGGCAGCGTGATCCAGATGAACATGCCGCCTTCCGGCTTCGTCCAGCTCGTGCCCTTGGGCATGTACTTCTCGAGCGCCGCCAGCATGCAGTCGCGGCGATGGCTGTAGGCCGCTTTAATCTTGGCAACCTGCTTGTCGAGACCGCGCACGGCGACATCGGATATCGCCATTTGATTGATCGTTGAGGAATGCAGGTCAGCCGCCTGCTTCATCAGCACCAGCTTGCGGATGACAGGCGCATTGGCGACGATGAAGCCGACGCGAAGGCCGGGCGCCAGCGTCTTGGAAAAGCTGCCGCAATAGATCGTGCGCGTGTCGTTGATATGGCCCTTCTCGGCGATCTCCAACGCCAGGATCGGCGGGATCGGCTCGCCGTCGTAACGCAGCGACTGGTAGGCGGCATCCTCGATGACGGCAATGTCGAGCTCTTCGGCGAGCGCCAGCACCCGCTTGCGGCCGGCGAGATCGACGGTTTCGCCGGTCGGATTGGAGAAATCTGCGGAGAGATAGGCGAATTTCACCTTGCCGCCGGCAGCCGCAGCCGCCACGCGGTAGGACTCGGGCGTCCGGTTGCCGCTCGGCGTCAGTTGGTCATAGGCCGGCTCATAGGCATTGAAGGCCTGCAGCGCGCCAAGATAGGTCGGCCAGGTCACGAGCGCGGTATCATTGGGCGAAAGAAAGAGCTTTCCGAGATAATCGAGCCCCTGCTGTGAGCCGGAGACAATGAAGACATTGTCGAGCTCGCAGGGAATGCCGAGGGCGGCCATCTGCTTGACCAGCCATTCGCGCAGCGGCTTGTAGCCTTCGCTGACCGAATATTGCAGCGCCGAATTGACGGCGGCACCTGCGAAGATATCGGCATAGGCCCGCTGGAATTCCTCGGCCGGAAACAGCGCCGGATCCGGAATGCCGCCGGCAAAGGAAATAATGTCGGGCTGGTCGAGAAGCTTCAGGAGCTCGCGGATTTCGGATGCGCGCATGCGCGATGAGCGCGACGCAAACATGGTGTCCCAGTTCAGCATGGAGGTTTCCTCGTATTTTCTGTACCGCCGACAAATCATGCGGCGGAAATTATGTCAATAATGCTGACCTATTTTCTTTGTCATAACGATAAGTTGGAGATCACATATTCCAAAGCCTGGGTATGAAATTCGCGAACGTCATTCCCGATAAGAATGAAGTTCCCGAATCGACCGATGGTGACGCCATCCTCGATCGCAGGCGCTCGATTCCGAATTTGTTGCTCGACGTCAGCCACCTCAAGCGATTATTACGCTGATCAAGCCGAAACCGGCTGCTTCAGACCTTTCCAAAACCGGCTCGGCGGCGGTAGTGTCGCCGCCACTATTCAATTTACTATCAAGGTGCCAGCAATGACCGTGATGTCGGCCTCTCCCGAAATCAAAATCGAACTCCACAAGACCCCCGTCTCGGACGCCGACCGCATCCAGGCACTTGAGACGCCCGGCTTCGGCAAGATCTTCACGGATCACATGGTCCTGGCGCGATGGACGGCCGACAAGGGCTGGCATGATACGAAGGTTACGCCCAGGCGACCCTTGGAGCTCGATCCTGCGAGCGCCGTGCTGCATTACGCTCAGGAAATCTTCGAAGGCATGAAAGCCTACAAGGCTGACGATGGCCGGATTCTGCTCTTTCGGCCTGAAGAGAACGCACGCCGCTTCGCGCAATCGGCAACCCGCATGGCGATGCCTCCCGTGCCCGAAGAACTCTTTTTGAAGGCGGTCGAAGCACTGGTCCGCGTCGACAAGGCCTGGATTCCGGCTGGCGACGCCAGCCTCTACCTTCGCCCCTTCATGTTCGCCAACGAGGCGTTTCTCGGCGTTCGTCCGGCTCAGGAATATATCTTCTGCATCATCGCCTCACCGGTCGGCGCCTACTTCAAGGGCGGCGCGAAGGCCGTCTCTCTTTGGGTCGAAACGGAATACACCCGTGCAGCCAGCGGCGGCACCGGCGCTGCAAAATGCGGCGGAAACTACGCAGCCAGCCTCGTGGCGCAAGCGGAAGCCGCGAAGAGGGGTTGCGATCAGGTCGTCTTCCTGGATGCCGCGGAGCATCGCTGGGTCGAAGAACTCGGCGGCATGAACGTCTTCTTCGTGATGAATGATGGATCGATGGTGACCCCGCCCCTTGGCGGCACGATCCTGCCGGGCATCACTCGGGCTTCCGTCATCGTGCTCGCAGAAGAAAGGGGCTTGCGCGTGGAGCAGCGTCCCTATTCCTTCGCGGAATGGCAGGAGGATGCCGCCAGCGGCAGGCTTGTCGAAGCGTTCGCTTGCGGCACTGCCGCAGTCCTGGCGGGCATCGGCCTGGTTCGACATGCCGGCGGCGAGTTTCTGGTCGGAGACGGACAGACTGGCAAGCTGACCAGCGAACTGCGACAGCAGCTCGTCAGTCTGCAGAAGGGCGTAACGAACGATGAGCACGGCTGGACGCGCCTGATCCCGGCCTGACCTTCAGACCTTTCACGCGAACGGCGGCGCCAGCACTGACATGGTGGGCGCCGCTCTCGGCCTCGCCTTCAAAGCGGCCGGGCTGACGACAGTTCTCGAACTCGCCGACGCCGATGCAATCATTAAAGAAGACTGACCCTCATGTGACCCAAGCGCTCGACGGCGGGCGGCAACGCTTCTATCACGGGGTGGGGAATCGTAACAGGCATCAGGGACAGCTGAACCGGCACGCACGGACGGCAGGAAATTCAATGGCGAAAATGACGATCTCGCTTCCGGATAATCTGGCGGATTACATCTCGCGCCGTGTCGCAAGCGGCAGATACGACAGCGCCGACGCATTCCTGGCGGAGCTGATCGCGAAGGACCAGGACCATCGTAAGCTCGAGGACGACGAACTGCGCGAGATCCTGAGGCAGGCCGAGGAGACTGGTATCAGCGACCGGCGCATTCCCGACATTTTGTTGGAAACGAAGGTGAAGCTGCGTGACATCAACCTATAGGCTGACCCGAACGGCCGACGCCGTACTGTCAGGCATCGACGAATATGCCAATCTACATTTCGGCGAGGCGCAGGCGGATGCCTATCTTCTTGACTGGGATCGGATTTTAATACTTCTGTCGCGCGTGCCCTCCATGGGCGATGAGTGCGACGCACTTGGCGCCGGCCTGCGCCGCCTCCTCCACATGCGTCATGTCGCCTTCTACCGGCAAATACCCGACGGCATCCTCGTCATCGACATCATCGGCGCCGACCGGCTTGCCGAAAGGCATCTCCAATCCAACCGACGATCCGGACCGGCCGCTCCCCATGCCCCATGACAGCACCTCCGCCTTCTACGACAATAACGCAGCGATATACGCCAATCGCGCGCGCAGCCTGCCGAAACAGAAGCTCGACACTTTTCTTGCCCGACTTGCGCCGGGGGCCGCAATCCTCGAACTTGGCTGCGGCGGCGGACAGGACAGTGCCTACATGCTCTCTCAAGGCTTCGACGTGACGCCAACCGACGGTTCACCCGAACTCGCGGCACAAGCCGAGGCGCGAATCGGCAGGGAGGTCAGGGTCATGCTGTTTGAGGATCTCAACGCCGAGGCCGCGTTCGACGGCGTCTGGGCCGAAGCGAGCCTCCTTCATGTCCCGAGAACGACCCTGGACGACGTCTTCGCCCGCATTCACCGCGCGCTCAGAACCGGCGGCATCCTCCACGCAAGCTTCAAGTCGGGAGAAGCCGAAGGGCATGATGGCTTCGGGCGCTATTACAACTATCCATCCGCCCATTGGCTTTCGGCGCTTCTGACGGCAGGCGGCTGGCGCAACCTCGCCGTCGAGGAAAGCGATGGCGGCGGATATGACGGCAGGCCGACCCGCTGGCTCATCGTGAGTGCGCAACGATAAAGGTCGGAGCTTCGCCCCGTGTTTGGCGGCAGTCTTGGCGCCCGCCGCGCGTTCAGGCGACAACATCGTACTCCTCCCGCGCATGTCACGGGAATGATGGACGGAATTTAACTGCCTCCCTACATTGTCACTCCGGCGGTACGCGCGAAAGGCAGCAGCCGCTATTGGTCGAGGAGGCGGTTCGTAAGCCAGTCCCGCTGCAACGGAACCATCCGCTGCCTCCACGGTTGAATCGTATATCTGCGCACTTGCCTCTCGGAGCATGCCATGGCTGTACTTTCACCCGACGATAGAGACGCGGCCGCCTATCCGATACAGTCGCTCTTCGTCCCGTTCCCTTTCGTCTGCTTCACGCTTGCGCTCGCGACCGATATCGCCTTCTGGCAGAGCAACAACCTCATGTGGCAAAACTTCTCCGCCTGGCTGTTGTGCGCCGGCCTCGTGTTCGGTGTGATTGCGATCCTGGCTGGTTTGATTGACCTCGCGCGGCCCCGGACCCGTCCGTTGCGGTCGGCTTTCCCGTCTGTGCTTCTCTACCTGATCATCCTCGCCCTTGCCTTCCTGAACAGCCTTGTCCATGCCGGCGACGGATGGACTGCCGTCGTGCCTTATGGACTGGCGCTCTCGGCCGTTACTTCAGCGCTTTGCCTGGTGGCAGCCGCTGTTTCCGCCCGCAAATATGCCAGATTGGCCTGGAGGGTATGATGATGAGATCCCTCATTCTCGCCACCTCGGTTCTATCGCTTTTCCTCGGATTCGGTACGTCGGCGCGGGAGGCCGAATTCGATTTGTCGCAGCAGATCGGCCCGGATCCGGTTCTGCCTGAGCCATCTTCCTCCCTGATATTTGATGTGAAGGTCGCGGAAGTGGTCGGCTGGAAGGAAGGAGAGACTCCTGCCGTTCCCGACGGCTTGAAGATCAGTGCCTATGCGAAGGGCCTTGCCAATCCACGCACGGTCCATACCCTGCCAAACGGCGACGTGCTCGTCGTCCAGTCCCGCGGCCCGACCGGCGAACCGACCTCGCGGCCGAAGGATCTCATCCGCGGCTGGATCATGTCGATCGCCCACGGTGGCAGCGGTGAACAGAAAGAGAGCAATATCATTACGCTGCTGCGTGACACCAATCGCGACGGCACCGTCGATGAACGCCATGACCTGCTGAAGAAGCTCGATTCTCCCTTCGGCCTTGCCTGGATAGACAATACGCTTTACGTCGCCACGACGAGCGCCATCCTGGCCTACCCTTACGAACTCGGACGGAACGAGGTCGCCGCGCAGCCGAAAATCCTGACGCCGCTTCCCGGCGGCCCGATTAATCATCATTGGACAAAGGATCTGGCCCTCAGCCCCGACGGCCTGACGCTCTATGTCTCGGTCGGATCGAATTCCAATATCGTTGAGAACGGGCTCGAAGCAGAAAAAGGTCGTGCAGCGGTCTGGCAGGTCGACCGGCAGACCGGCGCGGCCCGCGTTTTCGCCTCCGGTCTGCGCAACCCGAACGGCCTTGCCTTCAACCCCGAAACGGGTGCGCTCTGGGTTGTCGTCAATGAGCGTGACGAGCTCGGCCCAAACCTCGTTCCCGACTATATGACCTCTGTGGAGGACGGCGGCTTCTACGGCTGGCCTTGGAGCTACTACGGCAACCACGTCGACGCTCGCGTTCATCCGCCACGAACCGACATGGTCGAAAAGGCAATCCGACCGGACTACGCCCTGTCCAGCCATGTTGCCGCGCTCGGATTGACCTTCTCGATGAATTCCGCGCTTCCAGCCGCATACGCCAACGGCGCCTTCATCGGCGAGCACGGCAGCTGGAACCGGAATAGCTTCAATGGTTACAAAGTTGTCTTCGTACCGTTCCAGAATGGCAAGCCATCTGGCAAGGCGCAGGACGTCGTCACAGGCTTTATCCAGGGCGATCAGGCAAAAGGGCGACCGGTCGGAGTGGGGATCGATGGGACGGGAGCGTTGCTTGTTGCCGATGATGCCGGCAATACCGTTTGGCGCGTCGCTTCATCCGACGGCAAAGTTACGCCGCAGCCAATTGGCACCGACCAGCTTTCCGGGAATCCGCAAAGCTCGACGAATTCGAACACGGCGCGGACTTTCGATTCGAACCCCGGCATCGGAACGGAAACGACGAATTCCACCACCCAAACCGAGGGACATCGAGCCTCGGCCGACGAGCGCTTGACGGGCCAGAAACCACTTTCCGG
This sequence comes from Rhizobium sp. NXC14, assembly GCF_002117485.1. Classification (NCBI taxonomy): domain Bacteria; kingdom Pseudomonadati; phylum Pseudomonadota; class Alphaproteobacteria; order Hyphomicrobiales; family Rhizobiaceae; genus Rhizobium; species Rhizobium sp. NXC14. The sequence goes on from NZ_CP021030.1 coordinate 2,871,727, forward strand.
ACCGCCGGACAAGTTTCAGCCTGTGCAGATGCAGATTGCCCCTGCGGCCGGCCCCTAAGGACTTGGTGGAGGCCCAATTCGGAAGAAGGACTGAAATGACATCCGGATAAACGCCAACGGAGGTTTGGCATGCCGACCACATCCCGGAAGTTCAAACGACTCCTAAGCGCGCTATCGCTCACCGTGGCGATCCTCCCCCTATCGCTCCAGGCGAACGCACAGGCGCCGCCTGACAAATGCGTCGCCCCGTCACAGTCAAACCAGGATCGCGATTCAGCGGATGACCATCAAGATCTCTCCAAGAAACTGGATGACTGCAACGGCGAACTCAGGCCTCCTCCCATCGGCGACACCGAAATGGTGGAACCGGCGCCCGACACCGGTAATTCGCGCATCATCCGTCCGGGAGATATGCCGCCCAACACCAATCCGTCGCACAATTCTGATGACTAAATTCACCGTCCAGAGATCTGTTTGTCGGCCGAGAAGGACCATCTCGCACACAATTGGCGGGTTTTTCTTCTTCAGCGGGAACCGAAAACCATCAAGAGGGTTCGACCACATCTGACGAAGCCGGCTCAAGCTGAACATGCCGCAGGTATCTCAAAAGCGGACGAAGACTGGAGGGGGAGATACCGAAGATCCCTTATTGACCACCTGTCTCCCTGGATGGATCGCCCGTTCGCTCGCCAGAAGCGGAATTCACCGAATGAGCCAATTGGCAGATATGAAGAATGCCGAACTCCTCAAGCTCGCGGGGATCGGCCCCCGGTCCGTCGAGCAGATACGGTCGGCGATCAGAAAATTCAAACGTAACCGGACACACGTCTCGGCGGCGCAGTCGAAGCAATGATCGACGCTGCGGATCGGAGTACGGAATGAACGAGCAGGCTCGACTGGAAAGGGACATCGCAGCCCTGAGGCCATGGTTTCACAACCTGCGAATTAGCGGCGTACAGACCGCGCCTGATCATTTTCTTGGTGACTACCCGTCCTTCAAATGGGCCCACTTTCACCAGGTTGTGCCTGAAGATCTCCGGGGGTGCAGCGTGCTCGACATCGGCTGCAACGCCGGATTCTATGCACTTGAAATGAAAAGAAGAAATGCCGGACGGGTCGTCGGAATCGACTCCGACCCGCATTATCTCAGGCAAGCCGAGTTCGTAGCCAGACAGACAGGTGAGGATATCGAGTTCAAGCTGATGTCGGTGTACGAGGTGGAAAAACTGAAGGAGAGATTTGACCTGGTCCTTTTCATGGGTGTCCTTTATCACCTGCGGCATCCGCTGCTGGCACTCGACCTTCTGCATGAGCATGTCGTCGGCGGCCAGATGCTGTTTCAATGCATGCAGCGGGGGGGAGAGGAAGTCGCGGCACTCAGCGAAAATTACGACTTCTTCAACACGACAATATTTGAGCAGCGCGGCTTTCCCAAAGTGTATTTCTTGGAAGAACGTTACGCTGGCGACCCCACAAATTGGTTCATTCCGAACAAGGCGGCGGTCGAAGCGATGCTGAGAAGCGCCGGGTTTGTCATTCGTGCCAATCCGGAACGGGAAGTTTATCTGGTGGAACATGGAAGCCGCCACCCGATGGCGGAACCGCCTCCGTCACTTTGCTGAAAAACTTCGGATCCAGACCGCTTCCGCAGTCAGGCTCCGATCAACTGCGGCAGGCGGTCCAGGTAGCGTTTGATGGTGCTTTCAATCCGCTCCCTCTCGGCGTCATCGACGCTCGCCCTCGCCTGCGACCACAAACCTATCTGGAAACCGAGATAACATGCCTCGAAAAGCTTGAGCACATCATCGCGCAAATCGCAGTCCGCCTCCTGAGCGACGAGATCGGCAAGACGATAACGCTCCTTACTCGAGAGTTCGAATTCCACGCAGGCGCCCACGACATCCCAGGCAATGTCCTGGCACCCGATCAGATCGTGGGCCGCGTTGTGATCGAGCGCATCCGTCTTCACGATGCGCCCGCTGGTGGTCGTCAGCCATTCCCATGGGTGAAGCCGGTTGTCCGTATCGACCCGTCGCAATCGTCCGGCTAGCCGCTCGGGCGTGCTTATCACGCACCTCAATTTTTCTGCCGTATCCGATCCTGCCGCTTCCGCAATATTGAAAATCGCCATCTCACACAATTTCTGGATCGACGCGCCGCCGTTTTGCGCCGGGAGGTGACGGGCACGAAAACCGAGATAACGTCCGAGGTGATCCGCGATGTCGCGCCTGCTTGCACCACTATGGTCGAGGGGCGTTCCATCCAGCCATTCGTCGATGACAAATCCGTAACAGGTACCGGCAATCTTCGGAATAAAACCGGCTTCGCTTAGCAAGGAGCCTCTTCTGGCCTTGTCCGAGTCGCTCCCGCCAAGCCCGGCAAACTTGACAAGCCACGCCCCTCCTTCGGCTTCCATCAGGAATTTGCGTTTTTCCATCTGCATATAGCTCGGCGGCCAATGTGAAGGATCACGATACCGAACCGCGCGCCATGCGCCACCGGAGAGGTCCCGCCAGGACGAACGTGCAACGCCGACAACATCGGACGCCCATGTCTGCAGACGATGTTTTGGATCTTGGGTCTTGAGGGTCAGCTCGTCGAAGCTGACGACATGGCGTGGCCGATCCCGCCAACGGGTCCGATGCGGCTTGCTTGCATGCGGGCCTAGTTCACCCGTGTGGCTCGGGAAAAAATGAAGCCGATCAGACGCCACGCCGTTGGCCTGCAACCAGTCCGCAACGCAGCCGAACGAGCTCCCCGATAGCCCCGGCCCCTCATCGACGATGGCAAAATCGGTGCGATGGTCGGCGAGAATCCGCTCGGAAAGAGCCGGTGTGACGCGTACGTACCGCTCGAAGGGGTGGCCAGTCGGGCGCAGCGAATAGGCCGGCTCGGCATCCAAGGCTGCAGAAACCAGAGCCGCGAGTCCGGTCCCGATGCTTCGGATCCCGATGACGACTGTTTTAGACGTCGAGTTTGAGATCGAAGCCGCCTCGATATAGCTCTCGGGATACAAAGCATAAAAGGCGTAGCCCTCTGCGCGCTTCATTCGCACCGGATCGGCGCTGGCGAGAGATTCGAGTTTGGTTGTCCAATCCTCTGGAAAGGACAAACTGCCGGAAAACCCGTTTCGCCAAGATTGCATGATCTCCCGTGCCTGCATGCGCAGAAATTTCGCGCCTGCATCCTGAAGCTCGGAGATATCGTCCGCGCCTTTTCCCCCGAATTCCTGATCGGCCAGTCCCTGAACCAGTTCTCCAGTCAGGATGAATGCTCGAACCAGGGTTTCGTGGCGCTGCCGGCTCGGCTGCATTTCGATGCACGCCATCATCAATCTTGAAATCGATGCGCGTACTGCTGCTGCGTTCTCGATGTGCTCGACATCGCCATAGACCAGCATCCGGTCCTCCTTCCTTGCAGCAATGCCTGCCCGAGCTGGTTGGATCATCGTCAGACGCGATCGAAAAAAACGGGAAGGTATCGGGAACCGGCGCAGTTCCCGCTTGTTAGCTTTGTAGATGCCTCAGCAAGCAGCCCTTGGAGGGAACCATGCGTTCGAAATCCATTCGTGTTGGATTGGTGGGAGTTGGCAATTGCGCCTCGTCATTGGTTCAAGGACTTACCTACTATGATAACGCCCGGGAAAACGAGCCGGTTCCAGGTCTCATGCACGTTGATCTCGGCGGATATCATGTGCACGATATTGAGATATCCGCGGCCTTCGACGTCGCCGCTTCAAAAGTAGGGCGCGATGTCGCGGAGGCGATATACGCCGAACCAAACAACACGCAGCGTTTCGCAGATGTCGCTCCGCTTGGCGTCGAGGTGAAACGCGGCAGGACGATGGATGGGATAGGGAAGTATCTCCAGGATCGGATCGAGGAATCGGCGGAGCCGCCGGCGGACGTAGCGGAAATCCTCAGGCAAACCGGGACGGACGTGCTAGTTTCCTATCTTCCCGTTGGCTCCGAAGAAGCAACCAAGTGGTATGCCGAACAGGCGCTGGCGGCAGGTTGCGCTTTTATCAATTGCATTCCGGTATTCATAGCCTCCAAACCGGAATGGCAGCAGAAGTTCGCCGCCCGGAAGCTGCCGATCATCGGCGACGATATCAAGAGCCAGGTGGGGGCAACGATCGTCCACCGAATGCTCGTCAATCTCTTCCGCGAACGGGGCGTCCGTGTGGATCGCACCTATCAGCTCAATTTCGGCGGAAACACTGATTTCCTCAATATGTTGGAGCGCGAGCGGCTGGAATCAAAGAAGATCTCCAAGACCCAGTCGGTCACCAGCCAATTGGATATTCCGCTTCCTGCCGACGATGTACATGTAGGACCAAGTGACCACGTCCCCTGGCTCACTGATCGCAAATGGGCTTATATCAGGCTCGAGGGCACCACTTTCGGCGGCGTGCCGCTCAATGCGGAGCTCAAGCTTGAGGTGTGGGACTCGCCCAATTCCGCCGGCGTTGTCATCGATGCAATACGCTGCGCGAAACTGGCCCTCGACAGAGGGCTGGGCGGAGCTCTGACAGGGCCGTCGAGCTACTTCATGAAATCGCCGCCGCAGCAGTTCACCGATTACGAGGCCCGCCGCCGGACGCAGAATTTCATCGACGATGAGGAGGATGTTCTGCTCGGAGCCGCGGAATGACGGCAACCTTCTTCCTGGTACGTCACGCAGCGCACGACAATGTCGGGAATTTCCTGGCGGGCCGTACAGCCGGTATTTCGCTTGGCGAATCCGGACGCTCGCAAGTTCAGCGTCTCGGGGAGAGGCTGCGCCGAGAGGACATCAATGAGATCTACACCAGCCCGCGCGAACGAACACGGGAGACTGCAGTAGGTATCGCATCAGCCTGTGGCCTGTCTCTGCCGCAAACGGACGATGCTTTGGACGAAGTGAATTTCGGCAACTGGTCCGGAAAAACCTTCGAAGTTCTCAATGATGATCCCCTTTGGCGCCGATGGAATACCACACGCAGCCTCGTCCGCACGCCAGGAGGCGAGACGATGCTGGACGTCCAAACTCGGATTTTCGGGCTCATAGAGACATTGGCCCGTCGCGGCAACGATAGGCGCTTAGCGCTAGTGTCTCATGCCGATGTCATCAAGGCGGCTGTCAGCCATGTTCTGGGACTGCCAATCGACGCTTGGTCCAGATTTGATATTGCACCGGCCTCCGTCACCACCGTTGTGGTCGGCGACTGGGGTGCAAAAGTGATGACGCTCAACGAAGTGACCTTATAACCCGTTCGTTAAATCCTGCCCGGGGAAGTCAAATGATCGAAGCCACGATGATCTGGAACGAGCCGAACAACAAATCGCACTGGGATCCGGAGATCGATCCTGAATGGAGCCTGTTTGCGCAAATGGCAATCCTGGCGGCCGATGCCATCGCAGCCAAGAATCCGGAACTGACGAAGGTGCTCGGCGGAATATCTCCAATCGACCCCTTCTTCATCAGCCGCATGAAGAATTACGGCGTGCTCGATCACCTCGATGCCGTCGCGCTGCATGGTTTCCCCCTCGACTGGAATCTCTGGCAAATTCATGAGTGGCCGGAGAAAATCAACGAAATACGCGCTGTCACCGATCTGCCGATCTGGGTCAGCGAAGTGGGCGTCTCGACCTTCGGTGCGGAGGAAGTGCAATTGTGGGGCCTTCAACGAACTGCCGAGTTGCTCAAGGGCAAAGTCGAGCGCTGCCAATGGTACAGCCTCTACGACCTGCCTCGATCATGGGAGGCAACAACGCGTCATCGCGAAGCCGAAGGCTCCTCCTACTATCGGCACTACTATATGGGCATTCTGCGCGAAGACGGAACGCCCAAACCGGCGCTTGAGGAGTTTGCCAAACACACGCCTGATTTAGGGCTGGTGCAATGGTTCCACTTCGAAGACCCGCGGCTGGATGAGGCTGCTGCCTGGATGAGGCGGTTAGGCGTGAAATCTGTGCGCACCGGACTTTCCTGGGCGGACCGATTCCGGCCCAACGCCCTCGATTGGTTCGACCGGCAGATGCAGGCCCTCGAAGATTTCGACGTAACGGTGACGTTCTGCTTCACGCCGGAGCATAGAGGTATCGCGCCGCACCATACCAGTGCGCCCCTGGTGCCCGAAGAATTCGCCGGCTTCTGCGAAGAAATGGTCGAACGTTACGCACCACGCAGGGATAGCGGATATGTGTCGCGCGTTGCCAAGTCAGCAGCCCGATTGCTGGGGCTTGAATCACGTGCGTCCCTCGGAGCCGGCTAAACCCAGGCTCTGGGCTATCCTGCCGATCGGTCCTCGGGAATAGGCGACCCCCTGATAGCATGCCAAGGCAGCACGAGCCCACAGAATGTAAAGTCTGGGGCTTTGCAAGAAAACGGCGATCGAAAAGACGCGATGACTCCAGAAGCTGATCCAATAGCGCATGATGTAAACCGCCATGCGCTGTCGGGACAAGCCATGTCTGCCGGGACGGACGCGTTTTCGCGGGCGCATGCCCATACGAGGCCAGGTCAGCCGGAATGCGAGGCCCTCGCGACGCTGGCGGAATCCGGCGGCCTGGGTGGCTACGACCAAGTCGGAATCGACGTAAGACAGTGCGATCCTGTTCTCAGCAATCCCCGCATGGATCACATCTAGAAGTGCTGTTGAGCGGACGATCACCACGTTCGTTCCTCTTCCATCAGAGGAGTAGGGCTCCTTCCAGGCATCCCCGAAAGCGATATCTGCGGTTTCTGCCACGACGTCGTCGCAGAAATTGCAGGCAGAATTCTGAAAAAAACCCGCACCCCAGTCCCCATCGACCAGATGCCACCAGTCCTGGGCGCACGTCTCGCCGTTTTCGAGTGTCAGCTGAGCCCGATACCAATTCGCAGGCCGATCCTGGGTTTTCTTCCTGTAGTCGAGCCGTTTAACCTTCCCGATGTCCTGCCCCATCTGCCATGCGAAGCTCTCGGCCATTCGCGCGCTTTTCATGTGGCCGCAAAACAGCCCAAGCGTGAAGGCAATTCGCTCCTTCAATACTGGGTCATCGGCACAGGCCAGTCGCACCGCCTTGATGAAACAAGGAATCCCAACCACGGCATACCGGCCCGGCGCCTCGCGAATGGACTGAAGCACTCCGGAAAGCTCGACTGGATAATATCGAGATTTAGCGCCCGCCTGAAGTTCCTGCAGATCACGTGACAGCGAATAATGAAACAGGCGCCGTTCCGATTGCGGATCATCGCTCTCCTTGACGTGAGCAACACCGTCGACAAGCCCCAGGCGCAGCAATTCCGCTGCCACCCAGGTGACCATTCCGCCGGAGCTGCCGTTCGAACGGTACTCCCCTTCCTCGACATAGCCGACAAAGGCAGCCTCGTAACGACCCAGCAGAGGGTCTCGGTTTTTCGCACCGGCAAAACATTCGGCCGCCAATTCATCCTCGTCCCGGGCCACCGGTGAAAACGGGCAAATTCGCGCAAAATCTTCATCACGGGCCTGCAACCACGTCTTCGGGCCTGCCGGCTTCATCTGCCCGTACCGGTCGAGTTCCATGTGCACATCAGGTCGCGCTGACCTTGCGACACAGGAGCCGCAGCCGATGCAGCAGCCGGAGCCTGCAATATCCTTGGGAGCGATGCCTGGCGCGAGCCGATTCTTTTGACCGGAGCTATTGCAAGGCATGGCTGAGATAGGCGTTGGATGTGTCGCGCAGCGAAGATATCCGCTCGGAAATGCCCATAGGAAGGGGATTACCGAGGATGCCATCCAGATGCGTGGAAGTCGTATCTTCGGTCAGAACATGATCTTCAGCTCGGACGAGCCGCGTTAGATCGCGAATCTTGTTGGAACGGTAATCTGAGAGGACGCATGCAAACGGCTTATCGTTGACCAGCGAGAACACGCATCCATGAAAGAAGTTCGTCACGACAGCCTTTGCTTCGGAAATAAAGCTGGCGAAGTCCTCCGGGCCGGCGTCAATCCATTGCTCATCGGCCCAATCGTTCCGATAGCCGATGCTGACGAGCGGATAGTCCCGGTCTCCTGCCCACCGGCGCACGGTATCCTGAAACCATGTGGGAAAACTGTGGCCGTAGACGGCTATATAGGCTGCCGCCTCCCCGTCATCCCGGCTCGCCTTCATCGTCTGCGGAAATTGCAGGCAGGGGTCGAGAACGAGTTCGGGCTCTATTCCCAATGTCTCGCGGATGATCCGCTCCGAATGGAGGTCCCGGACAGAAATATGAGAGAACTTTCGCAGCTTTTCCGCCCACCCCTCCAGTCGCTCCGACGATGTCAGACTTCCAAACGTCGCGGCATAGGAGACAACACGCCCGCATCGCAGGCCTTCTCCATAAAACACCGGATACCCGCCATACCAGGGATGGCGAAGGTTCCACACCTCGTCGCTGCCGACGACGATGAGCGAATAGTCGTCCATCGCGGCTGGGTTCTCCAAGGGAAACGGCGATGAAAGAGGCAAGCTGGCAAACGATTGAAAGAATTTCCGGATCTTTGCTTTGTAGAGCGGGTAGTCTTCCTTCGGCGTTGCGGCAGGAAGCAGCGGTTTCAGCGCGCATTGCCATTCCGCGCGGTTCACGCGATCAGACATGTGTTCGAGAAGAACGGCTTCTACTCCCATGGACGCGAGGCCTTCGGCCAGACAGCGTGCCTGCCAATAGGAGCCATAATTTATGCAGCGATGAAAGGTAAGAATTCCGGCCTTAGACATCTGGTCCCTGAAGCAGATCGAATAGATTCCACTAACCGACCAACTCCAGTTCCGTTCCCAACAAACCGCAGCTCGCCTCTTGGTTCGGGAGCAGCTTTCTTCAGTATGTCGCAATGAATCAGATAACCCCCAGCTCAGCCGGGGGTTATCTGCAGTCTGGAGGCTGGAGCTTTTACTCCGGCCTTTCCGTTTTGCTTCGCTGAAACAGCTTAGTTGACCGATTTGTCGACCAGCTTGTTCTTGCCGATCCAGGGCATCATCCCGCGCAGCTTGGCGCCGACTTCCTCGATCTGATGGCTGTCGTTGTTGCGGCGGATACCCTTGAAGCGGGCCGCACCCGACCGGTATTCCTGCATCCATTCGGAGGTGAACTTGCCGGTCTGGATGTCCTTGAGCACGCGCTTCATCTCAGCCTTGGTTTCTTCGGTGATGATGCGCGGGCCGGTGACGTATTCGCCCCACTCGGCCGTGTTGGAGATCGAGTAGTTCATATTGGCGATGCCGCCTTCATAGATCAAGTCGACGATCAGCTTCACTTCGTGCAGGCACTCGAAATAGGCCATTTCAGGCGCATAGCCAGCCTCAACCAGCGTTTCGAAACCGGCGCGGATGAGCTCGACGAGACCGCCGCAGAGAACGACCTGTTCGCCGAAAAGGTCGGTTTCGCATTCTTCGCGGAAATTGGTTTCGATGATGCCGGAACGGCCGCCGCCAACGCCGCAGGCGTAGGAGAGAGCGAGTTCAAGGGCGTTGCCGGAGGCGTTCTGATGAACGGCAACGAGGCAGGGAACGCCGCCGCCCTTTTGGTATTCGCCGCGAACCGTGTGGCCCGGGCCCTTCGGGGCGATCATGACGACGTCGACGGAAGCCTTCGGCTCGATCAGGCCGAAGTGAACGTTGAGACCGTGGGCGAAAGCGATGGCAGCGCCGTCGCGGATGTTCGGAGCGATGTCTGACTTGTAGATGTCGGCCTGGAGTTCGTCCGGCGTCGCCATCATCATCAGGTCGGCCCATCCGGCGGCTTCGGCGACGGTCATGACCTTGAAGCCATCGGCCTCGGCCTTCTTGACGGTGGGCGAACCGGCTTTGAGCGCGATGGCGACGTTCTGGGCGCCGCTGTCCTTCAGGTTCAGCGCATGGGCGCGGCCCTGCGAGCCGTAGCCGATGACGGCGACCCTCTTGGCCTTGATGAGGTTGAGATCGGCATCACGATCGTAATAGACGCGCATTTGAAGTTCCTTCCCTTGTGCTTGTCCTGTTGAGTGTCATTAAGGCGAAATCAGCCGAGAGCCGGCATCTCCGCCAGAACCTTCTCCGTGCCGTAAAGCCGGAGGAAGGCGGTCACCGCCCTCTCCGCCTGGCGTGCGGTATCCTTGAGGCCCGGTTCGCCGAGCAGCATGCGCACATGCAGGTCGGAAACGACAAGGCCGTAAAGCGTGTGATAGGCTTCGTCGGCATCGGCAAAGCGCAGGAGCCCTGCCCTCTTGCCGGCATCGATCAGCGCCATGGCGCGCCGGTCAATCTGGCGGCGGCCGCGTTCGAGCAGGAGCTTGCCGAGCTTCGAGCCGTCGCGGTGGGATTGGCCGATCGCCAGCCGGTTCAGCGCCAGCGAGACGTCGCCGGCGAGCACTTCCAGCAGGTCGCGGGCGAAGATGACGACATGGTCGTGCAGGCTCGTCGCCGTAAGCCGTTCGCCGTTGCGCTCGAAGGTGCGCACCTTGCTCGCCTGATAGGCGATCATCGCCGACAATAAGCCGTCGCGATCGCCGAACCACTTGTAGAGGCTTTCCTTCGAGCAATTGGCGGCGCGCGCAACACCCGAGGTCGTCAGCGCCTTCTCGCCGCCATCAACGAGCAGCCGCAGCGCCTGCTCCAGAACGGCGTTCTGGCGCGACGAAAATTCGCTCGGCTCAGCAATATCGACGGACACGGTCACGGCTCCCATATACGTACCGTACGGTACGGTTCGCGACCTTTATGCGGCAATCCGATCAGGCCGTCAAGCAGGCCCGGCAGATTTTTATACGGGAAAGGCCGGTGGCGCACCAGAATTGGATAGGCGGACACCGGATTGAGATTCCATAATGCTGCATAATGTCATTTGCCGGGAGATTTCTATGTCGCGTCTACCTGCTGCCCTTCTCCTAGCCGGAGCGATGCTCCTGGTAACGACGCCCTTCACCGGTCGCGCCGCCGCGCAGTCGGATAGTGAAGTCTATAACCGCATCGAGGAATTGCACGGTGATGCCGCCGGCATCGACCGGCCGCTGCGCCAACTCGTCCAGGCGATGCGCACCGGCGATGCCGAGACCATCGCAGGCCTTGCCGAATATCCCCTGAGCGTAAAGGCAGATGGCGAAACCTATAATGTCGAAAACGCCGAGGATTTCATCGAGAATTTCGACGATCTGGTGACGCCGGAGACCCGTCGCGCTGTCGGCGGCCAGCAATATGAGGATCTCTTCGTCAGCAGCGAAGGAGTCATGCTTGCAAATGGCGCTGTCTGGATGGGTGCAGTCTGCGACGACAACGCCTGCGAGGAAAGCCATTGGGCGATCATCGCCATCAATAACTAGTTCGCGGCATTTGCCGCGCAGCGCTGTCAGCCATCGCTGCGAAGCTTGCGCGCCAAAGTCTGAAGCTCCTTGAACGCTTCGTAACGCCTGCGGTGAAGATCTGAAATCTCGCCTTCTGACGGCTGAAAACGCTTTTCCACCTTGGTGAGATCGCTCATTGCCTCGCCAACATCGGCAAATTGCCGGCCGGCGACAGCGCCGAGAATGGCCGCTCCCAGCAATACCGGCTCCTCTGCCTTCGTCGCCACCACTGGCTTGCCGCTCGCATCGGCGAGCACCTGGCGGACGAGATCGTGCTGACCGGCCCCGCCGCTGATGACGATGTTATCGACGGTCACGCCCGCCTCGGCCTGCGTGTCGATGATCTGCCTGAGGCCGTAGCCGATGCCGCAAAGCCCGGCGATGTAGAGCGCGACCATGTTGTCGACGTCCCGTTCCATGCCGAGACCGGCAACGACCGCGCGGGCGTGCGGATCGGCAAAGGGTGCACGGTTGCCGAGGAATTCGGGAACGACATGCAGCCCGGCCGCCAGCCTGACGGCGTCGGAAGAACGGCCCGCCTTGCGGGTGGCCATGTCGGCAAGCAGGACCGGCAGCGCAACGCCGGCGCTCTTCGAAAGCTCCCTCGCCTCCCTGGCCGCGGGATGGAAGGAGAGGAGATGGTCGATCGCCGCACCGGCGGCGCTCTGGCCTCCCTCGTTCAGCCAGAGGCCCGGCACCATCGCCGAATAATAGGGCCCCCAGACACCGGGCACGAAAGACGGTTCTGTCGTCGATGTCATCGTGCAGGAAGAGGTCCCGAAGACATAGGCAAGGTTGGCTCGCGGATCGGCGCCGACGGTTCCGACACCGCCCGCATGAGCATCGATCAGCCCGGCTGCCACGGCAGTTCCGGGCGTCAGCCCGAGTTCCTCCGCCGCAGCCGCGCTCAGCCCCTGGCCGAGCGCCGAACCGGGCTCGACAATGACTTTGCCGATGCGGGCAAACCCTTCCTCCGCCAGCACGCCGAGACCGATCTGATGGAAATAACCGCTGTCCCACCGCTTCTCATGAGCGAGATAGGTCCATTTGCAGGTGACCGTGCAGGTCGAGCGCGAGAGGTCGCCGGTCGCTCGCCAGGTGAGGAAATCCGCAAGATCGAAGAATTGCCAGGCGGCATCGAATACCTGGGGGCGGTTTTCCCTGAGCCAGAGAAGCTTGGGCGTCTCCATCTCGGGCGAGATGCGGCCGCCGACATAGCGCAGCACGTCATGCCCGACGGCGTTGATGCGCTCCGCCTGCGGGACGGCGCGGTGGTCCATCCAGACGATGATGTCCCGGTCCGGATCTTCCGAAGGCCCGACTGGAAGCGGCTTGCCCCCTTCGCCGAGGACGACGAGCGAGCAGGTGGCGTCAAAACCGAGCCCGACCACTGAAGCCGGATCGACGCCGGCTGCGGCGACGGCCTCTCGCACAGCCGCGCAAACGGCGCTCCAGATTTCGCTGCTCGATTGTTCGACGATGGAACCGGCTTCATGAAACAGGCTGATATTCCGCTTGGCGGAGGCAAGCATGCTGCCGGCCATATCGAACAGGCCGGCCCGGGCGCTGCCGGTGCCGACATCGACGCCGATGACATATTTGGCGCCGGCTTCTGCGGTGTGAGATGTGTCGCTCATGATCTCTCGTTTCGGATCGGCAAGGATCGGGTTGATTAGCAGCTGCAGTCGATCTTCAATGTCTGTTGTCTGGAAAAATCCCCGCCTCCAGGGACATTACGCGGTCACGGCGACATGGCAAGGAGGCTGGCGCTGAACGCGCCCTCCGCCCGGGGCGCCATCACAGCCTCCCTCCGACTTTTTCCAGAATGGCGGGGAGCTCCCCCGCCCCAGTCGCAACGGCGGCGGCTCCGGCGGCATCAAGCACGGCGCGGCGGCCCGGCCTCGGATCGGCCGGATCGACGAATCCGATGGCCGTCATGCCTGCGGCGATTGCTGCCGCCACACCATGAACGCTGTCGTCGATCATGATGCATCTGGCCGGCCGGGCCCGGAAACGCTCGGCGCAATGCAGCAGCAGATCGGGGGCCGGCTTCGGCCGGGAGACGAATTCGGCGCTGAAGACGCCTTCCCCAAAGGCGCTCCAGAGATCGAGTTTGCCCAAGCTGTTGCGCAGCCGCCGCATCGTGCTGTTCGATGCGACGCATTTAGGGCGGTCGAGACTGTTGACGACCTCGGCAATGCCGGCAATGGGCGTCAGCGAGCGCGCGAATTCCTCGAATAGATGAAGATGCCACTTTTCGAACAACGTAGCGATATCGATGATCCCGTATTCGTGCCGGCACATCTCGGCGATGATGCTTTCCGAATTGCCGGTGAACTTGACATGAGCCTGCGCTGCGGTGATCGCAATGCCTGCGCCTTGGAGCGTTTCCGCCAGGGTACGGCTGGCAATCGGTTCGCTGTCGATCAGCACGCCGTCGCAATCGAAGATCACGAGATCGACGCTGTCCATGGTGCCTGACATGCCGGGATAATCGATGCGGCTATTGAGCATGCCTCACCCCCGCGCCTGCAAGGCGAGGTCCGGACGGTCCGTGGTTATCTGTCTGATCGGTTTGGCAAGCCAATATTCGAGATCGCTCATTTCGTTCGGAACCCAGGCCCCGAGCCGGTCGAGCGGCACGAGCCTGGTGATCTCCTCCCACTTCGCCTGAAGCAGCGACTTTTCGACGGCGATGATATCCGAATATTGCATCATCAGGCTGAGGCCGCTCGCAAGGCCGAGACGCTCGGCAGACTTGGCGTCGAAGGACGACAAGGTGCGAATTCCAGGGGCGGCCTTGCGAATATCGGCAAGCACGTCGGGATGAAAACTCGTCAGGATCGAGCGCTCCATAAGACCAAGCCGCTCGACGGCGGCAAATGCCTCGGCGGCGAGCCCCTCGTAAGGCGTCCCATCGGCGTGGGTCTTCAGTTCGATATGAAGCTCGAGGGGCGTATTCTTGAAGACGGCGAGGACCTCTTCCAGGGTGGGGATCGCTTCCCCGTCACTGTCCTTGAGGCTGATTTCACGATGTTTTCCTGAGCCGAGATCGGCGACCGGCCCGCGCGCATCCGTTGTGCGCTCCAGCGTCGGGTCGTGAATGACGAGCATTTCGCCCGAACGCGTCAGGTGGATGTCGAACTCCACGCCGTCGACAGGCATCTGCGCGAGTTTGCGGAAGCCCGAGAGACTGTTCTCGGGCCAGAGATTGCGGCCGCCACGGTGGCCGATGATATGCACCATCGTCTGAATATCCTTGAGATGTCGCGTGTTACTTTCCGGAGTCCACCAGTCCCTTTGTGAACCAGCGTTGCATGAAGAGAATGACAGCCGCCGGCGGCAGCATGACGAGCAGCGCAGCGCTCATCGCAATGTTCCAGGCGGGCGCGGAGTCGGAGACCGGGACGAGCTGCTTCAGCCCGAGGACGGCCGTTCCCATCTCCTTGTTGGTGGTGAAGAGCAGCGGCCACAAATACTGGTTCCAGCCATAGAGAAACAGGATGATCGATAGCGCAGCGATATTGGCGCTCGACAGCGGCAGCAGGATATCCTTGAAGAACTTCAGAGGGCCGGCGCCGTCGAGCTTGGCCGCCTCGCAAAGTTCGTCGGGAACGGTCAGGAAAAACTGCCGGAACAGGAAGGTCGCCGAGGCGGAGGCGATCAGCGGCAGGATCAGGCCAGCATAGCTGTTGACCATGGTCCATTTCAACGAGGCTTCGATGCTGTATCCGGTCAGGTCTTCGACGATACCGGACAGGCCGATCGTGCCAGCCAGCCAGCGGATCGGCCCGGCCGCATCTGCGACCGCTTCATAGGTCGGAATAATGCGGACCTCGACCGGAAGCATCAGCGACACGAAGATCAGCCAGAACGCCGTCATGCGGAACGGGAAGCGGAAATAGGTGACGCCGAACGCGGCGATCAGCGAGATCGCCAGCTTGCCGACGACGATGCCGGCGGTGACGATGATCGAATTCAGGAACAGCTGGGAGAACTCGCCCTGTTGCCAGGCGGCGGCCAGGTTTTCGAAGAAATGCGAGCCCGGCACCACCGGGAACGGCGCCTGCTGAACCTCCTGCAAGGTCAGCGAGCCGGCGACGAAGGCGAAGTAGAGCGGCAGGCAGACAAAAGCCGCGCCGATCAGCAATATGGCGTGGCAGAAGATCGAAAGACCGAGATGGCGTTCGGGCATGGCTACACCTGGTAATTGACCTTGCGCTCGAGAGCGCGGAATTGAACGATGGTGAAGAGGATGGCAATCAGCATCAAAAGCACGGATTGCGCGGCCGACGAGCCGAGGTCTAGCTGCACGAAACCATCCTGATACACCTTGTAGACCAGACTGTTCGTCGCCCCGGCCGGGCCGCCGCGGGTGACCGCGTCGATAATGCCGAAGGTTTCAAACAGGCCGTAGACGAAGTTCATCACCACGAGGAAGAAGATCGTCGGCGAGATCAGCGGAAGTGAAATCGTGAAGAAGCGCCGGACGGGTCTTGCGCCGTCGAGCTTTGCCGCTTCCAGAAGCGAGACAGGCACAGCAAGCAATGCGGCGACGAGAAATATGTAGTCGTAGCAGACATTCTTCCAGACAGAAGCGATGGTCACCAGCAGCTGCGCATCGAAAGGCCGCCGGTTCGGATCCCAGTCGAAGCCGAACCCGTGCAGAAGCTGCGCGATCGGCCCAACCGCCGGATTGAACAGGAAGGCCCAGATCACGCCCGATATGACAGGCGCGATCGCATAGGGAAGGAGGATGATGCTCTTGTAGATCCCCCTGCCCCTGATCACAAAATCGGTCGCGAAGGCAAACAGCCCGGCAAGCAGAAGCGTCGCGCAGTTCTGTGCAACGGTGAACCAGAGCGTGAACAGCGCGCTGCCGCGATATTCCGGGCTGGCGAAGAGATTGTAGAAATTTGTCAGTCCGATGAAAATCTCGGTGCCGCCGAAGGGATCGACCTGAACGAAGGCCAGCGATAGCGCCTTGTAAGAGGGAATGAAAAAGAAGAACAGCAGGATCAGCAGCTGCGGCGCGACAAGGCCGAAGGCAAGCCACGGTCTGTTGAAGTGGGCGGACTTCAACCCGGGCTCCGACGGCTGCGCGACCGAGCGGCCCGTCGACAGAAGATCGGGGATGCGAAGGCGCCGCGCGGCGCCTTCCATCCTTCCCAAGGTTCTACTTTGCTGCATGAAGCTGCTCATACTGGCGAAGGATCTGGTTTCCGCGGGTCGCCGCCGCATCCAGCGCCTGTTGCGGGGTCTTCTGGCCGGTCCAGACGCCCTGGATCTCTTCCACCAGAAGTGCCATCGACTGGTTATGATTGCCGAAGCGGAAGCCGCGCGAATTGTCTGTCGGGGTACCGCGCGTGAGCTGGAGAATGGCGATCTCGCGGGTCGGGTGGTCCTTGAAGTAGCCCTCGGACTTGGCCTGCTCATAGGCTGTATTCGTCACCGGGACATAGCCTGTCTGCTTGCTCCACCAGACCTGCGTCTTCGGTGAGGCGACGAAGTTCAGGAAGGCCGCCGCGCCGGCATATTCTTCTTCCGACTTGCCTTTGAGAACCCAGAGCGCCCCGCCGCCAATGGTGCTGTTTTTCGGCTCGATGCCTTCCTCATGCGGCAGGAACGTTGCGCTCCAATTGAATTTCGCGCCGCTCTCGACGGCGGCGTGCGCCGCGGTGGAGGCCACATAAGTCGAGCAGGTTCCAGAGGTGAACAGCTGGTCCGGCGAGAGCCCCTGCCCGGCGATCTGCAGGATGCCGGCGTCCATCCACGTCTTGAGGCGTGTCACCTGACCGACCATCAATGGGCTCTTGTTGAAGATGAATTCGGTGTCGAGGCCGCCGAAGCCATTCGCCTTGGTACCGTAAGGCTGGTCCTGGATCGCCGCGTAGTTCTCGATCAGGCTCCAGTAGAAGTCGTTCGCAAGCGCCATCTGGCACTTCGAGACACCTTTCTCCTTGATAGCGCGCAGTTGCTTGTCGAGCTCCTGCCAGGTCTGGCCCGGCTTGTCGAAGCCGGCTGCCTTGAAGTGATCGGCATTGTACCAGAAGATCGGCGTTGAGCTGTTGAAGGGCATCGCCGCCGGCTTGCCGTCGACCAGATAGAAGCCCGCGACCGGCGCGACGAAATCATTCCAGTCGACCTTGTAGCCTTCCTTCTCCATCAGCTGCGGCACTGGAATGATGGCGCCGGAATTGTACATGGTGAGGAACCCGCGCTCGGCGGCCTGGATCAGCACCGGCTGCTGATGGACGCGGTAGGCGGCCACCATCGCCGCCATGGTCTCCTCGTAATTGCCTTTGCCGATGCCGACGACCTCGTATTTGTCCTGCGAGGCGTTGAAGTCCTTAATCAGCTGGGTGGTGATTTCGGCCAAGCGGCCGCCTGCCGCATTCCACCATTCGATCTTGACGCGATCGGCGGCGCTGGCGTGGCCTGCATTCGTCAGCCCGAGCCCCACCAGTGCAGCGCCCGCCGCGAATGACCGGATTGTCCGTCCGAAACGGGATCCTATCAAAGACATTGCCGTCATTTCGTTTTCCTCTCCATTGCCTTTGTTCGCCGACCGGTGCGTGGAGCGCCGGTCAACCCCTCCCAGAGCGGCGATAAAACAAGGTTGGGGTCACTTGTTACAAATGTCAATAGCGTGTTACAAATGTATGACGACCTCGGGGGAAGGATATCATGGCGGCTATCGAACTGATCGACCTGAAGAAGAACTACGGACCGGTTCCGGCAGTGAAAGGCATCAATCTGACTGTCGCGGACGGCGAAATGATTGTGCTGGTCGGCCCATCAGGATGCGGAAAATCGACCTTGCTGCGGATGATTGCGGGCCTGGAAGCCATAAGCTCCGGGCACATCAGGATTTCAGGCAATGACGTTGGCCAGGTCGATCCGGCCGACCGCAACATCGCGATGGTCTTCCAGAACTACGCGCTCTATCCTCACATGACCGTTCGGCAGAATCTCGAATACGGACTTAAGAACCGCCGCGTTCCTCGCCACGAGATCGACCGGCGGATCGCTGACGCCGCCGACATTCTGGAAATCGGCGAATTTCTCGAGCGACGCCCCCGTCAGCTCTCAGGCGGACAGCGCCAACGCGTCGCCATGGGCCGCGCTCTCGTCCGCGATCCCGCCGCCTTCCTCTTCGACGAACCCTTGTCCAATCTGGATGCGAAGCTTCGCGTGCAAATGCGCGTCGAAATTCGGAGGTTGCAGCGGCAGCTTAAGACGACCAGCCTCTATGTGACGCACGACCAGCTCGAGGCGATGACGCTCGCCGACAGGCTTGTCGTCATGAACGGCGGCCGAATCGAGCAGATCGGGACACCGATCGAGGTGTATCGCCGTCCCGAAACCGTCTTCGTTGCCGGCTTCATCGGTTCTCCGCCGATGAACCTGATCGAACTGGATGAACTCGGCCCCAGCGACCTCGCGCTTCCGAGAGACACGGATCTCGTCGGCATCAGACCCGGTTCGATCAGCCTCGGCGCCGGATCGGCGCATGATCTCCGGTTCGATGGCCATGTCGAATTGATCGAAACCGTCGGCGATGAGAACAACGTGCATCTGCGCATCGACGAAAGCCGGAAGCGCATCGTCGCGAGCGTGCCTACTGATCGACATCTGCGGGAAAACGACCGCATTTCGTGTCATGTAGGCACGGAAGCCTTGCATCCCTTCAACAAGTCGACCGGCCGGAGAACCGACTGACAGGTGAAGCGGCTGACGACGGGCTCCTGCGATTGACAAGCTCCGGGGATTTGAGATCCATGGCGTAGAAGCGGAGGCGCAGATTATCGCATGTCACAGAACAGAAGTGCTTCTTCCGCGCCCGTAGCGCTCTCGGACGAGCAGATGCAGGTGCGCGTGGTCTGGCTCTATTACATGGAGGGACGCACGCAGGGCGAAATCGCAGAAGCGCTTTCGACCAACAGGCTTCGCGTCAACAAGATCATCGCCGAGGCTCGCCGATCCGGCCTTGTGACGATTACCCTCAATTCCCGGCTGACCTCATGCGTCGCCCTGGAGCAGCAGCTGGCGGCGGAATTCTCTCTAAATCGCGCGATCATCGTACCGACACCGGAGGACGAAGAGCTCATTCCCGTCCTGCTCGGCCAGGCGGCGGCCGATTATCTCGTCCAGTTGCTGAACGCCGGCAATATCCGCGGCGTTGGCGTCGGGTGGGGAGCGACCCTCCGCGAAATGGTGCGGCATATGCCTTCGCTCAGACGGCCTGATATCTGCGTCAATTCGGTCATGGGCGGGCTGACGCACGGCATCGAAATCAATACCTTTGACATTGCAAGCGACCTTGCCCGCCAGCTCAATGCGGAATGCT
Source organism: Rhizobium sp. NXC14 (assembly GCF_002117485.1). Taxonomy (NCBI): domain Bacteria; kingdom Pseudomonadati; phylum Pseudomonadota; class Alphaproteobacteria; order Hyphomicrobiales; family Rhizobiaceae; genus Rhizobium; species Rhizobium sp. NXC14. The sequence continues at coordinate 2,891,382 of NZ_CP021030.1, forward strand.
CCTATCTTGCTGCACCGATCTATGCCGGCAGCCCGGAATCGCGGACGGCAATCATCCGGCAGGATGTTTTTGAATCGGCCTTTCGACAGATCGAGACCAATGACGTCATCGTGCTCAGCATCGGCGACATGACCGAGCGTTCGCTGCTGATGCGCTACGGCTTGCCACGCAACATCAACATCGAGGAATTGCTCGCAGCCGGTGCCTGTGGTGACGTGCTCGGCCAGTTCGTCGATAAGAAGGGGCAGCCGATCGACCATGCGATCAACAGATGCGCGATCGCGCCCGAGCTGGAAGCGCTGCGCGCCATTCCCAATGTCGTCTTCGCGTCAGGCGGCCTGAACAAGGCGCAGTCGATCGCCGCCGTGTTGCTGTCCGGCCTCGGCAACGTGCTGGTCTGCGACGAAGACACGGCCAGGCAAGCGCGAGAGCTTGCGCTCCATCTCAGGGCAGGCAGCGGGTCATAGAGCCGCCGCGCAGCCGGCGGGAATCGAAAGCGGTTTTGCCGGCGCCGCCTTGTCGATCGCGTAGAGCTTGGCGAAACCGGCATCCTCGATCAGCGTCAGACCAGCCGGCATCGCGGTGCCGACATAGCGGTCGGGAATATCGGCGTTCGCGACGAGGATGAAATCGAAACGCCCGCGCCAGTCCGACAGATAGGGTGTGAAGTTTTCATAGACCTGCATCATCGCCGGGCACGAAAGCACGCCGATCGACAGCAGATTGCCTTCGGGGACCGCGATCTCAGACCATGGTGTCAGAACCGATAGCGGCTGCTTGCCGTTCGCGGTGAAGAGCGTCGGCACGAACGCATGCGCGAAAGGCGTGGCAAGCGTCGGCAGATGCCAGAAAGTCTCCTCTCTGAAGAAAAAATACCGGCTGGAGTGCGCAAGGCCACTCACCATCCTCGGGTCATGCCCGAGGGGCAGAACGGCCGCGCCAACCGGCACCTTTTTGAGTACGGTCTCTACGGCAGCGACGTCCTTTTGTGCAAGCCACCAGTTCCAACCGATCCAGCCCGTCCGGCCGAAAACCGCGAGATTGACGATAAGCGCCAGCAATAGCGCCTGGCGGCGCGCCAGACTGGCGAAAGGACACACCATCGCCATGGCGACGAGCGCCGTCATGATCGGAAAGCGCCAACTGATCCATCCGGTTCCGAGCATATGGCGAGGCGAAACACAAGAGAGCAGCAGCAGTCCGCTGGCGGCCACGGCAAGCCCCGCATGCACGCGGATATCGCCCGCGCGTGAAGCACGGGTGCAGATGAGGATCAATGGCAGAACCATCACCACGTCTACCACCGGAATGTATGTGGTGATCGCGGAGAGCACATTCATGACAATCAGGACGACGCTGTCATTCCAGGCAAGGGCAAGGCCGTTATCACCGGCGTTGGGCAAAGCTGGCGAACGGAGATAGAGTGCGATCGGCGGCAAAACGCAGGCGCCCAGCGCCGGTGTTAACCGACTGGCGAGTCTCACCAGGCGGGACTTCGATCGCAAGATGTCGAAACGCCAGGAAAATTCGAGGCCGCAGATGATCGCCATATAGAAGCCGAGCGAGAAGATGTGCATCACCGTCAGCAGCAGCGCGGCGGCAAGCCGCCAGGCAAACAGCAGGGCGAAGTTGCGGCGCTGCAGCCGAAGATCGGCGCATGCGAAGAACAAGGCCATGCCGAGACCGATCTGGAAATTGATGAAGCCACCAATCACGGTGGCGCACCAACCAAGCGACAGCATGGCGATCTGCCAGTAGGACCGGCTGCCGAAAAGCGTCCGGTGCAGCGCGATCGCGCCAAGCGGCGGCAGCACGATCGCCAGGAAAAGCAAGGCGCGCGCCAGCCTGTCCGCGCCGACAAGGGGCCCTATCCTGATCGCCAGAAGATCGATGCCGACATTGGTGAAGGTGCGGTTCCAATCGACCGCATAGATCTCGGGAAACGGCTGCTCGCCGATGCCTCCGGATAGAAGCCAGATACGGGCATAGTGATTGGCGTAATCAAGAACTGGCGGAAAGCGGAACAACACGACCAGGATGGCGACAGACGCTACGAAAACGGCGATCGCAATGGTGGAATCCTGCCGGGCTGCCAATTCATCAGAACCGGCTGCGGCTACAGCAGGTGTGGAAATCTGGTCCATTATCCGATCCGATTACTCTTTTGCGACGATGCCAACTCTTCGAATCCGAAGGCCGCATCCAGCGCGGCGCGCTTGTCGCCGGCTCCCATCTCCGAAAAGACCGTCGGCAGCTCGGCGTGTTCGCTGCCCCGCAGGATCGTTTCGATCATGAACATCGGCCGCTTCTTGCTCTCCTGGACGAGACGGCCGAGATATTCGCCGATGATCCCGATGCAGATCAGCTGGATGGCGCTGAACGCGCTAACGGCGGCCATGATGGACGACCAGCCGGTGACCGTCTCGCCCTGCAGCCAGCGAACGAAGGTATAGACGAGCAGCGCCATCGCGATGCCGGCGCTGATCATGCCGAGCCATGTGGCGATGCGTAGCGGCGTCGTCGAAAAGCTGGTGATCGCATCCAGCGCGAAATTGATCATCTTGCGCAGCGGATATTTCGTCGAGCCGGCAAGGCGCGCGTCCCGCTCATAAGGCAGAGCCACCTGCCGGCCGCCGATCCAGCTCACCATGCCGCGGATAAAGCGATCGCGCTCCGGCATCGCCAGCAGGATATCGACGACGCGCCGGCGCATCAGCCGGAAATCACCGGTGTCGCGCGGAATGGTCACGGAAGCGAGCCTGGAAAGCGCGCGATAGAACAGCGAAGCAGTCGCGAGCTTGAACCAGGTTTCGCCTTCGCGGCGCGTGCGCTGGCCGTAGACGACGTCGGCGCCGCGCTCCATGATCGGCATCATCATCAAAAGCAGCTCGGGCGGATCCTGAAGATCGGCGTCGATCAGGAGAACGCGCTCGCCCCGCGAAGCCGAAAGGCCGGCCGTCGACGCCAGCTGGTGGCCGTGGTTGCGCAGGAGGCGAACGCCGAGCACCTGCGGAACTTTTGCCGCCAGTTCCGAAATGATCTCCCAGGTGCCGTCGGACGAGCCGTCATCGACAAGGATAATCTCGAATGCATCGCCGGCGACGCTCCGAGCAGCAGCGGCCGCACGGCGGCAGAATTCACGCAGGCCCTCTTCCTCGTTGTGACAAGGCGCGACGATGGAAAGAAACGGTGCTTGCGTCATGCGAACGGCGGTGCCTGCTTGATTGATGGCGCCAGCCTAGCCGGGAAACGTCAAGCATCCTTTAATACCGCGCTTTGGCCGGAGCCACCTGCGTCTATTCCGCTGCCACCATCTCGCGCACGCCGTCGATATCGCGGGCCGGCGAAGCGCCGTAGAGGCGGCTGTATTCGCGGCTGAATTGCGACGGGCTCTGATAGCCGACGCGGTGGCCGGCCGTGCCCGCATCGAGCCGCTCGACGAGCATCAGCCGTCGGGCCTCGTGCAGCCGCAGCTGCTTCTGATACTGCACCGGCGTCATCGCCGTCACCGACTTGAAGTGGTGATGGAAGGAAGAGACGCTCATATTGACGCGTTCGGCAAGGTTTTCGATGCGCAACGGCCGCGCGAAATTCTCCTTCAGCCATGCGACGGCGCGGGCAATCCTGTTGCTGTGACTGTCTGCCGTGGCGATGTTGATCAGCCGGGCGCCGTGCGGCCCGGTCAGCACCCTGTAGAGAATTTCCTGCTCGATCAGCGGCGCCATGGCTGGAATGTCGCCTGGACGATCGAGCAAACGCAGCAGGCGGACGGCGGCATCCATGAGTTCCGGCGGCGCGACGCTGACCACCATTCCGCGCTGCCCGTCGGTATGGGAGGCCGGGCGCGGAACATCGATGCGGCTGAGCAGCTCCAGCAGCTTTTCGGAATCAATCGCCATCCCGAGACAGAGATGCGGCACCTCGGGACTTGCCTCCGTAACCCGCCAGGCGACCGGCAGATCGAGCGAGGTCAAGAGATAATCGCCGGTGCCGTAGCTGATCATTTCCGTGCCGAGCTGCAGGCTTTTGGCCCCCTGCAGCACGAAGGCGAAGCAGGGTCGGTAGCTGCTGTGCAAGGGATCGCTGGGCTTCGACCTGCGGCTGATATGAAGATTGCCGACAGCGGTCGAGAACTCGCCGTCCCCGGGCGCGAAGCGCATGGCGAGGTCGACGATCTCCTGATAGGCGCTGAAAGGCAAGGTCATGCGGCAACTCTTTCTGTCAACTATTCGACGCCGTCGTTACTGCCGTCATTTAGAGTGTCTGGAACATTTCTCAAACAGGCAGGCACCCCACTTTTGCAGGATCGTGCAAAAAGCTGAGAGGATCACTCTAACGCCCTCGCCGCGTTCCGGGCAATAGTGCGCCATCCCGCTCAACCCCACCCCACAACCGAAAAAGGATGGTTCCCATGCCTATCGCAAGAGGCTATGCCGCGACCGATGCTTCCAAACCGCTGACCCCTTTTACCTTCGAGCGCCGCGACCCCAGACCCGACGACGTCGTCATCGACATCAAGTTCGCCGGCATCTGCCATTCTGATATTCACACCGTCCGCAACGAGTGGAAGAACGCCGTCTATCCGATCGTACCGGGCCATGAGATCGCCGGCATTGTCTCGGCCGTCGGCTCCGCCGTCACCAAGTTCAAGGTCGGCGACCGTGTCGGCGTCGGCTGCTTCGTCGATTCCTGCGTCGGCTGCGCCGAGCGCGATCTCGACCGCGAACAGTATATGCCGGGCCTCTGCGGCACCTACAACGACTTCGAAGCCGACGGCAAGACGCGCACCCAGGGCGGCTATTCCGACTCGATCGTTGTCAAGGAAGGCTACGTCATGTCCATCCCGGACAACCTTCCGCTCGACGCCTCCGCACCGCTGCTCTGCGCCGGCATCACGCTTTATTCGCCGCTGCGCCACTGGAACGCCGGTCCCGGCAAGAAGGTCGCGATCGTCGGCATGGGCGGCCTCGGGCACATGGGCGTCAAGCTGGGTTCGGCGATGGGCGCCGACATCACCGTTCTCTCCCAGACCCTTTCCAAGAAGGAAGACGGTCTGAAGCTCGGCGCCAAGGAATATTACGCCACCAACGACCCGGAAACCTTCACCAAGCTCGCCGGTACCTTCGACCTGATCATCTGCACTGTCAGCGCCGAGATCGACTGGAACGCCTATCTCGGCCTTCTCAAGGTGGACGGCTCCTTCGTGGTCGTCGGCGCGCCCGAAAACCCAATCCCGGTGCACGCCTTCTCGATCATTCCCGGCCGCAAGAGCATCTCCGGCTCGATGATCGGCTCGATCAAGGAAACCCAGGAAATGCTCGATTTCTGCGGCAAGCACAACATCGTCTCCGAAATCGAGAAGATCAACATCGACCAGGTCAACGAAGCCTATGAACGCGTCCTGAAGAGCGACGTCCGCTACCGCTTCGTCATCGACATCGCCTCGCTGGCGGCCTGAGGATAATGGAAGGCGGCTGCTCAGGCAGCCGCCCTGATGCGAAATGCCGCAGCCGCCGAAGTCGTGGAAAGCTCGACTTCGACGGCTGTTTTTATGGAAGATGGCAGTTATCGGACGGGGCGGGCATCCCCTGAAAAGGCAAGGCGAAGACCGAGGAGGATCATAACGATACCGGCGAACCGCTCCTGCCAAACGATCAGCATCGGCCGGCGCGAGAGCCAGCCGCCGAACGCGCCCGCGCCGAATGCGACGGCGCCGAGGATGACGAAGTTCGAAAGCTTGGTCACCGCCCCGAGAACAAGAAGCTGCACCGCCACCGGCCAGGAACTCTCAGGGTTCACGAATTGCGGAAGGAAGGCGAAGAGAAAGACGAGCGCCTTCGGATTGGTCAGATTGTTGATCGTGCCCTCGCGAAGCGCCGCCGCGGTCGAGACGGACTGCGCCGCAGTCCGTGCGCCGTCGCCATGCCGCCCCGCTCCGCAAAGCAGCTTGACGCCCAGCCAGACCAGATAGACGGCTCCCGCCCAGCGCAGAATGTCGAAAGCAAGCGGCGAGGCTTGAAGCAGCGAGGCTACGCCCAGGATCAGCAACAAGATCTGGATCGCCCCGGCAAGGAGCGTGATGCCGACCGCGTTCAGAAGAGCGGTGCGCCGCCCCTGCCCGACACCTCGCCCGATGACAAGCATCATGTCCGGCCCCGGCGACAGCTGAATGGCCAGAACGGCAACATAAAAGGTGAGAAACGTATTGATATCGGGCATGGAAGCCTCCGGACTCTGAGATAATAATAGGCGGGGAAGGGCCATGTTCCCCAATCGAGCGCGACCTAGACATTCCCGCGCAGGCGCAACAGATATTCGACAGGGTTGAATGGATCGGGCCCCGAGCGCCGGCGCAAGCGCGGCGGGCCAGCGGTCGGCGCATAGTCATCGAAAGCGGTTTCCATCACCCCCGTCCCGCCCGTCAACCCCGGCAACTGCTGCCGGACGCTCCGCACCATCTGAGATGCGATAGTGCCTTCCAGCCGAGCGACGCCATCGGCGATCACCGAATCCGTCGCCATGGCAGCAGATTTCGCAAGCAAGGTGAGCACACCGCTCAAGCTCTCCGCCGGCGTTTCGAGATGAAAGCGGTCGACCGGTTCGCAAAGCACCGTCTGCGCGTTCGAAAGCGCCGTTGCCAGCACCCAGGGCGTCAGCTGCCGGAAATCTGCGGCAGTGCTTGCCGGCGAGCTGTGCCGGGCCGCCGTCATCGCCACGTGGCAATCGACGACCTGCCAGCCTGACATACCCTGCTTCAGCGTTTCGAACACGGTTTCCTCGACCGCCCGGTAAAAGGCGGCGGGCATCTGGCCGACATCCACTTCGAGCGCAAAGCTGTTGCCCGCCCCCGGAGGACGCGGCTCGACCCGCAGGCCAACGGTGGCGAGAAACGGATTGGGCTCCTTGAAAAGAACCTGCAGACCGGTCCCAATTCCCACAGGCCTCTCGACCAGAATGACTGTGCTTTCCTCGAAGCTGGCCTCGATGCCGTAATCCGCCAGCAGGGTCGACTGGACAACCTCTTTCTGTACCTCACCATAGAGCGATACGAAGACCTCGTCGGTGTCTTCGTTCCGGCGCAGATTGATCAACGGGTCCTGTTCGGCCATCTGGTTCAGCGCCAGCCAGAGCGCCGCCTTGTCGGACGGGCGGCGGGCAAGCACGCGGGTTTCGAGTGTCGGCGGCGCAAAGTGAGCCTGCCCGCCGGAAAACCGATCGCCGCCCACTGCGTCGCCGATCCGCGCTCCCGCCAGGCCGCTGACTCGTGCTATCTGCCCGGCGCGGAGGCTCTCGGCGCCATGGATCCGGCCATCCTCGAACAGCTGGATCGCCGTCACCCGCCCCGGGCCTTTCGGCAGATCCAGATATTGCCGCAGCCATATCGTGCCCGAAGTCAGGGAGAGATAGCACAGCTTTTCCCCGCCCCAGCCGCGCTCGATCTTGAAAATCTTGCCGGCAACCGGACCATCCGGATCGGGGCGCCGCTCGGGCAGGATCGTCCCAATGGCCGATGCCAGGGCTGAGATGCCGGCGCCGGTCATCGCAGCGCCTGCGAAGACGGGATGTATCAGGCCCCGCGCCACCTGATCTGCCAGGGACGTCCCGAGCCTTTCCTCCGTCAGCCGATCGGGAGCGAGCACATAGTCATCGAGCAATGCCTCGTCGTTTTCCCCGAGCGCCTCGCAAAGCGCGGAAAAAAGCGGCTCACGACCTATTGCCAACGCCTCGACCCAGGCGAGCTTGGTGCCGGCATTAACGGCCGAAGACATGGCGACCGGCCGGACCGAGAGCTGCGCGGCAAGCGCCTCCAGCACCTCTTGATGGCGGGCGCCAAGGCGATCTACCTTGTTGACGAAGAAGATGAAGGGAACGCCGAGCCGCCGCAGCGCCCGCACGAGCACGCGCGTCTGCGCCTGCACGCCTTCGACCGCCGAGACGACGACGACCGCGGCATCCAGCAATCCCAGCACGCGCTCGACTTCGGCGATGAAATCGGGATGGCCTGGCGTATCGATCAGATTGACGGTCCTGTCGCCGATCTTAAACGACACCACCGCGGCCCTGATCGTGATGCCGCGTTGCCGCTCGAGTTCGAGATTGTCCGTCTGCGTATCGCCGCTATCGACGCTACCGAGCTTGTCGATGACGCCGGCGTGGAAAAGCAGTCTTTCGGTAAGGCTAGTCTTGCCTGCATCCACATGGGCGAGGATGCCCAGATTCAAAGTGCGCATGAACCACCAATTTCTCAGAAATCCGAATGTGATTTTCGTGAGAAGTGGCTTGGCGCATTGGAACCTCTGTCCGTTGTTACGGCTGGATGCGACACCCAGGTGGTGGAAAGACGCGGGCGGGATGCTAAGGCTGGGTGCAGAGATATGTCAAGCTTGGGTGTATTGCATTTACGCTGCGGGCGCGCCGTCCTTCAGCTGACGAAAAGAAGAAAACCTACGCCTCCTCTCGCATCGTCTCCCGCTGCGTGATCAGCCGGGCGCTGTGCTGACCGCTGAGATAGATCCACAGCCAGCTCCAGGCGACAGCGAAGCGCGAGCGGGTGCCGATCAGGAAGTAGATATGGGCGAGGCCCCAAATCCACCAAGCAATCCAGCCTTTCAGCTTGATCCGGCCGAAATCGATGATCGCCGCACTCTGGCCGATCGTCGCGAGACTCCCCTGGTGCCGGTAACGGAAGGGCGCCGGCGCCGGCTTGCCCGAAAGACGCGCGCGGATGACCTTGGCGACATAAGCGCCCTGCTGCTTTGCTGCGGGTGCGATACCCGGCACCGGCTTTCCGTCCTCGCGCATCACCGAGGCGGTGTCGCCGATGACGAAGACATCGGGCAGGCCGGGCGCGCTCAGATCCTCTTCGACGACCACACGCCCTGCCCGGTCGGCCGGCACGCCGAGCCAGCGAGCTGCCGGCGAAGCTGTGACGCCGGCGGCCCAGACGATCGTCCGGCTCGGGATGAAGGTCTCGCCGATCTGCACGCCGTCGGCGCCGCAGTCCGTCACCGGCTTGCCGAGGAGGATCTCGACCCCCAGTTTCTCCAGCGCCTTCTGGGCATAGGCCGAAAGCTCCTGGGCGAAGGTCGGCAGCACCCGCGGGCCGGCCTCGACCAGCACGACACGGGTCTTGCGCGTATCGATGTTGCGGAATTCGTTTGGCAGCGTGAAATGCGCGAGTTCGGCTATGATGCCGGCAAGCTCGACGCCGGTCGGCCCAGCGCCGACAATGGCGAAGGTGAGCAGCGCGTCGCGCACGAGCGGATCGGCCTCCAACTCCGCCTTCTCGAACGCAAGAAGCACCCGCCGGCGGATCGTCGTCGCGTCCTCCAGGGTCTTCAGACCGGGCGCTACCGGCTCCCATTCGTCATGACCGAAATAGGCATGTGTCGCGCCGGTCGCCAGCACCAGCGTGTCGTATCCGAGAGTCATGCCGTTGCGTAACGAAACCGTCTTCGCGCCGCTGTCGACATCGGCGACTTCGCCGAGCAGCACGGTCACGTCGGGCCGGTCGGCATAGAGGCGGCGGATCGGCCAGGCGATTTCCGAGGTGGAGAGAATGGTCGTCGCCACCTGATAGAGCAGCGGCTGGAAGAGATGATGGTTGCGCCGGTCGACGAGCGTGATCCTCACCCCTGCGCCCTTCAACCCGTTGACGAGCTGCAGTCCGCCGAAACCGCCGCCGACAACAACCACATGATGATCGCCCATGACCTGCCCTTCTGCGTCATTTCGCTTAGAGCCAATGTGGCCTTCGCCGCGAAGGTTGCAACCGCCGTTTCGGCATGTCTCCCCTGCGCCGATCGCAGTCGAAGAAGGCCGCCCAACGGATCGGAAGAAGTTGGGCGGCCTGAAAACAGCTCATAATGCAGACGGCGTCAGTGCCAATCAATAGGGACCGACGCACTGACGACGGGGGCCATAATAGGGCTGGTAGGTATTGTCATACGCCCGGTACGAACGATACCGGGAGTAGCACCAGCTCACGTGACTGCTGCCCCCTCCATATGCATAGGCCCGATAGGGCCGGCCATAATAGCCGCCATAGCGGTACGGCGAGCCATAATAGCGGTAAGGCGAGCCGTAATAGCCGTAGGGCGAGCCGTAATAGCCGTAGGGTGAACCGTAGTACGAGCCGTAATAGGGCTGCGCCAAGGCGCCGCCGATGATGGTGCCGACGGCCAGACCGCCTAAGGCCCAGCCCCAATCCGATCCATGGTGATGATGGCCGTGATAGCCGCCTCCGTAATAGCCGCCACCCCAGTGGCCGCCGTGGCCGCGCCATCGCACATGCTCGATTTGCTGCTGCGCTTCGATCCTGGGTGGATTGATAGCCGGAAACGCCTGTGCCGGCGTGATGCCGGGGGCACCCATGATCAAGCATAACGTAACGACAGTCAGCTTTCTCATGATTGTTCTCCTCCTCCTTCAAGAGGAGGAAATATCCTCCCCTCCTCCTGAACCAAAGGTGAACATAATACATCGAAAAATGTTCCGTATCGAGAAAAATCAATTCCTATCGATGGAAGTCAGGGTAACGGCTCCTCGGGCGACCCAACTCTGCTTTTCAGCATACCGCTGTTCACCGAGCGTAACCCACGGGTATCGCCATCCCATGCTTCAACTTTTCCATCGAAATCGAAGCCGACACATCGAAAAGTTCCAGCTTACGGACGATCTGCTTATAGATGACATCGTAATGCTCGACGCGCGGCAGCACGATCTTGAGGATGTAATCGTGATTGCCGGTCAACCGGTGCGCCTCGACGATCTCGGGAATATCTCTGATGATTCTGCGAAAACTCTCCGTCCATTCGTCCGAATGATGGGCCGTCTTGACCAGCGCGAAGACCGTGGTCGGCACGCCCATCCTTTCGCGGTCGAGCACGACGATGCGCCTGGCGATATAGCCGGTCTCCTCCAGCCGCTGAATGCGCCGCGAACAAGCTGAGACGGAAAGCGCCACGCGCTCCGCGAGGTCGGTGACGGATATGCCTGAATCCGTCTGCAGCATGTCGAGAATACGTCTGTCGCGATCGTCCAGCATGTGTGTGAAGTCAACCTTGCGCCTTCATTTTGCGCGATTTTTCAAAATCGCGCAATTTTATAGCACACATTAAGCGTGAAGGACAAATAACGCAAACACGCCGCGCCGAGATTGCGGCATGATTTTGGAAGTTGAAGCATGGGAGCGTAAAGTGATGGAAACGATCGGCCTGATCGGCGGCATGAGTTTCGAAAGTTCGGCGGTCTATTATCGTCTCGTCAACGAGATGGTGCGCGCCCGCAAAGGCGGCCTCGCTTCGGCGGAGCTCATCCTGCATTCGGTCAATTTCGAGGAAATCGTCGCGCTTCAGAAGGCCGGCGACTGGGACATGGCCGCCCGCCGCCTCGCCGATGTGGCTCTGCGCCTGCAGGTAGGCGGCGCCGGCTGCGTCCTCATCTGCACCAACACCATGCATTTGATCGCTGACGAGGTTGCGAAGAAGATCTCCGTGCCGCTGATCCATATTATCGACGAGACGGCGAAATCGCTGCATGCCGCCGGCCGCAAACGCCCGCTGCTGCTCGCCACCCGCTACACGATGGAGCACGGTTTTTACGCCGACCGCATGAAGAGCCTCGGTCTCGACATTATGGTGCCGGATGCTGCCGACCGCACCACCGTGCACGACATCATCTTCAACGAGCTCTGCGCCGGCAGGGTGCGCAATAGTTCACGCGAAAAGCTGATCGCGATCATCGACCGCGCCATGGAAAGAGGTGCCGACAGCATCATCCTCGGCTGCACCGAGATCTGCCTGATCCTCGATCCTGACCGCCTGCCGCTGCCGGGCTTCGACACGACGACGATCCATGCGCGCGCGGCAGTCGAGTTCGCTTTTGGGGCTGAGAAAAAAACGGAAGAAGAAGCCGCCTGAATCGCAGCGATAATTTAGTTGACTCAGTCCATTAAATGCGTGACAAAAGTCTTCATACGGAGACTTTTGTCAGTTGTTGACGCGCCTCATCTCACCCGGTGTCATCCTCGGCCTTGTGCCGAGGATCTGCTGCCTATCGACTGACGGCAGATGCTCGGGGGGTGCCGGAGCATGACGAAAGAGAAGTCGCGGGTTTTGTCGGCAACCTCGGTGTCTCCACTTGGAGACCTTTCGCCATGTCCGATATCCCGCTCATCGAAACCGCGCGCGATTTCAATCGCTTCTACACGAACTTCCTCGGCCTCTTGAACAAGGCCTATCTCGACTCGCCGTTTACGCTGACCGATGCCCGCATCCTGTTTGAGATCGGCTCGCATGACGGCGTCAGCGCGGCCGGCCTCGTGCGCGACCTGCATCTCGACCCGGCCTATCTCAGCCGCATCCTCAAGCGTTTCCGCGCCGAGGGACTGATCGAGACCAGCCCCGACCCGGCCGATCTACGCAGCCAGGTCATCACTGTCACCGATCAGGGACGAGAGCAGTTCGAGGAACTCGGCCGGCGCGCCAATGCACAGATTGCAGCCCGTTTCGACACGCTGGCCGACGGCGAACCGGAGGCTGTCGTCTCGGCTATGGGCACCATCCGCGCTCTGCTCGATCCGGCCGTCAAACCGGCGCCGGCCATCCTCCGCCCCCATCGCGCCGGCGATATCGGCTGGATCGTCCAGAGCCAGGGCCGCTTCTACGCCGAGGAATATGGCTGGGACCTGCGCTTCGAGGCGCTGGTCGCCGAGGTCGCCGGAAAATTCCTCGCCAATTTCGATCCGGCGCTCGAATATTGCTGGATTGCCGCGCGCGGAGGCATCAATCTCGGCTCGGTCCTCGTCACCAATGGCGGCGACGGCGTCGCCAAGCTACGCCTGCTCTATGTCGACAAATCGGCCCGCGGTCTCGGGCTCGGCAAGCTGCTGGTCGACGAATGCATCCGCTTTTGCAGGCAGAAGGGCTACCGCGAGCTTTCCCTCTGGACCAACGACATGCTGGAAGCCGCCCGCGCCATCTACGTCAAAGCAGGCTTCCGACTTGTCTCCGAGGAGAGACATCGCATGTTCGGCCCCGAGGCGAACGGCCAGAACTGGGTTCTTACCCTCTGATGTCGCCCCCGATTGTTGCGTCGCAAAAATTTCGCTTGATTTGGAAACGGACATTTCCTAATTAGGGATCATGACCGTTGACAACCTCACCTCAGATGGAAAAGCTCGCAGTCGTGGCCGTCCGCGCGAGTTCGATATGGACGCCGCTCTGGATGCGGCCCTGCGGGTCTTTTCCGAACGCGGCTACCACGCCACCTCGATCAGCGATCTGACCGAGGCGATGGATCTCGCTTCGGGCAGCATCTACAAGGCGTTCAAGGATAAGCGCGGCGTCTTTCTTGCCGCCTTTGCGCGCTACCGCCAGCTCGGCCGCCGGCGTCTGGAAGCGATGATCGCGTCCGTGCAGACGGGCCGCGAAAAAGTCTTCCAGATGGTGATGTATTATACCGAGCTCTCCTATGGCGATGTCGGCCGCAAAGGCTGCCTGGTCGTCGGCGGTGCCAACGATTTCTCCCTGCTCGACGAGGAAGCCGCCGCCAACGTCGCGACCGCCTTTGCCGCCGACGAGAAGCTGATGGCCGATCTCATCCGCCTCGGCCAGGCCGACGGCACCATTCCGCAGACCGTGGACCCCGATGCCGCCGCCCTCGCCTTTCTTTGCTTCACCAAGGGCTTGCGCGTCATCGGCAAAACAGGACGAGGCAGGCAGGAGATGCTCGCCGCGGCCGAAGCGTCGATGAAGCTCGTGACCTGAGGTCGGGCGCGAGACGATCGAAAATAACGGCATCCGATCAAGGATCGGGTGGCCGCAGCCAGCATTTTTGCATTCAATCCTCGCAAATCCTTGGATACCGGAGTTTCCGATGAGCATTTCAGCCACGACGCCTGAGAAGGCCATTCCACGAACGCTGTCCCCCTGGCTCACCTTCCTTTTCGCCGCCGCCTGCGGGCTGGTGGCCGCCAATCTTTATTACGGCCAGCCGCTTGCCGGCCCGATCAGCGCCGATCTCGGTTTCACGCCCGCCGCCACCGGCCTGATCGTCACGCTGACGCAGATCGGCTACGGACTCGGCCTGCTGCTGATCGTGCCGCTTGGCGATCTCACGGAAAACCGCCGCCTGGTGCTGCTGCTGATCGCCGTCTCTGCCGCGGCACTGATTGGCGCCGCACTGTCGACGACGCCTGCGATGTTCCTCACCGCTTCGCTCTCCATTGGCCTCGCCTCGGTCGCCGTCCAGGTACTCGTACCCTTTGCCGCAAACATGGCGCCGGATGCCACACGCGGCCAGGTCGTCGGCAATGTCATGAGCGGCCTGCTCGCCGGCATCATGCTGGCGCGGCCCTTCGCAAGTTTCGTCGCCCAAGCTTCCTCCTGGCACGTCGTCTATTACCTCACCGCCGGGCTGATGATCGCGCTCGCCATCGTCCTGCGCGCCAACCTGCCAGTGCGACTGCCGAAGACGAAGCTGCGTTATGGCGAACTGCTCGCCTCCATGGCCCATCTGGCGATGACCTCGCGCGTGCTGCAGCGCCGCGCCCTCTATCAGGCCGGCATGTTCGGCGCCTTCAGCTTGTTTTGGACGACGACGCCTCTGCTGCTCGCAAGCCCGGCCTTCGGCCTGACGCAGAACGGCATTGCCCTCTTCGCGCTGGCAGGTGCGGCCGGCGCCGTCGCCTCGCCGATCGCCGGCCGGCTTGCCGACCGCGGCATGACCAGGATCGCCACGACGATCGCCATGCTGCTCGGCATGGTTTCCTTCGTGATCAGTCATTTCGCAGACGACGGCTCGCTCACCGCCCTGATCCTTCTGACGGTGGCGGCGATCATGCTCGATTTCGGAGTAACGACCAATCTCGTCTGCGGCCAGCGCGCCATCTACGGACTGAACCCGGAACATCGCAGCCGGCTGAACGGCCTCTTCATGGCCACCTTCTTTGCCGGCGGCGCGCTCGGCTCGGCGCTCGGCGGCTGGGCCTATGCGACCGGCGGTTGGACGATGACGGCCTGGATCGGTTTCGCCTTCCCGGCACTGGCCTTCCTGCTGTTCCTGACGGAAGGCCGCCGCGGCAAAGCTTAGCTCTCTGCGGAATCGAAACGCGAACGGGCGGCGCGAACGGCATCGTGATTCGCTTCCGCCCAGTTCAGAAGCTGCGACAGCGGCTGATAGAGCGAGCGGCCGAGATCGGTCATAGAATATTCGACGCTCGGCGGCTTGGTCGGGAAGACCTCGCGGGCGATGTAACCATCCCTCTGCAGATCGCGCAGCGTCTGCGTCAGCATACGCTGCGAGATGTCGGGCAGCATCCGCCTGAGTTCGCCGAACCGACGGGGCTCGGCCGCCAGCACCTCGAGCAGCAGCGTCGACCATTTGCCGCCGATCTGCTGCATCATGTCCCGAACCGGGCAATTGGAAAAATCGAGGTCGGCAAGGTCGATCTCGCGCCGCGCCCCCGCCATTTTGTTCTTCAGACTGAGGACCGCGCCGCTCATCTGCTGGTTCCCTTTTGGTAACGTAGAGCCGAAAAACTGCCTCCTTTACACCGCGAAGTCAATTCCTATTCTAGAGTTAGTCTCTTTTTGAGACCACCCCGCCCAACGCAAAAGGAAACGACCCCATGAGCGAAACCATCCTGGTCACCGGCGCCGCCGGACAGCTCGGCCAGCGTGTCATCCACCACCTCATCGAAACCTACAGGGTTGCCCCCGGCAACATCGTCGCGGCAACGCGCAGCCCCGAGAAGCTCGCAGAGCTCGCAAACAAGGGCGTCGTCACCCGCAAGGCCGATTTCGATGACGCGGCAGGGTTGGAAAAGGCTTTCGCCGGCGTCGACCGGCTGCTGATCATCAGCACCGACGCGCTCGACACCCCAGGCAAGCGTCTGGCCCAGCACAAGGCCGCCGTCGCTGCCGCCGCCAAGGCAGGAGTCAAGCACATCGCCTACACCTCGATGCCGGCGCCCGACGATTCGCTCGTCACTTTCGCACCCGACCATCTCGGCACCGAAAATGCTATCAAGGCGAGCGGCCTCGCCTACACGATCATCCGCGACGCCTGGTATCACGACAACTATCTGCATGGCATGCCCCACAATCTACAGGGCGGCAAATGGTTCAGCGCCACGGGCGATGGCAAAATCTCGACGATATCGCGCGACGACTGCGCCCTGGCGATCGCCGCAGCCCTTGCCTCCGGCACCGCCGAAAGCGCCACCTACACGCTGACCGGCACTGAACTTCTGACCAATCGGCAGGTCGCCGCCACCGTCTCCGAAGCCGCCGGCAAGCCGCTCGATGTGGTCGACGTCACGGACGAACAGCTCGGCCAGGGCATCCGCGGCGCCGGCCTCCCCGGCTTCATCGCCGACATGCTGGTCTCTGCCGACGCCAACATCCGCGCCGGCAAATTCGAGATCGTGACCGGAGACTTCACCAAACTAACGGGTAGACAGCCGCTGCCGCTGAAGGATTTCTTCGTGGCGCATAAGGCTGCACTGACGGCGGCTGGCAGCGCCGAGGGGCATTGAGCCGATATGCATCCCTGCGCAACGTCTCGGGGATGCAGCGCGAGCGAGAAAGCTCCACGTCGAATAAATTACGCACGGCGTGGACGCGCCGTGCGTAAATGCCTGTAACATCGCGCGGTAAAGCCCTGAGGACACGAATGACGGAGGAGGAGGGAGTGCCGTGTGACACCCCCTCTGCCCTTCGGCATCTCCCCCACAGGGGAGAGTTGCAGGAGGTTAGACCATCGCTCCCTCGCTACCGTAGCGCGGCAGCTATAGGGTAGTTGTTTGGAGAAGCCATCTCGCCCAGCCGATCTCCCCGCCTGTGGGGGAGATGTCCGGCAGGACTGAGGGGGTAACCCCAGGCGCTACCGATGCGACGACAAAACCAGTTGATTCCGCCGTACCATCGCTGGACGCCATCGTCAAAACTTCTGCCCACAAGCCCTGCAAAACCGCCGCACCGTTTCCGCCATGCCATATTCCAGCGCATCGGCGGTCAGCCCATGGCCGATGGAAACTTCGGCAAGATCAGGAATGCGCTTCACCAGATCAGGCAGGTTTGCGACCGTCAGATCATGCCCGGCATTGACGGCAAGGCCGATCGACAGGGCTGCATCCGCGGTCTGGCCAAGCGCTTCGAGGATCGGGGCTGCCCGCTCCGGCGCGTCGTAGCAGCCGCCATAGGGGCCGGTGTAAAGTTCGATCCGGTCGGCGCCGACCGCCTTGGCGATCTTGACCGCTTCCGCATCGCCATCGCCGTCGGCAAAGAGCGAGACCCGGCATCCCATCTTCTTCAGCCGCGCCACGACATCGGTGAGGAACGCCTGTTGTTTGCGGAAGTCCCAGCCGTGATCGGAGGTCGCCTGCGACGGGTCGTCGGGCACCAGCGTCACCTGCTCGGGTGCAGCGCCAGCGCAGAGTTCGAGGAATTCCTCTGTGGGATAACCCTCGATGTTGAACTCGGCCTTCGGGAATTCGTCGTCGATCAGGTTGCGGATGACGGGTAAGTCGGAAAATCTTATATGGCGCTGGTCGGGGCGCGGATGGACCGTCAGACCGCTGGCGCCTGATGCAAGGGCTATGCGCCCGAGGGCTTCGACGCTCGGCCAGGGCAGATCGCGCCGGTTGCGCAGCATGGCGATGGCGTTGAGGTTCACGGAGAGCTTGGCTGGCATGGCGGATTATCCATCGGTCTCGGAAACGGGAGGCCACGCTTTTTAAGCCAAGTGCCCGGCGATGGCCAACGAGAATCGCAGATGAATGCGACGCCGATATTGATGGATCGGCATCACAACAGTGAGGGGCGTACCAGGAATAGCGGTTCCCGCCGGCTGCGAAGATGCGGCGGGCGCAGCGCGTGTTTTGCTGGAACCTTCGCGCAAAACCTGTAGAGCGCGCCGTCGCGTTGCTATCCCATTTAAAAGAGATTATTTTTAGCACTTATAAAAAAGATCGTTCACGCATAACGTGGACATTGTGTCGCGTAAACGTAGGCCGCGTACTGCTTCTTTCCCATAGAAGACGCTCAGAGGAAACCCCACTCGCCGCGACCGGGAAGCAACTGGCAAAACCGCATGAGGTGCAACAAGCTGCCCTAGGAGGGTTCATGCCAGACGGTTCCAAACGCCTGTTTGCTGCCGCCGGTGTCGCTTCGGAGGCCCGGTCGAAATACCGGTTCCTGCCTTTGGCCGCGCTGCCGCCGGATCTGCCGGAAGGTCCGGTGCCTATCGCCGATATGGCCAACGCATTCGGCGTTACGCACAGGACACTGCATTTCTACGAAGAAAAGGGATTGATCTCGGCCAATCGCATCGGCCTGATGCGCGTTTATGGCCAGGACGACGTGATGCGCATGGCCGTCATCACCGTCTGCCGCGAGACAGGCATGCCGATTGCAGTTATCCAGGAACTGATGGACGAGCTTCGCAACGCCGATTCGCAGGAATCGGCCGAGGCGATGTTCCGCGAGGTCTTGCAGGTGCGCAAGCGCGAGTTGACGGCCGAAATGTCGACGCTGCACCGCCAGCTCCAGCAGGTCGGCGATCTCCTGGATTTCGACGACGGCATGGAGACGCAGCCGCTCAACGACAATCAGGACAGTTCCAGCCTGACCGCGCAGGAACTGCGTTGCCTGGAACTGATGGCAGAGGGATATTCCACGCAGCGCATCGCCCGGGCACTCGATCTGAAGCATGATGAGACCAGGGATCTCGAGGCCGGAATCATCCTGAAATTCCGCGCCAACAACCGCTTCCAGGCGATCGCCAAGGCCGTGCTGCTGGGCATCGTGCAGGCTTAATTCCCCTGACGAGCGCCACTGTCTCCTTCCACTTTCAACCATAACTGTCCGGTTCGCAGCGATGAACGCAGATGAGGGGCCGGCCCCGATCGGGATCAGCGAACGATCGTCAGCGTCTCCGCCGCACGTGTGATCGCCGTATACAGCCAGCGTTCCCGCGTGTCGCGAAAGGCCCAGCTCTCGTCGAAGAGCACGACTTCGTTCCATTGCGAGCCCTGCGCCTTGTGGACGGTCAGGGCATAACCATAGTCGAACTCGTCGTAACGCTTGCGGGTGTTCCAGGGGATCTCGCCTTCGACATCCTCGAAGGCCTGCTTGAGCAGCTTGATCTTAGCCGCCCCGCGGTCCATGTCGTCGTCTTCGGGACGGACGAGCAGGTTGATGCCGGGCTTCGTCGTTTCCTTGGACGAGGTCATCACCTGCCACAGCGACCCGTTGAGCAGGCCCTTGGCAGGATCGTTCCGAAGACAGACCAGCTTGTCGCCGGTCTGCGGATAATCGGCGGAAAAACCCTTCAATTCACGCAGGCGCTGATTGTAGCGCCGCCGCGTCCTGTTGGTTCCGACAAGCACCTGGTCGGCGTCGAGCACGAGTTGCTGCGTCACCTCGTTCTTCGAAATCACCTTGGCCGTGCCGTAGTCGCCATACATGATCTCGTTGCCTTCGCGCACCTGCATGGCGAGCTTGATGATCGGATTGTCGCGCGCCTGCCGGTGGATATCCGTGAGGAGATAATCCGGCTCCTGGTTGGTGAAATAGCCGCCGCCCGAAACCGGCGGCAGCTGGCCGGGATCGCCGAGCACCAGAATCGGCGTGCCGAAGCTCATCAGGTCCTTGCCGAGCGCCTCGTCCACCATCGAGCATTCGTCGACGATGATCAGCGCCGCTTTCGCCACCGGGCTTTGCCGGTTGATCGCAAACATTGGCGCAATCGAGGTCTTGCCGGTTTCCTCGTCTTCGACCGCCTCCTCGCCGCGCGGGCGATAGATCAGCGAATGGATGGTCTTGGCGTTGGAGGCGCCGCGCGAACGCAGCACCTGCGCGGCTTTGCCGGTAAAAGCGGCAAACAGGACGTCGCCGTCGACATTCTCGGCAAAATGCCGGGCAAGCGTCGTCTTGCCCGTTCCGGCGTAGCCGAACAGGCGAAAGAGCGGCGAGCGCCCTTCGTTCAGCCATTTCGAAACAGCCTTCAGGGCTTCGTCTTGTTGCGGCGCAAATTGCATGATCAGACGACTTGGCAGGATTCGCCTGACTTAGGCAAGGCGGAAACTGACGCGGCATGGCCGACGACGGCAGATCCCGGCGCTCATCCGTTCCAGGCCCGGTCCGCGGCGCCTGCACACATGGACGGGTCCTGCCCCATCGCATCCATCACAAAATCCAGAACGGTCTTGACGCGCAGCGGCATGTTACGTCGCGAGGGATAGACGACGGTGACCGGCAGCCGGCTCGGCTGGAAATCCTTCATCACCTGGATCAACCGGCCGGCGGCGATATCGGACATGGCGATGATGTGGGAGAGCACCGCCAGTCCCGCGCCGGCAAGGGCGGCTCTGTGAATGGCGACGGCGTTGCATGCGGTCAGGCGCGGCGAGATCCTGACCGATATATCTTCCGAGCCGTTCGAAAAGGACCATGTGTTGGCCTCGCCTGCCCTCGCGTAGCACAGGCATTCATGATCCTTGATGTCCTTCGGGGCGCGTGGAGCCGCCCTGCGCGAGAGATAGGCGGGAGACGCGACGAGGAAGGCCGTCGTCCAGCCGATCCGCCGGCAGACGAGGCTGCTGTCGGCGACCGGGCCAAGGCGCACTTCGAGATCGAGGCGCTCCTCGATCATATCGGAGCTCTGCTCCCTGAAAAGCAGTTCGACCGAGAGTTTGGGATGAGCGGCGAGAAGATCGCCCAGCCGCTCGCTGAGATAGAGGCCGAGCGGTGCCGGAACGCTGAGCCTGACCTTGCCAGAAGCGATCGCTCCATCCGATCCGGCGGCATCGCCGAGCTCTTCCACCGCCTCGAGAATCCGGAGCGCCATCGGCAGCATCCTCTCCCCCTCCGCCGTCAGCGACAGGCCGCTCGTCGTGCGATGCAGCAGGCGCGTGTTGAAATGGCCCTCGAGTGCCGCAACCTGCCGGGAGACTGCGGGCTGGGTCACATTGAGATCATGCGCCGCGGCTGAAAACGAGCCCGTCTCCACGACGCGCTGAAAGGTCCGTAATGCCGAAACGATATCCATCCCCTCCTCCTCATACTTTTGCGCATAGGCTTTATGCCGCCAGACTAAGCGAGAATGACTTTACAGTCCAGCAATTAAGGATATCTTCTATCCATAAGGATATTAAATGTCCTTAATTAGAGGAGAAAGACATGACCCAGCGATTGAACTACGCCCAGCAGTCACCCGAGCTCTTCAAGAAGTTCATGGAATTCAGCATGGCGCTCCGCAGCAGCGTGATCGACGAGAAGCTGCAGGCCCTGGTCGAGATCCGCGCTTCGCAGATCAACGGATGCGGCTTCTGCCTCGACATGCATGTGAAGCAGGCCAAAATCCTCGGCGAGAGTGAGCTCAGGATCTATCACGTCGCTATTTGGCGGGAATCGAACCTGTTCATTCCCCGCGAGCGCGCCGCGCTGGCTTGGACCGAAGCCCTGACGAAACTGCCGGAGGGCGGCGTTCCCGACGAGATCTATGAGCGGGTTCGCGGCCAGCTTTCCGAAAAGGAAATCTCCGACCTGACCTTCGTGGTCATGGCAATCAATGCCTGGAACCGCGTCAATGTCGGCTTCAAGACTGTGCCCGGCACGGCCGACAAGGCCTACGGCCTCGATAAGGCTGGCCTGAACTAACCCTCGCAATTCATTGAGAAGATTCATTTTGACGCTGCCGCACCCCGGCAGCGAAAGGAGATCCGTTATGAAAATCGTTGTCATTGGCGGAACCGGTCTCATCGGTTCGAAAACCGTCGAGCGCCTGCGCAAGCGCGGCCATGAGGTGATTGCCGCCTCGCCGAACTCAGGCGTCAACACGATCACCGGAGAAGGACTGGCGGAAGCGCTTGCGGGCGCAGAGGTCGTGCTCGATCTTGCCAATTCACCCTCCTTCGAGGACAAGGCCGTGCTCGAATTCTTCGAGACCTCGGGACGCAATCTTCTCGGCGCCGAAAAGGCCGCTGGCGTCAAGCATCATGTCGCGCTGTCGGTCGTCGGCACTGAGCGCCTGCAGGAAAGCGGCTATTTCCGCGGCAAGCTCGCTCAGGAAAAGCTGATCAGGGCCTCGGGTATTCCCTATACCATCGTGCATTCGACGCAGTTCATGGAATTCCTGAACGGCATCGCCCAGTCCGGCACCGTCGGCCAGACGGTCCGCCTGTCGCCGGCCTATGTGCAGCCGATCGCCTCCGATGACGTTGCCGACGCCATGGCCGACGTGGCGCTCTCCGCCCCCGCCAACAAGACAATCGAGATATCGGGTCCCGAACGCGCTCGCCTCAGCGATCTCGTCGCCAGCTATCTAAAGGCGATGAAGGACCCGAGGACTGTCGAAGCCGATGCAGAGGCAAGATATTTCGGCGCCAGGCTGAACGATCAGTCGCTCGTCTCCGACGACAATCCGCGGCTCGGTACGATCACCTTCGAAGAGTGGTTCGCAAAATCAGCCAGTCGAAGTGATTGACTTGCCTCAGGACGCGGTCGCTTGGGCGCGTCCTCTCCATCCCAGCAACACAGGAGATTCCCATGATCAGGACATCAATGCTCGCCGCCGCACTCGCCTTTCTCACAGCGACCGGTGGCGCCGCCCACGACAGCAGCAAATCCGCGAAGGTGACGCTCGTCTATGAGCACGAACTGCCGAACGTGCCGGGCAAGAGCATCAAGGGCGTGCTGGTCGAATACGGCCCGGGCGGCTTCTCCGGAGGCCATACCCATCCGGACTCGGCCTTCATCTACGCCACCGTGCTCGAAGGATCGATCCGCAGCCAGGTCAATGACGGCCCGGTCAAGGTCTATCAGGCCGGAGAGAGCTTTTCCGAAATGCCGGGCGACCGCCATGGCGTCAGCGCCAATGGCAGCGAGACCGAGCCCGCCCGCCTGCTCGCCGTCTTCGTCGTCGACACCGATCAGAAAGAACTGACTTTCCCGCTGAAAAAGTGAGTATTCGCTGACGGCCACCCGCGGAGAGCCGGCCGCTTTCGCGGGTGGCCGACACGCTGAATCATGTGCCGCCGCCCCTTCCGGAGACAGACAGAGATGATCTACGACGCGCTCTTCGGTAGGCCGCTGATGTCCCTGATCGTGGTCGGCTTTGCCGGCATCATTGTCTGGTATTTCCTCTCCAGTCAGCGGCCGACGACGCGGCTGGTGGTGCAGATCCTCTTCTTTGCGGTGATGACGCTGATCCTCGTCGGCAGCGGCATCGAACCGCATCGTTTCAGGGGGTATCAATCCGAGGACCCGCGAGCCCTACTCGTCATCCTGGCGAAATCGCTCTGGTGGGTCCATCTGGCATGGGCAGTCATCGGCTTCATCAGGCTCTATCTGGTGCTGGAGGGCAGCCCGCGTGAGGCCCGCCTGCTCCAGGATCTCGTCGTCGGCATCGTCTATATCGGCATCGCGCTTTCGATCCTCGCCTACGTCTTCGGCGTGCCGATCGGCACCCTCGTCGCGACATCGGGCGTGGTCGCCATCATTCTCGGTCTGGCGCTTCAGAACACGCTTGCCGACGTCTTTTCCGGCATCGCGCTGACGCTCGGCCGGCCCTATGTCATCGGCGACTGGATTCTCTTGAGCGACGGCACGGAAGGACGCGTCGTCGAAAGCAACTGGCGCGCGACGCACATTCTGACCGGCGCCAACAATATCGTCGTTCTGCCCAACAGCTTCCTGGCGAAACTCGGCCTGACCAATATTAGCCGTCCGGACGAGACCCATCTGCTGATCCTCACCATCCGCATCGCCCCGACCCGGATGCCGGCATCGATCCGCCAGATCATGATCGCCGCGCTCACGAGCTGCAATTCGATTGTGCGGGAGCCTGCGCCGGTCGTCGCGCTGAAAGGGCTGGATGCCACCGCACTCGAGGTCGAGCTGCTGTTTCGGGTGACGAGCCCCAGCCTGCGTGTGACGGCGCGAAACGAGGTGCTCGATCTCGTCTATCGTCATTGCAAATCCGCCGGCCTGCTTCTCGCGGTTCCGCCCGCGGCCCAAGTGCTGACCGCCGATCTGCCGACCGAAGAAAACGCCAGGCCGCCGAGCGTCACGCCGCTTGCGCTGATCGAAGCCATTCCGGTCTTTGCGACACTGACGTCAGATGAAAAGCAGAAACTCGCCGAAACCACGACTGTCCGGCAGTTCCGCAAGGGCGATGTGATCGTGCGGGAGCGCGAAATGCTGCCCTCGCTGATTATGGTGCGCGCCGGCATCATCGTGGCGCGGCGCGAAGGCGAAGAGCGCGGGCGCTTCGCACCGGGCGATTTTTTCGGCGAGACAGGATTGCTCGCCGGCATGCAGGAAGTCTGCACCTTGGAGGCCTTGACCCCGGCGACGGTCTATGAAATCGACCAGGAAGCCTTCGCGCCGCTGTTCACCCGACGACCCGGTTTGGCCGAAGAAATCGCCGAAGCCCTCGCCGGCCGCGCCGAACGCTTCCGCGACAGCGCTGGCCTGCCTGCGGAACAGGTCCGCAACGCGCATGCCATCCTGAACACCATCAGAACCATCTTCAGGGCATGATCAGCCGGCGCGCTGGAGCACCCATTGGAACGTGTCTTGCCAGATGTCCGCCGGCACCTCCTCGGATAAGGTGCCGACAAGATCGGAGAGCCGGACGGCTCTCAACGTATTTCGCCAAGCCTCGTCGGCTTCCCACATGACGCGCGCAACCGGGCAAGGCTTACTGTCGCAATAGCCTGCCGGCCGGCACGGATTGTTCTCGCGGATATTCGTGCAGGTGAAGCTACGCGCCTTTCCCTCCACAGCCTCGACAATATCAAGGAAGTTGATCTCGGATGGGGATCTCGCAAGCCTGTAGCCCCCGCTCGGGCCGAGCGTGGTATCGACCAGGGAGGCCTGCGAAAGGCTCTGCAGCGCCTTGGAGAGAT
This sequence comes from Rhizobium sp. NXC14, assembly GCF_002117485.1. Classification (NCBI taxonomy): domain Bacteria; kingdom Pseudomonadati; phylum Pseudomonadota; class Alphaproteobacteria; order Hyphomicrobiales; family Rhizobiaceae; genus Rhizobium; species Rhizobium sp. NXC14. The sequence goes on from NZ_CP021030.1 coordinate 2,916,298, forward strand.
ATTCCTTCGGCAGACCGTGAAGCTCGGCGAGCGCCTTGGTGGAGAGATACCTGCCCTCGGGCAGGCCCGCGAGAATGGCGCAGCAATGCAGCGCCCACTCGACCTGGCTTTTCAGGATCATTCAGCAACTCATAATGGCTGGTTCTGCGAACCAAATTAAGGATACAGGATATCCGCAAAGCTGCATGATGTAAATGACCGGCAGACAACGAAGATGTCCACCTTCGCCGAGCAGATCGCATCCCTCGCTTGTATTGTGCTCTCCGCGGCCTCTCTCCAGCCTCATCCTGAGCGCGCGAAAAACTTTCGCTCAGCCGGGAATAAAACCGCCTCGCCCCGTGTCTCATATCAGGTATCGCAGCATTGCGTGCCCAACCTGAGGAGAGACATCATGACATCCGTGAAATTCCTGTCCGTCGCGGCGGCAGCCGCGCTTGCCGCGACAGCTGCTTTCGCAGCCCCTCCCGTCAAGGAAGTCGAAACCGCCAAGGGCAAGGTGCTTGCCGGCGAAAATGGCATGACCCTCTACACCTTCAAGAAAGACGCCAAGGGCGTTTCCAACTGCAACGGCGATTGCGCCAAGAACTGGCCGCCGCTGATGGCCGCTTCCGATGCCAAGGCCGATGGTGCATATTCGATCATTGAACGCAAGGATGGTAAGAAGCAATGGGCCAAGGACGGCATGCCGCTTTATTACTGGGTCAAGGACAAGAAGGCCGGCGACATCACCGGCGACGGTGTCGGCGGCAACTGGGACCTCGCAAAACCTTGACGCCAAGGGAACCGGCGTGAAGATACCCGCACCGGAAACGTTCGAGGGCCAGATCCTGGCCCTCCTGCCCTCGCTCAGGCGCTATTCGCGCAGCCTGACGCGCTCGGATGCCGATGGCGAGGACCTGCTCCAGGACTGTGTCGAGAAGGTCCTGGCGCGCCGCGGCCAATGGCGCGGCCTCAACCTGCGCGGCTGGGTCCTGACCATCATGACCAATCTCTATCGCAACGGCCGGCGCGGCAAGGCGCGCGACGGCCTGGTCGAGCTCAATGCTGCGGAGGATATGGCAGCGCCCGAACCGCCGGCCGATCCGCTGGAGCGCGCCCGGCTCAACGATGCGCTGAACAGCCTTTCGGAGGAGCACCGCGCCGTGCTGATGCTCGTCGTCATCGAGGGCTATAGCTACAGCGAGGTCGCCGCCGCTCTCGATATCCCGATCGGCACCGTCATGTCGCGCCTGTCGCGCGCCCGCCGGCGCGTCGCCGAGCATCTGAAGGCCGATAACGTCATTACGCTTCGGAGACCGAAATGAACGAGACCAACCCGATCGTCACCGAAGCCGATCTCCACGCCTATGCCGACGGCCAGTTGCCGCAAAGCTCGCGGGCCCGCATCGAGACCTACCTCGCGGACAACCCGGACGAAGCGGCGATGATCGCCGAATGGCAGGCGCAGAACGCAGGCATCCGTTCCCTCTTTGCCGGGTACGAGAAGGCCAGGGACACTGATCCTCTGCTCGTTGCGCCCTCACGCGCGGTCGCACCCACGCGGAAGCGCTGGGCACTCGCCGCCGCGGCCCTCCTCGTTTTTGCGCTCGGCGCCGTCAGCGGGTATTATGACCCGGCTCTTCTAGAAAAGCCGGAGCTGCAGCTTACCGGCTCAGAAACCTTCCCGAAACAGGCCGAGACCGCCTTTACCGTCTATGCCGCCGAGGTCCGTCATCCCGTCGAGGTCTTCGCCGACGAGGAAGCCCATCTCGCCACCTGGCTCGGCAAGCGCCTGGCGATCGAGAACCTCAAGATCCCGAACCTGCAGCCCCTCGGCTTCAAGCTGGTCGGCGGCCGCCTGCTGCCGGTCGACGGCCGGCCGGGCGCGATGTTCATGTACGAGAACCAGGCCGGCGAGCGCCTGACCGTCATGGTCGGCCGCAACAGGGAAAACCGCACGACGAGCTTCCGCTTCGCCTCATCGGGCAATCTCGAAACCTTCTACTGGATCGACGGCGAACTCGGTTATGCCGTCACCGGCGAAATCTCGCGCGAAGCGCTGCGCGCGGTGGCCGAGGAGTGCTATCGGCAGTTCCCGTCATGACGTTTAGCGCAGCGGATCGTTGGCAAGCTCTATCGGCTTGCCATGCGGCGTCGCTTCGGCCGCCCGCTGCCAGCTCTTCTGCAGGTCGAGGAGTAGGGATGCATCCGCGACGCCGCGACTGACCAGCAGGTCCGAGAGCGCCGCCACCCAGCTGTCGAAATAATCGCTGCCGTCCTCGGCTCGGCCTGGCTGATGCAATTCCCGCGAGAGGGTTTCGGCCCACTCGGCCCAGGAAAACAGCCCCTTCTCAAGCAGATGCACGGTTATGGCGAAGGCTTCAGCCGCCCAAGGTTCAGGGAAAACAGGATCACCCTCCGGCGACTTCGGTAAACCCGGCGGTTGCGAGAGCTTAGAGGGTATTTCACACACGCTCAAGATAGCTCTCCCATGCATCGATCGAGACCGTCAGCGACGGGTCAGCACCCTCACCCCAGAGCTCCGTGCCATCAAAGATGACGGTATAGAGCCATTGCGGGTTCTCGCCCTTGCCATGCGCATTGTCATCGGGAAAGACGAAGGAACCCTGCACCGCTTCGACGATGCCGGTCTTGGCCCTGGCATAACGCGGCAAGCGCGTATGGGTGGCCGGATTGAAATTCCTCGTCCGCACCGTCTCGCCGATCGCAAATATCGGCGCGGCCTCGAAAGGACGATCGCATGGCCCGCCTTTCGCGAGAACCGCCTGTACCATCTCGGCCTTCAGCACCCGTTTCGGCGTCGCGCCCTCCTGCAGCTTGCGCCCAGACAGCAACTCCTCGCGCGTCGCAAAACCGTGCCGTTCGAGCAGCGTTTCGACGCCGCGGATCCAAATCTCGTAATAGCTGGCGGCAAGATAATCGGCCGGCGGAATGTTTTCGCGGGCATGCCGGCTCTCATCGATCGTCCAGGCGCCGAAAGCGCCGCAGGAAAGCGTGATGCCGAGAGCCCGCTTCTCCCAGTCGGCATGGAAAGAGGGCTCATCCTTTTCAGGGGCGATAGGCCCGAAACCCATCTGCCCGCCGAGATCGTGGGGTCCGTTCATGGCAGAGCCTCCGGACTGCCGGCAGCTGAAATTTTCGAGCTGCCCGCGATCGCCGTCCCGATCATCGCATCGCGGCTGACGAGATCGGCCAATGAGGTCTCATCCAACCCTTCCGTGCCCGCCGGCCGCTCGGGGATTACGAGATAACGCAACTCCGCCGTCGAATCCCAGACGCGGACCTTTTTCTCCGCAGGCAGCACCAGCCCAAATTCGGCCAGTACGCCGCGCGGATCGATGACGGCGCGCGAGCGATAGGCCGGAGCCTTGTACCAGACCGGCGGCAGGCCGAGCACCGACCAGGGATAACAGGAGCAGAGCGTGCAGACGATCAGGTTATGGGTGTCGGGCGTATTGAAGACGGCGCGCATATGCTCGCCCTGCCGGCCGGTAAACCCAAGGCTCGCAATCGCCGCCGTCGCATCGCGTTTCAGCCAGTCCGCGAATTCGGGGTTGCTCCATGCTTTCGCGACGACACGCGCACCGTTGCGCGGCCCCACCTTCCTCTCATAAGTCTCGACGATCGCATCGATTGCCCCCGGATCGATCAACCCCTTCTCCGTCAGCAGCGTCTCCAGCGCTTTGACGCGCGCCTGCATGTCGGAGTAGCGGTTGTCGTGGTGATGGTCGTAGTTGTGATGGTCGTCGTGATCATGGTCGTGCAATGCGATGTTCTCCCAAACGACAGATAGGATCTTCTCCCCGCTGGGGAGAAGGGGAATCATTGCAAGGCCCCGCCCTTCTCAAAGTATCGCCCGTGGAAAGCAGCGCAAACATCCCCTTTTCTATCACACCCCACGCACCCGCCAACCCCTCCTATCCCCCTTAAACTTTTCCGCTAATCTCCAGCCATGAACATCCTGATTCTCGGCGCAACCGGCTTCATAGGCTCCGTCGTCGCGGCCCGGCTCGCGGCCGATGGGCATGCCGTGACCGGGCTCGGCCGCAATCCTGAGCGTGCGCGTTTGAAGCAGCCTGCGATAAACTGGCGGCGGGCCGATCTGTCCCGCATGACGAAGGCCGAGGACTGGGAGGATCTCCTGAAGGACCAGCATGCCGTCGTCAATTGCGCCGGCGCGCTGCAGGACGGCCTGTCGGATGATTTGGCAGCCACACAGGGAGATGCGATGCTGGCGCTCTATTCCGCTGCGAAACGCTCTCAGCCTTTGATGGTGCAGATATCGGCAAGGACGGCGGGCGCGGCCGGCGATCTGCCTTTCCTCGCCACCAAGCGGCGGGCCGATGAGGCGCTGGCGGCAAGCGGCATGCCCCACCTCATCCTACGCCCTGCCCTCGTTCTCGGCCGCAATGCCCATGGCGGCTCGTCGCTCATCCGGGCGCTTGCCGCCTTCCCCTTGGCGCTGCCGCTCATCCACGCCGAAAGCGGGGTCGAAACCCTGTCGGTGGACGACGTGGCGGAAGCCGTGTCGCGGGCGGTTTCAGGCGATCTGCGCGGGGATATCGTTCTTGCCGCCGACGAGGTGCTGACGCTCGCCGATCTCGTGCGCCTTCACCGGCAATGGCTGGGCCTGCCGCCCGCCCGCGTCTTTTCGCTTGCTCCGCGGCTGGCGCAGCCCGTGACATGGCTCGCCGATGTCGCGGGCGTGCTCGGCTGGCGGTCGCCGCTGCGCTCGACGGCAATGACCGTCATGTCGGAAGGCATTAAAAGCGCGAAGGCGGAGAGCGGCCTTGCCGCGACATCAGCCGCGGCAACGCTTTCAGCCAATCCTTCCGGCGTGCAGGATCTCTGGTTCGCCCGGCTCTATCTGCTGAAGCCGCTCGTCATTTCGGGCCTGTCGGCCTTTTGGCTGCTCTCCGGCCTGATCCCGCCGCTGGTGCTGGAGAAGGCATCCGCGCATTTCCTGCCCTTCATGCCCGAGGCGGCAGCGGCGATGCTGACGCTTGTCACCTGTCTCATCGATATCGCGCTCGGCGCCGCCGTCCTAATCCGCCCGCTCGCCAAACGCGCCCTCCTCGGCATGCTGGCCGTCTCGTTGGCCTATCTCACCGGCGGCACACTTCTCGAACCGGCGCTCTGGCTCGATCCGCTCGGCCCGCTTGTCAAGGTACTGCCGTCGATCCTGCTGACGCTCACGGCCCTTGCCACCCTGGATGAACGCTGATGCTCCAAGAATGGCTCCTGCTTGCCCATGTCATCGGCGCGACCGTTCTCTTCGGCACCGGCGCCGGCATCGCCTTTTTCATGGTGATGGCGCACCGCACGCGTGATCCCATCCTGATCGCCCATGTCGCCGCAACAGTCGTCATCGCCGACACCGTCTTCACGGCGACCGCCGCCATTCTCCAGCCGGTCACCGGCTATCTGCTGGCGCGGTCGATCGGCTGGAATCTTTCGGAGGGCTGGATTGCGCTGTCACTGCTGCTCTATGTCGTCACCGGCCTGTTCTGGCTGCCGGTCGTCTGGATCCAGCTCCAACTGCGCGACCTCGCCCGCGCCGCGGCACGCTCGGGAGGCGCTCTGCCGCCCAGCTATAACAGCCTCTACCGCATCTGGTTCGCCTTCGGCTTTCCGGCCTTCTCCGCCGTCCTCGGCATTTTCTGGCTGATGCTGACCAAACCGTCGATCGCTCTATTTTAGCATCGGCCAGAGGCTCGCCACCAGAAGCACGGCCATGCTGATATTGAACCACTTCAGCCGCACCGGATCGGAAAGCCATTCCCTGAGCGCCGAGCCGAAGCCTGCCCAGCTTGAGACGCTCGGCACGTTCACCACCGCGAAAGCCAGGCCGACGATCAACACGCTGACGAGATAAAGCTCCGGATTCGTATAGGTCGCCATTGCGGTGACCGCCATCACCCAGGCTTTCGGATTGATCCACTGGAAAGCCGCCGCCGAGACAAAGGACATTGGCGCCGCACCGCTCTTGCCTTCGCTGAGCGAACGCGACGAAGCGATTTTCCAGGCGATCCAGAGGAGATAGGCGCCGCCGGCGAATTTCAGCACGGTATAGAGCATCGGTATCGTGTGCAGCAGCGCACCGAGCCCGAGACCAACGGCAATGAGTAGCGAGAAGAAGCCGGCGCCGATGCCGAACATATGCGGGACAGTCCTGCGGAAGCCGAAATTCACGCCCGAAGCGAAAAGCATCATATTGTTCGGCCCCGGCGTGATCGACGTCGTAAAGGCGAAGAGAACGAGAGCGAGAAACGTATCCAGCGGCATGAAACCTCCCGAAGCCGGCTTTTCCAGCAGCCAGCTTTTATTTAGGTCAGCATAACTGTCCTAAATCGCCGACACCAATACATCATTGTCATGGTGACAGGATTACTTGAAAGATAGCGGCGCAGCCCAATCTCCTGACCAGGATCAAGACCATGCAGGACGACCCTATCTCATCGATCACAATCCCGAACGGCGCGGAAGTGCCGGTGCTCGGCCAGGGAACCTGGGCCATGGGCGAGGATGCCGGCCATGCCAAGGCCGAGATCGAAAGCCTCAGAGTCGGTATCGATCTCGGCATGACGCTGATCGATACCGCCGAAATGTATGGCGACGGTGGCGCCGAGGAAATCGTCGGCCAGGCGGTCAGGGGACGGCGCGACGAGGTCTTCATCGTCAGCAAGGTCTATCCTTGGAATGCCAGCCTGAAAGGCACGATCGAGGCTTGCGAACACAGCCTCGAACGCCTCGGCACGGACCGCATCGATCTCTATCTCCTGCATTGGCGCGGCAACTATCCGCTCGCCGAGACTGTCGCCGCCTTCGAAATGTTAAAGGCGTCAGGCAAGATCGGCGCCTGGGGCGTCTCCAACTTCGACACTGATGACATGGAGGAACTACTTGGCGTGCCGGATGGCGTCAATGTCGCCGCCAACCAGGTGCTCTACAATCTCTCTCGCCGCGGCATTGAATTCGACCTCCTGCCCTGGTGCCGAAGCCGCGGCATTCCCGTAATGGCCTATTCGCCGATCGAGCAGGGCCATATCCTCCATCATCCGGAACTGATCCACATCGCCAAGGCCTACCAGGCGACACCCGCCCAACTGGCGCTCGCCTTCCTGCTGAAACGCGACGGCGTCATCGCCATCCCCAAGACCTCGAATGCCGAACGTGTTCGCGAAAACCGCGACTGTGTCTCGCTTGATATCACCGACGACGATTGGGAAGCGCTCGACGCTGCCTTCCCGCCGCCGGCCGGGAAAAAGCCGCTGGAGATGCTGTGATTTCCGGTAGCTGTCCGACCGAAAAGCCCGTCGTCCGACTGCCGCCACCTTTCTCCCCGTCAGCTGGGAGAAAGGACACGTCGCAACCTCTCCGGTCCCCATCATGCTCTCGTTTGGAGCGTCCCCTCGCCGCGTTTACGGGGAGAGGGTTAGGGTGAGGGGCAGCTATCAGCACAAACCTAACAGAGCTAGCAGGGTCACATCCCCTGCGCACCACGGTTCATCGCCGCAATGCCCGTACGGCAGACTTCAATCAGGCCGAGCGGCTTCATGATCGCGATGAACTGGTCGATCTTGGAGGATTTGCCCGTTATCTCCAGAATGAAGTGATCGATCGTCGCGTCCACCACCTTGGCGTGGAAGGCATCGGCAAGCCGTAGCGTCTCGGCGCGTGTTTCGCCCTCGCCGATCACCTTGACCAACGCAACTTCCCGCTCGATCGGCCGGTCCTGGCCGAGTTCGCGGGCCCGCACCGTCAGATCGACAACGCGGTGAACAGGGACGATGCGTTCGAGCTGCGCCTTGATCTGCTCCAGCACATGAGGCGTGCCGCGCGTCACGATGGTGATGCGGGACAGATGCGCCTGGTGCTCGGTCTCGGAGACCGTCAAGCTCTCGATATTGTAGCCACGGCCGGAGAACAGGCCGATGACGCGGGCAAGGACGCCGGGCTCGTTGTCGACGAGAACCGAAAGTGTATGGCTCTCGACTGCGGTCGTTTCCGGAGAGATGAAATAGGCAGAGCCCGTGGGCTGAAGATGTGCGTTCATGGTCCTGGGTTCCTACCTTATCGTTATACGAGCTGACGGCCCTTGGCGTCGATCGCGTTGGCGACGGCTTCGTCGGTGGCTTCGTCGGGCAGCAGCATCTCGTTATGCGCCTTGCCCGAGGGGATCATCGGGAAGCAGTTGGCGAGATTGGCGACGCGGCAATCGAAGATGACCGGCTTCTTGACCTCGATCATCTCGATAATGGCGTCGTCGAGCTCGTCCGGCTTTTCGCAGCGCAGTCCGACCGCGCCATAGGCTTCCGCAAGCTTGACGAAATCGGGCATCGCTTCCGTATAGGAGTGCGACAGGCGGTTGCCGTGCAGCAGTTGCTGCCACTGTCGCACCATGCCCATATACTGGTTGTTCATGATGAAGATCTTGATCGGCGCGTCGTACTGGATCGCCGTCGACATTTCCTGAATGCACATCTGGATCGAGGCATCGCCGGCGATATCGATGACGAGGCTTTCGGGATGGGCGATCTGCACGCCGAGGGCCGCCGGCAGGCCGTAGCCCATCGTGCCGAGGCCTCCTGAGGTCATCCAGCGGTTCGGCTGTTCGAAGCCGAAGAACTGCGCCGCCCACATCTGGTGCTGGCCGACTTCGGTCGTGATGTAGGTGTCGCGGTCCTTGGTATGCGCATAGAGCCGCTCCAGCGCATATTGCGGCATGATCACATCGTTGCTCTTGGTAAAAGCAAAGGAATTGCGCGCCCGCCAGCGGGCGATATCGCTCCACCAATCCTCGAGGCGGCCCTTCTCCGGCCTCTTCGGCAGCGCCCGCCACAGGCGGACCATGTCTTCGAGGACATGGCCGACATCTCCGCGGATGCCGATGTCAACGCGGACGTTCTTGTTGATCGAGGACGGATCGATATCGATATGGATCTTCTTCGAATTCGGCGAGAAGGCGTTAAGACGGCCGGTGATGCGGTCGTCGAAGCGGGCGCCGATGCAGACCATGACGTCGCAATCATGCATCGCCATGTTTGCTTCGTAGGAGCCGTGCATGCCGAGCATCTTCAGCCAGTTCTTGCCCGAAGCCGGATAGGCGCCGAGGCCCATCAGCGTCGAAGTGATAGGGAAATCGGTGAGCTCGACCAGCTCGCGCAGCAGCTTGGAGGCCTCGGGGCCGGAATTGACGACGCCACCGCCGGAATAGATGATCGGACGGCGCGCATTCGCCATCATCTCAATCGCCGCATGGATCTGGTTGAGGTCGCCCTGGATCTTCGGCTGGTAGCTCTTCTGGATCGCGTAATCGGCGGGCGGCGTGTATGTGCCGGTCGCAAACTGCACGTCCTTCGGAATATCGACGACGACGGGGCCTGGACGGCCGGACTGGGCGATGCGGAAGGCCTCATGAATGATGGCGGCGAGCTGGTTGACGTCCTTGACCAGCCAGTTGTGCTTGGTGCAGGGCCGGGTGATGCCGACCGTGTCGCATTCCTGGAAGGCGTCGGAGCCGATCAATGGGGTCGGAACCTGGCCGGTCAGGCAGACGAGCGGGATTGAATCCATCAGCGCATCCTGCAGCGGCGTGACCGCATTGGTGGCGCCAGGACCAGAGGTCACCAGCATGACGCCGACCTTGCCTGTGGAGCGGGCGTAGCCTTCGGCCGCATGGCCGGCCCCCTGCTCGTGGCGAACGAGAATGTGCTTGATCTCGTCCTGCTGGAAGATCTCGTCATAGATCGGCAGAACCGCGCCGCCGGGATAGCCGAAGATATGTTCGACGCCGTTATCCTTCAGCGCCTTGAGAACGATCTCCGCTCCCGTCATCCGATTGCCTGCCGCCTGATTGTCCGTGCTCATCTGTGTCTGTTCCGTTTGATGCTGGATTTGCGTTTGTGGCCGGGAGCCCGATTTCGGGCACAAAAAAAGGCCCCGGAGGAGCCTGTCATCTAGCGCATGGGTGGCTGTCGCCGGATGGTTACACCATCCTGCCCATGCGCTTTCCCACCACGATAAGAGCCGTTGCGATTTTCATGGCCGGCAGTGATAGACAGAAAATTTCGCAGCGTCAACGCATGCCGCAACAAAAAACTGCCCTGGGCCCCCGCCTCCCAAAATCGATAGGATGAAGGATTTGTTAAAGGATCGACTTTATCCTTTAACGCTACCGCAGGGAGTAGCCTTTGCTCAACAACGACTTGCGCATGTCTGGCAAGGCAAGCGAGCACGATCGACGCGACGGCCATACGCCGGGAAATCGCTTTCTCGGCCGCGTCGTTGCATGCAGCGGCTCCAGGGCCACGATTGCCGCTGTCGCCGTTGAGGGCGGCACCGATCTTACAGAACTCTGGTCCGTCGGCCGGCTGATTTCGATCAGCGTCGGCCGCAACCGTGTCGTCGCCCTGGTCTATCAAATGAACACCGGCAGCCATGCCTGGGGCGAAGGCGAGGACAATAAGTTCAGAATCGAGACCGAGCTTCTCGGCGAAGTCCGCGTCGATGAGGACGGGCGCGAGGAATTTTCGACCGGCATCTCACGTTATCCCTATCTCGGCGCCATCGCCCATCGCATCCGCGCCGCCGACCTTATGCGCATCTACGATGCCGGAACGGGTACGACCGCCATCATCGGCAAGCTAACGCAGGATGAAAGCATCGATGCGGCGATCCACATCCCGTCAATGCTCTCCAAG